>JABISG010000045.1 GCA_018699955.1 Planctomycetaceae bacterium | reverse complement strand
CTAATACCACTCATCACCCAATCGTCCTCAAGGACGTGTCGGTCTGGTCGCTGGATTCGCGAGATTTCAGATGTTGTGACAGACCCCCTGAACTCTTGCGAGTTCAGCTACGGCAAAACACGCCCCGCGATCCACAAGGAGCCGGAGTCATGAAACGTTCCCTCAAATCATTGCTGGCGTTAACCGCTCTTGTCGCGCTGTCGGCCGCCGGGTCGGTTGGTTATGCCTGTTTCATGCGGTCGCCGCAGCCGGTGCAGGTCTGGCTCGATCACATCACCATCAACATCACCGATCAGGTTGCCAGCAAAACCTACGACTGCACCTTCAAGAATCCCAACCCCCGCGCAGTCGTCGGCGGCACCTGTTACATGGAACTCGAACCGGGCGCGCAGGTCGATAACATGTCGGTCCTGGTTGATGGCAAAGAAATGAAGGCCGAAATCCTCGACGTCGAAAAGGCGAAAGAAGTCTTCACCGACATCGTTAAGAACGGCGGCTCGCCCGCGCTGCTCGAATACTTCGGCAACCAGCTCATCCAAACACAAGTCCCCCGCATCGCGCCGGGCGGCGTGGTCAAAGTCAAACTGACTTACACCACCGTACTCAAAAAACGGGGCGACCTCATCCGCCTGCAGATGCTCAACACCAACCCCAAAGCGCTCATGCAACCGCTGAAGTCGGCCTCGGTCACGGTCAACATCAACAGCAAAGAGCCGATCAAGAACATCTATTCGCCGACGCACGCGATCAACATCGTCGAGAAGGAAGGCTGGGACGTGGCCGTCGAGTGGAAGCAGGAAAACTACATGCCCAAGCATCCGTTCGTGATGTACTACCAGACCACGCCGGAAGAAGTCGGTGCCAGCATCGTCGCCCATCGTGAACTCGACGAAGAGGGCAGCTTCATGATGATGCTCTCACCCACCATCGGCCAGGGCGCCGGCAAGTTGACCGAAGCCAACATCCTGCCCAAAGACGTCGTCTTCTGCGTCGACACCTCCGGCAGCATGCTCAAAGACGGCAAGATGGAACAGGCCCGCGGCGCACTGAAATACTGCGTCGAAAGTCTGCGTGATGGCGACCGCTTTAATATCGTCGATTTCAGCACGGTCCCGCGTCACTTCCAGGAGGAAGGTCTGGTCAAAGTCGATGACGCCTCCCGCGCCAAGGCACTGCGGTACGTCGCCAAACTGCACGCACGCGGAGGCACGGCCATCAACGATGCGTTGAAACTCTCACTCGATCACCTCGGCAAAGATTCCGATCGTCTGAAGATGATCGTCTTCGCCACCGACGGCCTGCCGACCATCGGCGAACGCGATCCTGAAGCGATTCTGAAAAAGATCGACAAAGAAAACACTGAAGACGTCCGCATTTTCGTCTTCGGCGAAGGCTTCGACGTGAACACCAAACTGCTCGATTTCCTGGCGCTCGATCATCGCGGCGAAGCCGACTACATTCTGCCGGAAGAAAACATCCAAAAGAAAATCAGCCGCTTCTTCGACCGCGTCGGTTCGCCGGTGATGACCAATCTGAAAGTCAGCTTCGACGGCCTGGAAGTCAAAGACGTCTACCCGCCGACGATTCCGGATGTGTTCCGTGGCGAGCAGGTGATTCTCTACGGCCGCTACACGGGCCACGGCGAGAAGACCATTAAGGTGACCGGCACCGTCGCCGGCGAAACGAAGACGTTCGAGTACAAACTGACGTTCCCCGAATACTCCGAAGACGACAAAAGCAGTTTCGTCCCCCGGTTATGGGCCGGCAAGAAAGTCGATTTCCTATTGAACGAACTCCGCAAATCCTCCCCCGGCGACATGAACCAGGAACTGGTCGACGAGGTGACCTACCTAGCCAAACGCTACGGCATCATCACACCCTACACCAGTTATTTAATGGCCGATGATTTAGCCGCGAGTGGCCCGAACGGGAACTCGGCAGGTGGTGGTGTCGCGGGATTCGGCCTGGGAGGTCGGGGTCAATTATTGAAGAGGTTTGATGCGTTTCGCACTCCCGCCGCATCGGCCGTCGAGAAGGCGGCGCAGGTTAATGCTGCCAAAGAATCGCGCGACCTGCGGCGCAAGCAGGACAAGAGTGGACTGGCGGCTTTCGATTTTCAGGCACAGTTGGAATATGAACGTCAGGGCAAGACCGGTTCGGTGTTGCAGGCAGTTCGCTATATCGGCTCGAAGACCTTTTATCAACGTGGAGTTGAATGGCAGGAGAGCGCGTTCGATTCCGGCAAGATCAAGAACGTGCAGACTGTAACAATCGGCAGCGACGAGTACGTCAAACTGCTGCTCGCGAATTCCGCGACGGCCAAGTACCTGGCGCTCGGCGATGTCGTGATGAAGATCAAGGGGCAATGGTATCGATTCGAGGAATCGAAAACCGCGAAGAAGAAGGGATAGCACATCCCGCGAAACGTCCATCACCGCCGTGACGCGGTGCGTGGTTTTCGCGACTGGTCGTTCAGGTTCCAATTGTATTTCAGAAAACGGATGGATGCCCCCTGCGATGCAACTTGCCGTGCTGTGGCTGGGAGATAGGGCCGCAGGTACGAGAGTCGGTCGGCATTGGTGCGGCCGAAATCTTTGCCGTACCATTTCAGTATCGAACTCAAGTGCAGCGTCCGTCGCGCCGAATCGACCTGCAGATTCTGCGATCGTGAGAAGAAGTCTCGCGTATTATCTGCCAATTGCTGCTGCAGGTTGTCGGCCGTGTAGGCCTCGTTCTTCAAGCGGGGACAGCCAACCGATGCGCAAACGATGGCGAAGTGAATCCGTGGCTCTCTCATCGGGCGGAGCACTTTGTTTTCGATATTTTCCAGCGAATGCAAGCGGCCATCGACCAGCAACGGCAGATGCTTCCAGATGTTGTAGCCCAGTTTCGATGTGTGGTTACGAATGCTGGTGGTGGGGAATTCCTGCAGGATGCCTTCCAGCGTGACGGCGTTGTAGGCGTTGATCCAGAATGCCATTTGAGCATTGCGGCCCGACCGCCGACGAGTCGTCGCCCGGCTCAATTGCACGATGAAATTGTTGAGAGCTTTCCGGTCGGCCGCCGACGCCTTCCATGCCCGGTAGTTCACGTATCCGTCGGCGTCGACGTATTTGTGCAACAGTGAGTCGAAGGCGGAATGGTCGATCTGATCCATCGACACCTGCTGAGAGGGCGACCACTTTCTCCCTAGGGGCGTTTTCGCCTGAGCCGATGTCAGCCCGCTGCCAAGGGCGATCAACAGGAACAACGTCGCGCGAACCAGTGGAGTGATTACATTTCGCGGTGTGGGCGCACCTTGAGACAGTTGGGAAAGCTGCATGATGAATAGACCTTTGTGATGAACTCAGACGGGACCGATGACCAATGCAGTCGCTCTTGCGAGGGACGCGATGCCTTGGTCGCGATTGGTGTGGTGTGCCGATTATTGGCGGCGATGGAAGGATTATCGTCTATCCCGGCCATCGAGTCTGTGAGACATCACACACCGGGCTGCGGGACCGAAAAATACCGGTTGAGATTGGTAAGGACGACCGTAGAAGCCTGAAGCGCAAGCGAAGGATGATTCCAAGGCGATGCCAGCAAGCTCCTTCGCTTGCGCTTCAGGCTTCTATTTCCGTAATTCGGAGAAACCGGGAATCGGGCAACGTGGGACTACTTCGTCTTCGCCCGTTTCTTCTTGCGTTCGGCCAGTTTGAGCTTGTAGGCGGCGATGACGCCTGCCGGGTCGTCGTTGAAGGCGTCGCGGCATCCGCTGCAGCAAACGTAATAGGTTTGCCCTTTGTATTTTACGGGCATGGTCCCCTTGCCACCGGTGACGACGCATTCAATCTCGCCGGCTCCTTCGACTGCCAACGAAGTCCCGGCACGCGTGTAACCCACCTCGGCCACGCGCGAGAGAAAACGCGAGTTCGCTCGTCGTTTTTGGTAGAGAACGAGCGAGCGCTTTGAATTCACTCTGGAGAATGTGAGCAGATGGACGTAGCCGTCGGCGGCCTTTGATTCGAACACCAGCTTCTTGTTCTTGACCTGTCCTTCATAGTTGCGGCGCACTTTGTCGGCGAAAGTTCCGCTGAGCAGAAAAACCTTGCGGTCCGGGTTATACGTCACGCGTCCCGATTGCAGCAGCTTGCCCTTGGCGATCTTGTAGTCGATGGCGACGCTGTTCTTCTCGAATTGCCAAACCCAATCGGCCGTCTCCGACCATGCGCCGGCGCGTGAACCTCGGCGGGGCATGCCGATGCCGCGCCAACCGCCAATGAACGAATTGAACTCGGCCAGCGCCAGCTTCTGCTGTTCGAGAGCGGCCAGCGATGCGGCGGCAGCCTTCGTCTTGTCGGCCCCGACGGCAAAGGGGGCGAACGCGATGGCGCTCGCGGCGGCCAGCGATATCAACGCGCCAAATCCACGTCGGACGAAATTGCTGCGGAGCGGCTTCCAACGATTCGTATCAGATTGATGCATTGTTGTTATATCCATCTCTACGCCGGGGTGGGACGCTTTGTCAGCGAACATCAGTGATTGAACACCGCACGGTGGAAAAGAGACCGGTGGGAATTACGGCGATGTTCAGGTTCGATCCCACGGGTCGCGGCCCGTGGGCTTTGGGGGTGTCATTCAATCAGACAGGTAAATCGTATCATTTTCCGCGTGTTAAATCACGGAATTTCTGCATCAACTCGCGTGTGATTGGTCCCGGTTTTCCGCTGCCGATGACTCGGCCGTCGAGACTGATGACCGCGATCACCTCGGCGGCGGTCCCTGTGAGGAAACATTCGTCGGCGGTGAAAATGTCGTGCCGCGTTAGTGCCACTTCCTGGACTGTTTTTCCGGATTCGCGAGCTAACTCAATGACGGCGTTTCGCGTAATCCCTTCCAGAATGCCGGCGTCGGCCGACGGAGTTTTCAAAATGCGGTCCCTCACAATGAAGACGTTGTCGCCGGTGCATTCGGCCACTTCACCCCGATGGTTGAGCATCAACGCCTCGACGAAACCAGCATCCGTCCCTTCGATTTTCGCCAGAATATTGTTCAGATAATTGAGCGACTTGATGCGCGGATTGATCGCCGCCGGATGGTTGCGAATGGTGCTGGCGGTCACCAGCGGCATGCCATCTTCGTATATTTCCGGTGGATACAACGCGATCGTTGCGGCGATGATGACAACCTGCGGATTACTCGTCCTTCGCGGATCGAGACCCAACGTTCCCGCACCGCGAGTGACGAGCAACCGCACATAACCGTCGTCAATATTGTTGGCAGCAACCGTCTCTTCGACCGCTGTAATCATCGCCGACGGCGAAATCGGAATTTCCAGTCGAATGGCCAGCGCGCTTTCGTAAAGACGCTCGACGTGTTCTTCGAGCAAAAACACGTTGCGGCCGTAGACGCGGATTCCTTCGAAAACGCCGTCACCGTAAAGCAACCCATGATCGAAAACGCTGACTTTTGCCTCTTCGGCTGGAACGAGTTGGCCGTCGAGATAAACCTGCTGAGACATGCGGTGCGCCTGAAATTCGTGGAAAAGTGGCAAATTGAACGGCAGGGCAACGCCCCGCGTGTCCGTCGAAATTCGACAGGGCAACAGTCATTCAACAGTTTGCCCGTTCGCTCTGCAAGATCAGCGTCCAGAGTGTTCCGCGAGAATCAACAGAAACTGGGTGACGGCTGTTCCTCATTCAACAGAGAATCATTCACATGGCTGTGTGGAAAGGCTATCATAAGAGTAGTTGGATGTGATATTTGCAGCGGACCTCGTCTGTGATCGACGGCTTCGTCGTCCGCTGTTCGTATCTCATCAATCCACGGTTGAGGAATGTCACTGGAGAAAGCAAATGCAACGACTGACACTGTTGTTGTCAGTAACCTGTTTTGTGCTGGTTCTGGAAACCGCGTTCGTGCCGGTTCGAGCCGCGGATGCGCCTGCGCCGACATTCGAGAGTACGGTGCGGCCGATTTTGAAGGCTCACTGTTTTCAATGTCATGGCGTCGAAGGCGAACCGGAAGGGGGCCTCGATTTACGGCTCAAGCGTCTGATGGCCAAGGGGGGAGAATCGGGACCGGCCATTATGCCGGGCAAAAGCGGTAAGAGCTTGCTGTTGGAACGCATCCTCAGTGGGGAAATGCCGCCGGAAGACAACACGAAACTAACGCCGGCACAGATTGCTGTTATCAGCCGATGGATTGATGCGGGCGCGAAGACGGCCGGTCTGGAACCGGAGAATGTCGAAGAAGGCGTGCTGATGACTGCCGCCGATCGTAGCTACTGGGCGTTTCAACCGATTCGCCGTCCCAAAACGCCGGCAACCAAGAATGCCGCACGGGTGCGGACGCCGATCGACTCGTTTCTGTTGTCGCGATTGGAGCAGAAGGGCGGGACGTTTTCGCCCGACGCCGAACGGCGCACATTGTTGCGCCGCGCGTACTTCGATCTGCTCGGTTTGCCACCGACTCCGGAAGAAGTCGATCGATTCCTGGCCGATGACCGCCCCGATGCCTGGGAACGTTTGATCGATGATCTGTTGTCGTCACCACACTACGGCGAGCGCTGGGGCCGACATTGGCTTGACGTTGCCGGTTACGCCGACAGTGAAGGCTACACCAACGCCGACACCGAACGGCAGTGGGCCTGGAAGTACCGCGACTATGTCATTCGCGCATTCAATGCCGACAAGCCGTTCGACCAATTCATTCAGGAACAGTTGGCCGGCGACGAAATGGTCTCACCTCCCTATGAGAACTTGAAGCCAGAAGAAATGGACAAAGTCATTGCGACCGGCTTCTTGCGAATGGCACCGGACGGGACGGGTGATGGCGGCGTCGATCAGATGGTCGCGCGAAATCAGGTACTCGCCGACACCATCAATGTTGTCTCGTCGTCGCTGTTGGGCATCACGGTCGGCTGCGCGCAATGTCACGAACACCGTTACGATCCGATTCCGCAGGAAGATTATTACCGCATGCGGGCCGTGTTCGAGCCGGGATACGACTGGAAGAACTGGCGGGCACCACGAGCGCGACTGATTTCGCTGTACACCGATGCCGACCGCAAACAGTCGCAAGCTGTCGAAGTTGAAGCAAAGAAAGTTGATGCGGAGCGGCTCAAGAAGCAGGCGGAATACATCGAGCAGACATTTGAACGCGAGCTGGCCAAATTGCCCGAAGAAATGCGTGCCACCGTGCGGACAGCGCGCGACACGCCGGTAAAAAAACGGACGGCCGAACAGGCGGCCTTAATGAAGAAGTATCCCAGCGTCAACGTGACCGCCGGCTCGCTTTACCTTTACGATCGCAAAGCGGCCGACGACTTGAAAAAGCGTGCCGCCGAGGCCGCCAAAGTGCGGGCGACAAAACCCAAAGAAGAATTCGTCCGTGCGTTGACTGAAATTCCGGGAAAGTTGCCCAAAACGTTCCTGTTTTTTCGCGGCGACCATGAGCAGCCGAAAGAGGAAATGCAGCCCGCCGGTTTGACGATTCTGACGGCATCGGGCGCTTTGACCAGCCATTCATTGCCGGCAAACGATGAGAAGTTGCCAACATCGGGCCGGCGACTCGCCTATGCAAGGCGACTGACCGACGGCAAGCATCCATTGGTTGCACGGGTGCTGGTCAACCGCATCTGGATGCATCATTTCGGCCACGGCATTGTCCCCACGCCGGGCGATCTCGGCATGTTGGGGGAACGCCCCACACATCCGCAATTGCTCGACTGGCTGGCCGATGAATTCATGGCCGGCGGTTGGAGTGTGAAGCACCTGCACCAGAGAATCATGACATCAACCGTGTACCGTCAGTCCTCGCAGGCGAATTCCGAATTGCACAAGGTCGATCCCGACAATCGCCTATACGGCCGAATGCCGATGCGCCGTTTGGAAGCCGAAGCGATTCGCGACGCGATTCTCTCTGCCAGCGGACGACTGAATCCGAAGGGATTCGGTCCTCCGATTCCCGTCATGGCCGACCGTGTCGGCCAGTTTGTCATTGGAAAAGAGAATCTGAATGCGGGCCGTCCCGGTGCTGTGATTCCACTTAAAGGCGAGGAGTTTCGCCGCAGCGTTTACGTTCAGGTGCGCCGCAGCCGGCCGTTGGCCGTGCTCGACACTTTCGACATGCCGCGAATGGATCCCAACTGCGATTCGCGGGCCAGCTCGACCGTCGCCCCACAGGCGCTGATGTTGATGAATAACGGGTTCGTCGTCAGCGAGTCGGAAGCGCTAGCCGCCCGGGTCGTTCGTGACGTTGGCGACGAAGTCGAAAACCAGGTGCGCCGCGCATGGAAGCTGATCTACTGCCGTGATCCAAACGCGGACGAACAGGGCGAGGCGACCGCGTATCTCACCGAACAGATTGCGCAATTGCAATCGGTCGCACCAAAGACGAAGGGCAAGCAACCGGCAGGAAAGCCAGCCCCCCAACTGCAAGCATTGGCCAGCTTCTGCCAAACCTTGCTGGGATCGAATGAGTTTTTGTACGTCGAGTGAATGTCCTATTGTACAACATTTCGATTGACCCGCAGTTGGGATCAACGTGGCCGCTGGGAATTTGGTCTGCTGGATACCCCAGCTAAGAGGAGTTACTTGTGTCGAAACTCAATACCGCCTGTTGTTCGCGTCGCCATTTTGTTGCCGCCAATGCACTTGGCATTGGTAGCGTGGCGCTGAACTGGTTGCTGAACCAGGATGAAGCGCAATGCGCAGTCGAACGGCCGGAACTCGCACCCAAAATATTCGACCTCAAGCCGAAGCCGCCGCAGGAGGAGCCGCAGGCGCGGGCGATGATTTCGCTGTGGATGCAGGGTGGTCCCAGCCACATCGACCTGTTCGATCCCAAACCGGAAATGGCCAAATACGACGGCAAGACCTTTCCCGGAAAAATCAAATACGACAACGCCGCCCAGGCCAGTTCGACTGTGCTCGCCAGTCCGTGGAGATTCCACAAGCGGGGCGAATGCGGCATGGAACTATCGGAACTGCTGCCCGCTTTGGGTGGCGTCGCCGACGACATCACGCTCATCCGCTCGATGCGAACCGGCGTCAACAATCATGGACAATCGATTCGCGCGCTGAACACCGGCCGCATCCTCGGCGGACGTCCGTCGTTGGGTAGTTGGATGACCTATGGGCTAGGTGCGGAAACAGAAAACCTGCCCGCCTATGTCGCGTTGATCGATCCGGGCCAACTTCCCGTGCTTGGTGTCGAAAACTGGTCGAATGGTTGGCTGCCGTCCATTTATCAGGGAACGGTCGTCCGCCCGCAGGAGCCGCGAATTCTCAACCTCGATGCGCCCCCGCAATTGGCTGGAGCGCCACAGCGGAAATCGCTCGACTATTTGCGGCGACTCAATCAACGGCATCTTGAAAAACATCCCGCCCAACTCGACCTGCAGGCCCGCATTGCCAGCTATGAACTGGCAGCCCGGATGCAGCTCAACGCGAAAGAGGCACTCGATCTCAGCAAAGAAAGCAAAGCGACGCAGGCGCTGTACGGCATGGACGAACCGGTAACGCGCGAGTACGGCAGCCGTTGCCTCATTGCCCGGCGATTGGTCGAGCGTGGCGTGCGATTCGTGCAGGTCTTCACGCAGAATCAGTTCTGGGATCACCACGGCCGCATTCGCAAGTCGCTGCCGACGGCGTGCAAGAAAATCGACAAGCCCGGCGCAGCGCTCGTTGCCGACCTCAAAGCACGCGGTCTGTTAGATAGCACGGTGGTTCATTGGGGCGGCGAAATGGGACGTTTGCCGGTGATCCAGAACAACGCCGGCCGCGACAAAGTCGGCCGCGACCACAACACACACGGCTTCAGCATGTGGTTGGCCGGCGGCGGCTTCAAACGGGGCTGCGTTTACGGAGCCACCGACGACTTCGGCCATCAGGCGACAGAGAACGTGGTGAACCACTACGACTATCACGCGACGCTGCTGCATCAATTCGGCATCAACCATTCGCAACTTCTCTACAAGCGAAACGCCCGTGACCAAACCCTGACCGACGGGCAGGACGGCCGAATTGTGGGCGGAATTCTGGCGTAGCAGCGATGTCGGCGAGATCCGACGGAGCGAGCCGCGACGCCCTTGTTTTTCTTTGACGCAAAGGCGCGAAGTGGCAAAGGTGCGCAAAGAAAGATGAGTCAAGAAAGAACGTTAATTAACAGTCCGGTACAGCACCAGTTTTCGATTAACGGGTTGGGTGCCACTGGCGTGTCGCCAGTGGATCGCGGTGGACACTGGCGACGCGCCAGTGGCACACATCTTCCCTTTGTCTCTTTGCGTCGAAAAAATGGGCTCGAAACACATGTTCTGCACCCGTCTCGCGGCGTCTCTTAACTGATCTTGCCTCGGCATAACGTTTCGGCTACCTTTCCGCCCCTCTCCTCTCGATACCCTTCCACAATCTCACACCAGACGCGATCACACGGTCGTCGATGACGAACGCGCGGCCCAATGGCGCTCGATCTCTCCGGTCGATTCGTCTCTTGGCCAGAGTGCGCACATTGTCACTCGACGGTGTCGGTCGGCGTTCGCGCACATCCTTATGATTCGACTGGGAATCGTCGATTTCGATTCATCCCATTCCGTCGAGTTCGCTCGCCGGTTCAATCACGTCGTTGTCGATTCGGATCAAACCGTCGATGGCGCTCGCGTTGTGCTCGGCTGGCCCGGCACCTCCGAAATGTCGCCTGGGCGAATAAGCGGATTCACCGCTCAACTGCGCGATTGCGGAGTTGAGTTGGTCGAACAACCGGAAGACATGATTGGCCGGATCGATGCCGTGCTGGTGCTATCGCTGTGCGGCGGCGTGCATCTTGATCGTGTGCGGCCGTTCCTCGAAGTGGGAATTCCCGCCTACGTCGATAAGCCATTCGCCTGCTCATCGGAAGACGCTGAAGAAATTGTTCGTCTGGCAGTGGCGCACGACACGTTTGTTTACGGCACATCGGCATTGCGGTTTTCCGAAGACGTCAAACAATTTCAAAGTCGCGAATCGGTCCATGGCCGGCTGAACGGCGTTCTCGTTTACGGTCCGGCCAAACGGGCCGAGGGTAATCCCGGACTGTTTCATTACGGCATTCACGCCGTCGAGTTGCTGTACACATTGATGGGGACGGGCGTCGAACGGGTATCCGCCATTTGCTGCGACGGTGCCGACGTGGTGACCGGTTCCTGGAGTGATGGTCGAGTCGCCGGACTGCGCGGCAATCGCGCGGGATCAACCGCCTATGGCTTCACGGCATTTTGCGATCAAGCGGTCATCGAACAACGCGTTTCCTCGAGATACGCCTATCGCAATCTGTGCCGAACGATTGTCGCCGGTATCGAATCAAAGCAGCCAGCAGTCGCCAATAACGTGACTTTGGAAATCGTCCGCTTCGTGCTGGCCGCGCTCGAGAGCGAACGCCTAAACGGCGAACCGGTTGCGCTTGGGGCGATCAAATAGAGTCAATTCAAGTGGCGCGAATTCCAGAAACTGAAGAACGCAACGTCGAATATTTTCACGACAGGAAAAAGTCATGAACAAGTCGAAGCACTCCAATGTCTGCCTTGGGCGTAATCCGCGCGGAATCGTGACCGTTCTTCGTTTTACCCTTGCAATACTTCTGGTGGTTGCGGCACAGGCGATATTCGGGCCAGTTATTGCAGCCCAGGAATTTCGCATTTACACACGCGTGTCGCAGGAAATGGGCGGAACGCCGGAAACCGCAGGCGCTGCCAAACAAAACGCAGTGGTCGCGCGTTCGCTGACGCTGTTCCACGCAGGCAAAGTTTACGACTACATTGATTCGGTTGGCGAAGTCACAATCTTTGAACCGGGCCGCAAGCGGTTCACCATATTGAGTACCACGCGAACGATGGCAACTCAGGTCAAATTCGACAAGTTGCTTGGCAAGCTGGACATCGCGGAAAAAGAGATGGAAGATTACGTTGCCGTGCCGAACGCCAAAGGTGGACCGCCGCTGAAAGTTGCCAAAGCACTCACCTTTCAGCTGACTCCCGACTTCGACACGAAGTATGCACCGGAAGGAAAAACGCTGACGCTCAACAGTCCTTTTGTTCGGTATGAGGCAAGGTGTTCCAAGGCCAAGGTGCCGCAAGCAGTTACGGCGTATCTCCACTACGCCGACTGGACGTGTCGGCTGAATTATGTTCTGCACCCGCAGACACTGTATCCCGCCTCACGGTTGGAACTGAACGAAGCATTGCGAAAACACAGTGTGATGCCAACCGAAGTCCGGCTGACAATCGCGGGTGAAAACCCCTTGCAATTCAAGGCAGAACACGAGATCCATTGGCAACTCGACGATAAAGACCGCAGCTATATTCATCGTTGGGAAACGCTGCTCAAAGATCGAAGCACCCGCCACGTCGACTTTCGTGAATACCAGAAGGCGATGCTCGTCAGCCTGTCGAAACGGACGCGATGACTCGTCATGCCCATTGATGCGACCGAACAGATATTTCGTGCGACCGACCGCGAGTTGTGGGTTGTTACGGCGGCTGATGGCGAACGTCGGGGCGGGTTAATCGCCACCACGGTCGTGCAGGCTTCAATTGTTCCGGAGATACCGCGCGTGCTGGTTGCCATTGCCTGCCAGCATCACACGTGGAAATGCATCGAAGCGAGCGGCGCGTTCGCGCTGCATCTGCTCGATGAAACACAATTGGATTGGGTCTGGCGATTCGGTCTCGAAACGGGACGTGATGTCGATAAGTTTTGCGATCTGCAAATCCGCAGCGGAAACAGCGGCAGTCCGATTCTGACCGATGCGGTGAGTTGGCTCGACTGCCGCATCGAGAATCGCATGCTAACCGGCGACCGCACGGTCTATCTGGCCGAGGTGATCGACGCCGAATGCCGTCTCGCCCAACCACCGTTCACCGTGCGGCAAATGTTGGCGTTGGCTCCGCCGGAAAAGCTTCAACAGTTAAAAGCCCATCGCATTGCCGACGCGGCGCGCGATGCCGACGCGATACGCGACTGGCGCGAAGCGTAACGTATGCGATCCCTGGATGTCGCTTCCATTCCCTCTCTCCGTGGGAGAGGGACCGCTTCAGAGC
The DNA here is from genome assembly GCA_018699955.1 of Planctomycetaceae bacterium. Lineage (GTDB taxonomy): Bacteria > Planctomycetota > Planctomycetia > Planctomycetales > Planctomycetaceae > JABISG01. The sequence continues at coordinate 36,368 of JABISG010000045.1, read as the reverse complement.
CGAAGGCGATTGAAGCAGGGTGAGGGCGGGCGATGCTTGGGAAAACACTCATCACAGATCAACAAACCGAAGCAGTGAACTCCGCCTTCCTGCCGCGGGACTCTGGCCACCGGCGGCAACTGTGAGTTACACTGGTAGTAGCCCCGCGACCGGGGGATTGGTATCAGATTGTCGAGGTTTTTTAAGATCGTTGCAAAGTCGTGAAAATACTCGCCGCTTCCACCGTGTGTCTCCTGTTGGTCGCGATTGCCGCAATCGCGCAGAACAGCGATGTTTCATCTCCCGAATCCGCGGCGCGGCCGACGCTCGAAGAAGCGAAAGCGGCCGGCGTTCAGCGGTCGAGCTTTCGCAAACAGAGCCTGCGAATAGAAACCAACGAGGCACCAAAAGCCAACCTGCAGGTGTTTCGGAAGGAGATCGAGCCTGTCCTGAAGAAGGCCTGTGTTGAATGTCATGGAGCGAAGACACAGGAAGGCAACATTCGGATCGACACGCTGGATCCCAATTTGTTGCAGGGAAGCGACGTGGAGTGGTGGATCGAAGTCGTTGCCGTGATAAGCAATGGCGAGATGCCGCCCGCGGACGCCCCCAAATTGGCGGACAGTGATCGCGCCAACATCATTGAATGGCTGTCCTCGGAAATTCAGGTCGCCTCGGCGGTGCGTCGTGCGGAAGGGGGACACTCGTCGTTCCGCAGAATGACGCGTTACGAGTACAACTACGCGCTGCAGGACTTGCTGGGACTTCCCTATAACTTCGCCAAAGACTTACCGCCCGAGCCGGCATCGGAAGATGGCTTTCAGAACAGCTCCGAAATGCTGCATATGACCGTCGTGCAGTTTGAAACGTATCGCGAGCTTGCTCGCAAGGCACTCAAGCGAGCAACGGTCACAGGGAAACAGCCTCCCGTTCTCTACTGGGGCGTCAGCATGAAAGACGCGGCCAGTCGGGAATGGCCCAAACAGGCCGAAGAGCTGAAGAAACTCAAGGAGAAACACAAAGACGATCCGGCCAAACAAGAAACAGAAGTGGATCGACTAACCGCGAGCTTCAAAAACCCTCACCGCAACGCTTACTACAGAGAATTATCTACCGGCAGAACCGCACGTGCCACCTGGACATACTATGGCGGCAAGTACGCGTTCGCACCGACCAAATCCCACCCGGAGATTCCTGCCTCGTTCGATCATGTCGCGGTCATGCCCCAGGGGCGAAATCAAAACCTGATCATTGAACTCGGCGATCAGGTTCCCAATGAAGGAACGATGCGAGTCCGCGTCCGGGCGTCACGCGCATCCAAAGATGCAGCGAAGATACCGAGCATGCAACTTGAATTCGGATGGCGGGCCAGCAACGAAGGTCGCGCCGTCATCCGCGTAAGCACCGAAGACACTCCCATCAAAGCGGCGTCGGATAAGCCCGAGTTCTATCAATGGGACATTCCGCTCGGGGAAATTTACCCCCGCAACTCCGTGCGAAACATATCGAAAATGGGGGCGATGCCCAGTCCCTCGGAGTTCATCCGTTTGGTCAACAGTTCGGTCTCGCAGGGCGACATCGAATTCGACTACGTGGAAATTACTGCTCCCGTCTATGACCAATGGCCACCGGAGTCCCACAAGAGAATTTTTGTTGACAGCGAGAACAGAAAGAACGAAACGGTTTATGCGAGAGAGATCTTAACCGGTTTCATGTCGCGTGCCTGGCGACGAAATGTGACCAAAGCGGAAGTCGATCGGAAGATCAAACTCTACAATGCGATCCGCCCAGAGTGCGGCAGCATGGAAGAAGCCATGGTCGAAGTGCTGGCGGCTGTCCTCTCATCGCCCAATCTCCTCTACCTCGCTCGAAGAGAGGCACCCGGAAATCCAGATGAAACTGCCCGGCCGCAACGTCTTTCTGCAGATGAATTGGCAACGCGGCTGTCGATGTTTCTGTGGTGCAGTCTGCCCGATGCCGAACTTCTGCAATTGGCCGACAGTGGGCAACTAAGCAACTCCAAGATTCTGGCTGGGCAGGTCAAGCGGATGTTGGCCGATCCGCGCTCGCAGCGGTTCTCAAAGCATTTCCTTCGCCAATGGCTCAACATGGAATTGCTGGACTTTCTCAACATCGACCGGAAAGTGCATCCGGGATTTGATCCACTTTTGAAAGAAGCAATGCAACAGGAGCCGGTCGCGTTCTTTCATGAAGTACTACAGAACAATCACAGTGTGCTGGATTTCGTGCATGCGGATTACACGATGGCCAATGAACGACTCGCCAGGCACTACGGATTCAACAACGTCTATGGGAACCACTTCCGCCGTGTGAAACTCGATCCGCAACACAGGCGAGGCGGTCTGCTGACTCAGGCTGGACTGCTGGCCATGAATTCCGACGGCAAAGATTCGCATCCGCTCAAACGGGGAATCTGGTTGCTGGAAAGTCTGCTCAACGATCCTCCGCCACCACCCCCGCCGGCGGTCCCGGAAATTGATCTTGCCGATCCCAAGATTGCCAAGATGACGCTCAAACAGCGAATCGAAGACCACCGCAATCATGCCGCCTGCATGTCATGCCACGCGAAAATTGATCCCTGGGGAATCGCCTTCGAGAATTACGACGCCCTGGGGCGTTGGCGTGACCAGATCAAAGGGAAACCGGTCGATGCGACCAGCCTGTTATTCAATAAACAAAAGCTGGATGGCATGGACGGACTCAAACGGTTTCTGCTGGAAAATCGCCAAGACCAGTTTGTCCGCGCGATGGTCCACAAGATGACGACTTATGCGCTCGGCCGACCGTTGACCTTTGCCGATCGCTCAAGTATCGACAAAATAACAGCCGATGTGCGTAAGCAGGAAGATGGGCTGGCGACAATGATACAACTGGTCGTCACCAGTGAACTGTTCCAGTCGAAATAGACAGGGCGCTCGCGTGGATGATGTGCCTGATAGATATATTTTCGTAGGGCAAACCGGCAAATCGAAGAATCAACAGAAAAAACACCGACATGACTTTGAACTTGAATTCACTTGATCGTCGTCGATTTCTTCGTGGCACAGGCGTGGCGCTGGCCCTGCCGTTGTTCGAATCCGTCACGACATCATTGGCCAGGGCCGCCGATGATCCTGCCAATCCCAATCGTCTGGCTTGCTTTTATTTCCCCGACGGCGTCCCCATGCCACTCCCCAAAGACCCGGCACACAAGGACTGGTTATGGTTCCCACATGGAAACGGCAAGAAATTTACCTTCACGAAATGCATGGAACCATTTGAGCCGTTGCGAAATGACCTGACGGTCTTATCCGGCTTTTCTCACCCATCGGTTCGCAAAGTTCACGGTCATTCGAATGCGGACCAATTCCTGACCGCAGCCGCAACAGCCTATGACGGCCCGTACAAGAACACGATTTCGCTGGACCAGGAGTTTGCGACACACGTCGGGGATCAAACGCGGTTTTCATCGCTGGTGATGTCCACCGATGGGGGAACGGGAACGCCGCGCGGCGCTCATACGCTCTCTTTCAATCGCAGCGGTCGAGCGATCCCCGCCGAACACCGACCGAAGCGAGTCTTCGACATGCTGTTCGTCAAGAGTGACGAAGATGCGGCTCGTCGGCTCGCGCTGAGCAAGAACGCGCTGGACGATCTGCTGGCAGATGCCCGGTCGTTGCGGAAGACTCTCTCTTCTCAGGACCAGAAGCGACTGGATGAATACCTGGACTCTGTACGCGAGGCCGAGGTCAAAGTGGCGAAGGCCAAACATTGGATCAACACGCCCCTTCCCAAAGTGGATGCCGATCATCTCAATCTCAACCTGACACCTGACGAGCCTCGTCTTTACATTCAGACGATGTTCGAGTTGATTTATCTTGCGTTCAAAACCGATTCCACCCGAGTGGCCACCTACCAGATTGGTCGAGAAAACGGCGTCGGGAAAAGCGATCATCTCGCGCGAGCCGTTGGATTCAATCTGGCCCACTCGTTATCGCACGAAACCAAGAACCCGGGCGGCTGGAAGAGATTCGGGATCTACTGCCGATTCCTCAATGAAGAATTCGGCCGGTTTGCCACGAAGCTCAAGCAGTCGCCGGAACCAGCCGGAGAAGGATCAATGCTGGATAACACGCTGCTGCTGCTCGGTTCCGCGTCAAGCGCTTTTCACCTCTCTCGCAACTACCCGTTGATTCTTGCCGGCGGGAAGAACATGGGATTCAAGCACGGTCAGTACCTCAACCATGCCGGCGACAATCCGGCCGGTGGCCCGTGGAATGGAGGCCGTGAACCTTGGCAGAAAGAGGCCGCGCAGGACGACATTCCCCTGTCGAATCTCTTTGTCACCATGCTGCAGCGTCTCGGGGTCAAGACGAACAAATTCGGCGACAGCACCGGAAAGATCGATGTCGTGTGATGCGCCAACAGAGCCGCTCATCCGGGCGCTGCAAGACGCCAATGCCTGGCCTCATCCGGTCGGTGACGTTGCGGTGATCGAAACCCATATCTCGTGGGTTCTGCTGACGGGAACTTTTGCCTACAAAATCAAGAAACCCGTCGACTTCGGGTTCGTCGATTTCACCACGCTGGAGCGGCGGCAGTTTTTTTGTGAAGAAGAACTGCGACTCAATCGCCGCCTGGCACCGAATCTCTACCTTGCCGTCGTCCCCATCACTGGCACAGTCGACTGTGCCGTTGTCGAGGGCAGCGGCACTCTGATCGAGTTCGCCGTCAAAATGAGGCAATTCTCGCAGGAGATGTTGCTCAGCCGGCTGATCGCATGCGACAATTTGGCAGCCGAGCACATTGATTCCCTGGCAGAAGAAGTCGCCGACTTTCATTCGTGTATTGAAGTCGTCAATCCAGACACCAGCAACTTGGGCACTCCCGCTGCGATTCTTGAGCCGGTCGAAGAGAACTTCCGGCACCTCACGAGAGCGGATGACGATCTCGAGTTGCGATCGATGATCGATACTCTGCATGAATGGAGCCGGCACGAATTCGGCGCGCGACAAAGCAATTTTCACCGTCGGCGGCATCTGGGATTCGTGCGCGAATGCCACGGCGATATGCATCTCGGAAACATGATCCTGCAACGGAGAGAAGAGACCGATTGCGCGAACTCAACGGATTCGGTGCTGATTTTCGACGGCATCGAATTCAACGAGTCCTTTCGTTGGATCGATGTGCTAAGTGAGGTGGCCTTTGTCGTCATGGACCTGCAAGACCGGGGTCGGCCCGATTTCGGCTGGCGGTTCCTTAACGGTTACCTCGAACAGACCGGGGACTATGCCGGCCTTTCTGTTCTTCGCTTCTATCTCGTTTATCGTGCGTTGGTGCGGGCGAAAGTTTCAATGCTGCGCTGCGCACAGAACGATGTCGATGAAGAAGAACGATTGACGCTTGATCGAGAATTTCGGCAGTACATCGACCTGGCAAAACAATACACTGAATCGCATCCAACGCCGTTGATCATCACCCACGGTTTCTCCGGCAGTGGGAAATCGACTGGAACGCAACCTGTGGTAGAACAATCTGGCGCCGTTCGCATTCGCTCCGATGTCGAACGGCAACGATTATTTGGCGGTGATGTGGCGGCGAAGACTGCCACAGATATCGAGTCGGGCATCTACACATCTGATCGAACCGGTCGGACCTACGACAAACTGGCCGAATTGGCGACGGCTGCAGTGTCCGCCGGATTTCCGGCGATTGTCGATGCCACATTCCTCCAGCGTTCTCATCGCGACCAATTCCGCCGGCTGGCCGACCGGTTGGGGGTGGAATGCATTATCGCCGATTTCCAGGTAACGGAATCGGTGTTGCGCGAACGCATCGTGCGCCGGTTGCAGGCCGGCGTCGATGCATCGGAAGCCGACCTGTCGGTCCTCGAGCATCAACTCCAGACGCACGATCCGATTGGTGATGACGAGTTGCCGTTTGTCGTCACGGTCGAATGCGGTGATTCAACCGCGGCGGAGTTGTTGAACGCTGTCGGTCGCTGTTCGACGCGTTGAGAAATGATGAACGGCTCATGTGGATTGCTGGCGGTTCAAGAACAGCGCAAGGCAACCGGAAACTGTAATGACGGCGGCCATTCCTCCGTATGTATAAAGGTCGTTCTTCATAAAACCGGCACAAGTTGGTCCGAGAGCGCCGATGCCGAAGCACACCATGTTGCTAAACCCATAGCCGACACTCCGACGGGCGCTGGGGACGTACTGGGCGATCAGGCTGTTGTAAACCGGCTGGTTCATAAAATGCACAAATGCCGCCGTACAGGCAGCGACCAACCGCCACGGTCCGTCGGCAAACGCCATCCAAACCAGGCAGGGAACGTTGGCAAACATGATGAACGCCAGAAACGGCTCCAGGCGACCGGCCCGGGCGATCTTGCCGGCGAGAGCCTGTCCGGCGATGGCGAAACCGAGGACGATGGCTGCCATCAGATTCCGAAACCCCTCGGCCGACATCCCGGAGGGACGAAACTGAGAACTGTTCAGAACTTGCGAGTCGCCCAGGTAACGCGTCAGAAAATGCACGAACGCTGCGTAGACAAATCCCGATAACGCACCGACCGCGACAAGCAGGTAGAACGACTTCCAGCGGGCTGTCTCCGGTTCGGCGGTCGCGACTGTAACAGTCGGTGAGGAAGTCGTCTCCCGCCGCCGTTGCGCTTTCGGGAGTGTGACGACAATCAACAGCGCGATGACCGTCGCGGGGAGGCACAACACAACGTAGTAATCGCGCCAGCCGATGTCCGTTGCTCCGAAGACGATCGCGGCGATCAGCGGTGCTGACGTAATTCCGATCGAACCGAGAATGCCATGCCAGCCAAGCGCCGCCGGAAGGTTTTCGGGAGTCGTCTCGCGCGAAATCAATGCCAGTCCGACGGGGTGATAGATGCTGGCGAAACAGCCCATGGCGAACATCACCACGAACAACACGCTCAGTGAAGGCGACCAATATGCCAGCAGTGACGTCGCGATGCATCCCCCCAGAAACACCAACAGCAACGGCTTGGAACCGTACCGGTCGGCCAACCATCCCGCCAACAACGCGCCGAAACCAAACGGTAACCGCCACGTCGTTCCCAACATGCCGGTTTGTTTCCGACTAACTTCGAAGTCCTCGCCGATCATCTGTTCGACACTAGGCAGCGCAAGCTCAAACGCATGCACCAGCGCATGAGCACATGAGATTAAGAGTACCAGTCGAAACGTGGTCCGATTCATGAATTGGTAGCCAGTCGAATTCCTCAATTGATTGTTTCGCGCGGGGCCTACTAACGGTGACTCCGCACTCTTCGGATCACCAGTTGTATGCGGAACTCGTCGGCATCGCATCTCACACGACGAAAAAACTGTTGATGCCCCACAGGTGACGCGGGGGGCAGCGAGGTGTTATGCTGAATCGAAAGTGGCGTGCCGTCGTTACGCAATTTGTGCGTTCAACGTGCATTTTATGAGTTTTCCTGCTCCCCACCCAATCGGGATTTGCCCCCAATGATGTACAGCATTCGCAGCTTCGCTTTCAGTTTGTTGGGTTTCATGGTGTTCTGCTCAAGTGCAGCCGCACTGGCCGACGTTCCGTTGAACGAACTGACGGCGGCGGAACAACGGGGCGGTTGGAAACTACTGTTCGATGGGCAGTCGGCTAACAGCTGGCGCAACTATCGCAAGCAGACGCTGAGTGACGGATGGGCCATTAAGGATGGTGCCATCACTCGCGAAAAAAACGGTGCGGGCGACATCATCACGAAGAAAAAGTACGGCTACTTCGAGTTGTCGCTTGAATACAACATTTCCTCGGGCGGGAACAGCGGGATCATATTCCACGTGGCCGAAACGCCCAACGCCCCAGGTTATTCCGGGCCGGAAGTGCAGGTTCTGGACAACAAACTTGGCCGCGATCCGCAAAAGGCGGGTTGGCTTTACCAACTGTATCAACCTGTCAAACCCGACTGGGCAAAACGATTTGAAAAGCAGGTCGGCTTCAAGAGTCCGGAAACAGACGATGCCACGCGACCTGCCGGTCAGTGGAATCACGTCTATCTGCGAATTGCCCGCGACCAGTGCGAGGTCGCCGTCAACGGGGTGAGTTACTACTACTTCCAGATCGGTAGCGATGATTGGAACAAACGCGTTGCCGCCAGCAAGTTTGCCGCCTTCCCCAAATTTGGCAAGGCGAAAGAGGGACACATTTGCCTGCAGGATCACGGAAACCTGGTCGCGTATCGGAACATCAAGATTCGTGAAATCGCCGCCGACGGTTCGGTTCCCGATCCGAGCGACGGTCGTTTGCAACTCGTCGGGAAGCCGGCATTCCCCCAGATGAAATGGGAAGGCTGGGAGGGTGTGACCGAACAGGGCAAAGTGAAGCCGCTGCGCCCGATGACGCTGACTCACGCAGCGGACGGCACGAATCGCATTTTCGTCGCCTCGCAAATCGGCATGGTACACGTCTTTCCCAACGATCCGGCAGTCAAACAGGCAAAGCTGCTGCTCGATTTGCGTTCCAAGGTTCACGATTGGGAAAAGGACAACGAGGAAGGATTGCTGGGATTCGCTCTGCATCCGAACTTCAAGAAAACCGGTGAGTTGTTCGTCTATTATTCGTCGGCAGCCGAACCGCGCACTTCGATCATCTCGCGATTTCGCGTCTCGAAGGACAATCCCAATCACGCCGACCCCGACAGTGAAGAGATCGTGATGAAGATCCCGCAGCCGTTCTCGAATCACAACGGTGGATCGATTGCGTTCGGACACGACGGCTATCTCTACATCGCATTAGGCGATGGTGGCGGGCGTAACGATCCGTTGCATCATGCTCAAAATCTGAAAACCTGGATGGGATCGGTTTTGCGGATCGACATCGACAAGAAACAAGATGGACGCAATTACGCCATACCCGCCGACAATCCGTTTCGAACACAAAAGGGAGCCAAGCCGGAGATTTATGCTTACGGCTTCCGCAATATCTGGCGAATGTCGGTTGATCGCAAAACGGGGCGGCTATGGGTTGGCGACGTCGGACAGGATTTGTGGGAAGAAATCAACGTCGTTCAACCGGGCGGCAATTACGGCTGGAGCATTCGCGAGGCCAATTACGGATTCGGCAACAGCACGGCAAGGCCGCCGAAGACACCCATCGAGGCGGTCTGGGTGTACGATCACCGCGTCGGCAAATCGATCACCGGCGGCACGGTCTATCGCGGATCGCGTCTGCCCGAACTGGCCGGCAAGTATCTTTACGCCGACTTTGTCAGCGGAAAAATCTGGGCGCTCGAGTTCGATGAGAAAACCGGCCAGGGACAGAAAAACTGGCAAATTGTGGCCGGAGGAATTCCCGTGCTGGCGTTCGGAGAAGACGAGGCCGGCGAGGTGTACTACATGATCGAATCGGCCTCCGGACGGGGGATTTATCGGTTTGAACGGACCGAGTGAATCGATCGGCAATGATGCCAAAGAGACTTCGGATGAGAATAAAGAATGCAGGAAACCAGGAATTCGCCAAATGTCATTTTCCTGCATTCCTGGCTTCCTCATCAAATTCAGACTTTGCTTTGCTCACTTTCGCGTATTTCGTGGTCGTCTACTCCGATTCACAATGGTGCGCGCGCACAAGCGAACGCCCGCAATTTGCGAATCGGCTGATGTTCAGATAAAATGGAACCCTCACCCGACAATCCCACCCGAATTTGGAAGTTGACCTATGAAGCCAACCCGCTTCATCCTGCCGGTCCTTCTAGCCGTCGCGTTTTTGCCGTCGAATCTCGGTGCGCAGGAAAAGTCTCTCGACTTTTCCGCGAAGGACTACGAGTATTTTGAAAAGACGATCCGCCCGCTATTGCATAAGCGGTGTTACTCCTGTCACGGTGCCGACACAAAAAAGCTGCGCGGGGGTTTGCGATTAGATAGTCGTGCGGGTTTCATGGCTGGCGGAGACAGTGGGGCGGTTTTCGATGCCGAGAAACCCGCCGACAGTTTGTTCATCGAGGCGGTTCGCTACGACTCGGTGGGATTCCAGATGCCGCCCGTCGGCAAACTTCCCCAAGTGGAAATCGATACGCTCGTCGCGTGGGTCAAGCGCGGAGCACCCTACCCCGACACGGGGAAAGGCGGCACTCTGAAACGGCAGGAAATCGACATTGACGCGGGCCGAAAGTTCTGGTCGTTTCAGCCACTCAGCCAACAGCCGCTTCCCGGAAAAAATGATCTCTCGGAAAAGCGGAACCGTGTTGATGCTTTCATTCTGGCGGAATTAAAAAAACGGAACCTGCGTCCTTCAACGACAGCGGATCGTCGAACGCTTATTCGGCGGTTGTCGTTCGATCTGACGGGATTACCGCCTGCTTCCACTGAGGTCGATTCGTTCGTTGCCGATGAGTCGCCGGACGCCTACGATCGGCTCGTCGAGCGACTGCTTGCTTCGCCGCATTATGGCGAGCGATGGGCCAGGTTCTGGCTCGACTTGGCCCGCTACACAGATGCCACCGCCAGTTGGCTCGAAGGCACCGGGCAGGCGTATCTCTACCGGGACTGGGTCACCGGGGCATTCAATGCCGACATGCCCTACAACGAATTCGTCAAGCGGCAGTTGGCGACTGATCTGATGCCCGAGACGGGACCGGCAGAGACGCCCGCGTTGGGGTTTCTCGGTCTCAGTCCCACCTACTGGAAGGAATTGCAACTGCCGCCCGAGATCATCAAGGTGATTGTGGCCGACGAATGGGAAGAACGAATCGATACGGTTTCCCGCACGTTTCTCGGCCTCACCGTCGCCTGCGCGCGCTGCCACGACCACAAGTTCGACCCCATCACGAGTAAAGATTATTACGCGCTGGCGGGCGTATTCGCCAGTACGCGGCTCGCCGAACGGCCAGTGATTGCGGAGTCGGATTACGCCATCGTCAAAGCGGCCCAAGGTAAGGTCAAGAAACTCAATGACGAGTTAAAGAAGTTGCAGAAGATGAAGCCCCCGGCCAAGACTGCGGCGGCGCGAATTGCTGAGATTAAAAAAGAGATCGCTGAGATCGAAAAAAGTACGCCGTTGTATCACACGCCGACGGCCAACGCGGTGGCCGAAGCCTCGCTGTACGTTGAACGGGCCGGCAAGACGGCGCAGTCGGGCACTCGGATTGACTACAAACCCGAGCCGCGAGACCTGAATATCTTTATTCGAGGAAACCCCAACAACCTCGGCCCGCTGGTCAAACGGCGATTCTTGAGTGTTCTCAGTCACGGTGAACCGAAGCCGTTCACACAAGGCAGCGGGCGGCTCGAACTGGCGGAGTCGATTGTGGGAGATGCCGCTCCGTTGGCTGCGCGTGTGATCGTCAATCGCATCTGGCTGGCGCATTTCGGCCGCGGATTGGTCGATACGCCAAGCAACTTCGGTGGGCAGGGAGTGCCCCCATCTCATCCGGAACTGCTGGAAGATCTCACAGCGCGGTTCGTTGACAATGGCTGGTCGATTAAATGGCTGCATCGAGAAATTGTCCTTTCGAAAACCTATCGCCAATCGAGCGACACAGATTCGATGAATCATGCAAGCGATCCGGAAAACCGTTGGCTATGGCGGATGAATCGCCGTCGGCTCGATATTGAGTCGTGGCGCGACGCGATGTTATTCGTCGCTGGTCGGCTCGATGCGAATCTCGGTGGCCCTTCGCAATCGCTCGCCAAAGTTGATAACAATCGGCGAACGTTGTACGGCACCATCAACCGTCGCGACATTCCCGCGATTCTGCAGATGCACGATTTCCCCGATCCCACTGCGCACAGTCCTCGGCGGCTCGACACGACTACCCCGCTGCAGGGTTTGTTCGTGCTCAACAGTCCGCTGATGGCGGCACAGTCATCGGCGTTGGCCAAGCGAATTCGCACAGAAACGCCGGCTGATGTTGCGGCACAGATCCAGACGGCCTACAGGTTATTATTCAATCGCGGGGCGACCAAAGAGGAAACAGAATTGGGCAAACAGTTCCTTGATCCGGAATCGAAGGGACCAACGGAAAAAGCGTGGACGCTGTATGCCCAGGTTCTACTTGGCAGCAATGAGTTTCAGTTTGTTGACTAGCGTTGGTTTCGTCAGGAAGCAACCGAACCGCATGAATGCGGTCGCTACGAACCTTGTCACAGGTTTACCATGAATACTCCCGAACAGAACATCCCGTTGACGCGCCGCCGGATGATCCAGGCTACTGGTAGTGGGCTTGGTTCTTTGGGCATGGCCAACCTGCTTGCACGCGACTCGGCCGCTGGTGAGTTTCAACCGCATTTCGCCCCGCGCGCGAAACGTGTCATTCATTTGTTTATGAACGGCGGCCCGTTTCAGGCCGATCTGTTCGACCCAAAACCCGCGCTAAACAAATATGCGGGACAGCGTCCTGAAGGTGCTGACCTGCGGACCGAGCGACCGACGGGCGGGCTGCTGCCCTCCCCGTTCAAGTTCACACAGCGGGGAGAAAGCGGTGTGCCGGTTAGCGAACTGCTGCCCAAACTCGCCAAACACATCGACGACATTTGCGTGCTGCGATCGATGCACAGCGACAATCCCAATCATGGGCCGGCGCTGTTGATGATGAACAACGGCACGATTCTTCCCACCCGTCCCAGTATGGGGGCGTGGTTTCTCTACGGCTTGGGAACCGAAAACGAAAACCTGCCCGGTTATGTCGTCCTCTGTCCCGGCCGGCCGGTTCGTTTTTCCATCCTCTGGAACAGCGCATTCCTGCCGTCGGCGTATCAAGGAACGTACATCAATCATTCCAATCTCAATCCCACCCGCATGCTGCCTAACTTGCGAAATGCCGCCATCGACCGCGACACACAACGGCGACAATTGGACTTGTTGCAACAACTCAATGCCCGACACCTGGAACGGCGAAAGACCGAACAGGCACTCCAGGCCCGCATGCAGGCAATGGAAACCGCCTACCGAATGCAGTTTCAGGCCAGCGAGGCCTTCGACATCAATCGCGAACCGAAATCGATTCGCGAGGAATACGGCAGCGGACATTACGCCAACGGCTGCCTGTTGGCACGGCGGCTGGTGGAGCGGGGCGTGCGTTTCGTGCAGGTTTATTACGGCAACGGCCAGCCGTGGGACACCCATTCCAAGCACAACGAAAAAGTCGGAAACCTCTGCCGCGACATCGACCAACCAACCGCCGCATTACTGGGTGATCTCAAGCGTCGCGGATTGCTCGAAGACACGCTCGTTGTTTGGGGTGGTGAATTTGGAAGGACACCGACTTCAGAGAATGGCAGCGGGCGCGACCACAATCATCACGGCTTTACGATGTGGATGGCCGGCGGGGGCATACGCGGTGGCATGACCTACGGCGAAACGGACGATTTTGGTTTCCGCGCGATGCACAACAAAGTCCACGTCCACGACCTGCACGCCACCATTCTGCATCAACTGGGTCTCGATCACGAGCGGTTGACATACCGCACTGCCGGTCGCGACTATCGGCTGACCGACATCCACGGTGAAGTGATCCACGATATAATTGCATAGTCCAAAATAACCACCGCAATCAAAGGCATTCCCCATGTCACTCGATTCCGCGTCACTCGATTCCGCGCTGCATGATGCCCGTTCGATTCAAGATTGGATTGTGAACCTGCGTCGGCAGATTCACCGTCATCCGGAATTGATGTACGAAGAAGTTGAAACCAGCCGCCTCGTACAGCAGACGCTCTCAGAATTGGATATTCCTTTTCAGGCCGACATCGCGAAGACCGGCGTACTCGCACAGATTGGCGACGGTAGCGGGCCGTGCGTCGCATTGCGTGCCGACATGGATGCGCTGCCGATTCACGAAGAGGCCGACGTTGCGTTTCGCAGCGAGATCGACGGCAAGATGCACGCCTGCGGACACGATTGCCACACCGCCATGCTGCTCGGCGCGGCGCGGCTGCTTAAACAACGCGAATCGGAGTTATCCGGGACGGTGAAATTTCTGTTCCAACCGGCCGAAGAAGGGGGCGCGGGCGGAATGCGAATGCGGGATGAGGGAGCGCTCAACAATCCCGATGTGCAACGGATATTCGGCCTGCACGTTTGGCCTTTGACAAACACCGGCGGGATTGCTTCGCGTACCGGCGTGTTTCTGGCCGCCTCGGGTGGATTGGAAATTACCGTTCGCGGCAAGGGGGGACACGCCGCCATGCCGCACTTGAGCATCGATCCGGTCACCACATCCGCAAAGATTATTACCGAATTGCAAACCATTATTTCGCGCGAACTCGATCCGCTGGAATCGGGCGTCATCAGCATCACTTCGGTGCATGGCGGCGAGGCGTACAACATCATTCCGATGGAAATGAAGCTGCGCGGAACCATCCGCGCATTGTCACTGCATCAACTGGAGGCGTTTCAGGAACGCGTTCGCGAAATCGCCGTGTTGATCGCAACGGCGAACCGATGTGAAGCAGTCGTCAATTTTCCCGGTCATAATTATCCGCCAACGGTAAACGACGAACACTGCTGGCAACTGGCACAAGAGATTTCCGGCGAACTGTTGGGTGAAGGCAGCGTGAATGAGTCGCCACCGATTATGGGCGGCGAAGATTTTGCGTATTACACCGAAACGGTTCCCGGTTGTTTCGTGGGATTGGGTGTGCGAAACGAAGAAATCGGCGCGGAGTTCAACGTGCATCACCCGCGTTTCAAAGTCGATGAAGATGCCCTGCCAATCGGTGCTGCGTTACACGTGGCGTTCGCGGTTCGCTCGCTCGACGAATTGCAATGATGTGCGCGTTGCTCGCGATACAGTGCGAGACATCAGACAGTATGCGATTTGCGGCGGCCGAGGTAGATCAATGCTGCGAGTCCGGCCGCCAGAAGCAGAGTCAGTAGCACTGCCCAAGCCGTGCTTTGAATCGACACCTGTTGGATGAAGGCCAACGCCACCATACAGTACAACAGCAAAAAGCCGCGATAGAACTTCCAGGCCATCATCTGTTCAACGATGATCAGGCAAAACGTTGCAGCGAGTAACCAACGAGTCAGACCGCCTCGATCAGTGACCGCTGCCTGATCGCGGCGCCGGAACTCCCTCCACTTGGTCAAATAGGTGAAGTCGGTACCGGGGAACAGTTCGGTTTTCAAGTCCGATTCGCTCGCTTTGGAAAGGTCGCTTTCCCGGGGATCGACATTGAGGGCGAACAACTCCGAACGATTGAGCGGCACGCCCAACTCAACTTCGTAGAGGCCGCGCCGGTCGGTCTGTCGGAATGCGAGATTCGCAAACTGTTCGCTTTCAGTCAGTCGGACGATAACGGTTCTATTGTCGGGTCGGTTGACTTTGGCTTGCATGGTAAATGCCCGCACGGGGAACACGCGCGTGAGCGGTTCACCGACCAGCCGTTGCCGTTCTTCCCAACGCCCAGTGACCGCATAATGTACGATTTCGTGCATGAGGGGCGGAAAACTGCGCTGCACGGGCCAGGCTCCCCAGCGGGTATCGACGGCCGTCGAAATCAACAGGACACGTCCGCGTCCCACCGGTGCATCAATAATAGCCGGATCGCCGGATGAAAACCGCAAGGCGACGGATGCATCTCCACGCGGTTCGGTGCCGACGTATTCAAAAGTGAGAGCACTTTCCAGTCCCGTTCCCGGATTGCCAACAAAGGCCCGGACGATGGGATGGTCCAAATTGGCGACATCGAATCCAAATGCACTCTCAGGTACAGTCGCGTTTCCGACACGGTCTCCCAGTTTCGCCGGCAAGATTCCTTCGCCGTCCCGAAAGAGCTGGCGGTTATAACTCTCCTGGCGAACCTGATCGCCCAAACAAAAAACAACGCCACCTCCTCCTTCCAGGTAGGCGTGCAGAATGCCGGCCTCACGTGGCTCGAACGTCGCAACATTGCATAAGAAAATGCAATCGTACCGGCTCAGATCGTCGCGGGTCGTCAATTCGCCGTCATCGATGGTGGTCACCTTCGTGATGCCCGTCCATTTCTTTCTCGACGTCGAAGGCGAGAACGTCTTCTCCAGATAAAACGTGGCGTTTTCGGCGGGGCGACCCGAACGACGACCGTTCACCAGCAAGACCTTCAGTTCTTCCTTGACCGGCAAGGCGAGCCAGCGTCGGTTGTCGGTGTCGAGCGAGTCTCCATCGATTCTCGCCTCGACCTGATGCTCGCCGCTCGTCGAAAACGTATGGATGAAGTTGGCGTGCAAATCGCCGTTGGCCGAGGGGGTCACCGTCCGCGTTTCGGCGAGTCGCTCATCGACGTAGAGTTTGACGACCTGCCCGCCGAGAACGGACCGTCCGAATTGACGGATCGTCGCCTGCAAATGAATGGGACGGCCGACAACAACGAACGGCTCTTCGGCAATGAGACTTGAGACCGCCGTATTTCCAGCTTCGGCTTTCCCCACGTCAACCAGGACCAACTCGGCCGAACCGCTTAATGTGCGCAGCAACTGCTGCATCTCCGCGATGCCGCCGACAGATTCAGGCGACCAGCTCGCGCGCTGAAAGTCGCTGATGATCGTCACCTGCTTCTGCTCGATTGACGGTGCTTCTTTAAGCAATTCGACGACTTCTCGCAGCGTCGTCAGGGTGTCACCCCGTTCGTCGGTCTGCATCATGCGGTCGATTTCGGTGACGAGTTCCCGCTTGTGGAACGATGGCTCGCGGACGACAACGCGTGGCTCGAAACTGCAAATGCGCACGAGATTTAACGCGTCGCCCTGCCCGGCGCCGGCGATGACCTCCTTGGCAATATCCTTCGCACGTTCGAATAAGCTGTTGTCGGCCGAGCGGTATGCCATGCTGTACGAGGCATCGATCACGACGATTCGGTGTGTCTTCACGGTCGTCATCGACGTGATTCCGAACGATTCAACGTGCGGCTGCGACAAGGCGGTCACCAACAGCACGAAGATCAGCGTCCGCACGATTAGCAGCAGTAATTGTTCGAGTCGGATTCGGCGGGAGTTCTTCTTGGCCGCTTCCAGAAGAAACCGCATAGCCGCCCATTGACTCTCGCGGAATCGCCGTTTGTGCAGCAGATGGATGACGACCGGAATTGCGCCGAGCGTCAGTCCCCACAACAGCCAGATGCTGCCGAACCCGAAGGCGATGATGGGCTGAAAAACGAATCGAAACATTGACGGATTCTCGATCCCTTAGAGACGGCGTTCGCGTGTTCTGAACTCTTCGAAATCTATGTGTTCTCTTTCCTATGTCCGCTGCATCCGTGTGGCCAGAAAACTGGATAACGCCACCCCCAGCGGCTGATCGGTTCGCATGAGCGTGTGGTCCATGTTGAGGTTGCGGCAGCCGGCACGCATCTGTTTCAAAAATCCTTCAAATTCCTGCCGATAGGCCCGCTGCAGAGAACGCGGCTCGATCATCTGCTCAGGTAAACCTTCCAAACCTTTGAACAGAGTTGGGTCTTCAAACGGGAAGTCCTGTTCCGCCGGATCGATGACCTGCATGACGCTGACGTCGTGTCGTCGGTGCCGGAAATGCTTCAGACCCAGCAGAATCGAATCAACGTCGTCGAACAGGTCGCTCAGAATGATAATCAGGCCGCGTTTCTTGATTCGTTCAGCCAAGTCGTGAAAGATCGGCCCCATGGCCGTTTCACCCTGGGTTGGGACGGTTTCCATCAGATGGCATAACTGCTTCAAATGCGAGGGGCGGCTGGACGGCTGAACGAAGTTGGTCACGCCGTGATCGAAGGTTGCCAGACCCACCGCGTCGCGTTGCTGAATGACCAGATAGGCCAAGGCCGCAGCCACGTACGTTGCGTATTCCAGCTTCGAGACGGCGGCTTGCTCCGAGCGGTACAGCATCGACTCGCTGCTGTCGATCAGGATGTGGCAGGCAAAATTCGTTTCCTCTTCATACTGCTTCAAATAGAAACGATCCGATTTTCCGTAAACTTTCCAATCGACGTACCGCAGGTCGTCGCCCGGCACGTACTCCCGATGCTCCGCAAATTCGACGGAAAACCCGTGGTACGGGCTTTTGTGCATGCCCGATGCAAATCCCTCGACGATCAAACGGGCCTTCAACTCCAATCCCTTCAGATTGGCCAGCGTTGCGGGATCGAGATAGTTCGTCTCGCTATCCATGTGTGTCCTGCCTCAACGGGATACGTCCAACCGAAATCGCAAGCGGCCGCGCGTTTGTGTTTCCTACCCTTACGCTCTGTTTATAAAGAATCGGCCGTTTTGAAAATTTCGGGCAATGGTGACTTCGATTGCCCCGCCGACGCGCCCTGTGGAATGACCTCAGCCAGTCGGTGGACGATCTCGTCGGTCGTAATGCCTTCTGCCTCGGCATTGAAGTTGGTGATGATGCGATGTCGTAGCACCGGCGGCGCGACAGCTCGGACGTCTTCCGTGCTGACGTAGGCCCGGCCGTGCAACAGCGAGCGTGCTTTGGCTCCCAGAATCAAGTACTGGCTCGCCCGCGGACCCGCACCCCAACTGACGTACTCCTTCACAAAATCGGGAACGTTGTTGTCCGGTTCGCCCTGTTTTGCCGGGCGTTGCCGCGTCAGGCGGGAGAACTGCATCGCGTAGCGAATGACATGATCGGCCACCGGTACCTTGCGTACAATTTCCTGCAACCCGGTTAACTCCGCGTGGGACAATACCTCTTTGACAGTCGGCTTCTTGTCGGCAGTTGTCTGACGCACAATTTCGAACTCTTCTTCTTCACTCGGATAATCGACGAGTACCTCGAACATGAAGCGATCTAATTGGGCTTCGGGCAGCGGATAAGTTCCTTCCTGCTCGATTGGGTTCTGCGTCGCCAGTACGAAAAATGGCTCAGGCAACTTGTGGCGTTTACCGCCGGCGGTCACCTGATGTTCCTGCATCGCCTCCAACAATGCGGCTTGTGTCTTGGGCGGCGTGCGGTTGATTTCATCGGCTAGAACGACGTTGGCAAAGACCGGGCCTTCCAGAAACCGGAACTCGCGGCTACCGGTTGTCTTGTCTTCCTGAATGACTTCGGTGCCGGTGATGTCGGCCGGCATCAGGTCGGGCGTGAACTGAATGCGGTTGAACGACAGGCCCAGCGAATCGGCCAGCGTGTGAACCATTAACGTTTTTGCCAACCCCGGCACGCCTTGCAATAGGCAGTGTCCACCGGCCAGCATGGCGATCAATAGCTCTTCAATGACCTGCCGCTGCCCAACAATGACCTTGCTCAATTCGCCCGTAATCCGGCGATACGCCTGACTGAGATCTTCGATCGACTTCAGATCGGTCGTTTCCAAATTGGCCTGCAATTCTTCGTCGCTCATCACGCTGCACTTTCGTCTTTATTATTCCGGCGGACAAAAAACGTCGCTGCTGCGAATCGACGACCAGTCCCATTTCGTCTTCTCCAACTTTCTCGCATCTCCCATCCATTCTAGCAGCCCATCCTCCCGAGGCGACTCGTTACTGTTGAGGCAGTTCAACTTTCCCCCGATTTTCCTACCACCAGTCCCCGCAGCTGGACCTCCGTCGGTGGATCAAAGAACAGGCTTGCCATGGCACCGCCGATGAGCGTTGGCAAACACGTGAACGCTCCGAACCAGTATTCCGAGACTTCCCAGTAGAATGCTGCGCCCAGACCTGCGGCTCCGGCGATGACGCCCAAAGTAGCACCTTCAGAGTTCGCCCGCCGAGTCAACATTCCCAGAAGAAAGACCCCCAGCAGGACGCCGAAGAACGCGCCCGCAATCTTCATGATCATTGGAAAGACGTCGCCGCCGACGAAATACAACACAATTGATGTCGTCACGGCGGCCGCTCCGAACGATGCACACAGAAGGCGACTTCCCTGAAGTTGTAACTGCCTGCCCCCTTGCCAGTCGCAAACGACCGATGCCGTCATGCTGTTGATGCCGCTATCGATGCTGCTCATCGCCGCCGCAAACAAGCCCGCCAACAGTAGACCCATCAGGCCCGGCAGCGGCAATTCGGCCATCAGAAATCGCGACAGTAACTGGTCTTTAGTGTCGTCGGACTCCATTCGGACGAATAGATTCTCGCTCTGTGAGTCGCTGGCAGAAGATTGCGAATTGCTCGGTTCATTGGGACTGCCCGCCACATCCGTCTGATGGTAATACGCGAACAGCGTGGAGCCAACGAGAAAAAATATCGTGCAGGTTGCGGCCACCATCACGCCGTTGACGAGAAGTGATCGGCGGGCGGCGGCAATGTTCGGCATCGACACATACCGCTGAACTGCTCCAAAGCTGACCGCATGACTGGCCAGATAGACGAAGAACCCAAACGTGCAGGCGGCGTAAACGTTGGATTCCTTGAAATCGAAATCGGTGTGAAACATATCAAATTTGTGATGTGTCTGTCCGATTTCGACCATCCGCTGCCAGCCTCCATCAATCTTCCCGACGGCAAGATAGAGTACCAACAGCATGCCTCCACCAAGTGCGAATGCCTGCAGCGCATCGGTCCAGACGACCGCTTTGACGCCGCCGATTGCCGTGTAGAATGTGGCAAACAGGCCGACACCCACCAGCAGCAACACCGTTTGCCCGGGAGACAAATCGAGAACCGCCTGCATGATCAGTCCCACCGCGCGCAGCAGGTTCCCCATCCAGCCGATGGTGTAAAGCAGAAACAGCACGCTGGCAATCAGCCGCAGCCGTCGATTGAACCTCCGTTCGACGTATTCGTAGGCGCTCGTCAGCCCGAGCCGAAAGTAGAACGGCAGAAACAGACACCAGACAATCGGTGTGACGACGACCGGAATGAACAGGATGCCCAGCAGCAAATGGTAGTCTTCGTAAGCGGCATCACTGGGCAGGCCAACAAACGACAGCGAACTGAAAGTCCCTGCAAAGATCGAAAGACCAATCGGCAGCCAATGCATCGTGCGCCCGCCGACAAAATAGTCTTCGTTCGAATGCTGATCGCGCGCCACCCATAGTCCCAGCAGAAAGACAACAAGCAGATACCCCGCACAAATCCCCCAGTCGAGGCTCCCCAACGTGGCGGTGGAACTGGTTTCGGCAAGCAGCGGCATCCGGTCACCTTGTCTTGCAGGAATGATTTTGAAAAGCGACAACTTTCGGTGGCCCAGCATGCATCAGATCGGCGATCTTCGCAAGCGGACGTTGCCATTCCGCTGTTCTCCGGGGACAGGAGCCGCCCTCTACTCTGCGCCGGTCACCACTTTCAAAAACACGGGCAAGCCGGGTTCTTTCTTGAAACGCGGTGGACCGTCGGCCGACGTGCGAGCGGCATCGTGGTAGCCACGGTCGATGCTGTCGGCGATCAAATTATCAGAGAAATCGAGTACGCACATATGCGGCGGATCGGGAGCAAGACTGAACACGACGACGCGCTCGCGCGAACGCGCATCGAGCAGTTGCGCCTGCTGGTACAGATGACTGAACGAGGCCGACGCGTTCTGCAGAAAATTTGTCCGCTCGACGCGCCGGCGAGGCGTTGCTTCAATCAACACGATGTGCGTGGCTCCCCACAGCACGGCCGCTTCGACTGGACTGTTGTGTGCAAAGCCGCCGTCAATCAACTCAATGCTATCGTCCGGATTCGGGACGCCGTTCACCCGGCGCGATGGGAATATGGGAAAGATCGAACCGGAACCGAGCATCACGTCGAGTAGAATTGAAGGCCGCTGCAACAGCGAGATACCACGGTTGCCAAACGGCGGATCCGCGCTATCAGAGTCGGCCGGCAGATAGAAGTAGATGTCGGAAGGCAGATCGTCACTCGTTTGCGATAGACAGGAGCCGGTCATCACTAGGTCGCGTTGCATCAATTGCCGCTCGACTATTTGCCGGCTGGTGGCTTGCAGTCGGTCGGCGTCCATTACGGTTCCTTCGAGGTCGAGCGGCGGCTGTCCTTGTTGTTCGAGATGCGCATCGATCAGGCGCGGGAACTTCTCAGCCACCGCGTGTTCCATGCCCTGTCCGCCCGAGAGCGTTTCTTCGATGGATGCCACGGTAATTATCTGAAGGAGCGGCAACCCCAACAAACCGGCCGCCAGAGTCGACCATGTTAACCAACTGGGTATGCTGATGTGCCGACCGCGTTTCGCGCGGACCGCTTCCATTAGCAGGGCGGCGACGCCCAAACCCAACAAACTCCAGGCCGACGCGCGCACGCCGAAGCCAATCCACAGCCATGCGTGATGCCACCAGTGATTCGTCCCCAACCAGGCCCATGGACTAAGGGAGACATATCCGATGATGATCTCAATCGCCGCCAAGGATGTATAAACAATCGCGAATGGCAGTCCGCGCCGTTCGGGTTGCCGTACGAATAGCCTCACCACCCACACCACGCACATCGTCTGAAAAAGGGCGAACCAAAGGCCGATGTTGGCACGCACGATCCGCGATGGGCGGACGATTTCGCGTTGATCGAGTTCGGCCCATGTGCGGCGAAAGCCTCGGCGTCCTTCTTTCGTCTGTGAAATCCCCATCGCGATCGGCAGTGAATTGATCGCGCCGCCGGATGTGCCAACCACCAACGCGATATCCAATCCGCTATTGGGATTCTGTTTCCGTAGCTCGGTTAGTTTCTCTTCCAGGGCTGCGACCGCGCCCACTTGGTACGAGCACTTCGCCCCACCGCCGGAAAGCACCAACGCCAGTCGCGGTGGCCGCGGTTGCGAACGCGCATGATGCAATAACGTCTGGCCAATTTCGTCCAACGTGATAAGTTGCGATGCCCCGTCGTCCGCGCGAAAACTGGCATCACTCCACCAGTCGCGCAACAGGCGGTAACGTCGCTTCCAATCGGTCAATGCCACGAACCGTGGCCGGCCTTCAGTGTCGGCGAGATCGAGCAGCAAGTCTCGAAATCGGTCGGCATGCCGAAATCCTTCCACTGCGATTACGACGTCATTGGGTATCTGCAAAGAGTCGAGCTCCGGAAAGTCGAGACGGCGAACGGAACGCGATAAGGCGGCATTGTCGGCGGTCGCATCGTCAAACACAAATGCCACACGCGGACGGTTCGGATGCGACGAGGAAAGAAGCCGAATCGATTCACTATGAGAGAAAGAGTAGCGGGTCACCGATTCCGCCGTTTCGATGCCCGCCTTTCGCAGCGCGAATTCCGCCGCCCGATGCCCCGAAGCGGACAGCGGATGCACGAAGACAAATTCCGCCTGCCCTTTTGCTGTCAGACGTCGTAAATCATCAATCGACTTCAACGGTGAGGTGTCGGCAACCAAGCACGCCGGCCGGTACCAATCGTAAACGCCGGCCTTGCGCCGGTCTTCGCCCGCCCACGGCGACGAAGCCGGCGGGAGATTCACTGTTGCCAAATACTCGAACGTTTGTTGCGAGGAAATGCGCAACTGGGAACCGAGAAGTTCCGCAAAAACGCCGGGCGAGAGGACGGCAATATCAACCTGTCGCCGTCGAATCCAATGCAAAACGTCGCCGTAAGTTCCCACGGCGATTTGAAACCGCAGCTTGGGATCGCGACGTGAGAGTTCCCCGAGCAGAGCAGAAAAGCGGTTCTGTTCGGCGCGAAAGTCCTCGAAAGCGACAATGCCAATTCGCACATCGACGGTGTCAGCCGCTGCCGGTTCCCCCGGTGCCACAGCGCAAAGCAGGCAGGTCATCAACCAATTGGCCATTCATTCTTCCGCAGTCGAAACAGAGAATTGACGACGCCACCGACGCCACTTGATCTTACCCGCTCGGCCCCCTATACCGGAAGAGAGGCGAAACAACCGCAATTTGGAGAATGACGAATGAAAATCGCACTATTGGCAACCTGTCTGTTGATGTTCTTGTCACAATTTGCGCAAGGCGACGACGCCTTCGATCGTCATACGGCTTATTGGCTCAAACAGGCGACGCGGGATGCGAAGCCGCTCAAAGAAGTGTCGATGGATCAAGCGGCGCGTTTGCGGTCGATTGGTGACAACATTGACGGGGCATGTGTGGTGGTGAAAACAGACAAGGATAACTGGGCTAAGGCGCTCATCAGTTGGGGATTTGTCAAAGGTCCGGACCGACCGATCCCAGTGCTGCTGATCGATCGGTTTGTCACATACCGGGGAGATCGCAACAACGTCACCACAGCCGTCGGCAAGAAGGTGATATTGTTTGCCGGGTTCGGCTTCGATTTCGATCTTGGTCAGGTTGTTCCCGCGGGGCTAGGCGACGACGTCAACTTTTCCAAAAAGGCAGCGCTCCGCCCGCGCGAGAAATCCGAATTGTACGCCCTCGACGGCTCGCAACTTCCCGCCGAAGAAAAGACTGACAAATACGACCCGAACGATCATGCGGGAGTTCGCGCCCGCGATTTTGAGGGGATGTGGGTCGTCGATGTTGACGGCAGGTGGCGCGGCCAGTGGCAACTCAGCGTGGGAGAAGGGGGACGCGTGCAGGGAACGTTGACGTCGGCCGACTCGAAAAGCACTTATCCGATTACGGGCCGCGTGTCGTTACCGCCGCACCGAATTCGTCTCGTCATTCATCTCGACAACGCCGAGCAAACCATCGACGGCTACCTGTGGACGAAAGACAAATCGGCCATCGCAGGGACCGCGACGCTTGCCTCGCGAAAATTCGGCTTCCACGCCAAACGCGTCACTGCGAACAAGAAACCGGCACAGAAATAGTGCCGTTGTCTCTGGGCAGGAGCGCTATTCGCTCGCGCGAATGCGAGTTGTTAATTCAACTGCATTTCGCGTGTCGCCTCAGCCGGTTCCCAGAAGAGAGTCTCTTCCCAGTAGGACGGTTGATCGTTTGGCGATGAAATTGCCAACCGCACATGGTCCGCTCGAATATCCAACACCGTCACGTGAATGTCTTCTCCAATCACCAAGCCTTCGTTCACTTGACGGGTCAGTTCCAGCATTACTCTGCCTCATATTTCTTTTGAAGTCGATATGACTTTGGGAATAAAGTTCGAACGCGCGACCATTGTGACTCACACGGCGCAGAAGAGCAAGCAGGAATGTTTGCCAAGTTTTCATGTCGCATGTTTATGAAATTGGTGACTTGACAAACTCGGTTTCTGCGATCTCAAACGCTGCTGATGTTCGCAAAAAGGGTTGAGAGTCAAAACGCGATCACCGACTGCGCAGCGATGCAATGGCTGCAAAACGATGCGTGGCTAACCGCCACCGACGGGGGGCAACAGCGTCAGTTCGTCGTCAACGAAGATCACCCGCGAGCGGTCTTTCTGCGGTTTGCTGTTGACCATAACCGTTTGCACGAACGCGGGATCGACATCGAGTGCCGCGAGCAAATCGTCAATCGTCGATCCCTCGGGAAGATCGAGGGTGTTGTTCTCTGGTGATTGCGATTTAAGGCCGCCCATCAAATTGACACGGATCTGCATGATTTCCTCGACACTTTGGTCTACGCCAAGACATGGCTTCGTCGGCTGTGACATTCGAGCAGTCAACAGCCTGCATCCGTGTTGCCGCTCGCAATTCGCAACTACGAATTGTTTTTCGCATCGACGTAAACGCCGTGTGACGTTCCGACCGTGGCTTGCGCCGGCGTGCCTTCGTAGCGGTAACTGCGCGGTTGTGCGGGGCGGCCGAGCAGAGTCGTTGCTGCCAGTTTCTTCGCAACACCGGTGGCGATATACGGTCGGCGAATGTCGAACGGATTCTCGGCGAGGAAATCTTTCCACTGCCCGAGTGAAGTTCGCGTTTGCATGATCCCCTTGAGCATGCCGACGTCGGTCAGCATGCCGACGTCGTTTGCGCGGCCCACGAAAATTGCACCGGTGATTTCATCGCCAGACCACATCAGCTTTCGATAGACGTGGCCCTCGGGACTGCAAATTGTCATCGCTTCTGCCGAGGTATCGGCCCAGTTTCCAAAGCTGGCATTCTGTATGCCGCAAACGTCAAGGACATTCATCGACAGGCTGCCGGGATATTGCACGTCGTGCCCCGCCATGTTGGCCCCGGCGATGCGACCGTGATCGACTGCAGTCGGTTGAATCGAGTGGATCTCCTGCCCGCCGAACAAACTCGGGCCTTGTGCGACATCGCCGCCCGCGTAAATGTTGGGGAGGTTTGTCTGCATGCGGTCATCGACCAGAATGCCCCTGTCGGTGTCGATGCCCGTGTCGTCCACCAACTCAACATTGGTCTTGATACCGGCGGCAACGATCACCACATCGGCTGCGAGTTTGGTTCCGTCGGCCAATTCAACCGACTTCGAGCCATCGGCGGCTGCTGTGATTGCCGTGACGGTTGTACCACTGTGTACGGCGACCCCTTTTGAACCGAGCCAACTCCCGACGATCGCTGCCGAGTCGGTGTCGAGCATTCGCGGCAGCACGTGCGATTCACGTTCGACAACAGTCAACTGCCAACCGCGTTTGTGCATCGCGTTGAGCATAATCAGGCCGATGAAGCCGGCCCCGATCATCACGACCCGCGGATTGGCCGACGTCCCTGCGGAAGCGAGCAGTGCTTCGGTGTCGGCCAATGACCACAATGTTTGTACGCCGGGGAGATCGGTGCCGGGAATGTCGAGCTTAAGTGGCGAAGACCCCGTGGCGATGAGCAGCTTGTCGTAGTTCAAGACATCGCCGTCGGCAAGGGTGACCGAACCGGCAGCGGGATCGATTGATGTCGCGCGTGTGCCAATACGGGCCTCAACGCCCTGCTTCTGGAACGAGGCGTCGTCGGCCGTATGCGTTTGCTCGCGAGGGATTTGCCCGCTCAGCCAGTAGGGCAACGCCATCCGCGAATGCGCCGGTTCATCGCAGACGAGAGTGATCTGCGACTGTCCGTCTTCGAACTGACGAATGGTTTCGATGGCGTTTGTGGCAACCGGGCCACCGCCGATGATGATGTGTTTGGTCATGAATAGCTTCCGTTTGTTGCGCAGCCGCGAGAGTTCAATACACCCGCTTGACGATCAATAATCTACAATGGCCATCGCTACAGCGCAGCCAACCCCAGTTCTTCCAGTTTCTCTTTCGTCGGCACGCCTTCATCGTCCCAGCCGCGTTCGGAGTAGTAGACGGGGAGCATCTTGTCGAGTTGCACGGTCACGCCGGCCGCTGGACCCGACTTGTGTCCTTCGTTGAGTAGGCGTTTGGGAAGCGTGTCGTCGGCTTTGGTGAGGCCGGCTTTCAGATTCCACAGCCGTTCGAGATTCCAGGTCCGTTCGCCGATCTTGATGAAGTCATCGACGGTGAAATCGATGCCGGTGGCAGCTGCGGTGCAGGGAACGAACGCTTCCAGGCTGCCGCCGGCAAACCCGGTGAACAGGCACAAACCGGTCGCATCGTGTGCGGTCGATTTGTGTTGCTCGGCGACGACCCATTCGCTCTTACCTTCGGGGACGTGCGGATCGACGTCTCCCGACGTTTCCAAAGCGGGCGACCAGGCCCGCAAATGGCATGCGCCGCGATTGCAGGTGGCGTAGGCCACTCCCATTCCCTGGAAGCCGCGTGGATCGTATGCCGGAAACTCTTGACCCTTCACTCCCATGAATACTTCCGGATGCTGGAACTTGTCGCCCATCCGCTTGGCCCCCTCGGCCAGGTCATCGCCGAAGCCTTCGCGAAACGCGGTGGCTTCCGTCATGCGGACCAACGCCTCGGCCGAGCCGAAGTTCAGCGGCAATTCGACATCGTCGTCGGTGACGATGCCGCGCTCGTACAATTCCATCGCAGAAGAAAGAGTGGAACCCATCGAGATTGGATCCATGCCCAAATCGTTGCAGAGCCAGTTGGCTTTGAGGACCGCATCCAAATCACCCACACAGGTGTCGGCTCCCAACGCCCAGGCCGCTTCGTACTCGGGACCTTCGCCGGCGGTACTCCAGTTGCGCGGGTGCGTGTTGACGAGAAACTTATCCGAATGTTCGCCCAGCACGCAAACGCGACCGCAAGCCAGCGTGCAGGCGAAACAGGCTTTGTTCGTCACCATGCGGGTATCGCGGACCGCGACGCCGTTGAGTTTCTCGTAATCGACGAATTGGCCTTCCTGAAAGTTTCGTGTCGGGAGTCCGCCGAACGATTGTGTCATGTCGATGGTGGCGGCCGTTCCGAAATCGCTGAAGGCCTTGCTGCCGGGATTTTCGCCCATCACCGATCGCATGTTCCAGACGGCCTGCATGAACGCTTTGCCGTCGGCAACGTTGACGCCTCCGGTGCCACGGACAGCGATGGCCTTGAGGTTTTTCGACCCCATCACCGTACCCACACCACTACGGCCGGCAGCACGGTGTTTGTCATTCATAATGCAGGCGAATTTAACCAGGTTTTCGCCCGCCGGCCCAATGCAGGCAACTCGCAAGCCCGGCAGCCCAGTCTCCCGTCTCAAGCCGTCTTCGGTTTCGCCGACCCATTTGCCCCACAAGTGGCTGGCATCGCGAATTTCGACGTGGTCGTCGTTGATGAACAGGTAGCACGGTTTGGGGGCGGCTCCTTCAAGGATGATCATGTCGTAGCCGGCGAACTTCAGTTCCGGCCCCCAGAACCCGCCGGAGTTCGACGTGGTAATCGCACCGGTCAGCGCGCCCTTGGTCACCACCATGTACCGCGATCCGCACGGCACGGGTGTTCCGGTCAGCGGGCCGGTGGCGAAGATCAGCTTGTTCTCCGGCGAAAGCGGATCGACCGACGGATCCATCTCTTCATACAAATAGCGATCGGCCAGCCCACGCCCACCCACGTATTCGCGAGCCCAATCTTCACGAATTGCCTCAACTTCGCAGGTTCCTTCAGTCAGGTTTACCCGCAACAATTTCCCGGTCCAACCGTTCATTGCTCAACTCCAGACTTGAATGACAACCATCGCCAAAAAGCTCGCCTGAAAAGGATTCGCTTTCCGATGTATTTGTTTATCCGCGGTTAAAACCGTTTCTTCATTTTGCACCAGCCGTAGTCGCTTCGACGTACCGTGAATTGACGCGGTCGCCCCATTCGCCGAACCAGTCGCCGGCTTTGTCGTCGCTGTCGATGAATTCGATGGCATTCGTTGGGCAGGACGCGGCACAGGCCGGATCGCCGCCACAGAGATTGCATTTGGCCGCTTTGTCGTTTTGCGGCAGAGTGAAGACCGTGCCAAACGGACAGGCGATTGTGCACAGGTGACAGCCGATGCAGAGCGAATCGGTGACGACCTTCGCCAGGTTGACCGGATCAACGCCGATGGCGTTCGTCGGGCAGGCGTTCATGCACCATGCCTCATCGCACTGCAGGCAAGTGTAGGGCGCGTAGCTCGCTTCTTCGTCGAAAACGTTGACGCGAATGAGACTTTGCGATGGCTGAAATGTGCCGGTCTGCACCCACGAACAAGCCAATTCACACTGTTGGCAACCGGTGCATTTGTCGGGAACAATGTTGAGCATCTGAGTCATAGAAGTCCTCCGGCCTGACGTGAAGCAGACGACGACGGGTGTTTCCTCGTCTGTTCTTGTAGCCGAGTCAGGCAATAATGTCAAAGCCCGTTCGCGCGTGCCGTTTGCGGTGTCGATTACATGTGATTAGAATCGGCACGAAGTTCTTCTTGCGTCGCTCCCGTCGGGCGCGGCGGGTGGGCTTCGCCTGTGGAACGTTACAGCTGCAATGGAATCAACAGAAACAGAATCGACAGCATGAGCATACAACCAGTTCTGATTGATGGCGAGTGGATCACATCGACGGCCAGTAAAGCATTCCAAGCGGTCAACCCGGCCACGCGCGAACCGTTGGCTGATGAATATCCGGTGAGCGACTGGGATGAAGTCGAGCGGGCAATTCACGCCGCCGATGCCGCGTTTCGGGCGACGCGCGGCTGGCCGGGCGAACGATTTGCCAAGTTCCTCGAACGATTCGCCGACAATATTGAATCGCGTGCCGAGGCGCTCGTGGTCGCTGCGAATCTTGAAACGGCTTTGCCCGCATCACCGAGATTGGGCGATGTGGAATTGCCGCGAACGACCAATCAGTTGCGTCAAGCTGCGGCGGCTGCGCGTGACGGTTCGTGGTCGAATCCGACGATCGACACAAACACCAACATCCGTTCGATGTTCGGCCCCATCGGTCCCGTGGCGGTGTTCGGCCCGAACAATTTTCCGTTCGCATTCAACAGCGTGGCCGGCGGTGATTTCGCAGCAGCCGTTGCCGCGGGTAACCCGGTGATCGCCAAAGGTCATTCGTCGCATCCACAAACAACGCGGCTGTTGGCCGAAGCGGCCCATGAGGCAGCGAAGGAAACGGAGATGCCATCGGGATTCGTGCAATTGATTTACCGCACGAATCACGAAGACGGCGAAAAACTGGTGAGCCATCCGTTGATGGCCGCCACCGGATACACGGGCGCACGCGGCGCGGGGTTGGTTCTCAAACAGGCGGCCGACCGGGCCGGCAAACCGATTTACCTGGAACTCTCCAGCATCAATCCGGTCTTCTACCTCGAAGGCGCGCTGACAGAACGGTTGGAAGCGTTGGCCGATGAGTTCAGTGGAAGCTGCTTAATGGGCACCGGCCAATTCTGCACCAACCCCGGTTTGGTTGTTGTTCCTGCAGGCGACAAAGCCGACGAATTCGTCGCAGCAGTCACCTCGCGCTTCGGTGCGGCGGCAGTTGGCACGATGCTGGGCGAAGGCGTGCAGAAAGATTTTGAGAAGGGCATCACCATCCTGAAAAACGCCGGCGCGGAAATTCTCACCGGCGGCGAAGCAGGTGGCGGCAACGGGTTTTCGTGCGCCAACACACTGCTTTGCACGACGGGACAAAAGTTTCTCGAAGCCCCCGAAACATTTCAAACCGAGGCGTTTGGTAATTCCTCGTTAATTGTCATCGCCGAAGACATCGCGCAGATGGTCGCGATTGCCGATCAACTCGAAGGCAACCTGACCGGCTGCATCTACAGCGACACCAACGGCGGCGACGATGATGCCTACGACGCTGTCGCCCCGGCATTGCGTCGAAAAGTGGGCCGTCTGCTCAACGACAAAATGCCGACCGGCGTTGCCGTCTCGGCGGCAATGAACCACGGCGGCCCGTATCCCGCAACCGGTCATGCCGGTTTCACAGCCGTGGGAATACCGGCATCGATTTCACGTTTCGCAATGCTGGAATGCTACGACAACATCAGGCCACATCGATTACCAGACGCTCTGAAAGATGAGAACCCCGGCGAGACGTGGCGGCTGGTTGACGGCGCGTGGTCCCAGGGGGATGTTTGATTGAGGAGTGCGGAATTCGTTCGCAGTTGCTTCAGTCCTCTGCCATCGATTCGTTGCCGTCTAGCGAAACCATCTCCTGCAGTTCCTTGAGTGTGGTCTTCGCTGACAGAAAGCGAGCCGAACGGTTTGCATGGAGGACATGCAAACCGTCAATGTGATTCGCATGGTCGTCCTGCGTTGAATACAGCAGGTCGGACATCAATTCGTGCGGAGTGACGTCGGTCGGCTGCATCCAGTGGACCGAATGCGGGCGGACTTCTGCGACCACAAGGGTCTTGTCAGTCCCGTCGTGGATCTCTTCGATCGATGTGGTCTGCGTACCGTCGAACACCGCGCCCGCAGTGGAAATGGCGACGTAGTCCGTCATCCACAACGAGTGTTCTGTTTCGAGATCGTGATGCCGGTGAGATTTGACGATACTTGGGCAACGATAGGCGGATGGAATCTTGTTGGCCAGCGTCGAATTGTGTGGGCTGTCCCACGGTTCATCAAAGCGGTACTGCGAATAAAGTTTCTGCTCATCCATATACGGCAGCAGCAAAACGCGCCAACTGTGCGCGGGATGGCCCTCTTCATCGGGAATGAACGCCGGCGGAAAAGAGCCGTACTCATCGTGATATGCGTGAAGCGCCAGTCCAATTTGTTTCAAGTTATTCTTGCACGTCGCCCGGCGTGCTACTTCGCGTGCTCCCCGAAATCTGGGTAAGAAGAGTGCAATCGTAATTCCCGCTACGACTAACCCGGCAGCAATCCAAGGTGCTTTCTTCATGCGGGTTCTCCCACATGCGTTGGTTCCGTGTATACACCTGCATGCTACTCGGAAGGCGCGGTCACATCAACAGGCGCGCTCCGCTGCGAAGACTGCGCGTCGCGGCTAACCGGACGAGTGCGTCGCGATCAATGCACCAGGATGAACTCGCTGGAGTTCAGGAAGGCCCAGAAGAGGTCTTGCAGGGCTTCGGCCTGGGCTTGCTGACGGTTGCCGCCACTGGCTGCTGTTTGTTCGCGCAATAACTTGCGGAACGCGCCCAGTTCTTTCGGCGTGGGATACCGCGAAAGGGCTGCGAGAAACAGCTTGCGAATCTTTTCGGTTTCACTGTCCCGGCTGGTAACGACGCGCTTCAGGTAGGTGTCGCCCTCGGCGCTGAGTGCTTGTTGCACCAGTTGGCCGTTCATCATCATCAGTGCTTGGGGCAATGTGCCGTCGAAGGTGGTGGTTTCATTGTTTTCTTCGGTGTCGTAGGTGACGACAAATTGCAGCAGCCATTCCTGTCGCCGCTGCTGTTCGGTTTCGTCCCAGCGATTGCCGCGTGATTCATCCAAACGCGTTGCGGCCAACATGGAATCGTAAAGCTGCTCGACCGTCATCGACTTGACGTACATGCGACTAAACAAGGGGGCAGCACCGGCTGCCGGATCGTCGGCAATGTTGGTTTCACCATAACGGCTGGAAAGTTGATACGGCTGCGAGTTACAGATCCAGCGGATCAACTGTTTGACATCGTAACCACTGGCAACGAAATCTCCGGTCAGCCGATCAAGCAATGCAGGATGAGTAACCGGGCTGTGCGGACCCATGTCATCGACCGGCCGGGTGAAGGCGTGGCCGAAAAAGTGCTGCCACATGCGGTTGACCATTGCACGGGCGACTTGTGACTGGCTTCCCTCAACAACGAGACGCGCAAGCTCCTCGCGCCGGTTCGTTTCGGCACCGGGATCGATGGAAACGCCCAGAACTTTGGGCATGGCCGTTCGCATGACCTGCTGGCGGTTTTCATAGAAAATGGGTCCGGCCAACGGTTTACTCACCAATTGCGTTGCGCGTTTCGCCCGACCGGTTTTCGGATCGACCACTCGTTGATGCACCACTTCGGTTTGTTGGAAGCAACTATTCAGTTCCCAGAACTGACTCTGTTTCCAATCGTTAAACGGGTGGCGATGGCATTGCGTGCATTGCACCTGCATTCCAAGAAACAGTCGAGCGGTGACAGCCGTTGCCGGGACCGCTTCGTTGTTCAAGTGGGCCAGCAGGAAATTGGTGGCCCCGTTCTCTTCGTTGTCGCCTTCGGCCGACACGAGATCGTAAACGACTTCGCTCCACGGACGGTTGCGGGCAAAACTTCGTCGCAAGAACCGCTGCAAGGCCGGCCGGTTGACGTTTTCGGAAACGTCGGCACGCCCGATTAACAGGTTCGTCCAGATGGTGGTCCAGTTGGCAACATAGGCCGAATCGTCGAGCAGTTCCTCAACGAGAAGCGCCCGTTTATTGGGACGCCTGTCCTTGAGGAAACGATCAACGGCATCGGCCGACGGGATGCGACCAGTCACATCCAAATAGACACGGCGAACCCACTCGCTGTCGTCGGCTGTCGGTGACGAGTCGACTCCCGCCACTGTCCAACTGGCGGAAATCTGCTCATCGATGAACTCTACCGGAGAGGCGACCTGCATTCGCGCATCGATTGGCGGAGAAGTTCCATTGGCCGCAACCTGCGGCGGCCCGGGAGCGATAACCGGGGACTCGGTGGGCGTTTTATCTGGTCGTGACACGACGGGGAGATGTCGGGGCTTGTCTGCATCATTCGGGATGTCGATGACCAGCGGCTCTTCCGACGTACCGTTGCCCTTGTTTGTCGTCGAGGTGTTTGTGGCATTGTTGCCGTCGGACGGCTCGGTATTCCTTGCAACGTGGTCGCCGTTGTGTTCTGAGAATACCCCCTGTTGAATGGCAATGCCCAAACCAACAAGGATGAGCATCGCGACGGCTGCCGATGCGGCGTACCAACGATTTCGTCCGGAAGGCGCAGTATTCGTCTCTGCGGGAGCCAAGGACGGATTCGTAGCAACGGGAATGCCAACGGCGGCCGGCATTGCTGCGCGACCACTATCCTGGGCGGTGTCCCAATGCAGCGTGCCGTGCAGGTCGATGTACTCGAGGTAGAGTCGCCGTGCACCATTGTCGGCTAAGACCAATTGCTCGAGACGCACCGTCTCCGCAGGCGACAAGCGATCGTCGCACAGCGCTTCGAGTAGCTCCGTCAATTCGGAGTATTGTCCATTTCCCAAACTCATTGGCCCGCCTCAACCGCCAACCGGCGATGAATACACTCCATCAATGTGCGACGAATTCGTCCGAGCGACTGATACACGGAATTCACAGGCCGACCAAGAACGTCGGCGACGGATTTTCCGTTTTCACCAGGTGCATAGCGCTGCTGGATGAGTTCGCGATCTTTCTCCCTGAGTTTTCCCAAACAGTGAATCAACGCGCTACGTCGCAATTCCAATTGGTCGGAGGCAACCAACGCCTCGTCGGCCACCTGTTCAATAAACGTGTCGCTAAAGTACAGCCGGTCACGACGATTTCTGTCTCGAAATTTGAGAACTTCAAACTTGGCGATCCGACTGGCCCAAGCCAGAAAATTGGTTCCCATCTCAAACTGCTCGCACTTTCGCCAGATGATGATGTTGGTCTCCTGCAGAATCTCTTCCGCATCGACCGGGCTGGGGACTTGCGCGAGGATGTAAATGTAAAGTCGTCGCTGATGCCGCGTGAATAACTGGACGAACTCGGCACTGGGGGGTTGCGATGTCGGTGTTGTTTCTTCTTTGCTCACAGCGTTGTTGCTCACAGTGTTGCCGACTGATTTTCTGTTTCGTGTTGTGGCCCGGCGAAACCGTAAGCGGGATGGCTGAACGGCGGGATGTTGGCCCCGCCGTTCACCTCCGCACTATTTTATCGAATCAGAGTCTTATCCAATCAGTTCCTTAATCGGTGTGCCGCCGTTGGCCAGTTTCATGGGACGGCCGCGCTTCGAGGTGTGCACGGTGTCGATTGGAATGCCCAGGGCGTGCGAAACGGTTGCCCAAATGTCGCCCGGCAGGTAACTCTTGCCGACCACATCGACGCCGTCGGCATCGGTCTTACCGACCGCAACGCCGCCGTTCAATCCGCCGCCGCCAATCATGTTCGACCAACTGCGGGCCCAGTGATCGCGTCCCACATTCGCGTTGATCCGCGGGGTACGGCCGAATTCGCCCATCCAGACCACGACGACGTCGTCGATCATGCCGCGATCCTTCAGATCGGTGACGAGGGCGGAAATTGCCATATCCTGCACAGGCAGCTTGGTTGTCGCGAGCGTGTCGAACACGCCAGTATGCAAGTCCCAACCGCCTTCGTTCACTTCGACGAACGAGACACCCGTTTCAATCAGCCGGCGGGCCATCAGCAGGCCACGACCGAAATTGTTCAGTCCATAGGCTTCCTGAAGTTCCATCGGTTCTTCGGTGACGCGGAACGCTTTCATCTGCTCGGAGGTCATCAGGTTGACCGCCTTCTTGTAGACGTCCTTGTGAGCCTTGGGCGATTCGCCCCGCTTCGAGGCGACAAAGTTCGTCTCGATCACGTCGAGCATTGCCAATCGGTTCGAGAGGCGGTCACGATTCACGCCGCCGATGGCCGCGTTACGGATTTCCCCGTTGCTGCCGACGACGAAGGGGGAGTGCATCATGCCCATGAATCCTGGGCTGCCGCCGCCACCGCCAACCGAAATGAACGACGGGATTTCGAGTTCTTTCCGCTTGCTGCCAACTTCGTGACTGACGACCGAGCCGAATGTCGGATGGACGACGGTGGGATTCGGGACGAACCCGGTGTGCATGTAATAACGTCCGCGACCGTGGTCGGCTTCACGTGTGCTCATCGACCGCACCACCGAGAGGTTGTCCATCACCATCGCGGTCTTGGGCATGTGCTCGCTGATCTGCAAGTCGCCCTTGGTGTCGATCGCCTTGAACTCGCCGCCGTTTTTCGAGCCGGGCTTCAGGTCCCAGATGTCGATCGTCGGCGGGCCACCACCCATCCACATCAGGATGCACGCCTTGCGGTTCTTCTTCAACTGTTCGGCGTTCGCCTGGAGATGCGAAACAAACTGCATCGCCGGAAGTGTCGCCGCCGCGGTCGCCATGTGCCGCATGAAGTGGCGGCGATTCATACCTTGAGGAACATTAAGCGTCATGTTTAACTCCGGTGGAAAAAATGGTGGTTGTTTTTGTTATCTCAGTTGTTTGACGAGTCCCGCCGGGCGCGGCCGACGGACTTTTGGAATTCACGTTGTTGTTAATGGATGAAGATGAATTCGTTGGAGTTCAATAACGCCCAGTACAGGTCCTGGTACGCTTCGATCTTGTCCGCCTGACGAGCGCGAATCATTTTGGTGGCGGCACCGATTTCTTTCCGCG
>JABISG010000107.1 GCA_018699955.1 Planctomycetaceae bacterium | reverse complement strand
CGCGGAAAGAAATCGGTGCCGCCACCAAAATGATTCGCGCTCGTCAGGCGGACAAGATCGAAGCGTACCAGGACCTGTACTGGGCGTTATTGAACTCCAACGAATTCATCTTCATCCATTAACAACAACGTGAATTCCAAAGCCCGTCGGCCGCGCCCGGCGGGACTCGTCCGATATTTGAAAATCAACAACAAAATCCCCCACTTTTATTCCGGAGACAAGCATGACTATTAATGTCCCCCAAGGTATGGATCGTCGCCACTTCATGCGTCACATGGCGACTGCAGCGACCACCGTCTCATCGTGGCAGTTCATGTCGCACCTGACGGCGAACGCGGCCCAGGTACAAAAGAATCGGAAATCATGCATCCTGATGTGGGCCGCTGGCGGCCCGCCGACGATTGACATTTGGGACCTGAAGCCGGGTTCAAAAAACGGCGGCGAGTTCAAGCCGATCGACACCAAAGGCGACCTGCAAATCAGCGAGCACATGCCCAAAACCGCAATGGTGATGGACAAGCTCTCCGTCGTCCGCTCGATGAGTACGCGTGAAGCGGACCACAATCGCGGGCGGTATTACATGCACACCGGGTTCGTCCCGAATCCCACCGTCGTCCATCCGACATTCGGCTCGGTCGTCAGTCACGAACTGAGCAGTAAGCGTAAAGATTTGGAGATTCCCTCCTATATCTCCATTCGTGGCGGCGGCGGCAGTGCGGGATTTCTGGGAATGACGCATGCCCCGTTTGTCGTCGATAGCAACGGTCAGATTCAGAATGCCAAAATGGGCGGCCTGAACCGTAAGCGATTGACCGCTCGGCTCGAAATGCTCGATGTTGTTGAGACGAACTTCATCAACTCCAAACGGGGTGACTCGCCAAAATCACACAAGGACGTGTATCAGAGCGCGGTGAACCTGATGACATCGGAGCAGATGAAGGCGTTCCGAGTTGATGAAGAGCCGGCAGAGGTACTCGCAAAGTACACGGGCGACACCGGGCAGGCCGGCATGGCGAACGCCGCTGGCGGGCAATTCGGCCGCAGCTTGCTGATGGCTCGGCGCCTTGTGGAAACCGGCGTCCCGTTCATCGAAGTCGGCGTTCCCGGCGGCTGGGATCTGCATGCCAATGTGTTCGGTTCCCTGCAAAATACCAACCTGCCGCCGATGGACACCGCTATCGCAGCGCTTGTTGAAGACCTGGACCAACGCGGCATGCTCGACGATGTTGTTCTCGTCTGGATGGGTGAGTTCGGCCGCACCCCGCGGATCAACGCGAATGTGGGCCGCGATCACTGGGCACGCAGCTGGTCGAACATGATCGGCGGCGGCGGTTTGAACGGCGGCGTCGCAGTTGGCCAAACCGACAAAGACGGTGTCGATGTGGTCGGCAAGAGTTACTTGCCGGGCGACATCTGGGCCACCGTCTCACACGCTCTGGGCATTCCAATCGACACCGTACACACCTCGAAACGCGGCCGTCCCATGAAACTTGCCAATGGCGGCACGCCCATTAAAGAACTGATTGGCTAGACCGAAGAGTCTCTTGTCGATCAATAAGACCAAGAACCGAAACGGCCCCGCGAACAACAGTTTGCGGGGCCGTTTTTTATTCGGCGAGAAGATGGCGCGGACACGGTGAGGTGAGCGGAACACATCTCCCCCGATGAATGACGGCGGCTGGCACACGAGAAACGACGGCAGCGGCAGGTAGACTGATACGTTGTCAGACGATATTATCAAGCCG
Source organism: Planctomycetaceae bacterium (assembly GCA_018699955.1). Taxonomy (GTDB): domain Bacteria; phylum Planctomycetota; class Planctomycetia; order Planctomycetales; family Planctomycetaceae; genus JABISG01. The sequence continues at coordinate 30,430 of JABISG010000107.1, read as the reverse complement.
TCTGGCCTTTTGTGCGGACGGGACAGAAACCCATTGGACAACGTCGTTCGATCTGTGAGATGCTCTGCTTGGAATTGTGGTTTGATCTCACCGTGTCTTCCTTCAAGACCGAGTGACAGAATGGCGAAAACCAACGCGCTCACCGACTGGCTTGGAATTCCCCCGGGCGAGCAACCCCCACATCATTACCGGTTGTTGGGGCTTAAGCTGTTCACGAGCGACCGAGGTAAGATCGACGCGGCTGCCGAGAAAGCGATCAACCGCGTCCGCAAGCAGGCCGGTGAGAAGCACAAAGCGGTCGCCGCCAGGTTGATCGGCATGATCGACACGGCCCGCAGCTGTCTGCTCAACGCTGAGAATCAATCCGCATACGATGACAAACTCCGCGCGTCCGGCGGCATCGCCCCGGTTATGGGTGATACCCTGCCCGAACCGATGGAACTCAATCAGGTGGCTCAATCGGACAAGTCGCGTTCCGCAGGCGCTTCGCCGAAGAAAGTTTCGCCGCTCGTCATTTCGGCAGCCGGCGGTGTGGTCGGCGTCGTGTTGGCGATCGTCTTCGCATTTTCCGGCTGGTTTGGCGGCGAGGAAGATCACGCACCCATTCCGGACGGCCAACAACTGGCAAGCAACAACGAAGCCTCGAACCCGCAGAGCAACCCGCCCGAATCCGAGCCGCCCCCGTCGATTTCGGAAACTCAGCCCAATGACGCGACGGTGCCGGGGGAAGCGAATCCCCGCCGTGAAGTTGTCGACGAGCCGCCGTCAACCGACACGAACACAACGAAGACAGACGGCAACGAAACGACGAAGACAGATGACAGCCCCGTCGTCAGCACGAACACGGATACGGCTCCCGCAGATTCGCCCGTAGTGACGCCCCAAACGCAGCCCAAGCCAACTCCGCGCGTCGTCAATTTGCTAGAGAAGGTCGACCTGAAACGCGACGCGATCAGTGGGAGTTGGGCGATCGAAGACGGCGTGTTGTCATCGGGGGGTGGGAAATCATCGCAGTTCCGAATTACCGATGATGCACCGAAGGAATACGAATTACGTCTAACGGTGACGCGAACCGGAACGGTGAAACAGGCCTCGACTTTCGGAATGATATTGGCGGGGGGCGAACGACTGTTTTCGGTGAGTTTGGATATTCCTCGCGGGTGGACCAGCGGGCTGCAAATGATTGACGGAAAGTTGGCCACTGAGAACGAAACGACTCGGCAAGCGGGAGCGGCGCCGCTGTTGAAAATTGGCGTCGAGTCTCAAATTGTATGCCGCGTCGACGACAAGGGCGTGAAGGTTACCGTCAATGGAAAGCCGATCATTGACTGGGAAGGCGACTTCTCACGTCTATCGCCCCATCCTCACCTAAAGCTCAAAACAGACAATCACCTCTCAATCGCCAGCTACGGGCCCTTCAAAATCAGCAAGATCGAACTGCGACGGCTGGATGTATCCGGGCCGCTACCAACGCCGCGAGTCGTGGTCAACCTGTTGAAACATATTGATCCAGAAAAACACGCAGTGCATGGGGAGTGGCTGTTTGATGGCGAAACGCTCGTGAGCAAAGGGGGGAAATATGCGCGCCTGCAGATACCTTACTTGCCACCAAGTGAATACGAGTTGCACGTTACCGCATCCCGAACGACTGCTGCGCGAGATCCCGGTCTCAACATTGGTCTCGTAGCAGCGGGCAGAAATTTCGCCGCCATGTTGGAACATGCAAGGCGATACAATGGGCTTCATACCTTGGATGAAAAACCCTTGACAGAGAATGGGGCAGTCGTCTCCAAAGCAGTCCTCAAAACCAGGCAGCCCGTCGAAATCATCTGCAAGGTCACGAAATCCGGAGTGAAAGTCAGCATCGACGGACGCACGCTTTTCGACTGGAAAGGGGAATTCTCGCGTCTCTCCCCATACGTGCCGTTCTTCAAAGTTCCAAATGAACGGCAGTTGTGGATTGGAGGCGACAGTCCGTTTCGCTTCACCAAGATCGAATTGCGATCTCTGGCAGTGACCCAATCGCAGCCAACGCCGCGGGTCGTCAACTTGCTCCCACGCGTTGATCCGGACAAAGCTTCGATTGGTGGGAAGTGGACGTTTGAAAATGGCTCTTTGATTTCTCCAGTGGGTCGCAGTCCGAAATTGCGAATAGCCGATAGCGTTCCGGACCAGTACGATTTGCGATTTACAGTCGAACGGCTGTCGGGGAACGACTGTATTTTTGTCGGGCTCCCTGTAGATGGTCATCAGATTCCTTGTTTTGTTGATCTGTCCTATGGGCTACCAAGTCCCTACACCGGGCTGGCCGGACCACAGCCGGCTCCCGATGGCCACAAAGGCGAACTCCTGAAGACGAACGTACCTATCGACATGGAAATTGCCGTTCGGAAAGGCGGCATTGCGATTAAGGCCGGGGCGAAGGTGGTTTATGAATGGCAGGGCGATTCTTCGAAATTCAAATTTCACTCAGCCTGGTCGATACCGCAAAAGCAGGCATTGTATATCGGTGCGAGTCGCTCCAAGTTCCGAATTACGAAACTGGAACTCATCAATCCAAACGCGACCGGACCTTCTGATCGCCTCGCCATCCCTGAAATCGCCGCTCAGCAGGCGGCCGAAAAACTGATCCGGGACCTCTTCAAGGAAGATTACGCCAGCCTCAAACGGGTCACCGAAAAGTTAAAATTGGCTGAAAAGCTGTTGGAACAGGGACAGGAATCGGACGACGATCTGGTGGCGAGATACGTTTTGCTGCAAGAGGCGAAGCGGTTGGCCATCGACGCCGGCGATACGGCGTTGACGATGGATGCCGTCGATTCGATCGTCTGGCATTTCGACGTCGATCCCTCTGCCGAAACAATGGCCGTGCTGCGGAAACTTGCCGGGTCGGTTCGGTTTCCGGCGAACGGTAAAGAGGTTGCGGATGCCGCCTTCGATTTCGCCAAGTCTGCGAACGAAGCGGGACAGATGGAGACGGCTCTGGAATTTCTCAAGATGGCCAGTAGCACGGCGACGAAATTCCGACAGCGGCCGTTGGCCAAAGAGATACTCGATTTCCGCAGGAACATTATTGCCCTGAAGCAGCGGGACGATGACGCGGCTGCGGCCAGCCAGACGCTTGCCGACAACCCCGACGATCCCAAAGCCAATTTGGAGTGGGGAAGTTACCTTTGCTTCATCAAACAGGATTGGACCGCCGGCCTGCCGTTGCTCGCGAAAAGCGACAACGCCGGTTTGACAGCGGTCGTGGAACTGGAAATCGCCGCACCGACCGAGGCCGAACAAATGAAGGCCGTCGCCGACGCCTGGTGGAATCTCGCCCAGTCGAAGAAGTCGAACCGCATCCAGAAGTCACAATGGCTGGGCCGCGCCGGACACTGGTACGGAAAATCGGTGGGGGACTTGACCGGTTTGCAGAAAACGCTCGTCGAGAAACGGATCAAAGAGATCGCAGCGACGACAACCGCGCCTCGCGGCAAGTGAGGTGGTGGGCGGCAGAAGATCCTATTCGACGCGCCAGCGCTATCCCGGTTCGTCGGCGGTGTTGACGAGGGCGGCGAGGACGTCCAATGTGGAAATGATACCGGCCAGTGAACCGTCTTTGTTAATGACGGGGACGCGATGCCAGTGGCCGTCACACATGACACGGGCGGCTTCCACCAGGGATGCGTTGGTCGTGATCGAGGTGACCGGTTGGGTCATGCGCGAATAGACCTTATCGGTCGATAATTGCGGGTCGCTCGGGGCAGCGCGGTCGTACAGTTCCCACGTCACTTTATCGACGCCGTGGACCAATGGCGGCATGAGGGAATCGGCTCGACCTTCGCCCGGAATCACATCCGAAATCGAGAGGATTCCCACGAATCGGTTTTCATCATCAACAACCGGCGCCCCGGTAATGTGGTGTTCTTTGAGAGTTGCCAGCGCAGATTCCAGCGTATCCTGTTCGTAGACAACAATGACCTGGCTGGTCATCACGTCGCGGGCGGTCAGCGTACCCAGTCGTCCCGGCAAAATGGCCATCGGTTGGTTTCCAATGCAACGAGTTTGGTGCGGTCAACGACAATGAGTGGCTGTGCTTCGAGGCGACCGGCCGCAAGCGGGGCATCACGCATCGCCTGTCAATCGGTCACATTGTAGTACGATCGATACCATTCGACAAAGCGAGATACCCCCACTTCGATCGGTGTGTCGGGCTTGAAGCCGACATCGCGAATCAAATCGTCCACGTCGGCGTATGTGGCCGGCACATCACCCGGCTGCATTGGCATGAAGTTCTTCTCTGCTTCTTTGCCGATGCAGGATTCAATGACGGAAATCAGTCGCATGAGTTCCACGGGATTGTTATTGCCGATGTTGTAAACGCGGTACGGCACAAAGCTGGTGGCAGGGGCCGGCGTTTCGCTGGACCACTCGACATTTGGCGTGGGAATACGATCGACAACTCGAACGACTCCTTCGACAATGTCGTCGATGTAGGTGAAATCTCGCTGCATTTTTCCGTGGTTGTAAACGTCGATCGGCCGGCCGTCGATGATGGCTTTGGTGAACTTGAACAAAGCCATGTCGGGCCGCCCCCATGGTCCGTACACGGTGAAAAACCGCAAGCCGGTCGTCGGCAGGTCGTACAGATGGCTGTAGGTGTGAGCCAGCAGTTCGTTAGCCTTCTTGGTGGCCGCGTACAGGCTCAGCGGGTGATTGACACTGCGGCTGACGGAGAACGGCATTTTTGTGTTCGCGCCGTAAACCGAACTCGACGACGCATACACGAGGTGCTTGACACCGCCGTGACGGCAGCCCTCAAGGATGTTCACGAAACCGATGAGATTGCTATCAACGTAAGCGTGCGGGTTTTCGATTGAATAACGAACGCCAGCTTGTGCGGCCAGATTCACGACCGCGTCGAAAGCTTCGTCGGCAAACAGAGCCGAAATCTCATCGCGATCGGCTAAGTCCGTTTGTTGAAACGAAAAACCGTCGAGGGGCGTAAGTTGTGCGAGTCGGTCGCGTTTCAGTTGTGGATCGTAGTAGTCGCCGATGTTGTCGAGACCAACAACCGAGTCGCCACGTTCGAGTAATCGCTGACTGACATGAAAGCCGATAAACCCGGCCGCCCCCGTAACAAGAATTCTGCTCATAATCGATTCCCGCATGCCGCCGACGGCGCGTTCGCTCGCCCAATCATTGCCAAAGCGAACGAGACCAATTCAGTCAGGGACGCCACCTGCCGAAGTGAATTCCAACCCGATCAGCCGTCTCCGGCAACGGCGTTGAGACTATATCTGCGCACGAAGTCTCGGTCAACACGCCTTATTGGGTTCAAACCACGCGAAATCCAGTCGTACGAACGACTTGCGATTGAACGTTCCATCGTATCCCAGATCATTTGTCCGATTAACCCATCGGGCGATATTGCACGGAGTGAATCCGCCGAGTTACTGGAATTTGTGCCAACGTTTTGACGAGACGGATCGGATTCTGCTATCCTGTGGGCTGATTCCAAATATGCAGAATTTCAAATCAGACGCATTCGTGTTCTGTCAATACATCCTGATCGGGGGGTTTCGCCGCGACTTAACGGTGAAACGCTGTTCGTCAGTGGCTTTCTGACGGTCGTTGACGATTCACATTTGTGGTATTGACGAAGTACGGTCCAGAATCATTTCCAGCGAATTCAGTTGAGCGGCCTGTGATTGTTCAGCATGTTGTGTTGTCCTTTCTCTGCGAAGGTTGAGGAGCGCGAATGGCTTCGGCTTCCGACAAGGGCGGTCAGGATCCGCCAGCCGCATCGACGCCTTCAAACGGCGGTGGGCCTGCGGTTCAGAAGCTGGGCAAGTACGAACTTCGCAAGAAGATCGGCGCCGGCGGTATGGGGGCGGTCTATCTGGCTCTCGATACGCAACTGAAGCGATCTGTCGCTTTAAAAATGTTGCCCCGCGAGAAGGCGAAGAACGCCACGTTGGTCAAACGCTTCAAAGCGGAGGCCCACGCGGCGGCCCAACTGAAACACGACAACATCGTTACGATTTACGAAGCCGGCGAGGCCGACGGGTACCTGTATATCGCGCTGGAATACGTTGAAGGCACCGACGTTTTCAAGCTGCTGGGCAGTCGGGGCGTGCTGACGGTGAAGCGATCGATCGATATCGTCAAGCAGGTCGCCAGTGCATTGGACCATTTGCATGCACGCAACATCGTGCATCGAGACATCAAGCCATCCAATCTGCTCATTCAGCGTAGCGGAACGGTTAAGTTGACCGATATGGGGCTGGCTCGGTCGGTGGACGACGAGGCCGAGACCGGGATTACACGGGCCGGCATGACGGTTGGCACCGTTGATTACATGTCCCCTGAACAGGCACGCGACAGCAAGCAGGCCGACATCCGCAGCGACATTTATTCGCTGGGTTGCACCTGGTACCACATGTTGACCGGTACCCCGCCATTTGCCACAGGTAGCCTGACCAACAAGTTGTATAATCACGCCTCGAAGTCGCGGCCCGATCCGCGCGACGAGAACGAGGCGATTCCCGAAGGCGTCGTCGAAACGATGCACCGGATGATGGCGCGAAAACCGGCCGACCGTTATCAAACACCGGCCGAGTTGCTCGCCGACCTGGAGAACGTCAACTCGCTGACCGCAACGTCGGCCGATAAGCTGTTGGAGGCAATTTCCGAAGTCGGTGATTCCAAAACGAACCACGACACATCTGCTCGACCAAGGGCCGACACCGACTCGGAGACCACTTCGAGAAGCAAATCGAGAAGCAAATCGAAGAACAAAGGGCGGGACACCTCGAAAAACAAGACGAAGGATGCCTCGATAGACAGAAGGCGGGACACGACGGGTGAATCACCGGATACACCAGAAGGCAAAGCTCGGGAGACGAGAGCAGAGTCGTCGCGGACCACTGCAGAAAATTCCTCTCGAACCGGACCGAGGGATGACTCGGAACCAGAAGTATGGGAAACATCGGAAGAAACGCCGCGAGGTACGCCAGAGAAGTCATCGAGAAGCAGCGCGAAATCCAAACCGGAGAAATCGTCGAGGAGTTCAGCGAGAAAGTCACAGAGAGCCACCCCAACGTCTGCAGCGGCTGGCGTTCGGACCGGCGTTGCTGCAAACGCGACGGTCGCCGATTCGCCGGATGGGAGCAACGAATGGGTCAAATATGCGGTCGGCTTGGGGGCAATCGCCGGTCTGTTGATTTTTGTTGTGTTGCTCATTCAGGAATTCTCCAACGTGTTCGACAGTGGCGGTGTGAATGTCGATCGCGGTGGTAATGCGTCGTTTGATGATGAGAGCGATGGAACGGAGTTGCGCGGGGAAGGTCCCACAGCTCCTGGCTCGGCGGATGGCAGTACCAGTGGCGGTGGCAATGATGGCCGTCCGAACGGCAATGTGCCAACGCGAGGATCGACACCGATTCCGAAAGATGTGCGGGCTGTCGTTCACATAAGACCGACGGCCGACTCGACCGTACTCAAGACGATTGAAATTGGTCGTGACGGCGAGAAAGAGTACATGCCGCCGTGGATTGTGGAATTCCCCACACCGGAGAGTCCGCAGGTCAGTGGACACGCTGCCGGGATGCAAACGCTTTCCGTCGGACGTGCCGACGAGACCGTTTCGAAATACCCCAACATCAATGCGGCCCTCAAGCAACTGCCCGCGGCTGGCGGTGTCATCCAGTTGGTTGGTGCGGGACCGTTCGAGTTGAACCCGCTTGAGATCAGCGGAGGGCAAAAGGTCATCATTACCGGCAAGCTGAACGGGCCGCCGGTTGTCGTCCTGCAACCCGACACGGACGATCCCGCCAAGCCTGTGGTCACTGTGGCCGACGGTTCGCTGACGTTGCTGAATCTTCAATTAGCAGCTTCGGCGGAGCGTTTTGGTGGGAAAGGCTTCGTAACGATTTTCGACGTGGTCGCTTCCGACTTGGCGATTCGACAGTGTTCGTTCACGCTGTTGGGTCAACGCCGCGGCCGGACGACAGTGGTCCGTTCGTCGCTTCCTGCTGAGAAAGAATCGGTTTCCAAGCAGGTGCGTTTGCTGCTCGACAGAATGTTGATTCGGGGAGACGATCTGACAGCCATTTCAGCCGGTGGTGCAGCATGCGATCTCGTTGCGTCCAATTGTTTGTTCATCTCGGGAACGGCTCCGATTATCCGGGTCAGCGGATCGATGTCTGCTGCTGCTGCGGCAAGTGTCAAACGCAAGAGGGCCGGTCGGGAAGAGTCGTTCGAGCGGGTTCTTCGGTTTGTCTCATGCACCGGCGTCGCGTCGAGGGCGGCATTCGAATTCGCACGGGGCAACGGAGGCGGATTGCCGCCGACCGGAGTGCTGACACTCAATTCACTTTTCGCAACACAGCAGCGGGACGGAGAGACAGTTCTCGCCTCGCTTGGCAATTGGCCGTTACAGAAAAACCGACGGACAGATGAGTCATCGTTCATCAATCTGACCTGGACGGTTCGCTCGTCAATCTGCACGGGGTGGACTGGGTTCCTGAAGCACGACGGCGATCCGCCGTTTCTAGTATCGAGCATTCCGCAATGGCAGAATAGATGGAACCGTTTAGTCGAATCATCGCGATTTGCAAAGAACTTGCAGTGGCCCGTTCAGCCGCTGACGAGTCCCGCAGAGGCCGAGCCGGCTCTGTTTGATTCGACCACGACTGAAGTGAAAGGAGTCGTCGCCACTGATGGTGGTGCGCCGGGTTGTCAGACGGCCGATCTCATCTCGCCGTCACCTGAGATTTTGCGGAGGGTGGCCGCGCTCGCCGAGCAGCCAATTCTACCGCCGCCGATTTTCCAGAGCAGCGATCCGGTTCGGAGTATTCAAGTCGATTTGAACAAAGAAGATCTCGGAAAGGTCATATCTCAAAGTGATTGGCGGAGCGGCACTTTGTTCGTGGCATCGGGGGCGGGAACGCGTAAATCAAGTCCAATTCAGGTGCGTGGCATTTCGATTCGGATTGAGTTTCGCCAAACGGGAGGCCTTCCTTTGCAAATCGAACCCAAGCCCGTTAGTGCAAGGACGGCCGCACGAGAAGGATTACTTTCCGATGCGCTGGTGTCGGTCGATGAAGGAGGCCGAATCGAAATTGCGCACGGAAGATTTCGGATTCCGAATTCCAGGAGCGTTTCCTATCCGAAGTGGCTGCTCGTCGCCCGAGAGGGGAGTTTCTCATTCGAGGATTGCATCGTCTTGGGACCGCTTGCCGACAATTCCCGAACGGAAGGGCTGATCCGCTGGGAACGGCCTGCCAAGGCAGCGGTCAAGTCGCTGGATGCCGGCCGCTATGAGCAGTATGGCGAAATTCGTGACAGCTACTTCAAAAGCTTTGGAAAACTGTTGCAGCTGGACATCGCCGGGCGGGCCATGTTCGTCAGCAACAGTGTGCTGGTCAGTTCCGAAGATATGTTCGACCTCAACATTCGAGGCGACGGGCCGCTTATCCACGGCGCGGCTCATATCGCAAACAGCACTCTGTCTGCGGCGCGAACCTTCTTCAAGGTTTCAGCAGACCCCATAAATCAGCCGGCAGCAAAACCGTTGCAGCTAGTTGTGGAGAACACGGTTTTTGCCCCCCCGGTCAGCGGCACGCCAGAGAGCGGGCCGGCTTTGTTGGCGTACAATGCAGCATTTGCACGTACCGAACGCCAGATGCAGTGGTGGGGACAGGCCAATGGCTACACCCACCTGCTGCGAAAACACCTCGATGGCCCGGCTGAGACGAGCGGTGGTGCCGAGCAGTTCGAAACTGGATGGGGCAAAGCTTGGGGATTGGCGGCCTGTTTGCGACCGCTACACGGCAGCGGTGCCATCGCTCTGGAAAAACCGCTGCCCCCGTCAAAAGGGTTGGAGCCGGCAGATTTCGCTTTGCACCCGTCTTCAAAGGCAGTCCGTTGGACGATCGAAGGAAAGCCGATTGGAGCGAATGTGCAATCACTGGCGGGCGTGGGACCCAAGTCGTCAACAGGGGCAACGAAGCCGGCGGGCGGCAAAGGCAGCACGCCGCGCAAAGCCCAGTTCTAGCCTCAATTCTAGTCTACGTCACTTCGCGTTGACGACAGTCTACTCTCTGCACTTGCTGGCAACCGCCACGCGGGGTCGGCCGGTCAGGTCGTTGATTAGACGAATGTTCTCGAATGCCGACTCGGCTTCGAGTAAGCGGCGGACGGCATCGGATTGCGTTGTGTCAATCTCCAACAGCAGATGTCCGTCGGGCACGAGGAATTCCGGCGATTGTTTGATGAGGCGGCGAATGATGTCGAGGCCGTCGCTGCCGGAGACAAGTGCCTGTCGTGGTTCGTGCTGCCGGACATCGGGTTGGAGGGATTCCCATTCCTGCTCGGCGATGTACGGCGGATTGGATGCGATGATGTCGAACGGCTCGGCGGGATTGAGCGGTGCGAACAGGTCGCCTTCAAGCAGCCTCAATCGGTCGGCCACTTCATGCTGAACGGCATTTGCGTGGGCGACTTTCAGTGCTGGTGGGCTAATATCGACCGCAGTCACGGTCGCAGCGCGATTGTTGACCGCCGTTGTGATTGCGATGCAGCCGGTTCCAGTGCCGATGTCGAGAATTCTCGGTGCGCCAAACGGCTTGGCCAGTTCGAGCAATTCCAACACGAGCGTTTCGGTATCGGGGCGCGGAATCAAAACGTCGGGCGTCACGCGAAAATCGAGGCTGAAGAATTCGCGGTAGCCGACGAGATACGCAACCGGCTCGAACTTCGTGCGTCGCTTAACCAGTTCGCGCATCACTCCGCGCGGCTTATCGCCCAGCACTTCATCGTAGCGGGTGTAGAGTTCAATCCGCTGACAGCCGCAGGCGTGGGCGAGCAGAATCTCCGCATCGAGCCGTGGTGTGTCGATCGTCTTTTCCGTGAGATGTCCAATGGTCCATTCGAGAATCCGTCGGATGGTCCACGGTTCGGAAGATGACACGGAAAGACTTCGTCCTTTTGCTTTAACGACCCAGTCGTTCCTGGCGGTCGAATTCGAGCAGGGCATCGACGAGTTCGTCGAGATTGCCCTGCATGACCTGGTCGAGTTTGTGAATGGAGAGATTGATGCGGTGGTCGGTGATGCGATTCTGTGGAAAGTTGTAAGTACGAATGCGTTGGCTGCGATCACCGGAACCGATGAGCGTTCGCCGCTGGTCGGCCCGCGCTTCGGCTGCCTCGCGCTGCATTGCTTCCAGCACGCGGCTGCGAAGCACGCGCATCGCCTTGGCTTTGTTCTTGTGTTGGCTTTTCTCATCCTGACATTGCACGACGGTGTTCGTGGGCAAGTGCGTGATGCGAATGGCGCTTTCGGTCTTGTTGACCTTCTGGCCACCTGGGCCGCTGGCGTGAAAGGTGTCGATTCTCAGATCGTCGGGGCCGAACTCGACTTCGATCTCGGATGCTTCCGGAAGGACGGCGACGGTTGCAGCACTGGTGTGAATGCGGCCCTGAGTTTCGGTATCGGGAACGCGCTGCACGCGGTGGCCGCCACTCTCGAACTGCAACTGATGAAACGCCCCCTCGCCGGAAATCGACAGGGTCACGTCTTTGAAGCCACCCAATTCGGTGGGGTGTCCGTCGATGACGTCCCACTTCCAGCGGCGGCTTTCGACGAATCGCTTGTACATATCCAGCAGGTTGCCAGCAAACAGGGCGGCTTCGTCACCGCCGGTGCCGGCGCGGATTTCCATAATCAATCCGCCACGGGTGATGGAGTCGCCGGCGGTGGCCAGGTCTTCCAACTCTTCCTGCTTTGGCTCCAAACGAGCAATGAACTCGGCCAATTCCTCTTCGGCGTAGGCTTTGGCGTCGGCTTCGGTTTCTTCGTCAACCATTTCCCGGGCGGCTGCGATGTCGCCTTCCAACTCGTGAAATTCGCGGACCGCTTTTGCAACCTTCTGCAAGCCGCCCATTTCCCGCTGTAGCGGAATGAACTTGTTGGGGTCGGAGGCAATTGCCGGGTCCTGCAACTGTTGCTGCAGTTCCTCAAACCGCTCCAACTTCGCTTCCAAACTGGGAAACATGATCGATGCCGATTATGCGGTCGTAAACGCGCGGAACACTGCGACTGCTGCGCAGTTCATCGCACCGGCGATGGCCTCGCGGTCGAACAGTTGGAAAAAGACACTTTACAAAGCACCCCGCAGCAGGCGCACAACACATCTGTGCGACTAATTGCGGGAGAATAGTCCGCGAGTTTACGAAAGTCGCTAAGACTTGCTGGCGTCGTCTGTGGCAGCCGCTTCGGTTTTGGCCGCCTCTTCCTTGGCCGCAGCGTCTTGCCGGCGTTTGTCCCAGTTGTATTTCTTTTGGAACTTCTCGACGCGACCGGCGGAATCGACGTATTTCTGCTTCCCGGTGTAAAACGGGTGCGACGCAGAACTTACATCCACTTTGACCAACGGATATTCGTTTCCGTCTTCCCACTCAATCGACTCTTTCGAGTTCATCGTCGAACGCGTGAGAAATTTGAAGCCCGTCGCTGTGTCGAGAAACACCACGGGATGATAATCGGGGTGAATGTCCTGCTGCATCGGTCGGCCGCCTGAATTCGGTTCGCTGTCAGTGTGAAACGGGAAGTGAAACAGTTTAGAGGGTCAGCCGTCAATGAGCAAGCACAACCGGATCGTCCGGCCACCCAATCGAAATGACTGCGGGCTGGTTTTGCCGTTTTTCGTGTGGACACGTGTAATCTCGGGCCACAATGCCGCTTTTCATGAGGCAATCTGTGGGTCATAATGAACGTCTACGCTTCAAATCTGCCAGTTCGACGGAACCGAACGATGAGCGAACGCGAAATGACACCAAATCCCATCCCGTCCACCCACTCGCGGCATTTCCCCATTGCAACAACTCGCCGCGACTTCCTGATGCAGGCGGGCGGGGGATTCGGCTCGATTGCGCTCGCTTCGTTGTTGAGTGAAACGGGCGGGATACCGAGGGCAAATGCGGACGATGCGGGAGGAAAATCGCCCGCTGATCCACTCAGCCCGAAGCCGACGCATTTCCAACCGCGGGCGAAACGTGTGATCTGGCTGTTTATGCACGGCGGACCAAGTCATGTCGATTTGTTCGATCCGAAGCCCGATTTGGTGAAGTACGGCGGCCAACCGCTGCCGGAAAGCTTCGGCGAAGTGATGACCCGCCGGAAGGTCGCGCGGAACCCATTGATGCCTCCCGTCAAGCCGTTTCGGCCACGCGGGAAATCGGGATTGGAAGTCAGCGATTTCTTGCCGGAAGTCGCTGGCTGTGCCGACGACTTGTGCGTGCTGCGCAGTTGTCATGGAGACAGCGTCAACCATCCGCAGTCGGTCTATCAAATGAACACCGGCAACATTTTAATGGGCAAACCGAGCGTGGGCAGTTGGGTGACGTATGGACTGGGTACCGAAAGTCGCAACATGCCGGCGTTTGTCGTTTTGCCCGATCCCGGCGGAGGTGTGAAGGGCGGACCACCGGCGTGGGGCAGCGGATTTTTGCCGGCAACATTCCAAGGCACGACCATGCGGTCGGGCAGCAACCCGATTCTCGATCTCAAACCACAAGCGGGCATTTCCAACGAACAGCAGCGAGCAACGCTGGATCTCATCCGCCGTTTGAACGCTAGCCATCTGCAGCAGCGAGACTTTGACAGCGAACTGTCGGCACGCGTCAACTCGTACGAACTTGCTTACCGCATGCAAACCGCCGCACCGGAAATTGTTGACGTGAACGGCGAATCGAAGGCAACGCTAAAACAGTACGGCATTGGCGAAAAGGAAACGAACGAATACGGCACGCGTTGCTTGTTGGCGCGCCGGATGATTGAACGCGGCGTGCGGTTCGTGCAGGTCTACTCCGGTGACACGGGTGGCTGGGATGCGCACCGAAACGTGGCCGACAATCACGGCAAATACTGCCGCCGTACCGACAAACCGGTCGCTGGCTTGCTGAAAGATTTGAAACAACGCGGCTTGCTGCGCGACACGCTGGTGATTTGGGGCGGCGAGTTCGGGCGGATGCCGATGAGCGAACAGGGAACCGGCCGCGACCACAACCCGTGGGGATATTCAGTCTGGCTGGCGGGTGCCGGCGTGAAAGGGGGCTTTGCCTACGGTGCGACCGACGCGGTTGGTCTACGGGCGGCAGAGAACAAAGTCCATGTGAACGACCTGCACGCGACCATTCTGCATCTGCTCGGTCTCGATCACGAACTGCTGACGTATTTCCACAATGGCCGCGACGAACGTCTGACGGACGTCGCCGGGCGGGTGGTGAATGAAATTCTGGCATAACTTTTTGGAACTCCAAACATTTACTCGACATAGAGACTTCGCTTACGGTTTCGCGAACCTCGAAACTTTCATCGTCCGCTAAACCGCAAGCGGCGTTCGGCTATCTGACCAATCTCTCAATCGAGAATTCTCCGGATTCAAAACATGGCGAAACGGCATAGCCCACAACTGCTCGGACTGGCGATTGCTTTCTCGCTTCTCTCGGCGAATCTTTGCGGGGCCGAAATCAAAGAAGCCCCCATTACCGTTGCTGATCGCGAGCATTGGTCGTTCCGGCCTCTGTTACGACCAGCGGTGCCGACTGTGAAGAACAATGAACTGCCGCGGAATGCGATCGATCACTTCATTCTGGCGCGGCTCGAAGCGGCCGGCCTGACTCCACTGCCCGAAGCGGGGCGGACCACCTTGATACGACGGGTGACATACGACCTGACCGGTCTGCCGCCCTCAATAGAAGAAGTCGACACGTTCCTCGCGGACCGTGCGCCCGGCGCATACGAACGGATCGTCGATCGATTACTGGCGTCCGATGCCTACGGCGAGCGATGGGCGCAGCATTGGCTCGATCTGGCTCGCTTCGCCGAGACCGACGGTTTTGAACACGACCACGTTCGTCCCAATGCCTGGCGATATCGCGACTGGGTTATCGATGCGTTAAATGCCGACATGCCGTACGACGAGTTCGTCCGCCGACAATTGGCGGGTGACGAAATCGATTCGGACAATTCTGCAGCCAGAATCGCGACCGGATTCCTGCTGTGCGGGCCGGACATGCCCGACATCAACCTGCAACAGGAACGTCGGCACAGTTTTTTGAACGACATGACGGCGACCGTCGGCTCCGCTTTTCTGGGATTGCAATTCGGCTGCGCCCAATGTCACGATCACAAGTACGATCCGATCAGCCAGGCCGACTTCTACCGGTTGCGGGCTTTCTTCGACGCGGAGTTTTTCTTCCAGAAGAACAAGATCGCCCGTATGACCGACGAGCTATCGGCTGCTGACAGCCGTCTGATGATCCGAGGCGATTTCCGTCGGCCCGGAGCGGTTCTCCTGGCAGCATTCCCGCGGATCGCGAATCCAGATTCACAGCAGGTTGACGCGGGCGTGCTGAAACCGAATACCGCAGGCCGTCGAACGGCGTTGGCAAACTGGATCACACGACCCGATAATCCGCTGACAGCGCGGGTCATCGTCAACCGATTGTGGCAACACCATTTCGGCAAGGGGCTGTCGTCAACATCGAGCGAC
Organism: Planctomycetaceae bacterium; assembly: GCA_018699955.1. Lineage (GTDB taxonomy): Bacteria > Planctomycetota > Planctomycetia > Planctomycetales > Planctomycetaceae > JABISG01. The sequence goes on along the minus strand of JABISG010000107.1, from coordinate 14,885 downwards.
TTCGGCGTTGTCGGCGATCCACCAACGCATCCAGAATTGCTTGACTGGCTCGCCACCGAGTTCGTGCGGACACCCGGTTCCAACACGATCAGCACGGCTGCTGGGAGTGGAGCGACCGGGGGAGCATGGAGTCTGAAACGGATGCATCGACTGATGGTGACGTCTTCCACGTATCGTCAGGCAAGCCGTTTTGCCGACGCCGACTGGACCGAACAGCAAACCACCGGCGCTGTCGCGCTTTGGACAACCTGTCGAAAAGCGGACCCAGAGAATAGTCTTCACTGGCGGCGGACTCGCCAGCGATTGGAGGGAGAATCGATTCGCGATGCGATGCTCACAGCGGCCGACACGCTGAGCCGTCGTCGTGGTGGCTCGGGAATTCGTCCGCCGTTGCCGAAGGAGTTGCTCAGCACGCTGCTGAAAAATCAATGGCCGGTGACTCCGGATCGCGTCGATCACGATCGCCGCAGTATCTATCTGTTCGTGCGACGAAATCTGCGATATCCGCTTTTCGACGTGTTCGACCGTCCCGATGCCAACCTGAGTTGCGCAAGACGCAATCGTTCGACGATTGCCCCGCAGGCGCTCACCCAGTTGAATTCTGCGTTTTCGTTCTCGACCTCGAAGAAATTCGCTCGCGAACTGCTGATCAAAGCAGGCGATGGAACCGGACGACAAGTCGATCTTGCATACCGGCAAGCGTTGGGAAGAACACCGACTGTGGATGAGCACTCCGTCGCTGCCGAGTTCATCAGCAGCGCCAAGAAGCGACTGCAAGACAGCCCCCCCAATCTGCTGAAGCTGGCGGTCCCTGAAAACTTGCCGGAGTCAACAGATCGATACCATGCCGCCGCGCTGACACAATTCTGCCTCGCCATGTTTAACCTGAATGAGTTTCTTTACATCGACTGAATTCGCATCATCGCCGAAGGACATCGCCATGCAATCACGTTCGCAATCTGAATTCGACAGTCCGCAAACAGACGTTTCGCGGCGTGCATTCTTGACAGCCGGTGCCGTCACGGCGGTCGCGCTATCGACCGGCTTTCCCCAAACGGTTTTTTCCGGAGTCGGTGCCGACCGCTACAAGGGGCTTGAATCTGAGAAGTACCTCGGCAAGGTCAACGTTGAGACGAAGGTTGTCGATGAGAAGATCTTCACCGAAGGCCCAGCCTGCGATCGGGCGGGTCATCTGTACTTCACCAACACCAGCGTCTCGAAGATCCTCAAGTGGGACCAGAAGGCAAAGAAGCTTTCGGTGTTTCGCGAAAACTCGGGTGCCGCCAACGGGCTGTTATTTGCACCCAACGGCGACTTGCTGGCGTGTGAAGGTGCGAACGGCCGCGTGACTCGCACCGACATGAAAACCGGCAAGATCACGGTGCTGGCCGACAATTACAAGGGCCGACCGTTAGCCGCCCCCAACGATCTCACCCTCGACGGCAAGGGCCGCGTTTACTTCACGTCGCGAACCGGCAATCCGCCGAAGACTGCAGCGACAGCCGTCTATCGGATTGACCCAGATGGCAAATTGACACAACTTTTAGCGGCTCCCGATACGACAGACATGCCCAACGGAATCGTCACCTCACCCGACAACAAGACGCTGTACCTTATCGAAGCGCACCCGCAGGCCGATCACTTGCGCAACATTCGCGCATTCGACCTCGGTGCCGATGGCAGCCTTACCAACGCTCGCGTACACATCAACTTCTATCCCGGCCGTAGCGGTGACGGCATGTGCATCGATGCCAAGGGAAACCTGTACGTGGCCGCCGGTCTGCACAAGACACGCAAGACGAGCGAAACGCTCGACACCAAACCGGGCATTCACGTCATTTCACCGGCCGGCAAACTCGCCGCCTACGTCGAAACGCCGGAAGACACCATCACCAACTGCACGTTCGGCGGGAAAGACTTGCGGACACTCTACGTCGCCTGCGGCACCTTGCTGTTGAGCATTCCAACAAAGATTCCCGGCAAGGCAGCCTATCGGCCTGATGCGTAGATATTGTCGCGGCCGTCACCCCGCCAAATATGTCACCAGCCATTCTTCCAGGTGGCGGTAGGTTGTCGGCGAAACGCTGTGGCCTTCGCCGTGGTTGTACAGGCCGAGGCGAATTGGTTTGCCGTACAGCTTCCATATCGGTTCGGCCGCTTGGATATATGGCCAACTACGGGCGCCGTCGGCCGATCCGCGTCCCTTCTCACCGGCCACAATCAGAAACGGACGCGGAGCAATCAACGCCAGTAGTTGGTGATGATTCAGTTTGAAGTTCGACTCGTTAATTTGCTTGCCGAGATACCACGGCGCATCCCAGTTGGTTGATTTGAATCCGGTGCCGCCTTCGCTGGCAACTGCCGCGCGAATGCGTTCGTCGAACGCCGCCAGATACAGCGTCTCTTTCGCGCCGAGCGAATGACCGACTGAGCCGATGCATTGCTTGTCCACATCATCGAGCGATACCAACACATCGACGCCGCGGATGGCGTCGTACAACATTTTATGCATGCCGAGCGTGTTGGGATGTCGTGCACGGAATCGATCGACGGCCTCGGTGTATTTCTTCACATCCTGCCAGAGAAAACAGCGCGGGCAGAAGACGATGAATCCCCGGCGGCACAGTTTCAGCCCCAGCTGTTGATCTTCCGGGCCGACGACGCCGGCGATCTGTTCGATGCTGTCACGCGTCGTCTGATGCAGCGCAACGACCGCTGGGCAACGCTCCGCATTCAATGGTTTCACCGGACGCAGCAGATAGCCCTCGACCGGCAATCCCGCTTCGCCTTCGTATCGAACCAACTGACGAACGCAGCCGTCAATTCGGTCTTCGCGTAACACCTTCAATTCGACCGGCGGACGTTTTTCCGGCATCGGGCCGAGGAATTTCGTCCAGCGGCTTCGCAATTCAATGCGCTGCTGCTTCCACGCACGCAGCGTCTTGATCGGTTGGCCATCGGCATCGATCAGCAGCGGCTCCAAATAACCGGTGTTGTCGGTCGGGATTTTCGTGGGCGGTTTTCGCACGCGGGCCAGCCACTTAACGTCGGCAGCATCCGATGTATCTGCCCAAGTCAGCAGAGTCGCTCCGATTCCACTCGCCGCCACCCGTTGCAGGCAACTGCGGCGATTGAACTCGGTCGGCGCGCGTACGATCGATTCCCAATTCTGCATTGCCGACTCCCGTTGAAAGATACCCATAGCTGCGGTGCAACGCACCGCAGACGGCGAGCCGTTGGCTCGCAGCTATTGTCAATTCTACCAGCCCGCTCCTTTGGTGGTGGTTTTAATTCGGCACATGTAATTGTGTGCGCAAACGTAGAGGGTTGTGCCGTCGTTGCCCCAACCACAGTTGGCCGTTCGCTCGCCGGTGTGAATGCGGCCGAGCAGTTTCCCCTTTGTATTGAAGACATAAATGCCGGCCGGTCCCGATGCGAAAACGTTGCCGTCTTTGTCGGTCTTCAATCCGTCGGGCAGACCGGGACGGGTGCCGACGTGCTTGGTGACATCGTGAAAGATGCGGCTCTTGCCGAGCGTGCCATCGGGCTTGACCGGAAACGTCTTCCAGATCGCCTGTTTTGGATCCGACTGGGCAACATACAGAGTTTTTTCATCAGGCGAAAACGCAATGCCGTTGGGGCGGGTCATCTCGTCTGTTAGCAACGTCAGCGTTCCATTTTTTGCCAACCGGTAGACGCCGAAAAAGTCCAGTTCCCGCCGCGCGTCGTGTTCGCGTTTGGGCAAACCGTAGGGGGGATCGGTGAAATACAGGTCGCCGTTCGATTTGAAGCAACCATCGTTGGGACTGTTGAGCCGCTTGCCCATGTAGTTATCGACGAGCGTTCGCTTGCCTCCGTTTTTGGTGAGTACCGAAACGCGACGGTCGCCATGTTCAAACGAAACGAGCCGACCTTTGGGATCGAGTGTCAATCCGTTCGACCCCGGTTCGAGTCCGTAGAATTTCGATCCTGTGTAACCCGAGGGATTCAGAAACACGCTGACACCTTGTCCCTCTTTCCACTTGAAGACCGTGTTTCGCGGAATGTCGGAAAAGAGCAGATAACCGCCCTTGTCATCTTTCCGCCAGAGTGGCCCTTCGCTCCAGGCAAATCCGGCGGCAATGATTTCGAGCTGCGCGTCCTTCGGAATCAGTTTGTCGAACGCCGGGTCGATCCGTTCGATGGTTCCCAAAGTTTTTTGGTGCGCCTTCCCTTGCCCGAATGAAGATTGTGGAACCAGCGTCGTGAAAAGCAGTGCCGCGATGGCAGCGCTGAGTTGGTGAGTTGTCAGTTTCATTGGAATCCCTGTCTATCAGAGGTGCGGATTTGTCGTTCGGTAAGCTGAACTCAATCCTTCCATCGTAAACCAATGCCTATTCTTCGCAAGCTTCCCGGTTGATCTCCCAGATCGGCCGGACCGCTCCGCCGCCCACTAACTTGGGGCGTCTGGGAAAAACATGTCGGCTGAGTGGCGTTCTTTGAGCGAATTCGCTTTACTGTCATCAGCGGCAGGCCCGTGGATGGTGCCACGACGGTTTGCATATCAAACGGCGGTTATTGCCTCCTCAAACAGGAATCACGGAACGATGAAACACAACAAATCCATCCTGACGGCGGCAGTCGTCGCACTACTGCTTTGCATGCAACAAACCGGATCGGCATTCCAATCTCAGGAAAAGGATGGCGCGAATCTCGGTAAGGCTCAGAGCGATCTGCCGCCATTGCCTGCGCCGCCGAAGTCGCTACCGCCGCTGCCTGCCGCGCCGAAACCGGGAATCCAGCCAAAGAGCGATGTGCCGCCGTCCAAGGCCAACACCACACCATCGGCTGCAGACCACGCCGCCGCCGCACAGCATTTCATTAAGGAAGGCCGGTACGACATTGCAATTGAAGCGGCCAGCTTGGCCATTGCCGCCGACCCAAAGAATGCCGCCTATTTGAAAATCCGCGCTCAGGCGTATCAACTTACAGGTCGATACGAGCAAGCACTTGCCGACACCAAACCGCTGGAAGTGGTGGTCGCAGCATCGCAGGCCAATTTGAAGTCGGCCGACGATGTGGTCGCCGTTGTGCCAAAAGGTGCGGTACTTAATGTGAGCGAAGTGAACGGCGACTGGCTGAAAGTCGAAACGGTCGGCGATCAATCTTTCAAATGGGCCTGGGTCTGGAAAAACAACCTGGTTCGAGCACAGTCGCGACCGCAACCACTGCCGCAACGAATCATCATACGGCCAGTCTATCCCACCGACTCCTATTACCGACGCAGTTTTGGACGCTATTACGGCGGCTACTACGGACGCGGCGATTTCGATTTCGGGCGTCGTTCGGGATATGGACGAGCTTATTACGACTGGACGCGACACGTCCCGCGGAGGTACTGGGGTTACTTGCCTTGGTAGCGCGACCGAGAAGGCGCGACCACTGGTCGCGCCTTTACAGGGGGATGAAGTTTTTCGCGACCTTGCACACCATCGTATACGCCGGGTCGAAGATGTTGCCCAGATCGTAGCGCACACATTGCGACAGCAGCAGGCTCGCACCGACTGCATCCAGCCCGTAGTCGTCCTGTAACCAGCGGAGCATTTCGGTTGTCGCGTGTTGGACCGCTTGATCGAGCGGTCGGGCATTGCCGACGGTGAAGATGTAATCGTCGTTCTCTCCGCGCGGCCAACCGATGGTCTTGCCTTTCCGCAGGTTTACAGTGAATTCGACATCCATCGAGATTTCGATGCCCGAGCCGACAATTTCGCCGTCCCCTTGCGCCGCGTGTCCGTCGCCCACGAACACCAATGCTCCCGGTTCAAACACCGGCAGGTAAACCGTCACGCCGGCAACAAAGCCGCGGTAGTCCATGTTGCCGCCGTGTTCGGCGGAAGTCGCCGTCGAAATGGCTTGCTGTCTCACCGGGGCAACACCAAAACATCCCAGCATCGGTTCCAACGGAATTGTGAGTCGGCCAAGCTTCGATTCCGGACCAACCAACGTTGCCACGCCACCCGCTGTATCGACATCCCATTCCGCCAGCGGCGCGTCGGGAAGATCGCGGACGTACTCCGGATCGACAACATTTGGCGCGACTGATGAACCGCAAAACCCGTAGCGTCGGCTCGGCTGAATCTTGTCGAGTTGCAACACCAGTGTGTCGCCCGGTTCGGCTCCTTCGACGTAGAACGGCCCCGTCTGCGGATTCCCGCGCGGCGTGACTTGTTCTCGCTGGGCATCGAACCCGCGGGCATCGACGGTCGTCGTCGCCACCGTGTCGCCCGGCTGAATTCGCAGCACAGGCTCGTACGGACCGATCGCAGTGTGATACGTTGTGGGGGTGAACTCGTGCCGCATGTGCTTCACTCATTTCCGTTGCTGGAGAAGGATGCCACTGCTTCGTCACGCGTGTCGAACAGCTCCCAGACGGTGTCCATTCGAGTCGTCTTGATGACTGTGCGGCAGAACGGCGTCGCGCTGCAGACGCCGAATCGTCCTGCGGTTTGCTGAGTCACACGACCTGATAACCGCATCAGAAATCCCAAAAACGCCGATCCGGCATGGCGGGTATTTGCGAGATCAACCAGCAGCAGTGGCGGTTCCGCTTCCTCGGCGACCTGAATCAACCCCTCGAACGCTCCGAGCATGTTTTCGTAAATGTGTTCGTAAGCCGGCCCCGGCGCAATCACGGTGATGTCCCCAACGCGCAGAACTTCGGGTGGGGGAAGATCGAGCATGTTGATTTCTCCAGCGGTGTTGTTACGACGACGAGTCAAAACATGTTAAACGATGTTCGACTATCGATCTACGATGGGGTTCCCGATTGCGGCGGTTCGCGATTCGACTGATGGGCAATGTGTAATCCGACTAACCGTGCCACCAGAACGGCGAGGTACAACTGCCCGAAAATTGCTTCCAGCGAGCAGAACATTCGCGCCGGCGTGGTCGCAGGAGTGATGTCGCCGTAGCCGAGCGTCGTCAGTGTGACATAGCTGAAATATAACGCCACGGAAGTACGTTCCGATCCAAATTCCAGATCGGCCGGCCGACCGGCAATCTCCATCAATGCCGACGTTGGCAAGACAAAGGAAGCAGGTTCAATATGATCCAGCATCGAATAGATATTGGCCCAGAGAACACCGAGCAGCAGGTATCCGCACAACGAGGCAGCGATGTTCTCGAACGTGACCCGTTGTTGAAGAAACAGCGCTCGCAGCAGCAACGCCAACGCAAAAACAAGCATTGCACTCCCGAGCACGTTCTGCAGCATCGCCAACCATTCAAGTTGAAGAGCGATGTTGACCGCTTGGACCACTATCGTTCCCCCTGTCAGAGAACCGGCAAGAATCATGGTCCAGCGTTGCCGCGCCAGCGCAAACACCGCGCTCAGAAGTACGGCCGAGAACAACAGCATCACCAGCAGCGGCGCCAGTTCCGGAAACGTTCGCGTCCGAATCAGCAGTGCGCACGGTGAAAACACCATCAGCGCAAGGAGCATTGTCAGCAGAATGCTGAATCGATAACGCTGCATAGATTGCCCCAAGAATGGCAGACGCTCGAAAATGGGCATGATCGACTCTTGAGAAGAGGCTCCGTCAAAACTCGGTTGTGGGCGAACTCCGCGCTTGAAAACCAAGGGTGTTGTGAGCCAACAGAGGGTTTTGACAGAACTTCAAGTGTTTCCAATGTCGAAACCAAAGTAGCGTCAACGCGGTGCGACATTCAAGCGTTGGGCGGAACACCCAGTGATTTTCCGCCGTCGATTGCGATCGACGTGCCGGTCACCATCGTGGCGGCATCACTGACGAGATACAAAATCGCCTCGGCGATTTCCTCCGGCGTTTCCATTCGCTCGTGCGCTTTGGCCAGCGGACTGGCGGAAATCATCTGGGCGACTAACGCATCACGGTCGGCTGCCATTTCGAGATCGTCATCCATCATCCGCGTGTCACCGACTGGACCGGGGCAAACACAGTTGACGCGAATCCGATCGCGGGCGTGACACAATGCCAGGCTTTTCGTCATCGCCACCAACGCCATCTTGCTGATGGAATAAACCGGATCGTGTGCGCGGGGAAGCAATCCGGCATTGCTCGCCGTGTTGACGATGGCCCCACCACCCCCAGATGCCATATGCCGCACGGCATGTTTGCAGCCGAAAAACGGTCCTTTGAGATTGGTGTCGATGCAGGCCGTCCAGTCCTCTTCGCTGACGTCAGCGATTTGCTTCACCATGCCGATGCCGGCGTTATTGACGAGAATATCGAGCCGACCGGCCTCCGCTACTATTCTGTCGATCAACTGCGCAATCGACGCTTCGCTGCGCACGTCGCACGCGTGTTGCACAATTCCGAGATCGCTGAACTCCGCGGCGTTCTCGTCGAGCGGTCGCAAATCTCCCACAAACACCTTCGCACCGCAGCGTGCCAACAAACGGGCTGCTGCCCGTCCGATCCCGCTTGCACCGCCGGTGACCACCGCGACTCGCCCGCTCAAATCGATTTGTAACATCGTCGATTGTGCCCCTTTGAGTTGATTGAATCCAACACATCAGGGGGCTTACGCCCCCCGCTCGCCTGATGGGTTTGGGTCACGCAAGAATGCGTCCAACTCGAAACTCAACCCATGTGCGGATTTCACCGCCTGGTTCCAGCACGCGCCAACCGGCATCGACACCCTGCTGCTGGAGATTGATCGCATCGGGAATGCAGGTGTACGGTTCGAGACAGACGGCATCGCGATCGGGCGGGGTGTAAGCCACGATTTCGCGGAAGATGGGATCGCAGCGCTCGAGCATTTGCATCCCCGCCTCTTCGTCCATAATCAGGCAATCCAGCGAGTCCTCTCCGGCAGCCAAAGTCGTGTAGACGTCGTCCAGATGCAGACGCTCAAACCGTGCGCCTTCGCGCAGATCCTTGTCGCCCGCAACGTCAATCCGCTTCCCGCTGGGAATCAAGTCCTGCAGTTCCCATTGTTGGGCCGCCGGGACTTCCACCAGACAACGGCTCGCATTGCTCGTTGCTCCAAGAGGCAGACGAAAATAGGCATGCGTCCCAAATCCCCACGGAAGCGGCTTGTCGTCTGGATTGGCAATGCGAATGTCGGCCCGCAAATTGGGTCCGCGCAACTCGTAACGAATTTCGATCAGACAATCGGCGGGCCAGTACGGCAATCGCTCCGGTGCATCGACGCTGAGTTGAAACTCGCCGACCACAAAATGATCACCGACGGCCGTCACCCGCCACGGGCGATCGAGGCAGAAGCCATGAATGGCGTTACCCGTACCATCGTAACCAACAACATCCGGCGGTATTTCAAACTGGCGTCCGTCCCATTCGTAGCGCCCACTTTGGATGCGACTGGGAAACGGGAACAGAATCGGAATGCCATGACCGCTGGGGCGTTCGCTTCCGGCAGCGAATTCGGGCGCTGCATCGATCACATCGACAATCGTTCCGTCAACGTCCGCACGAAACTCGAAGCAGTTGAATCCCAACGCAGGAGCAATTCGCGCCGAGGAATTCGTCGTCGCGTCGCGCAGTGAGATGATATTCATAGATTCCGTCAAGAAACACGTTTCCCAAATGAAACGACCATGAGAATCGAAACGCGACATCGCAGGTGGCAGACAGCGAAAACGTTACGGCATAATGACAATTTAACACATGCTAGCTGAATCGTACGTATTGACGCATGACCACGAATCGGATACAAGCCTCGCCCGTTCCCAATTTCGGCGAGGCTTCGTCTCAACGGATTCTGTATCGCTGCCATGAAGGGACTGTGCAATGTTTACACAAGCTGGTTCAATGCTTCTGCTCTCGTCTGTTTTCTTTTGCGAGGGGCCTCGGCAGGATTTCGACGTTACGGTGAAAAAACGGGTTGAAGCCACGGTTGGCGTCGATTCGGGCAAGTCGTTTCAGACAACTCAATGGAACACACATCACTTTCCTGACAAGCCGCCTGCATGGATCAAAATGGGGTGGATGTGGAGTGCTGATTCGATTTCCAACGTCATACACCAAGGCTTTATTGATCTGCCGATTCCCACTCGGGACTGGCACAATCGGATCGACTGGGGCGGAGCATACATTCTCGGTGAACCGGCGGCCGACAACCCTTGAAACTGCCTTGAAGAGTTACGTTCCCCGCTGCTGTCCTTCTAAGGGCTGCTTATAGATGGGCAGGCTGACAACGTGTCAATTCCATTCCGCGTTGCCGGCATCCTGGGGAAGAATGCTTCGCAGCTGCTGGACTTTCCCGAGTACGCTTTCCCAGAACTCATAGGGATCGGCACAAAACAGGGGGACGGAATCGGCCGGGTAGACCAGCCAGTCGCCACGTTCCAGTTCTCCTTCGAGCTGATCGGACCCCCAACCGGCGCAACCCGAAAAAATCCGGTACTGCAGCCCCGTCTCGCCATCGTCTGCCGAACGGAGTATCGACAGAAAGACTTCTTCGCTGCCAACAAAAAGATCGGGAACGACTGGACGTTCACCCTGATCGAATTGTGCGGAATTGTGAAGAATGAAGAGATGCGAAGGCTCGACCGGCCCGCCGAAATAGAGTAGATCGTCCGTCTCCGGCAGATCGAAATGTTCCGACAGCACGTTGGCCACCGTCACCGATGAGGGGCGATTGACGACTATTCCCATCGCCCCGTCGGTTCCATGCTCGACGATCAACACAACCGTCTTATAAAAGTTTGGGTCGCGCAGATGCCGGGCAGCGATCAGAAATTTTCCACGCAATGATTCAGTCATTTCACGACATCGCAAGAACAGCCGGCATCGCTAGAACGGCCGGCGACGAACTGGTTTTGCTCAACTTTTCGTTGCTTGTCGAAGCGCAGGAATTATACGCTGTCACGCCGGGCGGGAACAGGTATTGGAGCGAGAGCCGCCTGCCGAAACACAAAACCCCGAAGACGTCCAGACATCCCCGGGGATCTATGAATTCGATTTTGGGCAGTCGAATGCTTCAGTCCGACAGCAACTCAAAATGGGAATTGCGGCCCGTGTATTCGTCGCTATCCGAGGGATCGCCGTCTAGTGGCTCGTCGTCGTCCATTGGCTCGCTGTCGGCCGAGGCGTAGCCAACCGCATCGAACTCTTCGCGGCTGTCGGGGATGGCGACCGGCATTTCCTGGCTGAGATCCATCGGCGGTTGCGAGGCAGCTTCCGCAGGTTCGTCAAACGCCATCGTCTTATCGACCGGATCCCCGGGCTGCTCTTGCGGAGGACGAACGTCTTTGCCCTGCAACACGAAACCCAAATCGCCAATCGAGACCACGTCGCCTAAACCAATTCGGGCTTCAGAATCAACCCGACGTCCGTTGATCCGAACACCGTTCATACTGCCCAGGTCGCGCAGTACAAATGTGTCGTTCACTTGCGCGACGCAACAATGTCGGCGGGAAACGCGGCGGCTGTTCGTCAGCACGACGTCACAGTCTGCCTGTCGCCCAATCAACACGATCGCCTTGTCCAACACGATCGGACGACCGGCTTCAATGGGAACGAGAAATACAGCCATAAATTTGGAACCTCGCCAAGGGTTCGTTGACCCCCGCAATTGACCTCATACATCAACCCTAACCAATACAATCGGCAGGAGAAAGGTTTTTTTGTAAGTTCAGGTGTTTTTACTGAGAATTTGTAAAATCGACACTTCCCCTGGTTTTTGCTGTCTTGAACGTCAGTGGCTCATCGTCTGGCCCGCCGACGCTCAGCAGGACTGATGAAACGCCCTGTAGGGGTACCGGCGGCATCAGCGTAAATTGCGACAGTTTTCAGTATTCGGCAAGAACCGTGGCGAAGAGATCGAACGGCTTTGACCAACGGCAATTCCTCAACCCGTTCTTCGGCGCAGCCGCAAACTATGCAAACTAGTCGTTCGGCACGTTGAAGGAGACCACTTCAACTCAGAGGTTGTGGATCATGTTGGGGAGTCGTCCCACAGAAACGTGGGGATAGAACTGTTATCGGCACGCCGCCACCGGGCAAAGTTACTCACATTGTAATACAACGCTTCGGCACGGTCGGGAAAGCGGCGTGGATAGCCGCTGACTTCGTCGATTGGATAGCCAGGCCGATGTAAGCATCATGCCCGCATGCGGTAAAATGTGCCGGTTATTCAGCCCAATCCAGGAGATCGTCATCTCTTTCGCCGCGGGAACACGCCGCCAACGCGATTTCGGCTGTGTCGTGAACTCGATTCGCTGCGCGTTTCCAGCTTGCAACCGGGGCGTTACACTGGAAGACGTTGCACATGTCATCTGCCCGATTGTTCGCGCAGACGACTCCGATGAAATGTCCAGTTTGGTTTCTCATGACTACTCGAGCGTCCGGCCGCAATCCTTCATCCAATCACACCGCAGAAACCGCCAGCGCCCCGGTGCGGCTGCAGAAGTTTCTCGCCTCGGCAGGTGCCGCCTCGCGGCGGAAGTGTGAGGAGCTGATCCTTGAGGGGCGAGTCACCGTCGATGGCAAGGTTTGCAGCGAGCTGGGAATCACCGTCGATTCCAAGAGCCAGATCATTCGTTTGGATGGTGAGCGAGTCAAACCGGAAGCGAAACGAATCTACGTGCTCAACAAGCCGCCCGGATACGTTTGCACCAACAACGATCCGACCGGACGGCCGCTGGCGGTCAATCTGATTCCCGACGATCAGCGACGGTTATTCAGCGTCGGCCGACTCGACGAGGCGAGCGAAGGGCTGCTGTTGATCACCAACGACGGCGATCTCGCGAACAAACTGGCTCACCCGCGTTACTCGGTCACCCGTCGGTACCAGGTCCAGGTTGTAGGCAACCCCACTCAAGAAACGCTCAAACAACTCACCAAGGGTTTGCGATTCGGCGACGGATTCTTCCGGGCCAAAGGCGTGAAGAAAATCCGGTCGCAGGGAAAGAGTACGTACATCGAAATCGAACTGACCGAAGGTCACAATCGCGAACTGCGCAGACTTCTCGCCCGCGTTGGACACAAGGTCATCCATTTGAAACGCGTCACATTCGGCCCCGTCAAACTGGGACGATTGGGGATCGGCAAGAGTCGACAATTGCGTCCTCCGGAACTCAATGCATTGAATGAGTTGGTCGCAGCACCGGGCGAGAAACCCCCGAGCCGAAGGCGACAATCGAGGAAGCGACTTACAACCGAGGATACACGGGGAAACAGTCAAGTCTCGCGCGGCCGCCGCAATGCAACCGGCAAGAGTTCAACCAGAAAAGGTTCGGTGGCGAAAGCTTCAACGACCAGGAAATCAACGGCTAAAAAAACGACGGCAAGAAAAACAACCGTAAAGAAAACAACTGTGAAAAAGTCGAAAGGGAGAAAGCAGCGTGGGTGAACCGGTCTGCAGTCCAACGTTGCCCGGTGCAGTCGCCTCTGCCGTGCAACACCAGGCGCATGTCGTCGCGCAAACGCAAATGGCCCGCGACACGTATTGTCTGCGGCTGCACTGCCCCCCCATTGCCGAGCAGATTCACCCCGGCCAGTTCTTCATGGTCCGCCTGCCAGGTACCGACAACCCGCTGCTGGGACGACCGTTTGCGTTGTACGACGTCTATGAAGAGGACGGCCAAAAAGCGGGGATCGATTTTGGTTACGTGACCGTCGGCAAGTTGACGTCGGCAATGGCCGAGTGGAAACCGGGACAAGCGGTTGAACTGTGGGGACCATTGGGAAACGGGTTTCCGCTTCCCGATGTCGAACATCTGGCGTTGGTTGCCGGCGGTATCGGGCAGACCCCATTTCTTGCCGTCGCCCGCGAAGCGCTCGGCCAGAAACAATACGGCAACCCGCCGCGACAATTGCCGAAGCCGGCCAAGCAGTTGACCATGTGTTACGGCGCACGCTCGGCCGAATATCTCGCCGGTCTGGATGATTTCCAGATGGATGGCCTCGATCTCAAAATATCGACCGATGACGGCTCGCAGGGCCATCACGGATTCGTAACGGAATTGCTGGCCGAGTCGCTCGAAAGCAATTCAGCACCCGAAGCCGTTTACTGTTGCGGCCCGGAACCGATGATGAAAGCGGCGCAACAGTTGTGCGCCGAGAAACGCGTTCCCTGCTGGCTATCGCTCGAAACCCCCATGGCGTGCGGTTTCGGCATCTGTTTCAGTTGTGTGACACGCGTCAAATTAGATGAAAGCGGAGACAATTGGGATTACCGTCGAACCTGTGTCGAAGGCCCTGTGTTCCCCGCCGACCAGTTATTGTTGTGATGCGGTGAAATTGGTCGGGCCACGGCGTCCGCAGTCCGGAGGAATTTTACAATTATCTTTCCGGAAAGACTGCGCACGTTATTTGAGATTGACCCTAAAAACCATCCGTTAGGAGCTGAATAGTGCATCCATCGGAAGAGGCGATCATCGCAACGTTTGTGACGCCGAACCGGCGGCCTCGGTGGTTGCTTTCACTCGATTCGGCCAAGCGTCGGCGGAAGTTTCTCGATTGCCTCAACCACTGCACCGATCTCGATCTGCGATTCTCGCAGCCGCTCAAGTCTAACTCAGACGTCATCGGATTGTTGCAGTCACATGGTGCGCCTGCGACATGTTATGTGCTGTCTGCCACCGAATCACTCGACGGACGGGAGATGCCGCTGGACGATGCGGTTTCTGCCTTCGAGATTGCGGGCTGGGGCACAATCATCAGTTGCATACCGCGCAAACTGGCTTACTATTACGACGAATGTGGCGAACGCCGGTCACTCTTGCTCCGTACAGATGCCTAACAAGGCGCTGAACCTGACCCGGTTCTGCCGGGCAGGTTAGCTTGGTCATTAACCAGTTCCAAAAACCAACGGTGTGATGCCAAATGAAAACCGGTCAACACGTCTCCGCCGCCGTTCCGGCGAGTTCTCACTCCTCAGTCGATGGGTGCCACTGGCGT
>JABISG010000143.1 GCA_018699955.1 Planctomycetaceae bacterium | reverse complement strand
TCAGGCGGCACAATCAATCACCGGGGCAAGCGCACCTTTTTCCGGAACATTCCGCCCGGGAGGCATCCTCGCAGCCCTCAATGGCGAGGACCCCAATGGCATCTGGCAACTTGAAATAACAGACGCGTTCCTTCTCGACCAAGGCACGCTCAACAGTTGGTCGCTGACAATTCTCACCGATCAACCGTCTCCCGGCGAACCGTTTACGGTGACTGATGCCAACGGCGACTACACGTTTACTAACGTTGTGCCGGGCATTCGCACGGTTCAAGAGGTCTTGCCACCCGGGTTCGTACAGACCTTTCCTCGCACGGGCGCAATCGAACTGTTCCGCGCCGACTTTGGCACTGCCGATCAAACACCGATCTTGCTTTCCGCCGACGTGCCTCTAGCAATTCAGGATCAGGGAACGACCTTTTCCCAACTCAACGTTAGCGGCCTCAGTGACGCAATCAGCGATGTCAATCTGACGCTCGACATTTCGCACACTTTCGTCAACGATCTTGACGTATTTTTGATTTCCCCAACCGGAACCCGCGTGCAATTGGTTTCCGGCGTCGGCACCGATGGGCAAAACTTTACCAACACCACTTTTGACGACGAAGCGGCACAGTCAATCAACGCCGGTATCGTCCCATTTACGGGGACGTTTCGGCCGGATGAATTCCTTGCGACATTCGATGGCGAAGATCCCAACGGCATCTGGCGGCTTGAGATAGAGGACACAGCCCAGTTCGACACCGGCACGCTCAACAGTTGGTCGTTGCAGTTCGTCACCGGAGGTGGTTTAAACAACGGTGGATTCACGTCAACCGGCTTCAACGACCAATGGCATGTGACCACGGAGCGCGGAAACGATGCCGGGCATAGTGCGGGCGGAAGTTATTACTTCGGTGACGAGTTTGCATTCTTTGGTCCAGCGTATACGAACAATGCCGACGGCACTTTGACTTCCCCCATCATTGACCTCACACCGTTCAGAAACGAGCAGATATTCCTGGACTTCAATCATTTCCTCGCCATTGAAGATTTCTTCGACGCCGCCAGCGTGTCGATTTTCGCGGGCGGTGTTTCGACAGTCATCGCCGACAACAACTCCATCGGGGGGCTGCCCGATTTCACTTCTGGCTTTGACGCGGTCACACTTGATCTCTCACAGTTTACCGGGCAGCAAATTCAGGTTCAGTTCGGCTTCGACAGCGACTCCAGTGTGACTTTTGAAGGCTGGTACGTCGATGATGTCGTCGTGCGAACCGGCCCCCTGTCGGGTGTCCATCGGTTTGAAATTCAGGCTGGCGACACCATCACCGGCATCGACTTCGGTAACCAGGAAGCGGGTGAGATTCGCGGGACAAAGTTCAATGACCTGGATGGCGACGGCGTACGAGATGCCGGCGAACCGGGCATTGAAGGAGTCATCGTCTTTCTCGATGACAACAACAACGGGGTTTTCGACTCCGCAACCGAACTGTACGCCATCACCGACGCAGATGGAAACTACGCGATAACCGACGTCCCGCCAGGCTCACGCCTGGTTCGCGAATCGGCCTTCGTTGGGTTTCAGGGAGAAAGCGATCCGGCGCTGGTGATCACTGAACTCGATCCAGACACTCCGGACTTCCTGGAAATCCAAAATGTCACCGGAACGACTATCGACACGACCGGCTGGCAGGTCTTTGTCAGTGGCGACGCGGCAGCGGCGAGTGTGGATCCGGATATCAACGCAATCAATACGGCACCATTTGACCTACAAGATTCATTCGCGCCCGGCGAGATATCTTTCACCACGGACTCCACCGACAACAACTTCTTCGGAAGCAACATTTTCTGGATCAACGGACGCACCGGCTGGGCCATGATCGTGGACGGCGACGGTCAAATCGTCGATTGGGTTGGCTGGGGATGGACCGAAGAGCAAATTGACGAATTCAGCGTTGATACCGGCGGAGCGCAGAACGTCACCCTTGACGGATTTTGGAGCGGCCCCGGCGCTGTCTCCGGTGGAATCGGTACGTTGCAACGCACTGGTTCCACAGACAACGACGGCGCAGCCGATTTCGGTTACGCCCCCGAAAGCCAGGGCGGTCAGAACACCGGATTGGATTTGGACGCCGATTTCGTGCAGACATTCCCAGCATCCCCAGCCGACCGGGTCTTCATCGTTCCGCGCGATTCCTCAAATCAGATCGCCGAGATCGACGCGGTCACCGGTGCTGAGTTGAATCGCTTCTTTGCCCCCGAACCAACGAGCAGCTCTCCAGGACTTGCATTCGACGGTAGCAGCCTGTTCTTCATGGAGCTGGATGTCGCCGGCACCGACCACGAACTTTTCGAACTCGACCCCAACACCGGTGCAGTCATCGACAACGATCCCGTTGCCGCGATTGGCGGTCGATTCGACGGCTTGGCCGCCCTCAACGGTTTGATCTATCTGTCTGACTTGGACAATGACGACATTCTCGTGTTCGATCCGATCAGCGACACGGTAATCGATACTCTGGACATTGACGGTCTGAATCCGAGTGTCGATCTGGCTGGAGGAATCTCAGGAATCCACAATCCCGACCGGATTCTCGCGTTCGATAATTTCGGCGAAAACGTGATTGAAATCGACCCGGCCACTGGCGTCGTCACAGCGAGTTTTGCCGCCGCCCCGGTATACACTGGTCTGACAGTTGTGAACGGCGAACTCTTTCTTGGAGATTTCTTCGGCACACCGGGGATTGATGTCTTTTCACGCGATGGCCGACTCCTCCGACGTATCTCACTACCATTTGGAATTGGAGCCGCAGGCGGCGACGATGGAGAAGGTTTCGCAGCACAGGTCGTTACAGTCGTATCGGGACAAGTCGTGTCGGGGATCGACTTCGGCAACCAGATTCCCACAGGCGAAATCCGGGGAACAAAGTTCAACGACATCAACCAGAACGGGCGGCTAGACCCCACTGAAGGGCCGCTTGGCAATGTCACAATTTTTCTCGACACCAACGGCAATGGCCTGCTCGACGACGGCGAAAGATCCACGAGCACAAATGCCAACGGCGAGTACCAATTCACAGGACTTGAAGCTGACACCTATTTCGTAACCGAAGTGCAAATCCCCGGTTTCCAGCAAACGTACCCGCAGAACGATCCTCGCCTGGTCATCACCGAAGTTGATCTGAATACGCCGGACTTCTTCGAAATCCAAAATGTATCGACTGCAGCAATCGACACATCGGGATGGCGCGTATTTGTCAGCGACAACTCGGCTGACATTAACGTTATCAATCCAACATTTTTCAACCTTCCCGATTCAGTGGCTGCCGATGAAGTCATCTTCAGTACTGACGATACGGTCAATCCATTCGGTGCCAACATCCTCTGGATCAACACGGAAGAAGCCTGGGTGATGATCGTCGATGATGCCGGCCAGATAGTCGATTGGGTTGGTTGGGGCTGGACCGAACAGGAGATCGAGAGCTTCGATGTCAACCTGGGCGACGCTGGCAATGTGACTCTTGCCGGCGAGTGGATTGGACCAGCTGCACCGGCAACCGGACCGAACGGGGCAACGTTACAACGACTCGGACCGGTCGATTCCAACTCGGCTCGCGACTTTGCTTTTGCACCAATCACCCGAGGTAGCCAGAATTCCAACCTCACAACCCCGTTCATCGATCGCCCCACGGTAAACACCGTTGTCCTTGGCGTGGGACAGATTGCCGAAGACATTGATTTCGGCAACGTCGATCCCGTGACGGCTACCGTCCAGGGAACAAAGTTCTCCGATTTGAATGGCAATGGAGTTCGCGACTCGGGTGAGCCGGGGTTGGCGGGATTCACCATTTTTGCCGACACTAATTCCAACGGACAATTGGATCGAGGCGAAATCTTCACGGTGACCGATGCCGACGGCAATTACATTCTGGATAACGTCCCCACGGGAATCGTAACAATTGCCGAGGTCCAACAAGACGGCTTCGAGCAAACCGCCCCCGGCAGCACGGCCACGCCCCTCGTCGAATTTGATTTCGAAAGCGGGACGGAAGGATTCACGTTTGACGGCGAGTGGAACTTGAGTAACGGGCGGGGGCAAGATGCCGGCCACAGTTCCTCAACCAGTTTCTATTTTGGTTCGGGCGAGAATGCCGACGGCGGCGGAACCTATGCGAACGACTCCGAAGGCAGCCTGGTTTCCGGGGAGATTACTCTTCCGGATAACGAACGGGCCTTCCTGGAGTTCAATCACCTTCTTGAGATCGAAAACTTCTTCGACACGGCAAGTGTTGCCATCATCTCCGGTGGTGTGACGACCGTCATTTCCGACAACAACTCCGAGGGCATTCTCCTCCCCGATGACACAGGCCGCTTTCAGCCAGTGAGCATCGACATTTCCCAGTTCGCTGGAACTGATATTCAGATTGAGTTCCGCTTCGAAACCGATTTTTCCGTCACCTTCGAAGGCTGGTACGTTGACGATGTTGCCGTACGAACGGGCGTTCCCGGTGGTGTACGACAGTTCGGACTAGCTGTCGGGGAAGTTGTATCGGGAATCGATTTTGGCAATCGCGATCTCGACGAGTTCGGCAATTCAATTGCCGAGGCGGCTTCGGTGAACTTGATTGCCAATCAGACCGCCCGAATCAACAGCCGCATCGACAGAGCGGGCGACGTTGACGTCTTCCAATTTGTCGCACCGCAAACTGGGTTTCTGGCAATTCGCCTGGAAACGAACGATTCATCCGTTGATCCGTTCCTGCGTCTGTTCGACAACGCCGGGACGCTGTTGGCCACCGACGACGACGGCGGCTCCTTCCTCGACAGCTTCCTCGCCGTCCCCATCACCCAAGGCGAACGATTCTTCCTGGAAGCATCGAGTATCAATGGCATTGGGGCTTATGAACTGGAACTCATCAGCACACAGATTCAATCGGCCATCAACCTGTCGCTGATCGGCCCCAATCAGTTTCTCGGTACGGCAGACGGTGAAATCGTATCGCCGGGCCAAGTCCGAGTTTTCGACTTGACGATTCCCAACGGCGCGCCGAATAACAGCGAATTGGTCATTGATTTGGCACGGGCCACCAACAGCAGCCTTGATACGATACTCTTGCTGATCGATCCCCAATCGGGAGAAGTCCTCGAATTCAACGATGACTTCAACGGCCTCGACAGTCAGATTTCCCGATTTGTCAATCCGGGCGAACAGTTCTTCGTCGTTGCGACTGGCTTTGGCGACAGCGTTGGCGAATTCAACCTGGTCGCGGAAACCATCCCCCCTGTCGTTGATGATTTCTCCGATGATGTGACCAACCCATTCAACCTCGGATTTGTTGACGTGGTGCAGAATGGTGTGATTGATACCGCCGGGGACGTTGATACGTTTCTGATCGAAATCCCAGTCGGCTCTGGCGGCTTATTGACAATCGACCTGCAGCGTGATGTCGACGCAGGCAGTAATCTCGACACCGTACTGACATTACTCAGCGAAGATGGACAGGACATTATCGCAGTCAGCGACGACACGTTCTTCCCCACATTCTCGCTGAACAGCCAAATCGAACGCCAGGTTGTTGGAGGCGATCGGTTTGTCCTGGCCGTGCGCGGGTTTTCAACCAGCCAGGGGGCCTACACACTCAGCGCCCAACTCATCGAGTCCGCTGACGTCGTCGCCAATAGCATCCAGACGACAGTAACATCCATCGACTTAGCCCCCCTCTTCGAGTTGCCGCCCCGCAGCAGCGTGACTCAGGCGGGAACGATTGACGGCGCCGGCGACCTGGACGTCTTCCGCGTCGCAATCCCTCAAACCTTTCCGGCCAACCGCCCCCTCCGCATCAGGCAGAATGCTGTCGGCAGCAATCTCGATCCGTTGCTGAGAGTCTTCGATGCAAACGGCAATCAAATTGCCTTCAACGACGACGTTGGATTTGACCCGGGAACTTTCCAATTCAGTTTCAACAGTTCGACGTCGGTTAATGTTGATCCTGGCATCACGATTTTCGTGCAGGCCGGTGCGTTTGGTTCGAGTTCCGGCGATTATGAACTCCTCTTCGACGTTGAGGACGATTTCTCCGATAACGTCGGTGATGCGGTTCAAATCCCGCTCGACACCAACGGTGCGGGAAGCCGGGCGGGGATCATCCAGACCATTGGAGACGTTGACGTTTTTCAAGTGACCGCAACCATCGACGGCCTGCTGACGTTTGAATTAACCGGTGCCCCAGGTGACAGCGGCCCGCCAGCACCGCTAGAGAATCCGTTCCTTACCATCATTCAGGAGTTTCGCGACGGCGAGTTCCGCGAAGTTGCGGTGAACGACGATTTCAATGGTTCACCTAACAGCCAGATCAGCATTGTCGCGCAGACCGGCGATGTGTTCTTCGTCCAGGCATCTGCATTCGGCTTCGGGCGAGCCAGCGATAACCAGGCAAATCTCGGCAACTATTTGTTAAATGTCACAACGCCTGCCGCGACCGACGACTTGGGGGACACGTTCGCAGACGCAACGCTTGTGTTCGATCCCAATGCCGTAAACCTGGGATTGCCTGTCGATTCATTTGAAATCGATCCCGGAGACACTGATTCGATTCGATTCGTCGCCAGCACGACGGCAAATGTCACTTTTTTCCTTGATGTCCCGCTCGAAAGCACACTCGATGCACGGTTATCCGCTTTTGAGCGTGTGCCGGACCCGACCAACAGCAACCCCACGGCTCCCACCGACTTCATCTTCGAGCGCATCGCCAGCGATTTTGAGAGAGAGCTCCCGTTCCGCGCGATCACGTTCGCCGTGACCGCCGGAGAAGAATATGTGATTCAAGTCTCCGGTAACGCAGACACTTCCGGCGCTTATGGCCTCAGCGCTTTCACCATCGATGACAATACAGCCGACCTTTCCACCGCCATTACAGACGGCATCGGTCAGGCCGTGCTGGCGCAGGTGAGGCAACGCTTGCTGTCGCTGGATCTCGCGAACACGGATTCAGACGTGATTGCCCAGCAACTTGTCGAACAGGCAGTTCGAACTTTCATTTCCATCTTCGGACTCGATCCCACCACTTCGTTCCTCGTCCTGGTGGCGGACCCCGTCGATTTGACGCTGTCTGACTCCACGGATCGGCAAACCGGTTTTGTTGCCGGACAAGGACAGGCCAATGAAACGGACAACGGGTTTTTCAGTGGCGACGGCGTCGTCGAACTTCTCATCATCCCCACCGATGATCTTCGATTCAATTTCGACGTATTCACGGTCGGTGCCGACTTCCGATTCGATGCGAGATTAGTGACACCGGGTGGTCCTTCTGGTGGACTCGTGCCGAGGATCACCCAGACAACGAATGGGGAGTCCCAACCATTCTTCGGCCGCACGGGTTCCGTACTGCAAGGGAATCTGGAGCTCGTCTTGAATTTTGAGCCGATACCGATAACGATCACCGAGCCACCACCACCACCGACAGACCCTCCACAACCGCCTGTTCTTGCGCTTTCCAATGGGTTGGCCGGTGCGAACGGCGGCCTGATTGCACGCTTGACCGATTCGACATCGGAACTCGCGTTTTCTCCTGAAGCGGTTGCGGAGTTTGCCCGCCTCATTCGAAGTTTCAATCAGCTTGACGTCGAAAGTGAATCATCGCCAGAGTTTCTAACAACCGATCAGTTGATTGAGTTATTGTCACGTTTGTTGGAAATTGGGGCAGCAGAATTTGAAAGCACGTTCGGGGTGTCGATGGAAGAATTGGATCTGGATATGATTATCAAACTTCTATCGGAGGCTGTTGAAGAGGGTTCCGTTTCTGCATTGAAAATGCGGCAACAGCTATTCGACTGGGCCTGGTCGCGGTTCGATGCCGACATCATCGATCGACTTTGGAACCCGAACGAGCAACCGCAAGATAACAACCCCGATGCGGACCAAAACGACGATGGTTCTGCATCCCTCTGGAAGCAACGACTCTACGACGAAATTGCCGCGATAACTGCTGAGTCCGAGGATGTTCCTGCGGCGGACAAAGCGAAGTCCGCACGGTTCACTCCGGCGAAAGTGCTGAAGCCAGTACCGGTGTCCGCCGATCCAAAACAAATAACGGATGCCGTATCGCGTGCAGCGAAGAACGCCGCCACTTTAGCGGATTGACGCAGCGCTTGATCATTTGGATGGCGTCGTTGAAAAGAGCTGTTGGAATTCCGGCCGGCTCCGAATTGGATCCAACGCTTGGTCGGACTTCACCGTCTGTGACAGAATCGCCGCGAATTCCGGGCCTGCAACGTCTTTGGCTCGCCGCAACAGTTTGATTGCGTCTGCCACATGCATATCGATTTGCTTCTTTTTTTCCTCTGCTGAAAGCTGCGCCGATTTGTGAACGTGGGGGATCGCCTGCGCGAAAACTGTCGAGGCGTTGTAAAACAGCGCCCACGTAATCATCGTCGAGCCTTGTTCTTCGAATTGCTTTTCTGCCCTTTTCACACCATCGCGAACCGCTTGTTGTGCGCCCGAGATGTTTCCCTGCAGAACTCGTGCATAGGCGAGTCCAAAATAGCTGTCTGCGTTTTCAGGGTTCTGCTCGACGGCTTCCGCAAAATCTTTTTCCGCCAGACTTTCGGCTCGCAACAAATAGGCCCACCCGCGACGGGTCAGCATGTTCGCCGCCTCAGGCTCTAATTCCAACGATCGAGTCAGGTCATTCATCGACTCACGCGATCGTCCCAGCTTGGCGAACGCGGCACTGCGAGCGCGGTACACGTCGGCTACCGGTTCGCCCAACTTAAGACACTTTGTGAATGCATCGACTGAGTCGGAAAACCGTTCGAGTTTCAACAACACCTCGCCGCGTAGGCGGTGTACCGCAGGATCCTCGTCGTAGATCGCAATGGCGGCATCGTATTCGCGCAGCGCGCTCTGCAGCCCATCAGCAAAGCGGTCCCTATCGGACAGGTAGATGTTGGCAATCTGCTTGTGATCATCGGCCCTCTTCTTCCTATCACCATTGCTCTCCAGACGCAGGGCAATCTGGTAGTCGCCCAATGCTGCATTGAAGTCTTCCATGCGACGATTGACTTCTCCACGAACTCGATAAATGCGAGGGATGTTGAAGTCCAATCCCGACGCAGCGTCCAGTTCGTCTTTTGCTTTCTGGTAGGTTGCCAATGCGGCGACTTTTCCTAGACGTTTTTCGATTTCCACTGCTTGAATTTGGTAGGTCTCTCCGAGCAATACGTGGGGAGCGGCGTGGCCGGGGCTCAGTGTCATCGCGTGCTGAAAATCGGCAATGGCTTCAGCAAACTTCTCCTGATCAGCATGCATCGAACCTCGAGTCGTGTAGATCGCGAATAGCTTCGGATCGATTGTTAAAGCCTGTTGGAAGTCTCCTTCGGCCAACTGGACTTGCTTCAAACGGGCGAACGCCGTTCCGCGTCCGACGAATGACCACACGAAATCCGGCTTTAGCGAAATGCACGAAGTGAAATACGAGATAGCGGAATCGTCGTTTCCGAGCTTCAGATGACACAAACCCGTGAGGAAGAGCGAACTAAAATGGCCGGGATCGACTTGCAACGCACGTTGGTACTCGGAAATCGCCCCGTTTAAGTCTCCCTGCATTCGACTGTTGTTGGCCAACAGATAGTAGTCGATTGCTTTCTCATTGGGTGTCACCTCAGCTACTTTGGTCGCGTCCTGTGCTTCCTTCGTACGACCGAGCGATTCCAGGTAACTCGCCCGCATCAGTGATCCGATTCGTGTTCGCAGCCCCAGTTGCTCAGCCCGATCGACGAAATCCAGCGACCGCTCTGCTGAGAGAGTTTTTTCTTCTGGGGACGCACGACGTGCGAGGAGTTTGTCGCTCGAGGCGAGTAAGAGCAGCATTTCGTAGCCATCATCACGAACCACTTCCTGCTGCTTGGCCGACAGAAATGCCAAGGGTTCTGAAAGAGGGTTTGGCCCGTCGAGTTTGTATCTTTCCAATGCCGACTTGGCGTACTCTTGTGCTTTTCGCAGATCCTGATCAACCGAATCTCCGTTGATCAGGCTACCGTAGATCCTTGCGTCATCGACTTCATGTTGAAACTGTTTGAATTTCGTCAGCGCGGCCTGCTCTGCCTTTTGGTTCGCGATAGTGCTCTCCACAAGATTTAACTCGTCGCGCGCAGTTTTCAGTAGAGGTTTTAGCGATGATTCGTTTTCGAGTTTTGCAATCGCCTGGGTGTATGCGGCCCGAGCGGCACCAAAGTCCTTGTTGGCCCGCTGCGACTCGCGGGTTGTAGCGAGCGTTTTTTCCACGTCTAACTGCAATTGTGAAATACGTGCAGCTTCCGCAGCCACGATGCCCGGCTTCATGTCGGCCAGCGCCGCATCGGTTTCCGAAATGCTCTTTGCATCACTCAACAACGTACGAGCCTGCGAAAACTTGCCCCCTTTGAGCGCTCCGGCGGCTTCGGCAAGTTTGGCTTCAATCCCCATTCTCGCTTTTGCCACACGGTTGTTTTCGATTCCCATCCAAGCAACGAACACGACCACGGCCATCAGGGTGGCCGCGGCACAGCTGGAGACCAAGGTGCGATGCTTTCGCACCCATCTTCCAAGACGCACCTGCACCGGTTCTTCATAGACAGAAACCGGCTCGTCGGCCAGAAACGCTTCAATGTCTGCAACGAGTTGATGCGATGTTTGATACCGGTTCTTCCGCCTTCTCGCGAGGGCCTTCATGCAAACCGCCTCGATCGGCTTGGGAATACTGGCGAGATGCTGCCGCGGCGGGATAATTCGGCCCTCCACAATCTGCTTGAGCATCTTGCGCAGGCGATCTTTTTTAACCGGTCGATTCCCGGTGAGGATCTCGTAAAGAATGGCCCCCAACGAATAGATGTCGCTGCGTGCATCGAGTTCGCTGTTTCGCGTTTGGGCCTGCTCGGGCGACATGTAGTGAGGCGTTCCCAGAATAGCGCCGGCTAGAGTTTCCGTACCCCGACTTCGCACGTCAGTCTTGACGCTATGTCGGGTCGAATGCTGAGAAGTCCCCAAAATCGAATCGATCGTCATCGCGGTTTGCGATCCCGAGTGGGACGGATCGTGCGCGTGAGTCCCGGGAAGAGTCTCTTCGGATCTCGTTGCATCAGCTTGTGTGGTGAGCTCCGATTGTGAAAGGGAACCGATCGTCTCTTCCGCCGCGACAGCTGCGTCCAATGGATCGATCAGCTTGGCCAGCCCCCAATCGAGTACCATCGTTTCACCGAAATCTCCGAGCATCACATTGGCCGGTTTCAGATCACGGTGCAGTACACCGCGTTCGTGCGCAAACGCGATAGCGTGACAGACATCGATAAAATTCCGCAACAGCTTGATGAACGCCAAGTGTCGAACACCGTCATCGGGAGGCATGGCATGATACGCCTTAATCGCATCGCGCATTGTGGTCCCGCGGACCAATTTCATGGCATAGAACGGTGCCCCTTTGGAGTCGCGGCCGAGTTCGTAAACCGGCACGATTCCAGGATGTTCCAATTGGCCGGTGACCTGCGCTTCCTCAAGAAATCGCTCGACCATTTCCCGATCATTCAAGATGTCGGGCAACAGTTCCTTGTAGGCCACCTCGCGGCGAATTCGTTCGTCTTCGGCTCGCCAAACATTGCCCATTCCTCCGTGAGCAAAGTTCTCGATCAATCTGTATCGATCCGATGTCGGCTCCGACGAAATCTCGCCGGTCCGCTTTTCGGATTCCGGCGGCTGTGACGCCCAAACGTCCGACGCGGCTGTCGCTGCAGATGAAGTACCGTCAGGATTGCGTTCGCTCTCCGCAACGGAGGCGTTCCCCTGGTCGAAATAGGCAGTCGCATCCGGCTCTTCGAGGACAATTGTCCCGTCATTATTCGGTCGCTCAACTCGTGACCCTGCTTTGGGGGGCTGCTCGGTCACACCTGAGGGGAGTTCGAGAGCATCGCCAAGTTGGGCAGAAACAGCCCGCTTCTTCGATGCGATGGGCAACTGGTCGATGAGGGTTGGCTGTTCGGACTCGACGTCGAACCCGATCTCTTTCGGTTCGATAATGGTGGCGTCATCTGCACCGCGATCGGCTGTCTCGTCTGTCGAACTCGAGCCAGGTTCCGGCTCGACAGGTGGCAATGTTTCATCGTCGCCAACATCAATGTCAGACGACATTGACTCCGATTGGCGAAGTGACGGCTCCACAGCGGTTCCCTCGTCCGCCTGGTCCTCCTCAGAAGCATTCTCAGCCGTCGCGCCTGCTACTTCATCGACATCCACTGAATCGAAAACCAAAGTGTCATCAGCGTGCGGCTCGTATTTGGAAATACTTTTACCGCCTTGCTCGACCAGCGTCCCATCATCGTCGGGTTGCAAGATCGGAGGACGTTGATCGGATGAGTCTTGATCGGGCCAAAACTGTGTCGGATCGTTGGAGACGTTTTCGACGGTGTCGTTCGTGACGCGAGGAACAGACGGTGGCTGGCTCAACGACGACTCGACGATTGTTGGTTCATCCTCTTCACCACCACTATCGGTCGCGCGATCCTGCGATGCGTCGCTGGAATTATCACCCGTCGAACTCTCTGGACGTGGGGACTCACCAGCCCCTCCAATGCCCAACACAATGGTCCCATCAATCTCGGGGGCATCTTCCTGCCCGAGACCACTCGGCTCGCGCCGATTGCCATCAACGTCTTCATTCAACCCCACAACGTCTCGGGAATCCAATCGATTGTCGTCAGGAACTGAGGGGTCTTCGTCCGACATCGCAACTCTCCAGCATCAGCTTGGCGGCTCGAAGGGAATAGGGCCGCAAGTGCATGTTATCCAATTGCCGAGAAACCGCATGCAGCAGAAAAGCGGCCTCGATCCGTCAGAATGAGAACCCCGATGAGACCCGCTGATGTCCACGGCTCCTCATTCAGGCTCTAACTTACATAAATTGGCTCGACATTCCATTGTTTTTCGGGGGTTGAGCCGGATTGCGCTTTCAATTTGCGCTAGAATCGCAGCCGGGTAAGCCTGAAATCCAGTGTTTGCAGGAAACACGGCGAACAATTCCCAAATGAGGCCAAGCTGGCTGCCCCGTTTGCAGCAGCAGCGAACACCTGCTGAAAAACTTCGGGGATGCTCGCCATACGTAAATGGCCCAGAAATTGTGGCACGGGGCTACAGTGTTCTCAATTGATTCTCATCGCTCCGTCGCACTAGAATAGCAGTCCGTCAGCATATGCTGCCCAAGCGACCCATACTGCAGTTGCTCTCGCCTCTCAGCCGATACAATAGCAGTGAACGATTCGATAAATCGCGGCCATCCCCTTCACTTCAGGTTTGCAGAATGAAATCACTTACGAACTGCGAAGGCATCACCCGCCGTAACTCTCTGAAGCTCGGGTTGGGCGCGTTCCTTGGTGGTGGACTGGTCGATGCACTCCGGCTGCGCGGCGAGGCAGCTCTCGATTCGAGCGGGCCAAAGCCGGCAGCGACCAGTTGCATTCTCATTTGGATGGACGGCGGCCCAACCCATTTCGAGACGTTCGATCCCAAACCGCAGGCCCCGGCGGAAATCCGTGGCGAGTTCTCGCCGATTTCCACAAAAGTGTCCGGCGTTCAATTCTCCGAACACATGACGAAGCTCGCCGGCTCGCTCGACGACTTTTCGATGATCCGTTCCATTCGGCATAACCAAGGCAACCACGGTGCCGGCAACCACTACATGATGACAGGTTCGCCGCCGCGTATTCCGGTCGGCTGCGGCGCATTCGTCAGCTTTCACCCCAGCATGGGTTCGGTTGCTTCACGAGAACTGGGCAAGAATAATGGTCTTCCCGCTTATTTCAGCATGCCACGAATGTCGCGGTCGGGCGGACCGAATTTTCTGGGCGCGAAGCACGCCCCGTTTGTCGTGGGTGATGATCCAAATGCAAAGAACTTTCGCGTTCGCGACGTTGCCCTGCCCAGCGGATTGACCGCTGACCGCTTCTCCAGCCGCTCAGATCTGCGAGGACTCGTTGATCGGCTGCAACGCATCGACGACGAGGTTGCTGCCGATCCGGTGAAGGGTCTCGATGAGTATTACAAGCAGGGATACAATCTGGTCACATCCCCTTCCGCACAGGCGGCGTTTAATGTCGGCGAGGAAAGCACAAAAGTTCGCGACGCTTACGGGCGCGATTCGTTCGGCCAGCGCTGCCTGTTGGCGCGACGGTTGGTCGAAGGGGGCGTCCCATTCGTCACGGTTTATGACGGCGGCTGGGACCACCACGCCAGTCTCTTTCCCACGCTTCGCAAACGATTGCCAAAATGGGACAGCAGCGTCGCCACCCTCATCGGCGATCTCAAAGAACGCGGACTGCTCGAATCGACGCTGGTTGTCGCGCTGGGAGAATTCGGCCGCACGCCGAAAATCAGCACGCTATCGGGGCAGAAGCTCCCCGGTCGCGACCACTGGTCAAACGCCATGTCCGTGTTGATGGCCGGCGGTGGCACACCCGGCGGACGCGTCATCGGCGCGACCGATCGCAAAGGCTTCTCGGCCGTCGATCGCGTTCTCTCACCGGAGAACTTTGTCTCGACGATCTACACCAAGCTCGGCATCAATCCCGACAAAGTCCTCTACACCCCGCAAGGACGCCCGTCGCATCTGGTGAGCGATCCGGCGCCGATTGCAGAGTTGATGGGATAAGCGGGCGATCGCGCTAGTCGGCGATTTCAATCAGCTCGACGAGGAACCGCAGCGTGGCATTGGGCGGAATCACACCACCCGCACCTGCTGCGCCGTACCCTAATTCTGGTGGAATCTCCAGTTCGATCATCCCACCGACGGCCACAAGCTGCAGACCTTCGGTCCAGCCTGCGATTACCTGATTGAGCGGAAATGTCGCCGGTGAATCGCGTTTGTACGAGCTGTCGAACTCCTCACCGCCGTCTCCGGTCTCATCCGGCAACCACCCCCGGTAGTGGACGGTCACATTATCGGTCGCAGCGGGCTTTGCGCCATCCGATTCGCGGGTTATCCGATACTTCAATCCTGAATCTGTCTTCGTAAATTCCATGGGTGCGTCCTTGTCTGGCTTCCCCGGTTCCGCCGCCGGTACCAGCCGGCACAGCGCAAACAGAGTGATGGTAAATACCGTAATCCGTCCATTTCGACTCTTCATCAGAAAACTCTCCTTGAACGTCGTGTTCTTGCAAACACTGAACTGCTGGTTTACCAATTCCTGGTTTCTACGTCCACAGATAGCCCGGGATATCGTTAACACACATCACGCTTTCCCGATGAGAATCTTAGACAGAATCCGCACGATTGACATTCGATTGGTGACAGCGGTAGAAAAGAGTGTGTGGAACACTTGCGAGCAAACAGAAACTTGTTCGCTTTCCGCGTTGTAACAACTTGGCTCGTCCCGTTGTTCGGCATCTGTCATTTCGTTGACTTCTGATGTCGCGCGGCCGGGTTTGAACAATCGGTAAATTGGCTCAGTAGTCAAACAACAGGAACAATGCAATGCGACGACTGATACTTGGCGTAATCTGCGCTATCATGCTGTCATGTGGAACGGGCCAGACGGCGACGGCCGACCTCTTTTCCAATTTTCAAAGCACATCCTACAGCTCATATTACGCGCCGTATTATCGGACCAGCTATTATCGCCCTGTCTTCGGCTACCGGACGTATTATGCGCCGGTTTACCGTTATGGCGTGAGAGCGTACTATTCGCCAACTTGCTCACCGTGTGGCAGTTCTTGTTCGCCCTGCAGCCCATGCGGTGTTTCCTGTGGGGTCGGTTGTTCTCCCTGCCAGTCATGTGGTATCGCAGGAAACTGCCCCGGTGGGAATTGTGCCGTCAACTCGGCAACGCCCACTCCTGCCGATGACAACTGGAAACCAACCCCCGCCGACGGTGGACCGCCCCCAACATACAAAGAAGGAGAGGGCGCACCGGGGCCACCGCAAGAATCCAATACGCCGCCGGAAGCCAACGAAGGCAGAGAAGCACCCGGCGACGGTGCAACTGACGAAAACGTCGAATCGCTGAAGCCGGCAACGGACGTTCCGCAGCGCAAAGCCGCCCCAATTAAAGAGCCAGCGGAAGGCGACGAAAAGGACAAGAAAGCTGACGAAGCCGCAGAAGAGAAGACGGACGAAAAATCGACTCCGGTCAAAAAAGAAGAACTTTCATTTCCGTCGCTGAATGTTGATAACAAGATCACCTGGCGGTCGCGGCCGATTCGTAAACGGCTAACAATCCGTTCGCGATTTCCCACGCCGAGCATCGCCCGCAATCGCGTGAACCCGAACGACAAATGGGCTCCCGTACCGACGACGACGACGAAACTCGTTAGCAAGTAGCACGAGTTGCGATTGCACCGTTAGAAACAGCCCGGCTGCTTACCGCAGGCGGGCTGTTTCTTTTGCTGTCGCGTGGCAGGGGCGAAGACCTCTCTGCGATGCGTTGCATCGCAGCTGGTGTCGCGTCAAATCAATTCCTGCAGCGGTTCGCCGTCATCCATTAAATACTGCGGGCGACCGTGTGGGTCGATGGTCGTCGTACCACGGGCATCGATTCCGAGATTGCGATACAGCGTGACGAAGATGTCTTTGTAATGCACCGGGCGCGCAACGGCCGTGCCTGCGGTTCGGTCGGTTGCTCCGATCACCTGTCCGGTGCGCAGGCCACCGCCGGCGAGAATAACCGGCCCCACGCGAGGCCAGTGATCGCGGCCGCCTTTTGCGTTAATGCGCGGCGTGCGACCGAATTCGCCCCAGGCAACAATCGTGACGTCATCGAGCATGCCGCGTTCTTCCAAGTCCGTCACCAGTGCATGCAGGCCGTGATCGACCAAGGGCAACGCGTGCCGCATTCGGGGAAAGTTTTTCGAGTGCGTGTCGAAATCACTGATCGACAGACTAACGATTCGCACGCCGGCTTCAATCAACCGTCGTGCGAGCAGAAATTTGCGGACCGCCATCGAGCCGTCGGCAGTTGCAAATCGATCGCTGTCGTCTTGAGAGGACGGCGTAAACTTCGCCAGCACGCGCGGGTCTTCTTTTTCCAGGTCAAGCGCGTCGGCCAAACGTCCCGATGTGAGAATGCCGACCGCCTGCTGTTCAAAACGGTCCATGGCATCCATCATGCCGGTCGCATCCACTTCGTGCCGAATACGGTCTAGTCCTGCCAACAATTGTCGGCGGTCGTTAAGGCGATTGATTGAAATCTCACTGTTGAGTGTCAGGCTGACACTATGGTCGCCGCCGAGTCTCGCCAATTCGCCTTTCATCCCTTCTTCTAATGCTCGCTCGAACAATTTGGAGATGTCGGGGCGGAACGGCTTATAACTTGGGCCGAAAAACCCGGGTCGCGCGCTGTTGCGAACCAACGGCCGTCCCTGCATCAAATCGACGAATGCCGGTGCGACATCGGAGGGCCTGCCCTTCAGCTTCGAGATGACCGACCCCATCGCCGGCCGCCCCCCAACCGCCGCCATGTCCTTCACGTTGTAGCCAGATTGACATTGAAACGCGTCGTGCCGTCCGGCCGAACCAACCAACGAACGGATGAAAGCGAAACGGTCGGCAATGCCGGCCATTCGCGGCAACAACTCGCCAATTTGAAAACCGGGGACGCGCGTCGAAATGGGCTTGAACTCGCCGCGAATTTCAGTGGGCGCATTCGGCTTGAGGTCGATGGTGTCCATCTGCGGCGGGCCACCGTCGAGATGGACAAAAATAATCGATTTGTGCGACCCACGAATGCGGGCCGTCTCTTCGGCGCGGAGCAGATCGGCCAATGTGAGGCCGCCCATTCCCAGTGCGCCGGCAGCAAGAAATCCACGCCGCGTGACGCCATCGCAATGGCGGTATTCATCGCCGCGAACTGTGAACATCACCCATCTCCGTTGAAGGCAACCAGTGGCCGTGGAAAATTTGGCCGACGACCCATCGCATCACGATCCACTTATGTTTATAACAGATTATCGTCTGGCGGCCAATGTTTGCGAGAGGAAATCCAGCAGTCGAGTGCTGGTCAAATTGCAGATCGAGCAGCAATGCAGGCTTTCCTCAGCGTAGCCCGATGCCGACGCCTGCATCTTGTACAGCATCCTTTCGTCGATTCAGGAGTTGCGATACCATACGTCCCTTGGGTTCTTGTGGCCTTCGCAACTTACAGATTCCATACCATTGAGGCGACTCATGGCGATGTACGATGATGAATTTCAAGAACGCGAAGACGACTCGAGCTACGAGAATCCCAGGCCTCGGCGCGCCAAAAAAGGTCTGCCCGTATTTTGCATGGTTGTGTTCATTATCGATCTTGTATTCTGCGTTCTTCGCATTGGGTTTGTCGCTCTTGGATTGATTAACTACCAAAACCTGGAAGGCCCGTTGCTGGAATCAGCCATGTTCGAACTAATCACCGGGGCGGCTATTGTCCTGTTTGGGATTGCAGGCAACGGCCTGATGCTCGCGAAGCAAGCATGGGCGGTTGCACTTGGCTGGCTCAATCTCGGCGCGACACTCGGATCCATCGGCGTTGGAATTTGGCAGGCTTCAATATTCTTGGACGAGATGGCCCAGAATGGTGGCGAGGCCGAACGGATCGGTGGTTACATCGGCGCTGGCTTTTCGATTCTGGTACGCGTCGGCATTATCTTCACTTATTTGTTCGCACTGCTGAAGTACTCCAGTTGGTCCGCACGTCGGGAACCTGAAACAGCTTGGTAGTTTTCGCTCGCCCTATCGCTGGAAACACGAATTGTCGCTCAGCATGATGACGAGTATTCTTGAATACTGAACCGGCGGTTGCTGCAAGCGCAAAAGGGCATCCCTTCGGTGACTAAACTGTTTGCCTGAGTTGATTCATTTTTCTGGATGGAACCAATCATGGCCGAAACTTCCACCCCTTGGGTCGATGGGCCGACCATTGGCGATGTATTGCGGCAGACTGCCGCGAAGTATCCCGACAACGATGCGGTTGTCTTTCCACGGCTCGACGTGGCCGGACAACCAAACGAGTCAGGACATGCGGAGAAGGACTGTTTTCGACTGACATACCGCGAGTTCGATGTTGCGGTGGACCAGGTGGCCCGCGCGCTGGTGGGCATCGGCATCGAAAAAGGGCAGCATGTGGCCGTTTGGGCGACCAATTGGCCACGGTGGGTGCTGCTGCAGTTGGCAACGGCCCGCATTGGTGCGGTGATGGTGACCGTCAATCCGGCGAATCGCTCCTCAGAAGTGGCATACGTTCTCAAGCAGTCAAACGCGTCGGCATTGTTTCTCGTCGATCAGTTCAAGAAGTCGAACTACTTCGAGATTTTGGCCGACGCCGTTGCCGGACTGGCCGGCGCGACCGCCGGTGAACTTGATCTCGCCGACTTCCCGCAACTACGACATGTGGTCTCGATGAAGGACCACGCGGCAGCGGGCATGTCCACTTGGGGCGAGTTCATCTCACAGGGAGATTCTGTCGAGCAGTCGCGCGTGGATGAAATCGCGGCAACGCTCACGCCGAACGATCCGATCAACATTCAATACACATCGGGAACGACCGGATTCCCCAAAGGGGCGATGCTTTCCCATCGCAACCTGTTGCTCAACGCATATCACATTGGCGACTGTCAGAAGATCACCGCCGACGATCGCATTTGCGTGCCGGTGCCGTTCTATCATTGTTTCGGTTGTGTGTTGGGTGTGCTCTGCTGTTCGGTTTACGGGGCTGCGATGATCGTTCCGGCAGAATACTTCGATCCGGAGGCATCGCTCGAAGCGATCGAATCGGAACGAGCGACGGCGATTTACGGCGTGCCGACGATGTTCATCGCCCAGTTGGAGCATGCAACGTTTGCAGGCCGTGACTTGGCGTCGCTGCGGACAGGAATTATGGCGGGCAGCCCCTGCCCCATTGAAGTGATGAACCGCGTGGTGGACGACATGGGCGCACGTGAAGTCACAATTGCCTACGGCCTGACCGAAGCCTCGCCCGTCATCACGCAGACGCGGACCGACGACCAACTTGAACTGCGGGTTAAAACAGTCGGCCGGCCGATTCCCGACATCGAAGTCAAGCTCGTCGATCCCGCGACCGGCCAAACGTTGGGGGACGATGAACAAGGTGAACTCTGCACGCGTGGGCATGTGGTTATGCTGGGCTATTACAACATGCCCGATCAGACGGCGGCCGCCATCCATGCCGACGGTTGGCTGCACTCCGGCGACCTGGCAACGCGAATGTCCAACGGCTACTACCGCATTACCGGCCGCATCAAAGACATGATCTGTCGCGGCGGCGAGAACATTTATCCTCGTGAAATCGAAGAGTTCCTCTACACGCATCCGGCCGTCGAAGATGTCGCCGTCGTCGGCATCCCCGACAAGAAATTCGTGGAAGACGTCGCCGCCTGGATCAAGCTGAAGGATGGAAGTAGCGCAAGCGAAGAAGATCTCCGCGAATTCTGCAGCGCCAGCCTCGCCCACTTCAAAGTGCCACGGCACTTCCGATTCGTCGATGAATTCCCACAAACGGTGACCGGCAAGATTCAGAAATTCAAGATTCGCGAGTTGATGATCGAAGAGTTAGGGTTGGAACAAACGGAAACGGCCTGACCCAACGCTCGTCTTGTTCTTCAACAATCAATCGCTGTGAACCAACGATTTGCAGTCGCCCATTACTTTGACGCTGACCACCGAATCGCCCCCAAAGACCATTTCGGCCGCAACACACGCGTTCTCACGTCAGGCCGAAGAAGTCGCGGATGCGATCGACCAGGTCGTTTGGTTTTTCGCCCGATTCTTTTTCCTCGCCGTCATCGACTTGTCGGCCTTGGACTTCGACCTGCCGAGATGCGATAACTTTCGACATCTGTTCGGCCAACTTCGGGGACTCTTTGAGAACGGATCGGAATGCTTCGCTCTCAACCACCAGAAACTCTCCTTCCGACGCCATCGTGATGGTAGCCGATCGCGTCTCGCCGGTAATGCATGCCGTCTCGCCGAAGAATCTGGTCGACCCCAGCCGGCCGATTTCTTCGACTCTTCCTCCGTCGTTGGTGAACGACACAATGACTTCGCCCGAGAGAATGATAAACAAATCGGTACTGTGGTCCCCCTGTTCGATCACGGGTTCGCCCGCTGTATAAAAGCGAGTTCGAGAAGCGGCGGCCAGTTTCTTCAGCGCGTCGTCGGGCAGATCGTCGAGGAAGTCGACGTAGTGCAGAGCTTCGAGTCGCTCGGCCAGTCGGACCCCCTCTTCTCGGGCTTCCACTTCCGGCCCGGCCTGATGCAATTCGACCTGACGGATTGGCCCGGGAATTTCAATCCCGTGTCGATGCAAAGCATACCAAATGTGATCTCGAACCGAGCCATCGACTTTATCTCGAAAATCGAACTCGTTGGTAAAAATGCGAACCCAATGTTCGACGCCGCGCTCATTGAAGTTGTTGCTGACGATGGATGGTGGTGGGTCTTCGAGAACTCCCCAGGCATCGGCGACCGCTTCAAGCATGATCTTCCGGGCCAATCCGGTGGGGACGTCGTACGGAGTCACAACATAAATCGATCGCCGCGAGTGCTGCTTGGGCTTGGTGAAATTTCGGATGGGTGCGTTGGCCAGCATGCTGTTCGGAATGATGACCTCGACCTTGTCGAGCGTGATAACTTTAGTCGCCCGCCAGTTGATTTCGAGTACTTTGCCAATGTGGTAAGGATGCTCGTCGAACTCAATCCAGTCGTTGATGTCGAACGGTCGCTGGATTTGAATCGCCAGCCCGGCAAACATATTGCCCAGCGTGTCTTTCATCGACAGACCGATGGCAGCGGTGATGAGCGCGGAGCCGGTGACGAGTGACGATGCCTCGACGTCGGCAGCCTTCAGGACGATCAACAGCAACACCGCATAGATGACGACCTGAAGCAAGTCGAGGAAGATTTTTGGAAGCGCTTTGACAATATGGTGCGAAACAATGGAACTGGTGGCCAATAGAAAACAGGATCGGCCTATGCTCGCCAAGAGGAAGAATAATGACGCATACCACAACGGCTCGTCATGTGCTGAGGTCTTCGAGGCCATGACGTGCAACACCAGCAACGCGATGTGCAGCCCCAACAGGACGAGTGGTCCGCGGACGAACTTGCGTCTTTCTCTGGGGAGTAGCGCGACCAACAGTACGATGAGCAGCAAGGCGGCGATAGCCAGCGCGCCGTGCAACGGTTCTTCCTTCGCCCACTGATCGGCACCTTCGTGAGCGAGTAGCCCAGCGGCGGCAATTCTCCCGCCAGTTTCTGCGAAAAACAGGTTCATCATCGCCATCCCGATCAGCAGTCGTCGGCAGTACCCCAATAGTACGGCACACGCAACAGCTTCATGCACTACGACGTCACCGTGGTATTGAGGCAACGTCGTATTGAGTGTGAAGAAGTAGCAGCCGTATGGATTTGTAACAGGATTATGCACCAAGGACACGCGTCACTCAACCAGCAACGGCTTCCTGTCGTGAGAGATTGTAGAGCTGGGGCTGCGGTCTTCGAGACAAGTGGACGGCGCGTCCATCGAATCGGAATGGACAGCCGCCGCGCGAGAAGGTTTAATGGACTGTAGGAGTGCCTTGAGACCGGGCATTTCTTCCCGCCAAATTCTCCCCCCACGCACGGATGACGTTTCTGTCCCGCACTGAGTTGCTGGAGCTAATTCAATGAATTTTCGCAATCAGATCAGCCGCAGCCGAATCAAACAAGTTGTGCTCGTCTCGATCCCCACGCTTGTTGTGTTCGGGCTGATTACACAAACGGCGAACTCCGCCGACAAGACGGTCAACTACAACCGTGACATTCGTCCGCTGTTGTCCAACACCTGCTACAAATGCCACGGGCCTGACGCCAACGAACGGCAGGCCGAGTTACGGCTCGACACCGAAGCGGGCGCATTTGCTGCACTCGATTCCGGAGACCATGCTGTTGTCCCGGGCAAGAGTGCAGACAGCGCCCTGTACCAACGCCTGATTTCAGAGGACGAAGATGAACGAATGCCCCCGGCCGACAGCGATAAGAAACTTACGCCGGAACAAATTGCTCTTATCAAACGATGGATCGACGAGGGCGCAGAATGGAAGTCTCACTGGTCGTTCGTCAAACCGGAAGCCCGTCAACCGCCAAAGGTGAAGCATGCGGATCGCGTTCGCAACGGTATCGACCGTTTCATTATTGAGCAGTTGATAAGCGAAGGACTGGCACCATCGCCGGAGGCCGA
The DNA here is from genome assembly GCA_018699955.1 of Planctomycetaceae bacterium. Taxonomy (GTDB): domain Bacteria; phylum Planctomycetota; class Planctomycetia; order Planctomycetales; family Planctomycetaceae; genus JABISG01. The sequence goes on along the minus strand of JABISG010000143.1, from coordinate 7,429 downwards.
CCGAACATCGCTGATTCGCCGCTTGACATTCGACCTGACCGGTCTGCCGCCGACGCTTGCCGAAATCGATTCTTTTCTGACAGACAAGTCTCCCGATGCGTACGAGAAAGTGGTTAACCGCTTGCTCAAATCAAATGCTTACGGCGAGCAAATGACGCGGCATTGGCTCGATGCCGCACGCTACGGCGACACACATGGTTTGCATCTCGACAACGAACGATCAATTTGGCCGTACCGCGACTGGCTGATCGGTGCCTACAACCAGAACATGCCCTTTGATCAGTTTACCGTGGAGCAATTGGCCGGCGACCTGCTGCCGAACCCCACGTTGAACCAGAAGGTTGCCACCGGCTTCAATCGCTGCAATGTCACCACCAGCGAAGGGGGTTCGATTGCCGAGGAGTACCGGGTTCGTTACGCGGTCGATCGCGTGAAGACTATCGGCACGGTTTGGATGGGGTTGTCGCTCGGCTGCACCGTCTGCCACGAACACAAGTTCGACCCAATCTCGCAGCAGGAGTTTTACCAGTTGTTCGCCTACTACGCGAACACAGCCGACGCCGCAATGGACGGCAACGCAATTCTGCCTCCACCGGCCGTCAAGGTTCCTTCAGAAAAACAACAGCAACAAAAGAAGAAGCACGAGCAGCGGATTGCCGAATTGCAAACAACAATTCGGAATCAAGTCGCCGCTGTAAAATACGAGGAACCGAAACAATCAACAGTTGTCGAGCCGCCCAAGCCACGCGAAATCGTTTGGGTTGACGACGCGATACCGACGGCATCTATTCCAACCGGGAATGAACAGGCGAATTCGTGGAAATGGGTCGCACAGGCCGTAGGACCAGTCTTTAGTGGCGAGAAGTCGCACACCCGCACGGCCACCGGCCTGAGCCAGCACCTTTTCACCGGGGCCAAGCCCCCACTGAAAGTTGTCGAGGCCGACAAACTCTTCGCCTACGTTTATCTCGATCCGAAGAATCCGCCCAAAGAAATCATGCTGCAGTTTAACGACGGCACCTGGGAGCATCGCGCGTATTGGGGCGACAACCGGATCGCCTGGGGAACCGACAATTCGCCGTCGCGACGGAAGATCGGCAAGTTGCCTGAACTCGGGAAATGGACGCGGCTCGAAGTCGATGCTCAATCGCTCGGACTCAAACCGGGAGCGCAAATCAACGGCTGGGCGTTCACGCAGTTCGACGGGACCGTCTACTGGGACAACGCAGGTGTGGTCACGCTGGGCAACGTTCCACAAAAGTTCAATTCACTGCTGGCATGGAAAACAACACAGCAGGCGTTGAAGAAATCGTCACTGCCGAAACCGCAGCAGGACATCCTCAAAATCACCCCGAACAAGCGGTCGGCACCACAGCAGAAACAACTTCTCGATTACTTTATCGAACACGTTTACACCAAAACACGGCCGACATTCGACAAACTGCACAAGGACCTTGCCGCAACGCGTGGTCAACTTCAGCAGTTGGAGAAATCGATTCCAAGTACGCTCGTGATGCAGGAAAAGGCCGCCGGCCGGTTGGATACTTTTCTGCTCGTTCGTGGAGAATACGACAAGCCTGATAAGAACCAAAAACTCCAAGCGGGCGTTCCCGCTTCACTACCACAGCTACCCGAGGGTGCGCCTGCAAATCGCCTTGCCTTGGCGCGCTGGCTCGTCGATCCCGCACATCCGCTGACTGCCCGGGTCACGGTCAATCGATTTTGGCAACGGTACTTCGGAATTGGAATCGTCAAAACCGCCGGAGAATTCGGTTCACAGGGCGACTGGCCGTCGCATCCCAAACTGCTCGACTGGCTCGCCACCGAATTCATTCGCAGCGGTTGGGACGTCAAAGCGATGCAAAAACTGATTGTGATGTCGGGCGCGTATCGCCAGTCGTCACGTGTGACGGCAGAACTGTACCGCCGCGATCCCGAAAACCGCTTGCTGGCACGCGGGCCGCGATTCCGGCTCGACGCCGAAATGATCCGCGACAATGCATTGGTCATCGGCGGACTACTCAATCAGCAGATCGGCGGCAAGAGCGTGCGGCCTTATCAACCCGGCGGCCTGTGGAAGGCGGTCGGCTACACCGGCAGCAATACCGTTAATTTCAAGCAGGATCACGGCAACGCACTTTATCGACGCAGCATGTACACATTCTGGAAACGCACCTCGCCACCGCCTTCGATGGCACTATTCGACGCACCGTCGCGCGAAGAATGCAGCGTGCGACGAGAACGAACCAACACGCCAATGCAGGCGCTCACGTTAATGAATGACGTACAATATGTCGAAGCAGCCCGCAACTTCGCCCAACGCATGCTAACCGAAGGGGGTAAGACCCCGCACGAACGCATCACGTATGCCTTCCGAACCGCAACCGCCCGCAATCCCGATGCAGCCGAAATGAGCGTGTTTCTCGAAGTGCTGCAGTCACACCTCAAGGAGTTTCGCAGCAACAAAGAAGCGGCAACAAAACTGGTGAGCTTGGGCGAATCGAAACGCAATGAGAAACTCGACGCTGCTGAGTTGGCCGCCTACACAATGCTGGGAAACTTGATTTTGAATCTGGATGAGACGGTGACAAAGGGGTAGCGACTCGGTGCAACGAAGTTATTAAAGCCGTGGGGCTGCGGCCCCACGGATGCAACCGGTGGGCTTGAGAACGATTGAAAGATTTCGGAATCAGGCGAACAGAATCCAGGATTAACAGCAGGAATCGTATCATGGACCCACTTCGTGAACGTCAGATGTTGATGACCCGCCGGCATTTCTTCGGGCGGAGCGCGACCGGAATCGGTGCCGCGGCGCTGGCCTCGACGATGAATCCGTCGCTGTTGCAGGCCGACGGTTCGGCCGCTGCACAGGTTGCCGCTTCACAGAACGACGTCGGCGTACTCGGCGCACCGCATTTCGCGCCCAAGGCAAAGCGGGTGATCTACCTGTTCATGTCGGGCGCGCCTTCGCAGTTGGACCTGTTTGACTACAAACCGGGTTTGGGCGAGTTCTTCAACAAAGACCTGCCTGACTCAATCCGGAAGGGCCAGCGGCTGACCACGATGACCAGCGGGCAAAAGCGTTTCCCCGTTGCGCCGTCGATTTTCAATTTCGCTCAGCACGGCAAAGGGGGCGCGTGGATCAGCGAGTTGTTGCCGCACACCGCGTCGGTCGCCGACGACCTGGCCATCATCAAAACGGTGAACACTGAAGCGATCAACCACGATCCGGCCATCACTTACATTCAAACGGGATTCCAGAAACCGGGCCGACCGAGTCTGGGGGCGTGGATGTCGTACGGTCTGGGTCGCGTGAACGAGAACCTGCCCGGATTCGTCGTTCTCACCGCCACCTGGAGTGGTCGCAAGTCGGCACAGGCGTTGTACGAACGCCTTTGGGGAACGGGTTTTCTGCCGTCGCGTCATGCCGGCGTGGCGCTCCGGTCACAGGGCGATCCCGTGCTGTACCTGTCCAACCCGGCCGGCGTGTCACTTGATACGCGACGTAAAATGCTCGACGCATTGGCGGCGCTCAACCGGAAACAGTTCGACTCGGTCGGCGATCCGGAGATTAACACTCGCATCGCACAATACGAGTTGGCCTTCCGCATGCAATCGTCGGTCCCCGAATTGACCGACATCAGCGGCGAGCCGAAACACATACTCGACATGTATGGACCCGAGGTCACCACGCCGGGAACATTTGCAGCCAGTTGCCTGCTCGCGCGTCGGATGGCCGAACGCAACGTGCGGTTCGTGCAAATCTTCATTCGCGGTTGGGACCAGCATGGCAGCCTGCCAAACGACATCCGCGGGCAGTGTCGCGACGTCGATCAGGGATCGGCCGCTTTAATCAAAGACCTCAAGCATCGCGGAATGCTCGACGACACTCTGATTGTTTGGGGCGGCGAGTTTGGCCGCACGGTCTACAGCCAAGGGACGTTGACCAAGACCAACTACGGTCGCGATCATCATCCCCGCTGTTTCAGCATGTGGATGGCCGGCGGCGGTGTGAAAGGGGGCCAGGTGTACGGCGAGACCGACGACTTCAGCTACAACATCGTCGAGAACCCCGTCCACATTCACGACCTGAACGCCACCATGCTCCACACCTTGGGCATCGACCACGAACGGTTGACCTACCGATTCCAAGGCCGTGACTTCCGCCTGACCGACGTGCACGGGAATGTCGTGCGGGACTTGCTTGTGTAGCAGGAGTTGGGGACCAACCAGCGGGTTTACCCCCCCCTGCTCGCCCTATTTCTCCCCGCGGTACAGCAACCGTCCACACGAGCGGCAAAATGCGACCTTGCCCATGTTCAGCTCGACGCCTTCGTTGGCCGAAAGATGCGTGTGGCAAGATGTGCAAATTTTGCCTTCCACAGCCGCCAACGAATCGGCTCCGTGCGCCTGCACTAATCGCCGATACTGTTCCATGATTCTTGAGGGAAGCTCCCTCTCAGCTTCGGCCAGGCTGCCTTCGAGCCGGTCAGCTTCTGACTGCAAACCGGGGGCCGCATCGGCGACAGCTTTCGCGAGCCGCGCTTCTTCGTCATGCGCCGCCTGCAAATCCTGCTCGCAGACGCCAATCGCATCCTGCACGCCGTCAACACGCTCAAACGCTTCCAGAATCTCATCTTCGAGGACGCTGTTGGCCATTTCGTCGGCGTCAATCTGCGATCGGAAAATGTCGAATTCGCGATTGGACGAACACGTGTTGAGCTTCACCTTCAACTCGGAAATCTTGCCTTCGTTCGTCTTCAGTTGCAGCGTCTTCTCATCGGCCGACATCTTCAACTGCTGCTTCTGTTCGCCCTGTTTTTTAAGTTCTTCCTGTCGGCGCACAACAATCTTCTTACGGGCTTCAATCTGCCGCGGCCCCTGGCCCAACTTGTCGTGAACCTCTTGCAGCTCCAGATGCAACTGGTGCAGGCTCCGAAGCGCCCCTTTCGCCATACTCATTCACTGTTCTCCATTGGTTCCCAACCACCACCTCTATCGCACGTTGTTTTGGTCATTCAAAGTAACAACCACGCGATAACTTGAATACGTCGCCCTGCCCCGTTTTGCAAACCGACCACAAAAAAACCGCCGGTCGTTTCCGACCGGCGGTTAAACACTCAGTTGCCAACGTTGGCAACCAGCCCCTCAAGGAACCCCTTGAGTTGCCGGCTGCGAACCGGATGTTGCAGCTTGCGGACCGCCTTGGCCTCAATTTGACGCACGCGTTCACGCGTCACCTTGAAGATTCGGCCCACCTCTTCCAGCGTGTAAGTGTATCCATCGCCTAAACCATACCGCAGCTTGATGATCTCCCGCTCGCGATAGGTCAACGTCTTCAGCACAATGTCGATCTTGTCTTTCAGCATTTCCTGCGTGGCGGCATTGACTGGATTTTCGGTCCCGCCATCCTCAATGAAATCGCCGAAGTAGCTGTCTTCGCTTTCGCCCACCGGACGATCGAGGCTGATCGGGTGACGCGAAATCTTCAACACCCGTCGCGTTTCTTCCAGGCTGATGCCGGCCGCCTCGGCCGTTTCTTCAATCGTTGGCTCGCGACCCATTTCCTGCAGAAGCTGCTTGCTCACTTTTCGCAATCGCGACATCGTCTCGATCATGTGGACCGGAATGCGAATCGTGCGTGCCTGATCGGCAATCGCCCGCGTAATCGCTTGTCGAATCCACCAAGTGGCATACGTCGAAAACTTATAACCGCGGCGATATTCGTATTTATCGACCGCCCGCATCAGGCCGGTGTTTCCTTCCTGAATCAGATCGAGAAAACTCAAGCCTCGGTTGCGGTACTTCTTGGCGATCGAAACCACCAACCGCAGGTTACCACCGGAGAGATCACGCATCGCCTGTTCGTAAGCGGCACAGCGTTCGTCAATCGACTCCATTCGCGTTTGCAGCGCGTCGGGAGTCTCCAGCGTCATCGCCACCAGATCGTCGAGCTCCCGTTGCAGGTTGGCCCGTTCGTCTTTGGCCGTCTTTGATCGCCGCAAACTCTTGATTCGCTTCTGCACTTCCTTCATGCGTTCGCAAATCTGAATCAACCGTTTCATACAAGGCTGCAGGCGCGGCGTCCGCAGACTCAACTCCTCCACCAGAGTCACCATCTTACGACGGCGAACGTTCATCTCTTCCAACAGTTCTTCCCGCCGGTTATCCGAAGTGCGGGACGAAATCATCTTGCGGAAATCTCGCTCGTTCTCTTCCTGCAAATGCTGAACGGTTTCGAGATTGTGCGGCATGCGGCCGAGAATCTGCAGCTTCTCCAGCCCTTCGGTCACCGACACCTTAATCGTGCGGTCGAACGGCAACTCGCCACGATGCACCTTGAGCAGAATGTCAACAGCCATCCGCATCATGTAGTCGCTTTCCAGCAACTGCCGACGGAAACGCTTCCGCGTGACTTCAATTTTCTTGGCCAGCGCGATTTCCTGATGACGGGTCAGCAGTGGAATCTCGCCCATCTGCGTCAGGTACATTCGCACCGGATCGTCGATGCGCCGTGAGGTTTCCTCGGTCGCCATTCGCTGTCGGCCCGGTTTGGCGCCACGGCCGCGTTTCTTGACGACCGGCGGCGGTGCCAGGTCGGCAACAATATCCAACCCGAGTTCTTCCATCGAACTCAGCAGATGGTCAAGCTTCTCGGGATTGACGGCTTCGTCTGGAAGGTATTCATTGACCTGGGAAAATGTAAGGAAACCCTGCTGGGTGCCGGTTTCAATCAGTTTTTGTAGCTCGTTATCGACTCGATGCACTTGCTGTTCTCCCAAATCTAGTGAGCTGATTTTCGTGTGGCCCGTCGTTGGTGAAACTCAGTTTGACGCCGCAATAACTCAATGGCATCCCCATCCAGGTTGCCGCCGTTTGGCGACATCCCCGATAGCTGTCCCTTCGCCTTTGCGTGCGACGCCTCTTCTCGTCGCCATTTCAAATTCTGGATCGCCTGTTCCAGAAACCGGGGACGCTCCCCCCCCTGTTCTTCCGTACGATCCATCCGCAGCTTGCGTGCCACATCCTTGTCGCGCGATTCCTCCTCTATCCACAAACTCAATCGTTTCAGGTCCGCCTCTTCCACCTCTGCCGTCACGCGTTCGTAACTCGGTTCGACGCCACGGTCAGCCAGGTTGAAGCACACCTCCAGTATCGTTCTCAGTCGCTGCTGTGTAAATTCCGACGGCTCCACTTCGCTGCGAATTGTCGCAACCGATTCCGGTGCCGCGAAGATGATTTCAAGCAAATCGCATTCCCACCGCTGGTGCTTGTTGGCCAGCATCGGTGCTCCGCCCGCGCCCAAGCCCGACTCGTTCGGGTGTTGCGGGTTCTGCGAATTCTCCGACCCGTCCCAACTCTCCGAGTACCCACTCGGCCCGCGTTCTGATTTGTTTCGCCGCAGACGCGCCAACCGTCGGCGAACCTG
>JABISG010000051.1 GCA_018699955.1 Planctomycetaceae bacterium | reverse complement strand
CAATGATCTGGTCCACCGTGTGTCGGTTCTGTTTCATCTCAAAGAATCCTTTCCGGGTGTTCAGCCCGGTCAAGATTCTCTCACTCGCTGTGGATCAATTAAAGGGGGGAAGGCCAGGTCTCGATTGCTCATCCTCGCGCAACGGGCTAACCGACATCCTAAATCAGATAACGGGACGGATGAACCGATACCACTGCAGTCCATGCGGCAACTGGAGCGTTCCGCTGAATTCAAAATGCAGAATGCGACGATGGCGCGTCGTTCCTGCGACCGACCTTGCGCTCGAGTGTGAAACCAGTGGACGCATCGCGAGTACGTCGCCGCGGTTGACACAAATTGTTTTCTGCGGACCGTCATCCAGTGTGAGCCGCTTGCCACTGCGATGCGAACCGGTGACGACTTTCAGCGGACCGTTTTCGGAAGTGACTTCATCAAGATGCAAACGCAAGGTCAACATCGATTCAAGCACTTCCAACGGCGCATCGACGTGCGGCACACCCGCCTTGTCGCGGATCTTGAACTGCTCGGCGGCGTTGCCCGTTGGTCGGCGGACGGTGATTGTCAGGTCTTTATGCCACGGCAGAGTCCACGTGCGGTCTGGTGGCTTATCAAAGTAGAGGACTCGAACCAACCCGAAATCGGGGCCGAGAGTCTCACCAATCACTTGCAATAGGCGCGGCGTTTGCCAGATGTCGGCAGCCGGGGGAAACACTTCCAACACATTGCGCGCCGCATACACCGCCCCGGAGCGAGCGCGAATTGACTCGGAATGTTCCATGCGATCATCCATTATCACGGACAGCTGCGAGAGAATCTGATCGACCACGTCGTCGCCGAAGACGGCTGCCAGGATGGCGAAGCCGTTCTGTTCGATTTGATCCTGCGCCGAATCGGTCATAGGAAGTCACTTCCACGGCAGCGAATGATGGTTAAAGAATCATAACGAAGCCACGCCTCAGCCTCGCGATGCGTCGATTATAACAGTCAGCGACGAGATGAGAGTGTCACGCATCGACATCCTCGATTTGAATATCTGTCGCATCTCGGCAATTCGTCCCCTTGGGGTGTCGCCTGTCAGTTTCCCCCGTAGAAACGAGTCCGATTGCCTCGTCAGGATTCCATTGTCCCGGTTGGTCACTCATAATGGATATTGAACAAAAACCCTTGCACCATGGAGAACATAACAATGGTCCGCTTTTTGACACTGGTTGCTGCGAGTTCTTTTGCATGGAATGCCATTTCCGCCGTTCCGCCACAGGCTGTCGCCGATGAACCCGCTAATTCGCGGAGTATTTTCAACGGAAAGGATTTCACAGGATGGGACGGTGATCCGAGACTCTGGTCGATCAAGGATGGGGCGATTCGTGGCGAGACGACCGCCGAGAACCAAGCCAACGGAAATACGTTTCTGCTCTGGAAAGGTGGCGTGCTCAAAGATTTTGAATTGCGGCTATCATTCCGCTGCAACGCGACAAACAACTCGGGAATTCAGTACCGTTCCAAGCACATCACCGACAAAGTGCGGAACAAATGGGTCGTCCGTGGCTATCAGCACGAGATTCGCAATGAAAATAAATTGCCCAGCGTGTCTGGGTTCATCTACGGCGAGGGAATCGGGCGAGGCCGCATGTGTCTCGTCGGAGAAAAAGCCACATGGGGAGAAAAAGGTAAACAGGTGACCGACACGCTGATCGATGCTTCCGGTTTCGAGAAGCTGTTTAAGCTCGACGACTGGAACGATGTCGTGATCATCGCCAAGGGAACTCACATTCAGCACTACATGAATGGACGACTGATCCTGGACTTTACCGATAGCCCCAAGCTGGCGCTGCGCGAAGGCATTCTCGCCCTTCAGCTTCACGCCGGCAAACCGATGTGGGTCGAGTTCAAGAACATTCGCATCAAAGACATCAAATGATCTGAGTCATCGGTACGCAAATCACTTCGGTATTTCGGCGAGTCCGTGGGAATGTGGAGTCGCCGGGAGCAGGTCGCACGAATTTCTTTTTGCACGGGATCGATCCATGAAGGCGATGATTTCGACGTTGGCTGTTGTCCTGCTTTCCACAACCACTCTCACCGCGTCGGACTGGACGACGTGGCGTGCGGATTCGGCTCGGAGTGGCTACACCGAGGATGCGCTGCCAACGGATTTGGCGCATCGCTGGTCGTGGCATCCAATGCACGCGCCACAGCCGGCGTGGCCGCGCGATGAGCGGATGAGTTTCGACCGGGCGCATCACGTTGTCGTTGCCCGGGGACTGGTTTGTTTTGCCGGCTCGGCAGACGGGAAAGTGACCGCGCTGGATGCGGCGACCGGCGCATTCAAGTGGTCGTTTTTCACCGGAGCCCCGGTGCGGTTCGCGCCAACCGTCTGGAAAGATCGACTTTTTGTCGTTAGCGACGACGGCTATCTTTATGCTCTGAATCTGAGTGACGGCACGTTGATCGAACGCTGGCGCGGTGGCCCGCGCGAAGATCGCGTCCTCGGAAATTCCCAAATGGTCTCCAAGTGGGCCGGTCGCGGTGGCCCGGTAATTCACGACGGACTGTTGTACTGGGCGGCCGGCATCTGGCAGTCGGAAGGCATTTTTATCCGCGCGATGAATCCCGACACCGGCGAAGTTGTCTGGCAAAACGACAAGTCCGGCGGCATCGTCATGCCGCAACCGCACGGTGGTGCGAATGCAAAAAGCGGCGTGTCGGCTCAAGGGTATTTGCTGGCAAACGACGAACGGTTGTTCGTGCCAACGGGTCGGGCAGTTCCGGCCGCCTTCCGGCGAGACAGCGGCAAGTTCGAATATTACCGCCTGCAGGAAAACACCAAACGCGGCGGAACGACGGCCATGCTTGCCGGCGATCTCCTTTACAACGGAGGTTACGCCTACCAAACGGGCGACGGTTCTCTAATTCCCGATCGCGTAACCGGGGCCGTAGCGGCGATTCCTGGAGGCGTTGTCTACGGCAGCGCCGATCAGTTGCGGGCCTCGAACATCGTGATGAAGGATACCAAGGATCGCAGAGGCAAGCCGATCAAAGTCCCCGCGCACGAATCGCGCTGGCAGGTCAAGGGCGTCCCGACGGGAACGTCGCTGATCGTTGCCTCCAATTCAATCGTCACCAGCGGCGGCAAGCGGATCGCAACAGTCGATGCAAAGAGCGGCAAGCGGATCTGGTCCGGCGAGGTGGACGATGTTGCCTACGGTTTGGCCGTCTCGGATGGGCGGTTGTTCGTCAGCACGGCCAGCGGAGCGATTCACTGCTACGCGGCGAAATCCGGTGCGAAGTCGATCGTGCATCGACAGCGCGCAGCCGATGCGCCCTACGGAAACAACAAAGAGATGCAGCGAGCGGCTGCCGAGATTCTCGCCAAGTCGAAGATCTCCGCAGGCTATTGCGTCGATCTTGGTTGTGGCAACGGAGCATTGGCTTACGAGTTGGCAAAGCAGTCCGATCTGTTCGTCGTGGCGATCGATGCAGATCCGAAGAACGTCGAGGCAGCGCGACGGAAGCTCGATGCCGCCGGGCTTTATGGCGACCGCGTAACCGTTCACCACGGAGACCCTGCGGATTCCCACTTCCCGAAATACTTCGCCAATCTCATGGTGTCCGCTCGTTCGATCACTGATGGTCAACAAATTGCCGAATCGAAGAAGACGACGCGACTGCAGCGACCGTTCGGTGGAGTTGCCTGCTTCGGTCGTCCCGGCGCGATGACCGTCAAGACACGCGGAGCGCTGAAGGATGCCGGTGAGTGGACGCATCAGTATTCGAATCCCGCGAACACGCTCTGTACAACCGATTCGATCAAAGGGCCGCTCACAGCCGTCTGGTATCGCGACATCGACCTCGACCTGCCGCAGCGACACGGGCGGGGACCGTCACCGTTGTTTCATCAGGGCCGGTTGTTTGCCGAAGGCGTGAATGAGTTAATCGCCGTCGATGCCTACAACGGACGACCGCTGTGGCGGTTCGAGCAAAAGGGCATCCTCGATGCGTACAACGCCGACCATCTGGCCGGCACGGCAATCACCGGCAGCAACATCTGCATTGCAGACAACAGTCTCTTCCTGCGAAACGGTTCGCGATGTTTTCGCATCGACACCGTCACCGGAAAAGTGCAGGGAACATTCGATGCACCAAAGCACGCAGACGGCAAACCCGCCACGTGGGGATTTCTCGCATGTGAAGATGGCGTGCTATTCGGATCGACGGCCAACGAAACGCACATCGTCAAACACGCCTACATTCGCGCCGATGGCCAAATGAAGCGGCAGTTCTCCGAATCAACCTCTCTGTTCGCTTTCGATGTCGAAACCGGCAAGCAGCTTTGGAAGTACGATGCCGTCAAATCAATCCGTCACAATTCCATCGCCATCGGTGCCGGTCGGGTTCATCTGATTGACCGAAGGCTCGCCACCGATGATTTGCTTTCGCGTGCCGCAGCGCGTCGCGGTGATCCGCCGAAAACACCGGCTGTCGGCCACCCCACTGGCGAACTGATCGCGTTGGACGCGAAGACCGGAAAACGCGTTTGGAAGTCGGACAAGGATGTTTTTGGCACCACATTGGCATTCAGCAAACAGTTCGACATCCTGTTGATGTTTTATCAACCGACCTCTTTCCGTTTGCCTTCGGAAGTCGGCGGTCGCATTGCAGCGCATAATGCCAGCGAGGGGTATCGTCTGTGGGAGAAGAAGGTTAACTACCGCACGCGACCGTTGATTAACGAAGGCACAATCGTCGCGCATCCGTCGGCGCTCGACCTGGCAACCGGAGACGCCAAACTGATGAGCGTTCCGAAGTCCTACGGCTGCGGACAACTCTCGGGATCGCGAAACCTGCTGATGTTCCGTTCGGGAACGCTCGGCTATTACGATTTCACCCGTAAGGCTGGCACCGAGAACTTCGGCGGCATCCGTCCCGGTTGCTGGATCAACGCGCTGCCGGTCGGCGGCCTGGTTCTGGTACCCGACGCCTCCGCCGGTTGCCGTTGCAGTTACCAGAACCGTTCGTGGATCGCCCTCGAAGGCAGCAACTGAGACCGCCCAGGTTCTCAATTTGTCATGGTCGCCCCCACAAAGCCCACGGGCCGCGCCCCGTGGGACCGAGCGTTCTATCTACACGCGGCTCAATTCACGAATCGGCTTCCCGTCACTGAGCATCACCGGAACGGGGCGGCCTGAATGGTCGGGGAATGAGGCATTTTCAAAATCGACGCCCAGGTGTTTGTAGAGCGTAGCCACGAAGTCGCCGCGACCGACGATTCGTTCGATCGCATCCTCACCCCGCACATCCGTTCGACCGACTACCTGCCCCGTCTCGATCCCACCGCCTGCGAATAGAATTGAGGTGGCCCGCGGCCAGTGATCGCGGCCGGGTTGCATCGTTCCCACTGGAGCACTGCCGATGCGTTTCCCCGTACTCTTCTTTGAGTTGATCTTCGGTGTGCGGCCAAATTCCCCCGTCACCACGACCATGACGTCTTGGTCCAATCCGCGATCGTAAATGTCTTCGATGAGTGCTGCGACGGCTTTGTCCATAAACTGCAGCCGGTATTTGATTGCCTCGAAGCAGTTGGCGTTCACGGCGTGATCGTCCCAGTTGCCGACGCCGCCACACAGCGCGCCGCTGAACTGAGCCGTCACCAGATCGACTCCCGACTCGACCAACCGACGCGCTAACAGCAATTGCTGCCCCCAGCGATTTCGACCGTAACGCTCGCGGGTGGCGGCATCTTCCTGCCGAATGTCGAATGCCTTCGTCGCCTGGGTACTGGTCAATACATTGAAGGCCTGCTGCTCGAACGCATCCAGCGCATCCATCCGGCCGAGGAAGTCTGCTTTCGCTTTCAGATGATCTAACTGTTGACGCAAGTCGATTCGCCGCCGGAGATTTGTCGCCGCCGACTGCGTGACCGATCCAATATTTGGAACGGAAAACGAATCCTGGTTCGGATCGCCGCTAACCGCGAACACTTCGTACGCGTTGCCCAGATAAGACGGGCCGGCATAGTTCACCGGCGCAACACCCACATAGTTCGGCAACTGCCGCGATTTGTCGTATCGCAGCCGATGCGTGACCGAAAAGAGGTCCGGGTATAACGGCTTGCGTCTGAGAACTCGTTCTGCAAATCCGGTTAGCAGTTGGTGCGTTCCCTGTTGATGACAGAATCCGGTATGCACGATGGAGCGTAACAACGTGAATTTATCGGCGACGCGGGCGTGGTGCGGCAGCAGTTCGCTTAGCTGCATCCCGGGGGCAGCGGTTTCGATGGAAGAAAACGGGCCGCGATAGTCGCTCAAGGCCGACGGCTTCGGATCGTAGGTTTCCAGGTGGCTATGCCCACCCGGCAACCAAACCAGAATCAGCGCCGTCTTCTTCCGCCCACGAGACGACTTGGCCGCCACGGCACGCGCTTGGAGCAACTGCGAAAGAGACATCGCCGAAAAACCACCCAAGCCCAGCCGAAACATTTCCCGCCTAGAGTGTGGGGCATGAAAGACATTCGCATCAGGCATGGCGATCATTCACTCGACTGAAAACATAAAAGAGGACGTTGCTGTTTCACGCCCAATGGCGCATCACACTTGGCCGCACGGTGAAATCAATGACGCAGCAGAAACTCGTTGGACATCAACAAGGCGTGCTGTAAATCGCGGAGACCGATTGATCGGTCGGCTGTCGTCTGCAGGTAATCGGCGGCAACTTTTTGTTCGGCCGCTGTCGGACGCCGACTGAGAGTCGCCAAGTAGAGCAGTTCGACAATTTCGGTATTTGTCTTCTTGTTTTCGATCCAGCCGCCGAGTCGGCTGTGCGGCGATTCGATTTTGTCAAGCAGCTCCGGGTTGTTCAACAAATGGACGACCTGATTGAGCGTGGGATCGGTTTCGCGGGCGCACTCGCAGCCGACATCGCGGATCGGTTTGGTGAACGCCTGCAGAAACTTGTGACTGACGGCTCCTTCGGCCAACGCCACCGCCCGAGTACCCAACGGATAATTGGGGAACCGCTCCGGCACACCAGTTGCGGAGGAGATGGCATCGATGATCTGTTCGGCCTCCAACATCCGCACAATGGACTGCGTAAAGTAACGGTCGGGCTTGGCAGACAATGAAGACTGCTTGCCGCGAAACTCGGCACTCAATTGGTAGGTTCGCGAGTTTAGAATCGAACGCATTACCGGTTTGAAACGATAGCCATGCTTGATGAAGTCCTGGGCCAGCGCATCGAGCAGCGCCGCATTGGAGGGCAGGTTGGAATCACGAAAATCGTCGATCGGATCGACAATCCCCTGCCCCATCAGGTGGTACCAGATGCGGTTCGTCACCGAGCGAGGGAAGAATTTGTTCCCCGGATCGGTCAGCCAATCGGCCAGTCGAACACGTCGGTCTTCTCCAGGTTTCAAGTCACCCGCCGACTTGCCGAACGCGACCGGCGCGACATCGTTTTCGGTCTCGGGGAATTTGACCTCGCCAGTCCGCGCGAGATACACGGTTTCGTCGTCCAGACCGAATCGCTTGCCCTTTAGCTTCACACGGGAGAAATAGGCGGCCAGTCCGTAATAATCCTGCTGCGTGATCGACTCGTAGGGATGGTTATGACACTTCGCGCACTGAATGCGGACTCCCAAGAATAGCTGCGAGAAGGATTCGGCTGCGTCGTTGGGCGTCCGCGAAACGCGATAGAAATGAGCTGCCGGTTCGTGAATTGTGTTACCCAAACTGGTAATAATCTCGCGAGCCACACCGTCAAACGGTTGGTCTTTTGCAAAGATGGATACCAGATAGCGGTGGAGATTGTGGACGCCTCGCTCGGAGATTGTTTCTCGGTTCCCTCGCATCACGTCGGCCCATTTCATCGCCCAGAACTGTGCGTATTCATCACGATTCAATAGCTGGTCGATGAGTTTTTGTCGCTTCAGCGGGTCCTTGGAATCGAGGAATTCTCGCGCGTCATCTGGTGTGGGAATCGCGCCGATCAAATCGAGATAAACCCGTCGTAAAAACACCGCATCTCCCGAAAGGCCCGCCGGCCGCAATTGGAGTTGCCGTTGTTTCGTGAAGACATGCTGATCGACGAAGTTGCGTGCTGGGATATCTTCCGAGGCGAAGTTTGGATCTGTTTGAATATAAGTCAGTCGCACGGTGCTGATCTTGTCGAGAAACCGTACGAGAATTGCAGCTTCCGCCGTCCGCTGAAACTCAACGACTCCGGCCCGGCTGACACGAACGGATTCGTCTTCGGCCGTGCTGAACACGGCAAGATCGGTGACGTCTTGGATGCTTCCGTCTTCGTAATGCGCGCGAACGACAATCGGCTGTTTGCGGCGCGCCATGTTCAAAATGCGGCTGCTGGGAAGCACTTCCAATCGATCGAGCGTACGCTGTTCTGCGGAATCCCGGCATCCCTCGGTCACCCATTGAACGAGAGTTTGATAGGCCGGTTCGTCTCTGCGAAATCGCGAGCCCCCCTGATGTGCGATCCGGCCTGAGGCTTTCAGCAGCAGCAGGCTCGATTCCGGGACGTTCCGGTTCACGCGACGATTAAGAACGTCGCGCGTCAGAAAACGGTAATCAACATCGGGGTCGAAACCGCGCAGGCTTAACCGAAATCCGTTCTTGCCTTTTGGCGAGCCATGACACCCCCCCTGATTGCAGCCGCCCCGGCTGAGCGCACCTACGACTGTCGTGCGAAAATCAATCGGCAGGTGTTCGTCGAATCGACTGACAATGACTCGAGTGCGCGCTTCGTGGTTGCGGAATCTCGCAATAATTTCGGTGGTGCCGTTTCCATGCGGAATGACGAGACCGGTTTTCGAGACGGTCGCAACTTGGGAATCGCCGCTTTCGTACGAGGCTTCCGTGGTGAGATCTGTCTGGGTTTGATCGGAAAACTTCCCGGAGACAAGCAAATGCTGCCGGGCACGCGATGACTCTAAATCGATGCGTTCCGGCAAGACGGACAACGATTCCGGTGCGGGTACCGACCGCTTCGATCCGGCCAATGCAATGGACGAAACAGAAAGGCAGGCCAGAATTGCGATAGAAAGTGTTCTCATGCTGATACGACTTTCACTTCTTGATGACGACCACCGAAAACGACTTCCCCGGCGAGCAGGGCCAGTAATGGCCCTGGTTTTTCGAGTGCGTTAGACGAATCACCAGCCGGTTGACACCGGCCGCTCGCCTCTATTCCTTCTCTTTCACAATCACTTCCAACTTTCCGCCATCATTCCGCTCAGAAAACTTCCCGATTCGTGCGGCAGCAGGAAGCATGACGGTGTACTTCCCCGACTTGAAATCCGTCGCCACTTTCAATTCGACCGTCACATGTGTTTGCCCCTGGACGAACTCTATATTATTCGGAAGAATGAGACCATCCGGTGCGACGGGCGAAATTGCCAACGAACCGTCGAAGGGGAAAATTCGATTTGCGGCGATCTTCAACTTCACCGTTTCACCGGGGTGAAGCGTGATCTGACTCGATTCAGCGGCGGGACTGAATGCGATTTTCGTTTCCAATTCGAAGGTGCGAGTCAGATGAATCGTGCGGCCGTCTTGAATCGCCGTACCGGTGATCGTCACGCGATGTCGAGTCAACGGCGTGTTGACACCCGAAACCAGTTTGGCGGTCACTAATGATCGTTCACTGGTTGCAGTTGAAACTTCAGTGGTCACAGTGGGAGCCTGCAGCCGGTTTGCTTCCAGCATTCCCCCGCGAAGCACGAACGAAACGGGTCCCTCAAAGTGCGGGCCTAATTGAGTTTGAATTTGAAGATCCGCATGCACATAGCGGGGCAGCGTCACCAGTTTTGGCATGACTTCGAAATCGTAAGGAGACTCCGGCAGCACGACGACGGCGATCCGGTCGAGCAATGACGGCGGCAACCGCCGCTGGTCTTCCCGCAGTTCAAACGCTTCGCCATGCGGTCCCCGGCCGGTGGGATTTCGGTCGATCAATGGCAACGTCCGCGCAATCGCCTCGGCGGTTGAATCGCCGGTGGTTCCCGATGCTTTGACCTGGACGGTGTAAACTCCGACCGGTGTGGCAGGATCGACGACAAGCGCATTTGTGAGAGCATTTTCACCGGCAGGAATCGTTGTTTCTCGCAGCGTCATTCCTGTCGGAGCCCCCACCAACGACAAGATAACCGGACCGCCGAAATCTGTGCGGGCTAATGTTAAAGGTAACGGCTGGCGAGTTCCGCGCGGAATTGCCAGCCGGCCAATCTGCGAAGTCAATTGCAGCGCCGGCTGTCGCCGCTGCACTTCCACGCGGTAGGCATAGGCCGGCCCCCCTTTTCTCACAACCTCGCTGACCTGCAGGTGGTATTTGCCATCGGCCGGTGCAGTCAGCGTGAATTTCGCATCGTCGAAACTTGAATCGTCCGAACGTCTCAACTCCTTCTCACCCGGCCCGAATAGCACCAATTCCAAGTCGGCAGGCGAGCCGATGGTTTGTGTTTCCGAGCGAAACACCAAGCGGTCTCCTTTACGGAGATACATCGCGAACCAGTCTTCATCACCCGGGCCATCGATCGACCCGTGAAGATTGCAGGGAACCGTTGCGGGCGTTGCCGACATTTGCATGTTGTTCGGCTCCGATTCCATCGCATTCGTCAACCGGGAAACGGAAAGTGGGAACCAGGCCGATCCTTCGTCGCCATCGCGCCGCAGCCCGAAGAAAAACCGGGCCCCCTGGAGATTGGCCGGCACTTCGAATTCTCTCCTGCCGGTGCCCAATTCCGGAAAATGCAGCACCGCGTGTGCCCCCGCTTGCACCGTGGAGGGAATCGCGACGCGAGCCGCCGGAAACCGGCCCATCCGCAGCATGTACGTCCAATGCCGCGATCCGTGATAACGCGTGTCGGTCAGCCGGACGTAATGTCGGCCAGCCTCTTTGAAGGTGTGTTCAAAGCGGTTGTCGAAAAACAGACCGACGTCATTGTCTCGCTCGATGACGGAACGCCCGTTGCTGTCGAAAATCTTCACGAGTGGATCGAAAGCTTTCCCCAATCGATTCCCCACCACTTCAAAGGAGACGCGTTGACCGGCGGTGACTTCAATCGCATAGCAGTCGATGTCCGACGCCGGCGACGTCCCCACAACGACCGCAGGAATTGCGACCGCTTGCGCCCTGTCGAGACTGTTGTTCGACGGACCGATCTCTGCAGTTCCCGCCTTCGCCCCGGCCGTTTCACTCTCCACAACAATCGGCAGGTCATCGACGGCGAACAGATGCACGTTGCTCAAACCGCTGGGAGTCGCCACCCGCAAACCGTACAAACCGGGCCGCGCATCGCTGGGGATTTCGACGGCGAAAGTCACGCCGGTTTCATCGCTTCTTATCCACTGGGATTTGACGCTGCCCGTCGGCAATGTCGTCCAGAGTGCAGTTGCATCCTGCAAGTCCGACCCAACCAACGTGATATGAGTGGTTTGCCCCGGCTGAATACAGGGGGGAAACACGTGCTCGATAAAAATCTCGGCGCAGCACGATTCACCCCAACCGCAAGCCAACGTCAGCAGCACAAGCGCCCTCATGGTCGCATCCCCAAATCGCGAGGTTTACTTCAACGAGATTGTCTCGTCATCATAACGACCACTGCTTGAGAATGCATCAACAACCGGGCATGCGTCTTGTTGCCACTCTATTGATTGGTTAACCTTTCAGGTGGTTGAGTTGGAATGCTTCAAGCTTGGAGACGGGAATGCTGAGAATCAACGGACCGGCGGCTCGATTGTGTTACGGTGTTGATCGTCGCGAGATGTTGCGGATCGGGGCATTGTCGATGCCCGGCGTTTCGCTGCCGATGTTGCTCGCGCAGCAGGGACAGGCCGCCGATTCGAAAACGGCAGCAAAAACAACGCGCTCATCGAGTTTCGGCCAAGCGAAAAACTGCATTGTGCTGTTTTTATCCGGTGGCCCCGCCCATCTGGATACGTTCGATCCCAAACCGGACGCCCCGGCAGAAGTTCGCGGGGAATTCGAGACGATCGACACGGCCCTGCCCGGCGTCCGCATCACCGAGCATTTGCCGCGAACGGCGAAACTTCTCAACCAGGCGGCGTTGATCCGCTCGATGACTCATCCCTCGCCCGGACATGCGCCCGGCGGGTACATCATGTTTACCGGCTACAAGTACGACGGGACCGGCGGCCAGGCGAACTTCATGAATCGGGAAGACCACCCGCATTTGGGAGCCGCGCTCGCCAAGGTGAGTCCCGGCCCGGGGCCGATGGTGCCGTTCGTCATTGTCCCCCGCCGATTGGATGCCGGCAGTGGACGCCGCGCCGGACAATGGGGCGGACGACTCGGCGGGAAATACGATCCGCTGCAAACCGGCGGCAATCCCAACGACAACGATTTCAAGCTCGATCATTTGCCCTTGCTCGCCAACCGTCCGCTGCAACTTTACCGCCGCCGCAAAGGGTTGCTGGATCAGGTCAACAATCAGGTAAAGTTCCTGCAGCAATCGGCCATCGCGAGGTCGTTGAACCAGAAACAGGAAATGGCGTTGGACGTCATGGCCTCGAAAGCGGTCCGCCGCGCGGTCGATCTTTCAACGGCCGATCCTGTGAATCGCGCAAAGTACGGCAGAAACTTGTTCGGGCAGTCTGTCTTTCTCGGGCGACGTCTGCTGGAAGCCGGCACGCGGTTGGTGCAGGTGAGTTGGCTGCGGACACAAGGCAAAAAAGGTTACGCCTGGGACAGCCACCGCGAAAACTTCGAGGCAATGCGGGAAGACCTCATTCCGCCCTTCGATGTGGCGCTCGAAGCGCTGGTGAATGATCTGAAGGCGACCGGACAGTTCGACGAAACACTGATCGTCGTCACGGGAGAATTCGGCCGCACGCCGCGCGTCACGCTCAAAACGGCAGGTCGCGAGCATTGGTCGAGTTGCTTCTCGGCGATGTTGCTTGGCGGCGGCATTCGCGGCGGGCAGGTCTACGGGTCATCGGATAAAATCGGTGCCTTCCCGGCAACCAACCCGGTCAGCCCGGCCGACTTAACCGCCACGATTTATCACTGTCTGGGTATCGATCCCCAAACAGAAATCCACGACCAGTTCAATCGCCCCATGCTGCTCTCCCAAGGCAAACCGATCGAAGCGTTGATCTAAATCGGTGGTTTTCCGTTTTGTGTGCGACGATATTCTGTGGTTTCCTGCGCGAGTTCTCGATGTCCTCTCGCTCCGATCACCCATTCCCCAAAGACACTTGTCGATGTCGACGGACAACTCGCAGCCTGCCGAGATAGTTGCCTCACCGATTCCGCGGACATTCCTGGAGTATCTGCGTTCGTTCGGCCCGGGGTTGATCGTCGTCCTGACCTGGCTGGGGGCTGGCGACATCGTTGAGATGGGCGTTTCCGGCGGCAACTACGGTTACTCGCTGATGTGGGTGCTCGTGCTGGCGATTGTGATGCGGTTTCTCTTCGTGTCGCTGATCGCAAAGTACCAGCTCTGCAATCCGCATGGCGAGGGAGTTCTGGATGGACTGGTTCGCGTTCACCCTCTTTACGCTCCCGCATTGCTCACGGCCGCCGTCGTAATGGGCCATTTTTACGGATCGTACATGACCATCGGCATCGGCGAGTCTTTGAAAGGCATCACGGGTGTTGGCGAAGTCTGGATGTGGGCGGTGGCTGCCAATAGTGTTGCATTGCTGCTGGTTTTCAAGCCGGCGTATGGTCGCGTCGAAGTCGTGTTCAAGGTTCTGTTGGCGCTGCTGGCGATCTCGTTCATCGGGACGGCGATCTGGGTCGGTCCCGACCCGGCCGGCATCATCCAGGGTCTGTTTCGAGCCGAAGTCCCCGAGCAGGCGGGCAAATACGCTGCAGGACTGATTGCCGTCGGCATGATTGGTGCGGTCGGCGGTTCACTGATGAACCTTGTCTATCCGTACTTCATTGAAGCCAAAGGCTGGCGCGGGCCGGCGTATCGACGTGTGCAACTCTACGACTTTCTGCTGGCCATGGTGGTAATGATCGTTCTGAATCTGGCTGTCTGGACCCTCGGCGCAGAGATGCTGCACCCCAAGGGCATCGAGATCGAGACGATGTCCGACCTGACCAAGCTACTCAGCGATGTCCTTGGACCGAACGGAGCCAGACTTTTTTATCTGGGCATCTTCGCGGCCGTGTTCACGTCGCTGGTCGGCCACGCCCTTGGACTGGCGTGCATGGGAAGTCATGCCTGGCTGCGTTGGGGGCGGCGGGAGGCCGTGCGAGCAAGCGAGTTTCGGTCCCATCGCTGTTATCGGCTGATCGTCGTCTGGTGTCTCGTATCGCCATTGGTATGGACGGCTCCCCAAATGCCGGGATTCGTCGAATTGACCCTGCTCGTGAACGCCGCGCAGGTTGCGCTACTGCCGATGATTGCCGGTGGTCTCTGGTGGATCACTGCCAACGAGAAATGCATCGGAGCCGAATACCGCAATCGTTGGTGGGAGAATCTGGTCATGGGAGTTCTCTTCTGCCTGGCAATCTATGGTGCCTTCGCCTCGGTCAAGTCGGTATTCGAGGCTGCCTCGTAGAAACGCACTTCCTACGAGTCGGCACAGATTCGACGCGCATCGAACTCACTTGATGATCGCTGATTAACCGATTTACTCAGCGTCGTTCTTTTCTGCTCCGATTGCGATGACATGTGACTGGGTACGAAGCAGAAGCCGACCGCCGGCGATGGCGGGCGTCGATAGGCAGTACTCGCCGATCGGATGGCGGCTTAAGATTTCAAATTCCGGCCCCGTTTTGATTGCTGTGACCACACCCGCCTCGGCCGTTACGTAGATCTTGCCGTCGGCTGCGACGGGCGATGCAGTGAAGCTCGTGGCCGCACCGTTTCCGCAGCGTTTGCGGTAAATCTGCTTGCCGGTTTTTGCTTCGTAACAGGTGAGGATGCCGTCGTTGCCGAGGGTGTAGAGGTAATTGCCGTAGAGAATCGGCGTGGGAAGATACGGTCCGCCGCGCGATTTGCTCCAAGCGATGTGTTTGTTGGAATCCTGTTTTTCGTCCAGCGAAATGTCGCCGACGGCATTCAGTTTGACAGCGTAGATGGGTTGAATTGGCCGGTAACCGCTGGTAACGAAAATCAGATCGTGTCCGACGATCGGCGTGGGTACGGTGATGAAGGCATTGCGGGCGAGCTTCCAGCGCAGCTTTCCAGTTCGCGCTTCGTATCCTCTCACGAAGTTGGTCGCGTTGACGATTAAGAGTGGTCCGCTGACGGTCTCACAAATAGTGGGCGTTCCCCACGAGGGCAACTCGTCGCGCGGCACCCGCCAAATCTGTTTTCCACTGTTGATTTCGAAGGCTGTGAGGAAGGAATCGGCTTGCAGATCGCATTGCACGATCACCATATTTTCGTAAATGATGGGCGAGCTACCGAAACCCCACTGAAGATCGACGACGTCAAAGGCTCCGCTGTTGAGTACGCCGAGGTCCTTTTTCCACAGCAGCTTTCCATCCATGTTGTAGCAGTGAAGACCACCCGAATTGAACAATGCGACCACATGCTTGCCGTCGGTGGCAGGTGTCGAGTTGGCTTGGCTCGATTTCGTATGACGACTCACCGGCGGTACACCCTCATGGGCGACACGCTGCCAGAGAATGCGACCCGTTGCATGGTCAAGACAATACAGCCGCCACGAATGTTTTGATTTGTCATTTGCCGATTCGCCGGCACCATACAGACCGATCTTCAGTTTCGTGATTCCAGCACTGCTGACCGCCGTGGTGACAAACACCTTTTCTTTCCAGACGACCGGACACGAATTGCCCAGCCCGGGAATGGGAGTTTTCCAGCGCACGCCTTCGCCCTTCTCCGTATTCCATTGCTCGGGCAAGTGTTGACCGACGGCAATTCCACGGGCTGCCCTGCCACGAAACGAGGGCCAAACCGTCCTGGCGGCAATCGCGTTGTCGCGTTTCCAATCGTCGGCAATCGGTTTCTTCTCTCGCTCATCCGCTGAGGCCGACAGCGTGATGAGGTGAATTGTGATAGCGACAAAGAATAGAAACCAGAGTCTCATGGTCGTACTCCCTCCAACTCAATCCGTTTACTTCCGTGGCGTGAAGGCCGTATCATAACAAGATCGCTTGGTATTTGCGGATCGTGAGTTCACCTTCAGTGCGGTAAATGAGAACACCCGGAGTTTGAGATGAATAAAGTTTTGCAGGCTTGCCTGATCGTGATGTGCAGCGTCGGCCTTCTGAAGGGTGAGGATCGTGCCGATGCTCTTCAAATCAAAGCGCCGACCGGTTGGAAAGGGGAGACCATTTCTCTGCCGCCTTCGTTCGCCCCGGACATGAAGTTCAAAGGAATCGAGGTCATCCGGTTTGCGCCCGGCATGTTCGACGCCAAGTCGGATTCCTTTTTTTCTTATGTTCTTGTTTTCGAGGTCGAACCCAAGCAGAAGTTGACCCAGAAGGTGCTCCAGCAGGAAGTGTTGGTTTACTACCGTGGCCTGGCGGCTGCCGTCTTGAAGAATCAAAAGGTCGATTTTGATCCGAAGAGCTTCGCGCTGAAACTCAAAGAAGCCAAGGCGACCGCCGCCGCGCGACCGGCCGGCGCGAAAACGCACACAGGTGATTTGAAATGGCTGGAGCCGTTCGTCACTCGCGAGCCGCAAACGTTACATCTTGAAATTGAAGCCTGGCAGGACACCAAGTCGAAACACAACTACATCTTCATCTGCGCGTCGCCTGGAAAGACGACCGGGGCAATCTGGAAAGACATGCGCGGAATTCGCAAGTCGTTTTATCAATCTCGGATCGACGAACCGTAGACTTCCCGGAGGTTGCACGATTGTTTATACTCTCGCCCGAAGCCCAGTTGTTTACGGGGTTTCGGAATATCCGGAGAGGTGACAGAGTGGCCGAATGTGCCGGTCTCGAAAACCGGTGTACCTTCACGGGTACCGGGGGTTCGAATCCCCCCCTCTCCGCTTTTAACCGTTGTTCCATAGCGCTAAGTTGTTCATCACGAGTGACTTAGCGTCTTTTATGCGCAGTCGAAAACCCGCCCTGGTGCATCGT
>JABISG010000043.1 GCA_018699955.1 Planctomycetaceae bacterium | reverse complement strand
TTGGCAATGATCTGGTCCACCGTGTGTCGGTTCTGTTTCATCTCAAAGAATCCTTTCCGGGTGTTCAGCCCGGTCAAGATTCTCTCACTCGCTGTGGATCAATTAAAGGGGGGAAGGCCACAGTCTTGTCGCGCTGCACCCCCAAACCATCGCTGACAATGCTCGTTTCTTTGACAAAGAAGACGACGTGCCCAGAAAAGCGCTGACGATGGGAGTGGGCACGATTCTCGAAGCCCGCTCGTGTCTGATTCTCGCCAAGGGGGCGGCCAAAGCCGACGTCTGGGCGCAAATGATCGAAGGGCCGGTCTCGTCTCTTCTCCCGGCTTCGGCACTGCAACTTCACCCCTGGGTCATCGCCATCGCCGACACCGAGGCGTCGTCGCAACTGCAGAATCGCGACTACTACCAGCACGTGGACCGCGAACTGGCCGACCAACCGGTGTTGCCTCATTGGGTATTCCAACCCGAACTCGATCCCCGTCGTGCCGCACTCGCGACGCGATGACCCCACGAACACCCCACCGGGACAAAGCATGCGAATCGCAATTGGCGGCATACTGCACGAGACCAGTACCTGTGTCAGCACGCAGACGACGCTCAACGACTTCAAGTACGACCGCGGTATCCTGCGCGGCGATGACTTGATTGCTCGATTTCGCGGGACGAATGTCTGTAGCGGTGGATTCATTGAAGGGGCCGACAAGTTTGATTTTGAACTTGTGCCGTTGCTGCGCGCATCCGCTTTTCCCGGCGGACTCATTCGCCGTGACGATTACGAGATGCTTAGGGGCGAACTGATCGAGCGGCTCATCGCCGCCGAAGCCGCAGGTGGTCCGGTGGATGGTGTGCTGCTTGATTTGCACGGTGCGATGGTTGTCGAAGGAATTGACGACGGCGATGGCGATGTGATCGCTGCCGTTCGAGAAGTCGTCGGGCCGGATCGGCCGATTGTCGTGACGCAGGACCTGCACGGTAATCACACCCGGCGGCGTGTCGAAGTGGCCGATGTGTTGATCGGGTTCGACACGTTTCCGCACGTCGATATGGCCGAGCGAGGTGTTGAAGCGGCCGAGATTATTGCCCGCACGGTGCGTGGTGAGATTCGGCCGGTGATGGCGATTCATCAACTGCCCATGTTCTGGGCCACGCGTTGTCAGGTCACCGCCCATCCGCCAATGGACGAAGTCATCGGTCGCGTGCACGAATTGGAACGCCGCGACGGCATCATCAGCGTGACGATTGCGACCGGTTTTCCCTGGGCCGACGTTCCCGAGGTAGGCGGTTCCGTGATTGTGGTTGCCGACGGCGATGAAAAGCTGGCGCAATCAACGGCCGATGAATTCGGCGGCTGGGTTTGGGAGAACCGCGAGCGGTGGTATTCGGCACCTGTAACGGTCCGTGACGCGCTGGCAGACGGTGAGAAGACTGGCCGGTATCCCATCATTCTTGCAGATCACGCCGACAACACCGGCGGTGGCTCGCCGGGCGATTCCACTGAGGTCCTGCGCACGTTTCTGGAAATGGGTCTGGAAGATGCGCTGTTGTTGTACCTGGTCGATCACGACGTGGCCACGCAAGCGCATGCAGCGGGTATCGGTAGCCGAATTTCGGTCTCGCTTGGCGGCAGCTCGGCACCGGTGCAAGGTCCGCCCGTCGAATCCGAAGCGGAAGTGGTGTCTCTTTCCGACGGTGCATTCGCGTACGACGGTCCAATGTTTGCGGGACTGACCGGCAGCATGGGGACATCGGCCCACCTGCGAATCGGTGGCACTTCGGTCGTCGTCGTCAGCGCTCGCGAACAACCGTTCGACATGGCATTCGCCCGCAGCCTGGGCATCGACTGCGCCGCGATGAATTACATCTGCGTGAAATCGGCCGCCCACTTTCGCGCCGCCTTCGAACCGATCGCCGGCTCAATCCACAACATCGATGCCGCCGGCATCCACACCCACAAGTTCGATGAACTGCCCTACCGCAAACGGACACGCCCAGTGTTCCCGGTTGAAATCGCACCGGCTTCACGAACTCCAAGCGAGTAAAACGACCTCGCATGTGCAGTCGGGTAATCGAACTTGATTTGCGGTTTCTTGGATGTCACCTGACCGGTTTTGCCCCTTGGCACATTCAAGACGGCTGATCTCGTGACAGCGCCGGTCACATTCGGAGTACGTGCATCTGCACATTTTGTTGTGGCATTGGGGGGGAACTCCGTTTTAGAATACCGGGATTGGTCACCACACGGGGTGAGCTGAGGAAACCTGTGTTTGCTCGTCGAATTCCTTGATGGAGAATTCCATGGCAGCCAAACCGGAATGCGTTGCTCTGCTTGCGTTGGTGTTGATGTCAACCGTTGGTGCCTCTCGGGTGGAGTCTGCTGACTGGCCGATGCTAGGGCGGACGTTCACGCGAAACCCCGTCGTTCCCGATGCCGAGGGGCCGATCGAATGGAATGTCAAGACGGGGAAGAACATCAAGTGGACGGCGAATCTTGGTTCACAAACCTATGGCACGCCCGTCATCGCTAACGGACAGATATACGTTGGGACGAATAACGGGGCAGGCTACCTGGAACGGTTCCCCGCGAAAGTTGATCTTGGCTGCCTGCTCTGTTTTCGCGAAGCCGATGGCAAGTTCCTTTGGCAGTTCTCTGCGCAGAAATTACCCAGTGGACGCATTCACGATTGGCCCATGCAGGGCATCGGTTGTCCGCCACTGGTAGAGGGCGACCGGATGTGGTTTGTGTCGAACCGTTGGGAAGTGATTTGTGCCGACACGCAGGGGTTTCGCGACGGCAAAAACGATGGTCCGTATGAAGACGAAGCGGTTGAGGGACCATTGGAAGCGGATATTGTCTGGAAGTTGGACACGATGGCCACGCTCGGCATGAGTCCGCATACGGCGGGTATGGGACCGGACCGCCGCTGTTCGATGACCGCATTCGGCAACTACATTTATTTCGTCACGGGTAACGGCGTCGATATGAGTCACACGAAGGTTCCAACGCCGGATGCCCCCAGCTTGGCCTGCATAGACAAACGCACGGGCAAGGTGCTTTGGACCGACAACTCCCCCGGCAAGAACATTTTGCACACTCAGGTTGCCAGTCCGCTGGTGGCGGAGATTGCCGGTCGAGCACAAGTCATCGTTCCCCAAGGTGACGGATGGCTGCGGTCGTTCGATCCTAAGTCGGGCAAGTTGCTCTGGAAGTTCGACACGAACGCCAAAGCCTCCAAGTGGATTCTTGGTGGGCGTGGGGACCGAAACAATATTCTCGCGACTCCAGTCCTTTACGAGAACCGGATCTACATTTGCAACGGGCAGGAAATGGAACACGGCGAGGGGCCGGCGCGACTGGTCTGCCTCGATCCAACGAAGACCGGCGACATCAGTTCGGAATTGGCTGTTGATATGAATGGGAAGGTAATTGCCCACAAGCGGTATCAAGCCGTTGATGCCAAGATTGGCGAGAAGGCCATCGCCAATCCGAATTCAGGACTCGTCTGGGAATTCGTCAAGGAAGGGAAGGAATTCGAAGACGAAATGCATCGCACAGTTTCGTCGGTCGCAGTCCACAACGGACTGGTCATTGCAGCAGATGGTGCCGGGCTTATTCACTGCCTGAGCGCCAAGACCGGTGAAAGATATTGGGCCTACGATGCTCTTGCGGCGATTTGGGCCGCTCCGTTAATTGTGGGCGAAACCGTATACATTCCCGACGAAGACGGCGAAATGAACATCTTCCGTCTCTCGGCCGACCCAAAACGAGCGATGAAGCCCGGCAATGGGCGCTTGGCATATGTCCGGGGAAAGGCAGTGAATCTGCTGCCGATGGCCGAATTGCAATTCGGTTCGTCGATTCAGCCATCGCCGGTCTTCGCAAATGGGACACTTTACATTACGACAAGACACAAACTGCAGGCGATTGCCGCGAAGAAAACAGACAAGCCAGCCGCCGATCCAACTCGCAAGCAAAATAACGGAGCGACTCCCAAGTCGTCGCAAACGCAAGGCAAACCGAAAGGAACTCGCGTTGCCATGTCGGCCTACGTTCCGACACCGCGCGATGTTGTTGACCGGATGCTCGTATTGGCCGAGGTGAATAAGAGCGACGTCGTTTGTGACCTCGGTTCCGGCGATGGACGAATCCCAATTGCTGCGGCCCAAAAGTTCGGAGCAAAGGGCGTCGGAATCGAGTTCGACAGCGAACTGATCAAACAGTCCAACCGAGATGCCGCCACTGCCGGAGTTGCGGATCGCGTCACGTTCCATAAGAAGGATCTGTTCGATGCCGACCTCACCAAGTTCGACGTACTAACGCTCTACCTGTATCCGGCTCAGAACGGCAAGTTAGTTCCACAGTTGATGAAACTCAAAGCCGGCGTCCGCATTGTGACACATCGCTACCGACTGCCCGGCGTGCAAGCAGACAAGAAGTTAGTAATACAATCGAATGATTCGGGCGAAAAGCACACCGTCTACAAATACACCACACCGCTTCGTGCGGACGCCACAAACGATTGAACCACGATAACATGGCACGGCTAAGCAGTTGGCATTTCTTTTTTTATCCGTGACATCCGCGTAATCCGTGGTTCAAATCGATCAACCGATCGTGGAAGAACTGCCAGATCCGATGCGCCACTCTGTTTGATCTACTCGATCACCGCTGTATTGAACAACCCCTCGTCGAGTTTTGTGTTCAACTTCAGTTGCGTGTAGGTTTCGACGGCTGAGAATTGCTTCATGCGGATTTCTCGTTTCAACGGCAGTTTTGTTTTGACGTCGATCCAGACGGTGGTCTCGAAGTTGAAGTGCCGTTGTTCGGAGGTGATTTGATAGGTGACCGCTTGCGCTTCGCGCGTGTTGATCTTCTCGCGTTTGCCAAGCTGAAACTCGCCGACAGCAATCATGTCGATCAGCTTAGGCTGGCTCGCTGCATCACCAGATGATCTGCGGCTGAGACTGAAGGCCGGCATGAATCCGGTGTGGGAGATCGAACCAAGAATGTCGGCGACGAGAGTCGGCGGTGTGGGTTGATCGCGTTGTCGGCGATCACCGGCCTTCGCGACCTGCGTCGTCCCGTCGGAGACTAAAAGCATCGGCGTCCCGCCGTCGGTTCCGGCTCGGCGCATCGTGATGGCAATGTGTGCCTTGTTGCCTACTTTGAGCTTGGCGTTGGCTTTGAGCGTAAACTGATCCTTAACCACCGATTCGACAATAAACGTTGCCGTTTTGGCCTCGTTGAGCTTCGAGATCATTTCGCCAAACAGTTTTTCGGCGGGG
The DNA here is from genome assembly GCA_018699955.1 of Planctomycetaceae bacterium. Taxonomy (GTDB): domain Bacteria; phylum Planctomycetota; class Planctomycetia; order Planctomycetales; family Planctomycetaceae; genus JABISG01. The sequence continues at coordinate 29,064 of JABISG010000043.1, read as the reverse complement.
TTCTTTTCGGTCGAGTGTGCGAAAGAACCAGCCGCTGCGGCAACCACAAACGTCAGGCAAAAAGGTACGCTGAGTTTCATCATTGTCTCCTTCGTTTCAAAAACGGTGAGTGGGTGACAGCACCCGGTTTTATCCAACTTTTACTAACCGCTTTTCTGTGGATGGTTACAGAGAATTTGCAAAGTTCGCTGTTGAACCACTTCACGTGCGGCTCGGCAGGAGCCTCTCCCTCCCAGTCCCGCATGATGCAAATGCACAGACAGACGGGCGGCGAAAAGCGGCTGGTGGCAAGGTTTATGGCTTGCGGCTGTTCAAGGGGGGGAGATTTTTGATACGATTAACCAAGCGTTTGTCGATGCTCTCACCACACTCACCCGACCCGAGGAGATCTCTATGTCCCGCTTGAATCGTCGTCGTTTTCTTCAGTCATCGGCCGTCGCAGGAGGTTCGCTGATTCTGGCGGGAACGCGCGCGTCGGGTAAAGTGTTGGGTGCCAATGATCGCGTGCGGATCGCCGTCGCCGGTCTGAATGGACGCGGCAAGAGTCACATCGCCGGTTGGATGGGACAGGACAACGTCGAGTTGGCGTACCTCGCCGATCCCGATTCCAACGTGCTCGCCCGCACAATGAAGAACGTGAAAGACAGAACCAAAGGCAAGTTCAACACGCAGGGTATCGACGACATTCGCCGCGCACTCGACGACAAGAACGTCGATGCGATTTCGGTGGCGACGCCGAATCACTGGCATTCGCTCATCACAATCTGGGCGGCACAGGCCGGCAAGAATGTTTACGTCGAAAAGCCCATGAGCCACGATGTCGGCGAAGGCCGGATCTGCGTTGCTGCGGCCGAAAAATACAAAGTCGTCATTCAGCACGGTACGCAGTCGCGCAGCGATGCACGCATCGCGGGTCTGCACGAAGCGATTCAGGCTGGAAAATTCGGCAAGCTGAAAATCTCCTACGGCTACTGCTGCAAACCACGAGGCAGTATTGGCACTAAAGCAGTATCGCCCGCTCCGTCGAATCTCGACTGGAACCTGTGGCGGGGACCGGCACAGATCGATCAGTTCCATGCCAACTATGCACATTACAACTGGCATTGGTTCTGGAAGACCGGCAACGGCGATCTGAACAACCAGGGAACGCATCAGCTCGACATCGCCCGCTGGGCGCTCGACACCGATCTGACGCATCCCGTTCGCGCGATGGCGATTGGCGGGCGGTTCCAATGGGACGACCAGGGCGAAACACCCAACACCATGATGGGCGTCGCCGAGTATCCCAACGGGCAGTATGCGTTCTTCAATGTTCGCAACGTCAACTACAAGGGCTACCAACGCCAGGTCGAAAACGAGTACTACTTCGAGGACGGTGGCAGAATCGTTCGCGGCGTCTACTTTGCGAAGGGATCGAAGAAAGGTGTGAGCGTCGATGTGCCGAACGGTAAGGTCACACCGGGCGGAAACTGGGGTTCCTTTATTGCTGCCTGCCGTGCGAACGATCCGACAATGGCCAACGGCAACGTGTACGACGCGCATTACGGTTGCGTGTTAGGCCACTTGATGAACAACTCGTATCGTCTGGGTAAGAAGGTTCCGTTCAACGCCAAGGCCGGAGGTTTCGCCGACAATAAGGACGCGACCGAGCACTTCGGAAGATTGCACGACGTGATGTCGAACGGTGTCGGCGTTCCGGCAGAAGGCAACGAATACGTCGTCGGCCCGTGGCTGACGTTCGATCCGGAAACGGAAATGCACACTGGTGCCTTTGCCGACGAAGCAAACGCATTGCTCAAAGACTCGAACCGCGAAGGTTTCGTCGTTCCGACCGTTAAAGACGTTTAACGGCGGCTAGCGACGCGTACTTAGGATGACGTAGCAAGAACCCCGGTTTCTTCAAGAAACCGGGGTTCTTTTGTGCGTTTTGACAGTGAATCGTCAGTGTGTCATCCGGCGATCACTTGGCCTTCTGAGTCCACACCTTGATATCGTCAATTTCGATGCCATCGCCCAGACAGCGGAATACCAGCGTTGGCTTCTTGACACCGAATGTGGGGTGGGAAACCTTCAGTGGCTCTTTGCCTTCAACCTGGGCTGTCACGTAGTTTTCCCAGGTGGTGACTCGCAGTGAGTACCATTCTCCATTCTTGAATTCCGTTTTCTGTTGCGCGAGTGTCTCGTTGGGATCCTCTTCGCGACGAGCCTTATCGACGTGCTTGAGCACCTTCCACGATGTAGGCGTGATGATGACTGAGAACAGATGCCCTTTCTTCTTCAATTCGCCTTTCGCGGGATCGAACCCAAAATGGAGCGCTTTGCCCCCTTCGACAAATCGAAACTTGAGATCGTAAACTGCATTGTTGCTCACCAGCGTTCGCCGGGCCGCTGCGGAGTGTTTTTCTGATGCGATCTCTCTCGCACGCAACACACCATCGACGATTTTCCATTCGCCCGTGTTGATCTTCCAGCCTTTTCCTAGTTCGGAGCGATCGAATGACTCCTCAAGCGCCACATCGCTGTTGGCCGGAGGTTCTCCAGCCAACGCGGGGGAGATGGATGCGCAGAACGCGACAATCAGGGTTCCGATGTTCTTCATGAGATAACTTTTCATTAAGGGAGTTGGACATTTCCAATGTGTTCACTGTGAAAAAGTTCTGCCGAATGTCGAGTCGCAGCCGCGACTAACCAGCCGGATCGTTGCGGCGGCCGAGGCCACGACGAATCAGCCAGTCGTTTGCCCGGTCGGGCCAGGTGCCGATGTTTGAGTCCTTCCGCGCCCGCATGCCATAACCGTGGCCGCCGTTTTCGTAGATGTGTAATTCTGCGGAAACGTTGTGCCGCTTCAAGCCTGCGTAAAACAGGACGCTGCCGATCGAGGACGAGCGGTCATCGTGCGTGTGGACGATGAACGCGGGCGATGACCTCTCGGTGAGTCGAATCTCCGGCAGCAGTTTCTCCGTCTTCTTATCGAGGATTTGCCACGGATAAATCAACAAGGAGAAGTCCGGTCGGTACGATTCCTTGTCGACGGCATCAACAGTTTCATAAGCCGCCTTGCCAACTGCGGTGTGCAGAATGGAACCGACTTGTCCGCCCGCCGAAAATGCCAACACTCCAACGCGGTCCGATTGAATCTTCCAGTCATCGGCTTTCGAACGAATCAAACGCATCGCCCGTTGGGCATCCTGCAAAGGTCTGCGCCAAGAGGGTTCATCTGCAGATTTGGTTTCGTTGGTGCGGTAATTCAGAACAAACACTGCGATTCCGAGCCGATTCAGAAACGGTGCGGCTTCGGAGCCTTCCATGTCGGGAACGACCTTGATGAATCCACCGCCGGGCAGAATCAGGATTGCCGTTCCGTTCGGTTTTTCGGGAAGAAAGACAGCCAGCGTCGGGCGGCGAATGTTGGTGACCCGTGTGATCGGCGGAATCTCTCCTTTTCGGTTGGGTTGTGTCGTTCCGATTTCACGCGACGTTTCACCCGGCGCGAGATCGGGCCAGATAGACATTGGCTCGGCGGAAAAGACGCTGCTTTCTCCAGCCGTAATGAGTAAGAGATACACAACAAATGCAAAGGGTACCCCCAAGAACTCTTTCGGCCGTCGAGTTGCGTCACTGTCGGTCTTCGTCATGGATGTTAACTCCCAGGTTTCCGGGTTCTTGCGATAGTCAGATGGATCATCTTTGTGGCGCTAATGCGAATCGGCCTTCCGCTTCAGCCGATCAAGTTGTGGCGATGAAACCGCTCCAACTACCATTGGAACAGATTCTCGAAGAACTTTCCTGAAAAACTGCATGCAGACAGATTGTTTTCCGCGACGCTGTGACCGGCCATTGACAGCGTGTAGACTGCAGGTTCCCAAGATCATTCAAACAGGACGATGCAGTAACGCCCCGAATTTGTGACGCCTGTGTTCATCGATCTGACGTAAGTGAATTAAAAGCTGAGATCCTCGCGAGGTAAACGATGCGTTATTTGTTGCTTGTGTTTGTGGCCATTCTGACGGCAACTTCGACTCTCGATGCTCGCGAGCCGGCCAAGGAATCGCTGGCCGACATCTACGTGCCGCTCTCCATCAAGTACTCGGGCGGCGATTACAAGAATGAGACATTCAACTATCGCCTCATGCGTCCGCGCAACGCCCAGGCGGGGAAACGTTATCCGCTGATCGTCTTCCTGCACGGAGCTGGCGAACGTGGCACGGAGAACGAACGGCAACTATTCTATCTGCCCGAACAAATGGCGAAACCGGAGTTTCGCAAGAAGTTCCCCTGCTATTTGCTCGCACCGCAATGCCGTAGCGGTAAGCAGTGGGTCAACGTGCCGTGGGTCGATAAGAAGTCCACGCCCATGGCCAAGTCGGCATCGCATCAATTGCAGGCCGTAATCGCCATGGTCGAACAGACTCTCAAGAATGAATCCATCGATCCCGATCGTGTGTATCTGACCGGCCTGTCGATGGGCGGATACGGATCGTGGGAACTGGCTGCCCGACATCCGAATTGGTTTGCGGCCGTTGCACCGATTTGTGGCGGAGGCGATGAACTGCAGGCAACTCGATTAGCGAAGCTGCCCCTTTGGGCATTTCATGGCGATGCTGACGGTGTCGTGCCGGTTGGTCGTAGCCGCCGCATGATCTCTGCCCTCAAAAAATCGGGCGGAAAGCCGAAGTACACCGAGCTCCCCGGAGTTGGTCACAACGCGTGGACTCCGGCTTACCAACAAGAAGAAGGCGTCGTTGCGTGGATGTTTCAGCAGACCCGCAAGAAGACGGCCGGCCAGAAATTGTCGCAAACAAAAGTAAAACGTCGGGTTCCCTGGACCACATCGCGACTTCACGGTACGCCAACTCCGCCGCCGCCCTATCGCATTCAGACCGCATTTCCCGGGGTCAAATTCACACTGCCTACCAGCCTGCAAGAGTTGCCGGGAATGAATCGACTGATGGTGACCGAAATCGGGGGGACGATATACTCCTTTGCGAAGAACAAGGACGTCAAGCAAGCCGATCGGATGTTGGAACTCAACGACGAGGCTGCCATCTTTCACGCTACGGTTCATCCGTCGTTTGAGGAAAACAAATTCATTTTCGTGTGTTACAAGCGGGGTGAGAACACGTTCGTGTCTCGCTTCAAACTGGCAAAGTCGCCCGCGCCCAAACTGAACCCGAAAAGCGAACACGTTGTGATGACGTGGCCGTCCGGCGGACACAACGGCGGCTGCATTCGCTTCGGCAAGGATGGCTATCTCTACATTTCGACCGGCGATGGATCGGGTCCAAATCCGCCCGATGGTCGTACCGCCGGTCAGGATGTGTCCAATTTATTTGGTGCCGTGCTGCGAATTGATGTGGACCGGAAGTCCGGTGATCGCAACTATTCCGTCCCCGCAGACAATCCGTTTGTTGATCTCGCCGGAGCTCGTCCGGAGATCTGGGCGTACGGTTTGCGCAATCCCTGGAAGTTCGGAGTGGATTCGAAGACCGGCAACATCTTTGTTGCCGACAACGGTTGGGAATCGTGGGAGATGGTGCACCAAATCGTTCGCGGAAGCAACTGCGGCTGGCCGATTATGGAAGCCCGAGCCGTCCTGCGCAGCGAGGTGAAACGCGGCCCCACTCCCATTCGCCCGCCGGTGGTCGACCACCCACACAGCGAAGCCAACTCGGTGATTGGCGGCCCGGTGTATCGCGGCAAGAAGCTGCCGGAACTCGACGGCAGTTTCATCTACGGAGATTACATTACCGGCACAATCTGGGGGCTGAAATCAGAGGACGGGGGCAGCTCGTATTCCAGTTCAACATTGGTAGACACCGATCAGCGGATCACCGCGTTTGCCGAGGGGAGTCGAGGCGAACTCTTTGTGTTGGACTATGACTACACCGGCCAAATCTACGAACTCCTGCCGTCCGGTTTGGCAGACACGTCAGCCGAGTTTCCCCGTCGACTCAGTCAGACGGGACTATTTGTCGCGGGCGACGACGGTCGGTTCTCGCCGCGTGGTGAACTCAAGCCCGCCGCCGGCGTGGTCGGATACGATGTGATCGCCAAGCGTTGGATGGATGGTGCCGAAGCCGATCGCTACGTAGCAATTCCCAATGTCGGCAAGATTTTACTGGCGAGCGACAATTCAAAACGTGCCAGCTATCCCGACGGTACGGTCTTCGTCAAGCATCTCAGTTTGCCGAGCAGTAACAGATCTTCGCGACTGGAGACGCAGGTTCTGCATTTTGAACACGATCGGTGGAACGCGTACGCATATCTTTGGAACGCAGCCGGCACCGATGCCGAATTGGTCGCCCCCGACGGTGCCGATTTACCGCTGCAAATCAAGAATCAAAGCGGCACAATAACGGAACATACCTGGCATACCAGCACCGTCAACGAGTGTCGGCTTTGCCACAATGCCGGTTCTGGTTTCGTACTGGGATTTGTGCCGAATCAACTGCGTATGAATGCAAATTCCGGTATCATCGCCGGGGCTTCGACGATTGGTGAAGACGATCCTTCGAGACTGATTGACCCACACGACGCAACCCAAAGCCTCAATGACCGGGCGCGTTCCTACCTGCACGCTAATTGCAGCATGTGCCACCATCCGGGCGGCAATGCGATCGTCTCATTCTATCTGCGACGAGAACTGCCGTTCCACGAATTGCGAACAAACAAGAGCACGGGGATTGGAACGTTCGGCATGCGGAATGCAAAACTGATTGTGCCGGGCGATCCGTATCGCTCGGTCCTCATGTATCGCATGTCGAAGCTGGGTTACTCGCGGATGCCGTACATTGGCTCGCGTGTGATCGACAGCGCCGGGGTGAAGTTGATTCACGACTGGATTCGCGCGATGCCAAGAACGGCGACATCTGATGACTCGGCACCGATTCGTCCCAACACCGCGGAAGCTGAGGCGTTGAGTCTGTTGGCCAAGGCGACATCCACTCAGCAACAAAGGAATGCCGCGATTCAAAAGTTGACAGAATCAAGCGAAGGATCGCTGGCGCTAGTCATGCCGATTCACGCCGCCCGCAAGGGCAATGGGCCACCGATCAGAAACGCTGACCAAACAACGGTGCAACAAGGCTATCAGTCGAGTCGCACCGACATTCGCGGGCTGTTTGAAACCTTCATCCCGGAAGCAAAGCGTCGAGCCACGCTGGGGCCGAACATCAAGCCCGAAACGATCCTGTCGTTATCAGGAAAAGTGGACCGCGGCAAGCTGATATTCTTCAGCGACGGTGCGCGATGCCGTATTTGCCACGACGTGAACGACGCAAACAAATCGACAGGCCCGACATTGGGTGAGATCGCGAAAAAGTATCCTCGTCGTTCGGAGTTGTTGCAGCATGTGCTGCAACCGTCCTTGAAAGTGGATGACAAGTTTGCGACCTATGTCGTCGTCACCACCAAAGGTCGAGTTCTCACCGGGCTGCTCGCAAAGCAGACTGAGTCGGAAGTGACTCTGAGAGTCCCGAATGACACGCGGCTGGTCAGCATCAAGCGAGCGGAAATTGATGAGATGTTCAAAGATAAAAAATCGTTGATGCCGGAACGAATTCTTATGGACCTCACCGCACAAGAAGCGGCAGACTTGCTGCAATACCTTCAGTCGGTTCCGCCAGCCAAGTGATTGGCGGAATCGCCCAAATCGGCGAGTAAAAAAAGAAGGACTCACGCCATATCGGCGTAAGTCCCTCTTGTCTTCACAAAGTACCGGAGGTGGGACTCGAACCCACACGACCATTACGGCCACCGGATTTTGAATCCGGCGCGTCTGCCATTCCGCCACTCCGGCCAAGTGCTCCGATTTCACTGTCGCATTTGACGGCGATCTCCAAGTCTAGCAAAGCACGTCACAAGAACAAGTCCGCGCAATCAGTGCGGCGGTACGATGGCTTCACCCTGACGGCTCATCAATCGGGACGCTGGTGCAGGAAACTTGAGGGCAAGCAGGATTATTTCGGGCGAATAGACGCCTGACAGTCTGTCCTTGACCATTTTACTCGCACGAGTGTCCGGAAATCGTTGTGAGTCGGCCCGCATCACCTGTTGGCGTCGGTCATCCTTATACACTTTGCGATTTGGCTGGCTCATTCCGAACAGGGAAGCGATCCCCGCTCGACTCCGCCCAACTGCCAGATGATTCCCGTTGCGCACGGTGAGTTGTCGTCGCCTCACTTACAGATCGGCCAACCGCCGATCTGCGTCGCCGAAGCGCGGCAGACGGACGCCCATGCGGTCCATCAGCGACAGGTACAGACTGCACGCGCGGCGATTTGCGTCGCCCTTGTCGAGAAAATTAAGAACGCGTCCGGTTTTCAGGCCGCCGCCGCCACCGGCCAGCAGGATGGGCATCTGATCGGCTTCGTGTTTGTCGCCGTCGAAGAGATTCGAGCAGCCACACAACAAGGAATTCTCCAGCAGCGACTGTCCCCCTTCGTCAATCTCTTTTAGTCGCTTGACCAGATAGGCAAACTGCTGTACGTGGAATTGATTCGTTTTCAGATACATGGCTTCCAGCTTAGGATCGCGGCCGTTGTGCGTCAGGTCCAGATGCAGGCTGCCTTGCACTCCGTCCAGAAAGCCAAAGTTCATTTGCGACAAGTCGTTGTTCAACATGCAGGTGGCAATTCGCGTTTTGTCCATTTGAAATGCCAACACGATGAGATCAAGCATCAGCTTCATGTGGACGGGCACGTCTTGCGGCAACGGGTCGCCCGGACGTGGCATATTCGGCTTCGACAATGTCGGTCGCCAGCCTTCCAGGCGTTCGTCGCGTGTGGCACGGTCGAGTCGTTTCTCGATGTCGCGAATTGACTCCAAGTAGTCATCCAGCTTAGGCCGGTCGCTATCTGAGAGGCGGGTTTTCAGACTCTTTGCTTCGGCCAGCACCTGATCGAGGATGCTGCGGTCGATACGACGATCTTTCCCGTCACCCACAAGAAGGTCAAACACGCGGGCGGGGTAGATCTCTTTCGTCGCCGGCTTCTTGCTCGACTTCCAGGAAATGCAGGAGCCGTAAATCATCGACAGACCGTCCTCCAACCGGAGTTCGGTCGGCTCGACTCCCAGGACCAGACTGGGGATGGCAGTGTGATGGCCGATTTGCTGAACCAGAACCTGATCCATCGTCTTGCCGACGCGAATGTCGCTTTGTTCCGTGCTGACCCACGCGCCGGAGAGCAGGTTTGGCATTCGGCCCAGGTGGGCACTCTTGTGCCTTACGGCTTGTTCATTAAACAGACCGCGCAGGAACACCATGTCTTCACGAAACGGTTCCATCGGCTTCAGGCCCGGGCCGATTTCCATCGTCTTACCGCTTCCCTTGGCCCACCAGTGAGCCGGCTCGACGCCGTTGGAAAAAAAGACACAGGCGAAGCGAACGGGTGGCTTGTGTGCGGCAACTTTCGTCGCGCGCTTGCCGCTTTCGGCTGCGCGTAACGGAAGTGATTCAAGAAAGGGCAACGCCAAGGCGCAACCGGCACCGCGCAGAAAACTGCGGCGCGAACTTGGTTGCTCGGCTGACGATCGGTTAGCGGTCGTCATTATTGGTGTCCTTCTTGTCGGCGGAAGCTTCTTGTGTTTCTTCTGATCGGCTCGCCGCACCGCCACGCTGGTGGCGGAATTGCTTGCCCGTGACAATCTTGATAATCAGATCCGACAACCGACCTTCTGTTTCCAGGCCTGCCAGCATCTGTTCGATCAGCGGCCGGTCTGTGAGCAACTCGCTGCGTCCCAACGCATAGCCTAGCAGTTTCGTACACAGCGTTCGATGAAAATCCTCTTGTCGAATGGTCAGATACGTGCGCAATCCATCGGGTCCGGAGATCTTCGTTCCATCGTCCAGTGTACCGGTTGCATCGATGACCTGCCCATCACGATATTTGTCCCGCCAGCGACCGACCGAGTCGAAGTGTTCCAACGCGAACCCCAAAGGGTCAAACCGGGCGTGGCAATTCACGCAGGATGCGTCACTGCGATGGGCGACCAACCGCTGTCGCAAAGTCAGGCCATCGGCAAGGACATCATCGGCGGGGATCGATCCGGCATCCGGCGGCGGCGGTGGGACAGGTGTTCCCAGCACGCGGCGCAGAATCCAATCGCCGCGTTTGACAGGGCTGGTTCGCAGCGGAGCCGATGTCGCAGTGAGCACGGCACCCAGGCGGAGCAAGCCCCCGCGATGGAACGTCTTCACGTCGGCAACCCGCATCGCCGCATCAGACAATTCGACCTGCGTCTCGACTCCGTAATGCTGCGCCAACTCGCCGTTCAGAAATGAGTAATCGGCAAACAGAATCTCCTCAACCGGACGGTCCTGACGGACGATGTGCTCGAAGAACGAAACGGCCTCATCATACATGGCCGTCTTGAGCGAGTCGGTGAATTCCGGAAAGCGTTCCACATCAACACCGCGATGACCATCGAAGCGATAGAAACCAAACCACTGTCCAAAGAATTCGGTGGCAAAACGTCGCGCCTTGGGATCGCGCAACATGCGCCGCGTTTGTGCGGCCAGTTGTTTCGGATCGTTCAGCCGACCCGCCGCAGCCACTCGGCGAAGTTCAGCATCGGGAGCCGAAGCCCACAGGAAATAGCTCAACCGACCAGCCAGTTCCAAATCGGAAAGCGGCACAACGCCCGGTTGATTCGGCGAAATCTCCACTTTGTAGAGAAAAGCAGGCGCCACCATGATTCGCGTCAACAGAGCACGTACGGCCTTCGTGTGATCCAATCCGGCTTCTTTTCGCAGGCTCGCGTAGAACGACCGCAGCTGATTCTGCTCCTGGTCACTCAACGGCCGACGCCACGCCAGGCGAGCGAAACGAATTGCGTCTTCGACGTGTGCCGGGCCGGCGGCTTTCAGATCTCGTTGTGCCTTGATCCAGTCATCGCGCAGCCGTTGTGCAAACTCGCGGGGGGCGGTCGGCAGCCGATCGATGCGGTCCTGATCCAAGCCTGCTACACCTTGTGCACGCAAATCCAGCTTGAACTTCTTGCCGACAAATTGCAGATACGCATCATGGTATTCGAACGAGGTCAGCAGATCGGTCCACGCTTGATCCAAACGTTGCCGGGTTGGGTCGTCCAGAATGTGGGTGACGAGGAAACGATCGTCCCTGTGATACTTGATGACGTAATGAAACATGTTCCGCTCGGCCGTGTTGTACGTGTTGTCGAACGGGGCCGGAATGGGATCGCGGTCGGACGGCGCGGGTTCACGATGGGACACCTCGGGGAGATTCCGGGCGAATTCCATCACGCCGGCTTTCCACGAAGCAAACGCTTTAGCGTTCGGGTCGGTCAACAAGGCGGCCGTCGTCCCCGTCTCGGCCGCCGTTTCGCCTTCCACCTCGCCGTCGTCAATCGAGCAGCGCACAAATCCGGGCTGACCCTGCTCGAGGTCGAGTCTAACATCGACAAAGAACTGCGCAGCAACCGTTTGCTGCGGCACGCGGAATTCGAAGACAACCGTATCGCCGGCCGTTAGAACAAATTCATTGGAATCGATCTTCGCACCCAACGGATGCCGGCCAAACGCCAACCGACGGAGCGAATTCTCCGTCAACAATTCTTTCAACGGCTGCTTTCTGGTCCAGCGTTGGTCGTCGGTCCGAAATCGGACGTACGGCTTGCTCCAGATGACAAGCAATCCCGATGTCTTCTGCTGATTCGACGCGGTTCGCTTGCTTGCAGAATTGATCGACAGTCTGACGGCAGCCTTCGATGATTCTTCGGGCCACCTCAAGTCGGCCGTGAATGAGTGTTTCGGCGAAACGTGAATCTCACCTTCCGTCAACACCGACGCTTCCTCTTCATCGACGGACGTCGCCGCGAGCGTGCGCTGCCAATTGCGCAAGAGGGAGTACATTCTATCGCATTGAGAACGAACACTCTTTGTGAACGCCGCGTCGGGGCCGCTTGGTTCAGGCAGAGCCTCCCACGCTTCGACGATGGCAGATGTCGGAAACGACGAAGACGGTTCGTTGAGAACTGTCCAGAGATGTTCGACAAACCGGGCGTCAAGCCGCTCACTGGCGGCCAGCTTGACGAGTGTTGCATTTCCCAAATTCAATTTGTCACGATGTCGATAACGCCAAGCGGCGAAAAAGGCCTTCGGGTAACGATCCAATCCAAACGGTTCGGCCCCTTCGCCGGCTCCCGTCCGAAAACCGTGGCGTCGATAGATCTGCTGGATTCGATGAATCGCAGAGAGTTCCCGGCCTGTCTTACCGGGGTCGGGAAAGAACTGCAGCGGCCCGGAGCCGATCACCGCGTGCGCGGCGACAGTTTTGCCCGCTTCCAGATAACGTTCGAGACTCGAATCCTGAATGAACTGCACGTCGCCGACGTTCGTAAACCCCTCGCCTCCGACCGCATCGCTGACGAACGTGCGTTCCAGATCGAGATCCAGCCCGGTGAGATCCTGAATCGTGTAATCGTACTCGGCACTCGTCAGTCGCCGCATGACGATCCGCCCCGGATCGCCTGTACGCTTCTGGATCAGTGTGTCGAGTTCATGGCGAATATGCTTGACCAGATGCTGACGTTCGGAACCAGATGGCTGTGCCGAATCCTCGGGAGGCATGTGTCGCTGGCGAAGAACTGCAGTCACTTTGTCCCACGTCTTGAACCGGGCCAGGAAATCCGGCTCTGCTGTCAGGCGTTGCAGGTTGACGCCCGCTTCAGCCGTCAGATTTCCATGACAATCAACGCAGTACTTCTGGACCAATGGCTCGAACTTAGTGTCAAATTGCGGCTCGTGTGGGAGCGGCTGCTCGACTTCAGCCTGGGAGCCCTGAATCGGCTGATTCTCTATCGCCAGACTTGAAAACCAAACTCCCAACGTAACGGCGACCAGGAGAATCGGCAAAACACCGTTCCCCGGTGATTCCAAAATCGAAGGCTGTCGTTTCACGGCACAACTTTCCCGAGGATTCTTCAATGATTCACGATCAGACGATCGACTTGGTCGTGAACTCGATTGGCCGGACAAGCAGAACTTAAACTTTCAACACGCCCGGCGGTTAAGACGAACAACCGACTTGCAGAAAACCACGACACCGAAACTCAGCAACCGTTCTTGTGGTTGAGTCTAACTGTAAAGCGGCCCGATTACCTCTCCCGCATTGAGTTCGTGGGGACGCTTGATGCGATCGATGATCTGACTTTGCGGATCGATGCCCATTGCCGAGTAAACTGTTGCTCCGAGATCGGCCGGGTAATAGGCACGGCTGATCGGGTCGGACGCCATGGAATCGCTGGAACCGATGACTTGTCCTCCATTGATTCCGCCGCCGATGAAAACGGTGGAAAAGACGCGCGACCAGTGATCGCGGCCCGCCTTGGCGTTGACCTTCGGAGTTCGGCCAAACTCACCGGTCGCAATGATCAATGTTTCGTCCAACAGGCCGCGTTCGTCGAGATCGGAAACAAAGCTCGCCAAACCGCCGTCGAACGATGGAAGCAATCGGGTCTTCAGTGCCTTGAAATTGGCTACGTGAGTGTCCCAGTTGTTCATCCTTCCGACATTGACCTGCACAACGGGTGTTCTTGCTTCGACCAGCCGTCGAGCCAACAGCATCGACTGGCCGAACTGATGCCGCCCGTATCGGTCCCGCATTTGGACAGTTTCCTGGTCGATGTCGAACGCCGCGCGAAACTTCCCGCCGAGCAGGATATTGTGGGCTTGCTGCATGCGTTGCGATAGATCACGGACAGCGGGGGCCGTTTCCAACGCGCGCCGCTGGGAATCGATACTCAGCATCAAGGCGCGGCGGTCCTTAAGTCGCTCAACGGTCAAACCTGGAGAGAGTTCCAATTCATCGACCCGAAAGTTCTTCGCGTTCGGGTCCTTGATCATATGCCAGGGATCATAATCCGCGCCCAGAAATCCTGCGTGTTGCCCACAGAACCCGTACCCGTTGTTCAAATAGGTTGGCAACATCACGCCCGAGGGAGACCCGTCGGCGTTCGGCCGCAGGTATTGCACTCCCGATGCGTAACAGGGCCAGTCGTTGCGGCTGACCATGTGCGTGGAACCGGGCGGCTCTTTGTTGATGCCGGTTAGCAGGCGATGTGTGCCGTGTTCGTGCGAAGGCAACGAATGTCGCATCGATCGTATGATCGCATACTTGTCGGCCAGTTTTGCCAGTTTTGGCAAGTGAGGGCCGATCAATACGCCCGGGACATTCGTCTCGATGGGTCGGAACTCGCCGCGCGTATCCGTCGGGCCTTCGGGTTTCAGATCCCACATATCCTGGTGGCTTGGTGCTCCGGTCAAGAAGACCAGAACCACCGAGCGGACCGGGCGTCGGCCACGGTCACCCTCCCCGAACGACTTCCGCCCAAGCACCTGATTGAGCCCAAGTCCCAGAAATCCGGAGAATCCAACCTGAAGGAATTCCTTCCTGTTCAGGCCGGTTTTTGCGATCGTCGAACCTTGCTCCACAACTCGTCTCCACGTTTTGCTGCAAGAGGCTGGCAGTTGACCAAACCAGGAGTTTTGGCCACGCATCGACCAACGATTATATCCTCTTGAAAAACCATCGGCAACAGCGACTGGGAACTGACAACAGGGCGGCTCAGTTATACGACCTGCGAAATGGGTGGCCGAGATCGAAGCGACGTTTTCGGAGCGCTGCCCGCGGTTTTGAGATTTGAAAATTGCAGGAGCGATCACCGCGGCATCGAAAACTCTGCCACAGGCACCCTGAATCATCCCAACGGCGAGCGTACGGTTTGGGGCTGATTCCGCCGACGATGCACTCTTGCAGTTCGATTCGCAGCGGTGGATACTCAATGAAGAACTGACGACGAATTCAGATCCACTCCGAAGGACCAGCTCCCATGACTGATTTCACTCGCAACTTCCTCGCGTTGATTCTGGGGACGCTCCTTGTGGGCCATCTTCTCCTGGGTACGTCAACTCAGGGGGAGTCAGATCCAGCCAGACTATCGATTCGATCACAACCGGAAATCCACGACGTCGCCGTGGCGAATGTCAGTGACGATGACGAACCGGAAGTCGATCCGCCGGGTATGGCAAGGCCCGACGTCGAATTCAAAATCTTTCAGTTTCCCGCCGACAGAATTCCGCGAATTGATGGTAACTCGGACGACTGGTCTTTCGTTCCCGATTCGTACTCAATCGGCATGGACCAACTGCGTGAGACGGTGGCGGGGATTGATGACAAACACGACCGGGCGAATCTGGACGTGACGGTGAGAGTTGGTTGGGTTAAGGGGCAGAACCATCTCTATTTCCTGTACGAGGCCGGCGACGACTACTGGGACTTTGCTCATGCGGATTTGCACAACGACATCTTCGAAGTCGTCGTCGATGGCGACCTGTCGGGCGGGCCGTTGATTCGCCAGATGCATCCCAACAACAAGTTGCGTGGTAAATTGGACACGCATTTTCTGTTTCACGGCGTCCACGCACAGAACTATCACATCTTCACGCCGGCCGAGGGCAAGGACTGGGCGATGGTGTGGGGCTCGCAACCCTGGATCAAGGATTTGCCCTATGCCAACGCGGCGTACAAGTACAACTTCAAACACGGCGAAAGCGGCAAGCTTGTACTGGAATTCTTCATCACGCCGTTTGACTACGCGCCCCCCGAAAGCTCGCGCTCGATTCAGACGAAGCTTGAAGAAGACAAAGTGATCGGTATGTCCTGGGCGATTCTCGACTACGACGACGAGAATGCCAAACGCTACGGTGCGTTCTGGAACCTCTCGCACAAGACGACCATGTATGGCGACGCATCGGATTTGGTGGCGTTCCGCCTGATGCCGATCGAGAAGAGCCTCCGCAAGCCCGTCGAAGCGGATTGGTCATTCCAGGTGGTCAGCCAAAAGGATCGCGTCGTTGCATTTCGCGATCGATCGTTTGGGAACATCACGACATGGCATTGGGATTTCGGTGACGGCAAGACGTCCAGCGAGCGCCATCCAATCCATCATTATGAGGTTGCGGGTGAGTTCGTCGTGACGCTCAAAGTCGAAGGGCCGAAAGGCAAGTCGCGCCGAGCGAAAGTCTGGGACGTGACATTACCATGATCTGGACCTGCAGGAACATATTGGTTCGCTGAAGTCTTTCCGCATTCGATAAGGTGAGAACATTGATCAACACATCTGACATCACGCGTCGAGACTGGCTCGCAGGCGCGGCAGCCACTGCTGTGGGGGGAAGCTTTTCGTCGCCCGCAGCCGCAAAAACTACGAAGCCAACCAAACCGAAGTCCGTTGCGGCGGTTTTTACGGCCTACGAACACGGCCTGCATGCCGATGTGCTCATTGGGAAAATCCTTGAAGGTTGGAAACAGGACGGCGGTCCCGGACCCAATTTGACGCTGGCGTCGATGTACGTCGATCAGTTTACCGACCGGGACTTGGCTCGGCCGATGGCAAAGAAGTATGGCGTGCCGATTTTCGACACGATCGAACAGGCTGTGACCGTCGGCGGTGATCGCATACCGGTTGACGGCGTGATCAGCATCGGCGAACACGGGCGTTATCCGTCGAATAGCAAAGGGCAGGTGCTGCATCCACGGCGACGCTTTTTCGAAGAAATCACCGACACCTTCAAGAAGTACGATCGCGTCGTGCCGGTCTTCAACGACAAACATCTGGGGCCCGTCTGGTCCGATGCCAAGTGGATGTACGACCGGGCGCAAGAGATGAAAGTCCCGTTCATGGCCGGATCGTCAATGACGGTCGGTTATCGCAAACCGGAGATTCCCATCCCACTCGGCTGCGAGATCGAAGCGGCCGTCGGGATTGGTTACTCGGGTCTCGACATCTACGGCAGTCACGCCCTTGAGTTTTTTCAAGGTCACGTCGAACGGCGAAGGGGCGCGGAGAGAGGAGTCAAGTGGGTGCAATGCCTGCAGGGCGAGGCGATGTGGAAAGTCCTGGACGAAGGTGTGATCCGGCAGGACGCGTTCGACGCCGCACTTGCTGCGGTTCCGCATCAACAGGGAGATGTGCGCAAAAGCAACAAGTCGACGTTGTTCCTGTTTCAATATCTGGATGGGCTGATGGGTGCCGTCTTCATGCTGCCGGGATTTGCCGGCGGAACATCGGTCGCCTTGAAACTCAAAGGACAAGAACGCGTGCTGGCCACTCGTTTTGACGAACGAACGGAGCCTCGCTATCCACATTTTGCCTGGCTGCTGAAGGGGATCGAGCGGATGTTTCACACGGGCCGGCCGAGCTATCCGGTGGAACGCACGTTACTGACCAGCGGCATTTTGGACCGAGCGCTCACGTCGCGAGTCCAAAAGCAGAAGAAGCTGATGACTCCCGAACTGGCGATTCGGTACAAGCCAGTCGATTATCCCCATGCGCCGAAACCTGACCTGGACTCCGATCCGTCTGCATCGTGAGCCACGAAACAAAAAAACGTTCTCGCTTTGACGGCATCGACGAAGGGCGTCGCCCGGTTGCGAACATGCGGAACGATCAAACCCACATGCCAAATGCTTTCATCACTTGGCCCGATTGATTCGATTGCGGTGATCCTTTCTGTGGATTGAGCGTTATCAGCCACGGGAGGTGCCAAGATGCACAATCATCCAATTGCAGGGACAATTAGTGGAAAACCGAATAACCCGTCCGCTGTCACGTGTCCTAACTGTGGGCACCGAATGGGTTTGCTGAGAAAGAAGGTGCATTCCAGCCGACGGGCGGCGGACCCGACAAAACGTCGCACGCGGGTCCGTTCCTCGCTGCTGGTGCTTCGCGGCTCGTTACTCTGGTTCGCATGCGTATTTGTATTGGTGGGAATTCTCGCCGGTGCAGCCGGACAGAGCATGCTACCGACCGTGTTCGGCGTTGTGCTGCTGGCCGTGCACGGATTCACGTATCTGTTTGCGGCGCGCTAGCACTCGGGCGAACACGTGATGGCGGCGTTCGGTTCGTGCAGCCCTGTCACACGTAAGATCCCAAACTGCGCGGCACTCGTTGGCACACAATTGTGAACGCCGCATGGTCGCGGTACGATTCGCGATGTCGGCAATCCGTGTTGGTCTCACCTCAGATTGGCAGTTCTATGACTGTACAAACCGCAACAATCGTGGTGGAGTCGGCACTGGAAATGGGTTGTTCCGTCCGGCGTTGCCGGTTCAGTCCTCGTTTGCGGCGGATTCGTTGCGGGGATTTTCGCGCTGGTGTTCGGCGTGATCAAATCATCGACGCCTTACACAGAGTCTTTGGCCACAGTCAGGGCGAACCACACGGTGCAGCAAGAGTTGGGCTTGCCGATTGAGCCAGATTATTTTGTGACGGGGAATATCAACACGTCCGGTGCATCCGGGCATGCCAATCTGTCCTACTTGGTCTCCGGCCCCAACGGCTCGGGGACCG
Organism: Planctomycetaceae bacterium; assembly: GCA_018699955.1. Lineage (GTDB taxonomy): Bacteria > Planctomycetota > Planctomycetia > Planctomycetales > Planctomycetaceae > JABISG01. The sequence goes on along the minus strand of JABISG010000043.1, from coordinate 10,692 downwards.
TCGATGTCGTAGCGGACAAAGCAGCCGGTGAATGGGAATTCACAACGCTTCGACTGACACTAAAAAAGAACGGCGAGCGGATCGACTTGCTTGCGGAAGAATGAAATGGAATGCTGTCTTGCGACGAATTTGAAATTCGGCCGACCGTCGCGACGCAGGCAGCATCGCCAACACGATCTGTGTTGCCACCGCAATCGCCACCGCAATCGCCACGGCTTCCGCGATGCGGCTTCCGTTGACTTAAATCGGACTGTCGTTGCCAGAAACGGATCGCTCCTCGACCTGATGCAGGGAGCTTGTTAGATTACACATGTATCAGGATGCCGCTCTCGGTAAATTGGAACCGCGTTCTCGTGTTCCAGTTGATCGTCGGTGATGCATCCGTGTTGGCCAATTTCACAGCCCCTCGTCCCCATAGCCTCCAACGGAATGAACGATGGCAACTTTGTGGGTCTTCTCCCCCGATCAACAACAGAAGCTGGAACTCGGCGATGCTCCGGTGACAATCGGACGTGTCGAGGGGAATTCCGTGTGCGTCGATGAGCCGACGGTTTCCAAGAGCCATGCCCGCATTGTCAAAGACGGCGCTGGCTGGAGGGTCGAGGATCTGGGCAGTTCCAACGGGACGTGGCTCGATGGCGCACGGATCAATTCGGCTCGGCTGGTCGCAGGGGGCCGAATCAAGATCGGCAGCACTGAATTCGTACTCAACGACATTCAAATCGAGGACGACAGCCAGTTCAAATTTGAGGACCACGGCAGCATTATGACTTCGGTTCCCGCCATTCCGCCGGGACTGTTCGACGAAGTCGGAAACATTCGCGAGAGTCTACTTGGAGACCAGGCTGAAATTAAGCAGATTGCCGAGCGGGGGGGCAAAGAAACAATCGAAGTGCAGAAGCTGCGGCTGATCGGCGCGTTGGGGGAAGCAGTAATCGATATCGCCGACAGATCCGCCGTGGCACATGAGATCCTCAACACCATCAACCGGGAAGTGCGAGCCGATCATGGGTTTGTCTGCATTTTCCAAGAGGACGGGACATTTCTGCCTTTGGCTTCGTACGGCGTGAAACCGGATGAACCCGTGCGATTCAGCCGCACAGTCATCGACAAAATGCGGAAGGAAAAGGCGGGGGTGTTGGTCCGGCAGACGGATGCTGAAGTCGCTGATATCGCGTCACTGAAGGCGATGAACATCCGGTCAACCGCCTGTGTACCGCTGTGGGCGCGAAATCGAATTATGGGATTCTTGTCGCTCGACATCATCGACTCAAGTCGATCGTTCACTCGCAGGCACCTCGATTTGTTGATCGCAATTTCCCACCACGCCGCGTTGGGGCTGGAAAGAGCCCGGCTGGCTGAAACCGCCGAACGCGAGCGGAAACGCCGCGACTATCTGGCACAGTATCTCGATCACAAGCTGCTGCAGCGGTTGACTCTTGCCGCCGACGGCACGGATCCGCTGGCACCGCACGAGCAGGCGGTCACGGTCTTGTTCTGCGACATCGTCTCTTTCACAAAAATCAGCGAAGGACTCAGCCCGACGGATCTCGCCGCGTTTGTCCGCGACCATATGACCGCCATGACCGAGGTTCTCTTTGCATTCGAGGGGACCGTTGATAAATACATTGGCGATGCTGTAATGGCCTTGTTCGGTGCACCGGTCCAATCCGAAGCGGCTCCCGCGAACGCCGTTCGCGCAGCGCTGGCGATGCGGAACCACGTTGGGCAAATCGACGGTCGGCCGGTTCGACTCTGCTTCGGCATTGCCACCGGATCCGCTGTTGTCGGCAACATTGGCTCAGCTCAGCGGATGGAATACACCGCCCTGGGCGATTCGGTCAACGTCGCCTCGCGTCTGGAAGGATTCTCTCGCCCCGGTGAGATTGTGATCGACGAGACCACCCAGGCAACATTGGGCGACGGCTTCCGCGTAGAAGAAATTGGCGAAATCGACGTCCGCAACCGCGATCAACCAGTCCGCGTCTACCGGGTTCTGGAAGAAATCTGAAAAGCCCCAATGGGATGTGGAACGATGTGACGGCCGACCGGTGACAAAATTCTTCCCACCAAATTGAGACCGATTTGTTGCCGCACCAACACATCGAGTAGTATTATGGCAGTCAGGCAGACGGCATCGAGACCCTTCGGTTTGGTGTTGGCGTTTTGTGCTTGTCTGAGGGAGCGTGACCACGTCATTTTTTATTGAATTCTCTATCTGCCCGGTCAGCATCACGCCGGTTGGGGAGAAACGATCTACCACTCCATTCTGTGTGTGAGGAGATTCCGATGACGGAAGCCATCCGCGTCGATTGCGGCAATTGCGGTAGCACGATCAAGGCGCCGCCAAAATATCAGGGGAAGCGGGTCAAATGCCCCAAGTGCGCCAAGGGCGTGACGATCCCCGCCGCCGAAGAGGAAGCAGAATTTCTCGACGACGACGCCTTCGACGACGAGGATGATTTTCTCTCGGACGATTACGAAGATTACGACGGCGACGGAGAGGATGTCGACGAGTTTGAAGAGTCGTTCGGCCACACCTCGGCCCCGCCGCCAAAACGATCATCCACGCGGGGCAAAAAGAAGAAGTCGAAACGCTCTTCGCGATCACGTTCCCGAGCAAACTCCGCCCCCTCGGAGTACAGTGGCAGTGGCGGCGGCGGAGGCGATGGCGTAATGGGGTGGGTCGTGTGGATCGGGATCATCATGTTCATCAACTTTCTAAGCTGGGCATTCGATTGGCCGTTTTGGATTTATTAGAAATCTACAATTTCACATTACGGTCGGATAAATAACAGGACCCAAGCTCGTGTCCGATTTGACACAAATTCCAATTCAGAGCAGAGCCGACAGTCGATCGCGATCTGATTCCAAAAGTGATTCGACGGTTTCCGAATCCATCTTTGGAGCATTGGTCGGCTTAAGCATTATTTCGTGGAGCGTGCTCGGGTTGTTCTCAAATGAAGGCGTTGAAAGCATCGCAAGCGTGCGCATCTGCATTACGGCGTTGCATCTGGCTGTTGGTGTCTGTTTCTTAATTCGCGGTCCGCTGGTTAAGAACGGCACTGTGCGAGGAATCGCAGCAAGTGTGCCTTCATTGTTGATATGCGGAATCGCGTTCGCCATCGCACCGTCGGCAAACACCTGGCCGCTGGCTGCACAGTATGTCTTTGCCTGCGGTACCCTGTTTGCGGTTGTCTCAGTGTTCACGTTAGGGCGTTCGTTTGCCGTTCTCCCAGCATTGCGCGAGATTGTTGCAACTGGCCCTTACCGCGTCGTCCGGCACCCAATCTATTTTGGCGAGATGTTAATGGTTGTCGGCTGTTTCGTTGCAAAGCCAACAGGTTTGACAGTCTTGCCCTTGCTTGCTGCCCTGCCATGTCTCATCACTCGCGTGCTGGCCGAGGAAAGCTTGCTCAGAGAATCTGATCGGTATCGGGACTACGCGATTCAAGTTCGGTGGCGTCTCATTCCGGGAATCTGGTAAGCGGAATTGAGTTGCAATCCGGCTGGTGAAGACGTCCGGGTACCGGACGATCCAGACAATGTTTGCGATTAACACGATTAGTCGCACGGGATTGCTGCCCGGCAATATTCCCGGCGAGGTCTCCGCCAGAGTGGACTACCAATGTCGTCGTCTTGTTGCGTTTATCCATTGCCGGCAGTACAAGGAAACACGCAAAGAAGCACAGTTGAACCTTCATCACGATTCATTAAGGACTCGCGAGAAATGAGCAAGGACGCCTTGGCCATCTTGAAAGAGTTGGTCGCTATTCCCAGTGTGAACCCAATGGGCCGCGACGTCTCCGGGCCGGAGTTTTACGAAGGCCGATTGAGCGAGTATCTCGTTCAGTTCTTTGATGAACTCGGCGTCGAATGCCAGCGAATTGAGGTGGCGCCGGGGCGGTCGAACGTCATCGCCCGTGTGGCTGGGGCAGATGGTGCGACGAATGTGTTGCTCGACGCGCATCAGGATACGGTGCCGATTGACGGCATGACGATCGATCCGTTTGCTGCGACGGTGACAGACGGTCGGCTGTACGGCCGCGGCGCGTGTGACGTCAAAGGGGGAATGGCGGCGATGCTGGCCGCGTTTGCGCGACTGGTCCGCGAGAAACCGGCAGGGGCGGCAAACGTTGTCATGTCGTGTACCTGCGATGAGGAAGCAACGTCGTTGGGCATTAACGATCTGCCACGTTTGTGGAACGATCCGAGTCGTGCGGGAACGTTGTTGGAAACGCGGCCCGATATCGCCGTCGTCGCCGAACCGACCGACCTCGACATCGTCGTGGCACATCGCGGGGCGACGCGATGGGAAATCCGGACCACGGGCCGCGCCTGTCACAGTTCCGTCCCGTCCAATGGAGTTAACGCCATTTACCGCATGGCGCAGATTTTGGCCTGTCTGGAAGAGTTTGCCGACAAGTTAGGCGACCTCGTGCCGCCGCATCCGCTCTGCGGCGGAGCGACGTTGAGCGTCGGGCGAATCGAAGGCGGTATCAGCGTCAACACGGTTCCCGATAAGTGTACGATCGAGATCGACCGCCGCGTCGTTCCCGGCGAAGAAGGCATGGAAGCCTTCAATCAAGTCGAAGCGTTCTTGCGAGATCGAATCGATTTCGACTACGAAATGATCGAACCGTGGTTGGTGGCTGCCACCCTGAACGACGACCGCAACGGCGAGTGGGCCGACCGGTTGATGAGCCACATCACACCGGTCGCCGGTCCGCATGAAAAGGTTGGTGTCGCCTACGGAACGCACGCCTCGCGAATCGACGACGGCGGCGTTCCGTCGGTCGTGTTCGGTCCTGGTTCAATCGAGCAGGCCCACACGAAAGACGAATGGATCTCGGTCGAGGAACTTCAGCAAGCCGCTGAAATTTACTTTCAATTCTGCGCAAACGTCGGATAACGCTTGCGGTTCCGCTGCAATTCAATCGCCATGAATTTCGCGCAACCGGCCCGATGTACGCAGCATGAGTTGAATCCGTTCAAACTCGTTGAGCCAGTCCTGCACCACCTGCTGCGTGAGCGATTGATCCGGCTGCACGATGCCGGTCGGGCAGGCCGCCCCGAGTTGCGTCGCCGCCATGTCACGGTATTTTGACAATGTTCGGTCGCCGTAACGTCCGCACGGTTTTCCATCTTCACTCAGAAACAGCAATGCGGGAACGCGTCGCCCGCCACACATCGAAAGTTCATCGGCGAAATCGGTGTTGTCGTCACGGTCGAAATAGCGGATGTGAATCCGCGAACTGGCTGCCGCAAAGTGATCCCAAATGGGACATTGATTCACACAGTCGCCACACCACGCCCCGGCGACCACCAACACCTTCATGTCGCGTTTGAAACCGCTCAGCAATTCGCTCTGTGAGGCGGTGAGGCTCAGCGATCCATGAAACGTATCCCAGCGCTTCCGCTGCTCATCGTTGGCATATTTGCCAAGAAACTCTTCGTACGACAACCCCTCGTCAAACATCGCTGCATAGTCCATTTGTTGTTACCTCTTGTCGATCTGGTGTATTTCGTGTGTTCGGTGGATTTCGTGGTGACCTTTTTGAAGAGTTCTGATCACCGGTGGCAACCTTCACTTCTGCTGCTGAATCATCGTTGCATGTCGGCGAATCTTGTCAATGGCGATGACGATTTGTTCGATGTCTTCGTCGCTACCGAGCAGGAAGGGATGATGTAGCGTCAGCACACATTCGTCCGAGCGTTCGGCATTGTGCAGGTCACCCACGGTACGAAATCGGCGGCGGCTATGAATACGGTGCAGCGCACGAAATCCCGGATCGACTGCAATACCTTCAGCCCGCATCGAGTCGGCGAAGGATTCGCGCGACAAACCGGAAAACGCGCCGACGTCGTATGTGAAACCAAACTTGTAATAGCCGGGCAGGGCAGTGGTGCCAGAGTTGTCCAGCGCTGCCAGTCCAGTCTGATCGGCCAACAGCTGTCGCAAGCGGTCGGCGTTCCTTTGCCGCTGTGCGTTCCGAACGTCAAGTTGATCGAGCTGGGGCAATAATGCGACGGCCTGCAGTTCCGACAGCGGGTAGGCTTCGTTGCCACGGTGTGAGTACAACCTGACGCGCTGCACGAGTTCAGCATCGTTGGTCACCAACGCCCCACCGCGACCGGCACTCAACAGTTTGCTGCCACCAAAACTGTGAATTCCAACGTCACCGACAGTGCCGGCAATTCTTCCTTCGATGACGGCCCCCGGCATCTGGCAGGCATCTTCAATCACCGGCACGCCGTGGCGTCTGGCGATTTGCATCACGTCCGACATTGGCACGACGCCGCCGTGCAAGTGAGACGCAATAATCGCCCGTGTTTTCGGGCCAATGGCCTCTTCCAGCCCATCCGGATCGAGATTGGAATTGTCGGCGAAAACATCGACGAGAACGGGCACCGCACCGACGGTGAGAACGTCCTGGAAGTTTCCTTTGAAGTCGTAGGCGGCAAGAACCACTTCATCGCCAGCGCCAACTTTCAAACCGCGCAATGCCAGCTCGACGGCCGCCGTCCCGCTACTGCAAAGAATGGCATGTTCACATTGATGATATTCCGCTAACCGCTCGGCCAGTTGACTGCAGTGCGGGCCGTGGTATTTTCCCCACGTTCCATCGGCCAGCGCACTCTCGACGGCAGCCGAAACGGCTGGATCGACTCCCGGCCAATCCGGTGGACCCTGCGGGCGCACCGCCGCGCCACCAATTATCGCCGGCAATTCGCCATTGTTATCGCTCGCAGATGTCATACACGCGGTCTTCGAAAACGAAAAGTAGCGAAAAACGGTTGCCGCTTAGCGTACCATCGGAGCTTCAACTGTCCTCGGTCCGCCAAACCGCAAGCGACACTATTTCTTTTCTCAGTTTCATCGGCGATTCACAAGGCGCACGCCGACGGATCGGGTTCGTGACACATAAGCAGCCGACTGCTTTGTCGAAAGGCGATTGACAACCGCGAACGGGCGGGTACGCTGGAAGGATTTGAGTGTCTGAACATAAGGCTCCTGCCGTTTTCTTCTCATCCTGATCGACTCGCCAGACTTGGAATCAGATCATGGCACCAGAAACCAATCCCGCCCCGACCAACTTCAAGGGGGTCATGGTCTCCAGCACCTTTAAGGATTTGGAGCAGCACCGCGCCGAGTTGAACAACGCGCTCCGCAAGGAAGATCTCGTCGCTGTTGGGATGGAAGATTATGTTGTGAAACCAGATGACGATGTCATCTCTTCCTCCCTCAACATGGTTCGTCAGAGCAGCGCTTATATCGCGTTGATCAGCCGCCGCTGCGGCCAGGTTCCCGAATGCAGCGAACGCAATCCAGACGGCTACTCGATCACCCGCCTTGAGTTCGAAGAAGCGCAGAAAATCGGCTTGCCCACACTGGTCTTTGTCATGGGGGCCAAGCATCGCGTTGAAGAAGCAGATGTCGAGCTTGACCCCGATAAACGGCAAATACTGGAAGCTTTTCGTGGTCGGGCGCAGGACGGACGAATCTATGTGGACTTCGATAGCTTGGAGCAGTTCACCAAAGAAGCCATTCATTCCGTCGCCAGCCTCGGCCGCCATCTCGATAAACAAGTTGCTCCCGTCGCCGCAGAACCACCTAATGCCGATCCCAACAAACCAGTCCCCATTCCCGCCGCTCCGGCGTTTTATGCCGAGCCGCCTTATATCGGCTCTCACCAATTCGTGGGTCGCAAGGCTCAGCTTGAAGTCTTAAACGACTGGGCCGCGCCGGCCGACTCGCATCCGGTGCTGCTGTTCGAGGCGATCGGCGGCACCGGCAAGAGCATGCTCACCTGGGAATGGACGACCCGGCACGCATACGAAGTCCGTGAGGATTGGGCGGGCCGCTTCTGGTATTCGTTCTATGAGCGGGGTGCCATCATGGCCGACTTTTGTGGCCACGCCCTTGCCTACATCACCGGCCGTCCATTCGAGGAGTTCAGGAAAAAGAAAACACCCGAACTGGCTGAATTGCTGCTGCAACACCTCACAGCCCGGCCGTGGTTGATTGTGTTGGATGGACTGGAGCGTGTGCTTGTCGCCTACCATCGCATCGACGCCGCTCAGTTGGCCGATGACGATGCCGGCACGAGCGATGCGATTGCCGACCGCGATCCCTGTGCGGCGATCCGTCCCGAGGACGACGAACTGCTCCGCGCTCTCGCCGGTGCCGCGCCGTCGAAACTGCTGCTGACTTCCCGGCTGCCTCCGCGCGTCCTGCTGAATTCATCCAGCCAGCCGATTCCCGGTGTGCTCCGTGAGCGGCTGCCCGGTCTCCGCCCGCCGGATGCCGAGGCCCTGTTTCGCAGCTGCGGCGTCAACGGCGACTCGAAGGCGATCCGAACCTACCTGAAGGAACATTGCGACTGTCACCCATTGGTTACCGGCGTCTTGGCGGGTCTCGTCACCGGTTACCTGCCCGACCGGGGAAACTTCGACGTGTGGGCTGTCGATCCCAACGGCGGCGGCCAACTGAACCTCGCCGACCTCGACCTGAGCCAAAAACGCAACCACATTCTAAAGGCTGCGATGGAGGCGCTCGATGACAACAGTCGCCAACTGCTCTCGACCTTGGCGCTGTTGTCCGAAGCCGTCGATTACCCCACGCTCTGCGCCCTCAATCCCCATCTGCCGCCCGTGCCGGAGCAAGTCGAGAAACCCGAAAAGCCGGGGGAGGGTGGATTGTGGCAAGTTATGCCTGATGATTGGAAGGAACAGAAAAAGCAGGACTACCCAGCCGCCCTGAAGCGCTGGGAGGAATGCGAACAAGCCCTGCAGGATCGGCTGGAGTCGCTGGAGTTCCTCGACGCCCCACAGAAACTACAGGAAACCGTCGCCAATCTCGAACGCCGCGGCTTGCTGCAATACGACACACTAACAAAACGCCACGACCTGCACCCGGTGTTGCGCGGAATCGCCGCCGGGGGCCTCCGGCAGGAGGAGACGGAGCGCTACGGACAGCGCGTGGTCGATCACTTCTCGCAGCAAGCCCACAATCCCTACGACGAGGCGGAAACCCTCGAAGACCTGCGCGATGGCCTCCACGTTGTCCGCACGCTACTCCAAATGGGCCACCACCAGCAGGCCTGCGACGTCTATCGCGGTGACTTGTCAAGAGCGCTTCTCTTCAATTTGGAGGCTCACGCTGAAACGCTGTCACTCCTGAGGCCTTTCTTCCCGCAGGGCTGGGCCACGTTGCCGAGTGGTCTGAATGAATCGGCTTGCAGTTACCTGGCGAACAGCGGCGCTAATGCTTTGGCGGCTGCTGGCGAGTTCAAGCAAGCCTTCGCAGCCTACAGCTCCGCTTTGTTCAACGACTTGGCGGAGGAGGGCTGGAGTGGGTTGTGCATCCGCTTGGCCAACCTCTCCCGAGTTCTTCGAGCTGAAGTCCGTCTGGCAAAACAGGAACGCTGTCTCGTCCTCGCACTCGATATTGCCGCTCAGCAGGACGACATCGAATACCTCTTCGTCGCACGGTTGGACCACTTCCAGCACCTTGCTGGAAGTGGTCAATGGACAAAGGCTGAAACGATATGGCAACTCCTGGACCCGATGGGCCGCGATTGGCGGCGTAATCTCTACCGTCCCGGCCACGCAGAACAATGCTACGCTCGATTCCGCTTCTACAAGGAAGAAATGACGAAAGAGCACCTCGACCATGCCGAGCAACTCGCCAAGACAGGCAAGAACCGGCCAACCGTTCGCGGACTCCACGGTCTGCGGGGTGAATGGCAACTGGATCAGGGCCAGTATCAACTCGCTGCCGAAAGCCTGCACGAGGCGGTACACATGGCCCGCCAAGTCGGGCAGATCGATGCGGAAGCGGAGACCCGGCTCGCCCTTGCCAAGATCCACCTCGGTCAACTCGCGGACGCTCGTGACAAGGCCGAGCAACTCGCTACTGCCAAAAGTCCCGCTCACCGACCGCTGGCGGAATTATGGCTCGCGATTGGCGATCGCGAGCAAGCGAAAAAGCACGCGCTGGCTGCCTACGAATGGGCTTGGGCCGATGGTGAGCCGTACGTCCGCCGCTACGAACTGAACCAGTCCCAGGCCCTGTTGGAGAAATTGGGCGTCGAGATCCCCAAGCTGCCGCCCTACGACCCGGAGAAAGATGAGAAACTTCCCTGGGAGGACGAAGTGGCCGCCGCCATCGACAAACTGCGCGCCGAAAACGAGGCCACACAGGCCGCTGAAGAGAATTCGGAAGAATAGCAGAACTGCCAAATATCTGGTCGGCGCAAAAAAGTGTGAAAGTTTTCTCGTTCCTCATTTCCAAGACAAGAAACCGACCAGCACACCGCACAGGTCCAGCCATCTTGACCTCCGCGCTCGCGACGAGATACAGTATCCATCGAAGATGGGTTATGTGTTGAACCGAATGTAAAGAGCGAAAATGACACAGCGAAAACATCCTTGGGCTGACAGTCAGTTCAGCCGTCGTATGTTGCTTAAGAGCAGCAGCGTGGCGGTTGGTGCGTTTGCGCTTCCCGGCGTGTTGCAGTCGCAGGCGATTGCGGCAGAAAACGGGGCCGCGAAGCAGGTGATCGTCATACTGTTGCAGGGGGGCCTCTCGCATCTTGATACGTGGGATCTGAAACCGGAAGCGCCGGTAGAATACCGGGGGGAGTTTGAGTCGATCGAAACATCGGTTCCCGGTTACCGAATGTCGCA
>JABISG010000072.1 GCA_018699955.1 Planctomycetaceae bacterium | reverse complement strand
ACGCCGGTGGCACTGAATCCATAACTCAGGCGGCTGAACCGTCGTTTGCGCGAGTGCTAACGCATCCGATCCGCTCGTGCAGCCAATCGGCAATACTGGCTGCCGTTGCGCGCCAATCTGGTTCGTTCAACAGTTCGTGCAGACAATCGGGCAGGCAATGGTATGTGAAGTCCGCACTGCCGGACGTGAGCATCCACGGTTCAACAACGTCTGGATCGACGATCCGATCTTGTCCGGCCTGCATGACCAGCAAAGGCAGCGTCAACTTGTGCGCGTCGCGCCAAGCCGACCGCAGCGCCCGCTTCATTTGATAAAACCAGCCCGCGGTGACGGATCGGTGTATCAACGGATCGTTGAATCGCTGCTGCAAGAACTCCTGGCTGCGAGTGGTGTCTTCCGGATTCACACGGGTGCGAAACCGCCACCTTGGTGCGATCACCGACAGCATTTTTCCCACCACCAATGTGGCCCTCGAGATCTCGACGCTGAGCCCCAGCAGTGGCGACGTTGCTACCAGACACGTGACGCGATCGGAAAAATGCTGCGCAAAGCGTATCGAGACCAGCCCGCCCATGCTGTGTCCCAACAAAGCAGTTTGCTCGGCCGGCAATTCCAGTCCATCCAGAATCGATGCCACGTCGGTCACATAACGGTGAAAGTGCGCAACGTGCGTCCGTCGTCCGCCCGATTGGCCGTGGCCGCGCAAATCCGCCGCCACAACATTCCAATTGCGCTCGACAAACTGTTCGGCAACGTGTTCGTAACGTCCGCCGTGTTCCGAAGCCCCGTGGATAATTACGAGTGTTCGCGAGGCATCACCGAGTGAAGGAGCGTACTGCCGAACGAAAAGACTGGTGCCATCGGTGGCGGTGACAATTCGCTCGGTTTTACGCATCGGCAGTTCCCGCTTGATTCCCAGCGATCAGCCGTTCACAGTCAAAGCAAGATTACTTCTCAGCCTTTAGCAGAGTCTCGACCGACCGTCGCAGATTCTTGCCGCGGACATCGACTCGTACAATTTTGCCTTTTTGATCGACGAGATACATTGTTGGAATTGTACGCGCCCGATATCGCGCCCGGGTCGCTCCCCCGTCGGCGGAACTCATCGTCATTCGCCAGGGAAGTTTCCACGCCTCTTGAAATTGATCGACGGTTTCTCGCTGTTCGTCCAGCGAAATCCCCACGATTTCCAGCCCTTTGTCGTGGTAATCCGCATAGAGCTGCTTCAATGCCGGAAACTCTTCGATGCAGGGAGGACAATTCGTCGCCCAGAAGTCGATGAGCAGCACCTTGCCTTCGTAAGACTTGATGTCAACGGGCTTTCCGTCAAAATCGTCGGCCCCCAGCTTCGGGGCCGGCTGGTTGGCAAGTTCGAGCCGATACAAACGGTTTTCGCTAAGACTGCGGACGTAAGGACTTAGGAAGAACGCTCTCGACAGTCTTTCGAAGACGGCTCCCGCTGCCCTGAAGTCGTTGGTCATTTGCGCTTGTGTCGCCACCGCGATTGCAAAATCGACCGTCGCGTTCGGAGAACGCAGTCGAACGCCCTTCATTTCCTCCTCGAAGCCCAACATCGCCTCCTCCATCTTGCCGGTCGCGGCCAGTCCCAACACCTGCGTCTGGCGGGCACGTTTTGCGATCGATTCGGCCGTGTTGCTACGCTTCAAATAGGCTTCCGCCAGTGGAAGCGCATCGGCTTCGTATCCGTTGCGCTGAGCCGTTTCAAACAACCAGCCGTAACCTTGGTCGATGTCATTGGCAGTCGGGTTTTTCTCAACGTACTGCGAAACGGCATCGAAAGCGACTCGGGTTTGCTGCGACAAGATTGCTGCCAAACTTGCCGGTTTGCCAGCCGAACCCGGCGCAGCGGTCTCCTCTTCGGCTGCATCACTCACACCCATGGCACAACTGGCCGCCAACGCAAGACAGAAGGCGGCGATCACACGCCGAACAGTCGCAGCATTTAGCCAATTCGCAGTCTGGCGATCAGACAAGCAATCGATCATAGAACATTTCCCCTGTGTTGGTCGGTGGTGAGAATTCGTCGGCGGTTGCTAAGTTGCCCCGACGCTTTTTTGTTGCATGCCCGGTTGAGCAACGCGACGTCACAATCGTTTCATATTCACCGATTGTAAGTCGCCGCCATGCCACGTCAAATGCAGCCCGAAACGCGCGATCAACGCCCTTTCGGATCGGTTGGTCATGTCAACCCTCGGCCGTTACAATCCGACGGGTCACGAACCGACACATCTTGTTTCTGGAAGAAAATTGACGCACACGGCGCAAGTGCTGATTATCACAGTTGATAAGGCCGATATTATTACAAGGTTGAGTTGAAGTTTCTTCCTTTTTCGACTACACTGTTGTCTAACGTGCAGGATAGTCGAATTTGCCTGCAGATGCTGTTTGTCCGCGAGCCTGCCTGCGTAGTGATTTGGGCGGCAAATCGCGTGGTGAAGACTGCCACCCTTATGGTTGGCGGTTGACTGAAATGCCGGGCCTGTTGCGTTCGAGAGTGCGCGTTCTTTGATTTCGGAAATGTCGAAAAGGAGCTTGCTGTGAACTCCAACACGGTGAATCAACAGAGCAACGTCGCGGGCCAATCGCAAATTGCCGCCATCCATATCGATGCCGATCCCGACGAAATGGATGATCTTGCCGCAGAAGCAGGCATGATGGCCAGCGCACGTGAAGTGCCGGCCTGGGCCATCAGCCTGGGCGTCCACGTGTTGGTGCTGTTCTTGCTGTGGAGCATCGCGGGAATCGCGATGCCCGAACAGCAAACGATCATCAACAGTGTCATGGAAGAAATTGACGAAGACTCGTACAAGTTCGAGACGCAGGCTGATCAGGTCGGCACTGACAGCAACGTCAATCTCCTCGGCCCGTCGTTGAACGCGAATGAACACGTCAGCCAGGATCCGCAGAAGGAGATGGAAAAGAAGCTGGAGGAAGAGCTGTTAGAGGTCAGCGAGCCGATAACTGACCCAATTGAGCAGCCCGCCGAGGCGCTGCTGGCTGAAGCATTCGATTCCACCGGCACGACGGAACACACCGGAGGAACCGAGGGGGCGATCGATCGGTTGGCATTTGAAATTGCCGCTTCACTCCGCGAAAAGAAAACGTTGGCGATCTGGCTGTTCGATGCGTCGCTTTCGTTGAAGAAACGTCGCGACATGATCGCCGACCGGTTCGCCAACGTCTACAAGCAAGTCGATCATTTGAATGTCGGTGCCGATCGCGCACTGAAGACTGCCGTTGCCAGTTATGGCAATCGAACCCAAATCATTACGCCCGAGCCGGTCGATGACGCCACGACAGTCGTCGAGGCGATTCGCAACATCGCCCCGGATGTCTCCGGAAAAGAGCATGTGTTCGCGGCTGTTAAAACGGTATCAAACAAATGGCTTTCCTACCGCACCAAAATGCGGCGTAACATCATGATCATCATCGTCACCGACGAACGGGGTGACGATTACGCGATGGTCGAACAGGTTTCTGCCGATCTGGCCCGGTATGGAATTAAAGTCTATTGCGTCGGCAATGCCTCAATCTTCGGGCGAGAAAAAGGCTACGTCGAATGGGAATATGAAGACGGTTTCAAAGAAGAAATCCCCGTCGATCAAGGACCGGAAAGCGTCAACGCCGAGCGAATGGAATTGCCGTTCTGGGGCGGAGGCAACGACAACCGAAAATACGAGCGGCTCTCGGCCGGATACGGTCCGTATGCTTTGACGCGGCTTTGTGCCGAAACCGGTGGCGTCTATTTTGTGGCCGATCAGGGCAGCATTCGGTTCGATTCCAATGTCATGCGCGACTACCAGCCCGACTACCGCCCAAGGCGGGACTACATCAAGGACGTGAAGGCGAACCTCGCAAAATCCTTATTGGTTCAGGCCGCCGCTCAAACGCGGCAACTGAAATTCAATCAGCTACGCCTGCGGTTTGAAGCCCCCAGTGACAACGTCTTACGAACCCAGATCACCGCTGCCCAAAGGCCGGCGGCTGAATTCGACCACAATCTGACGGAAATGCTCACGCTGCTCTCTCAGGGAGAAAAGGCTCGCGACAAGATCAAAGAGCCTCGTTGGCGTGCCAACTACGATTTGGCAATGGGCCGCGTTCTCGCCATGCGGGTTCGTGCGTTTGGGTACAACCGTGTGTTGGCCGAAATGAAATCCGAACCGAAGTCGTTTAAGAAGAAGGGAAGCAACTCCTGGACGTTGCAGCCCAGCCGCGAAATCAATGCCGGCCCGGTTGTCAAGAAACTCGCCAAGCAGGCAACGATGTATTTGACGCGTGTGATCGACGATCATCCCGCGACCCCGTGGGCCATGCTGGCCGAACGCGAATTGGGGCAGGCGATGGGCTGGCAATGGGCCGAGGGGACCATGAACATTGCCCGCGTGAATACCCGTCCTGGACCCGACGCAGATGCCGCCACATTGCAACTGGCGGAAGAGGAACGCAAGAGACGCGAAATGCAGAAGAAGAAGGTCAAGAAACGCACTCCACCCCAGTTATAATTGAGACGATTTTGACGCGGGCCTCCCGGCAAGGCCGGGTTCGAATGACACGAAAACATCTCAAGTTTTTCAGGCTGTGATCTGGTGTTTTTTCAGGTCGCTTCCAGTCAGGATTTTTCAAAATGAAGAAGAAGTCCCGCGGCATCTCCGTTGTTGGCGTTTCGTTGATCGTCCACGTGGCGGTTCTCTTCATCATGTGGGTCATTCCCTACAACCTGCTCAACGAGCAAGCGCAGATCGTTATCGAAACGTTCTTCAGCGAAGAGCGAGACCAGGAAGAATTCAGCAAAGAGATTGAGCTTAACACTGAAGTCTCCGAAACCGATAACACCGTGGCCGCCGCCGCAAATGTGGCCAACGCGGCTGCCGGTACCAAGGGATCCGCAGCCGCTCAGCAGAACATCGAAACATCCGAGAGCCTGAAAGAGCCGGAACTGTTCGTCAGCAATGCCGGCGACATCACCCTGCCGGGCGACGGTGAGATCGAACAGGATCTGGGCGAAGGACTTGTCGATGGCGGAATGGACGTCGTCTCGGGTTACGGTCCCGCCCTCGGCCGAATCAGCCAGGAATTGCTCCGCATGATGCGCGAAAGCCGCGTGCATGTGGTCTGGCTCTTCGACGAATCGGACAGCATGAAGGACGACCAGGAGCTAATCCGCCAGAAGTTCGACAAGGTGTACACCGAACTTGGCATTCAAATCAAAAGCGATAAAAAGCTGAAACGCGATGCCGACGTGTTGTGGACGACGATCTGGAGTTATGGCGAAAAGGTCGATCCGATCACGCCGAAACCGACGTCCAACATCAACGAAATTCGCGCCGCCATCAACAAGATTTCGATCGACGAAAGCGGCAAGGAGCACATGTGCCGCGCTCTGATACAGGCCTTCGACACTTTCGGGGCCAAGGCAGCCCGCGCCAAGCGGAAGCTGGTCGTCATTCTGGTGACTGACGAATCGGGAGACGACGGCCAGTTTATTGAAGACGCCATCGAACGGGCCAAACGTTTCAAATCTCCCGTGTTTGTATTGGGACGGGAATCAGTCTTCGGTTACCCATACGCCCGTATTCGCTGGAAAGACCCCAAGTACGGTTTGAATCATTGGCTGCGAATTAATCGCGGCCCGGAAACCGCTTGGCCGGAGTGCCTGCAATGGGACGGTTTCCACGCCCGCTGGGATGCCGATCGCAGCAATTTTGGACCGTTTGAGCAGGTGCGGATTGCCAAGGAAAGCGGCGGCATTTATTTCATGCTGCCGGGCGAAGAAGAGAACCTTGTCGGCCGTGCCGCACAGGATAAACGCAAATTCGATTTTCTCGACATGAAGGAATACCAACCCGATCTCGACTCACGCCGCAATTATGAAGACGAGCGCAAGAGGAGCAAATTTCGCACGCAAATCTGGAACGTCATCAAGGTGCTCAACCCGCATCTCGATAGTAAACTCAACATGAACTACAACCACTATGCGATGGATCCGGTGGAATTTCGCAAGCAGGGGGCCGAGCAGTTTCAGCGAGCCTGGCGCGCAATGAATCTCTCCAGCCAGGGACTTGCCATGCTCGAAGAAGTCAAGCCGATGAGGGCTGAGGAAAGCTCTCAGCGGTGGCGTGCCAACTACGATTTGGCCACCGCGCAGTTGTTGTCCTACCGTGTGAGATTGTTCCAGTTCATGCTGGCGTTAGACAAGCATGTTGCCAGCCCACCAAAACCGAGAGATCCCAAGAACAACGAATGGCACATTGTCCGTCGGGCAGAAATGGTCGAGCCGGATAGCGCACAATTCGCCCGTCTCAAGAAACTCTATAAGCTGAAAATCGAGCGAGAAGAATTACTGCAGGATCTCAAAGAACAACAGGCCCGCTCGCGTAAGATGTATCAGTTTGTGATCGCCGAACACCCGGGTACACCGTGGCAGCGGCGGGCTGCACGTGAATTGTCGATGGGGTACGGCATCACCTTCATCGATTACTTCTGGGACCCGCGATACCGCAACATCGGCAAAGAGATTAAATTCCCGAAGCCGTAAGGTGGTTCGTAGTGACCCGATTTAACGGGTTTCGATCGCGCCCGATGCTGTCATCGTGCAGGTTGGGTGCCACTGGCGTGTCGCCAGTGTTCACCGCATTGCACTGGCGATACGCCAGTGGCACCCCGGCAGCTGAACTCGTTCTGACCCCATGAATCCGGTCACTACGAACGCTTCAGCCGGCATCTTCGCCTGCGGGCGTCGTGTCGGCGTCCGCTGTCGCCGGTGTCTTCTCGGTCGCTGCTGCCTTCTCGGCAAACCGGTCGGCAATCACCGTATCAATAAACAGTTGCGATGCGTGGTACATCAGTATCGGAAACACGGCGAAGGGAATTCCCAGATCGGGGTTGCCGAGCATCTCCGGATCGGTCGCCAGTAGCACGCCAATCGGTAAGGTCTTCTGACTGCTCGAGAAGGCAACGGCAACGATGTCTTCGCGGCGAAAACGAAACAGCCGGCCCCCCGTAACGCCGACTGCCATCGCCGCCAGATGCAAAGCGACGCAACTGCCCCACACCAGCAGCACGGCAAGCAACGTCGGGCTGCCCGCATCGCCATTCAACCGGCTTCCCGCATCGCAGGCGGCGGTCAACACGATGACGAGAATGCAGGATTGAGCGACAACACCGATGACCGTCTTATTCCCGTCGGCAAATGCGGCGACTCGCGAAGAGAGCCGCAACAGTTGACCGATGAATGCCGGTATGAGCACCGCCAGCACCAACCGCCAGACGAGCATCGCGACCCATCCTTCCGATGAGACACTGCTGCGAGTCGCCATGTATAGCCAGAACGGCGTGATGAGAAAACAGAGACCATTGGTCGTCACCGTCACCAACAGCGAGACGGCGTCGTTCCCCTTCGCTTTCCGCGTCCAGACCGAAGCGGCCGCCATGGTGCAGGGTACGACTGCCGCAATGATCAGCCCGAACTGGAAATCTTTCACCAACTGAAACGACATGATCCCCAACGCCGCCAATGGGATGAATCCGTAATTGACGGTGGCCGCCCAAAGGACTGGGCCGGGGGAGCGGAGCGATTCGCCGAGTTGGCGGCTGTTCAAACTCAGCGACATCAGGAACAGCACGATCGCGGTCACCGCGCGTGGCGGAAGAGCAGACTTCAGAAGCCCAATATGCGGCGCAAGAGACGGCTGCATGCCGATGAGTAGTCCACTCGGAATCAACACGGCCAGCGAGACGAGAAACCACCGCTTCTTCAATATTTCCAACATGGACACCACACTAACGCCTGCGGTGCCCTACTTCAATCGGACCGCGAAACCGCAAACAACTCTACGCCGCCCGATCAACCGCTTCGATGCGGCCTTCTTTCAGGCGAACAATGCGGTGGGCCTGCCGGGCGATCGAATCGTCGTGAGTGACCATGACGATCGTCAGCCGGTCGTGCTCGTTCAGGCTGGCCAACAGGTCCATAATCTCGCCGCCCGTGTCCGAATCAAGATTGCCGGTCGGCTCGTC
Organism: Planctomycetaceae bacterium; assembly: GCA_018699955.1. GTDB lineage: Bacteria > Planctomycetota > Planctomycetia > Planctomycetales > Planctomycetaceae > JABISG01. Next base: position 9,818 of record JABISG010000072.1, on the reverse strand, counting down.
GGCCAGTAGGACGGTCGGCTTTGTAATCAAAGCCCTGGCAATGGCTGCCCGCTGCATTTCGCCACCCGAGAGTTCCGACGGCTTGTGTTTCATCCGATGCCCCAATCCGACTTTCGCGATGATCTCGCATGCCTGCTCGCGCATTGCCCGCCGCTGCTTCCAGAAACTCCACAGCGAATGCCGAATCATCAACGGCGACATCACATTTTCCAGCAGGCTCAGTTCCGGCAGCAAATGGTAGAACTGAAATATGAATCCGAAAACATGGTTTCGCAACTGGTCGCGCGACTTTTCCGGCAAGTCGTCAATCCGGTCGCCGTTCATCAGAATCTCACCGACGTCGGGGGTATCGAGCAGTCCGATCAAATGCAGCAACGTACTTTTGCCCGATCCGGATTGCCCGACGATGGAAACGAATTCCCCTTCGTTCACAGCCACCTCGACTCCGCGCAAAACCGGTATTTTGTGCTGCCCTTTGAAGTACGACTTCTCGAGCGCGACGGTTGAGATTTGCCCTTTTGGCATTTTGACTGTTTCCTGCTTGTTGACCACGGATTGCACGGCAGAGCGATTGCCAACATCGGACGGATCGATCGTTTGCGTTTGGCTCATCGGGTGTCCTTTAATCATTGGTTCCGCGGAATACAGTTCGCAGACTCTTGTGAAGTTCTGTCAAATCCCTCTGTTGGCTCACAACACGCCTCGAATTTCAGTGCCGAGTTCCCTCACAACCGGGTTTTGACGGAGCCTCGTGTGCTATTCGAATCGCAGTGCTTCTACCGGACGCAGTCGCGCCGCGCGGCGTGCCGGGAGAATACTGGCTAACACGGCGATTGTCATCGCGCCCACCGCCACCCAAATCACCATCGACGCGTTGATCGAAGTGGGAATCTCCGGGAAATAGTAAATCCGTTCGTCGAAGACTTTGTGACCGGTGATCCAGGTGATGAACCCCTCGATCTCGTTGATGTAGTGGACGAACAGGATGCCGATGCCCACGCCGACGCCACTGCCGACGATGCCGAGCGCTAATCCATAAGACAGAAAAATGCTCATAATGCCGCCCGAGCCGGCACCGAGTGCCTTGAGGATGCCGATGTCGCGTGTCTTCTCGACCACGATCATGTAGAAAATGGCCAAGATTCCGAAGCCGGCAACCGCGATGATCAGGAATAACAATACGTTGAGAATGGCCGATTCGATGTCAACCGCCGCGAGTAGCGGCCCCTGTTTCTGTTCCCATGTCTTAACCGAGTATCTGCCGGGCGGAAAAACCGCCTGGAGTCGTTCGACAACAACCTTCGCGTCCGTTTCGTCCTTCAGCTTGATCTGAATCGATGTGATGGAACGGACTCCCGTCGAGGGATCGACCATGCCGCGCACCTTCTGCAGGTATTCGAGGTTGCAGAAGACAAGGTTCGAGTCGTACTCGCTCATACCGCTCTTGAAAACATCGACCACGGTCGCATTGAAATGCGTGGTATCGGGCGGTCTGCCGGATGTGACCGTGCTGAGTTTCACGTCATCGCCCGGCTTAACCATCATCAACGTCTGCACCTTCCCTTTGTCGTCTTCGTAGGGAAAGCTGATCAGCCCCATGCCAACGTACAGCCGTCCATCCAGCAGTCCGACCCAGCCGGCTGAATCCGGTAACTCCGGAGCACCTTCAGCTTCAAATGGAGGTGGCTCGAATTGCGGCGGTGCGAATGTCGGCCCACTCTCGTCTGCAATCAGTGGAGTTGAGGGTTCCGAATCAGCAGGTGTTGGCGCTGCCACAGCACTGTCATCTTGTTGTGCAGCACCCGGTTCGTCTGTTGAAGCGTTTGAATTGGGAAACTCATCAAAAATCGGCGGGCCGGGATCTTCGCCCTTGAACGGCGGAGTTACCGATTCTCCCGGGACCAACGGCGTGGGGAGTGAATCGTCCTCTTCGCCCAACCCGTGGATCATCATTTGTTGTCGTTCAATCCACCACTGTCGATACTCTTGTGCGGATTCGGTCAACGTCCAGCCGGGAGGCACATCCATCGACCGTTGTGCCGGTTCAGTCATTCTACCATCGACAATCGTCGGCCGATAACTCTGCAGAAAGTCCTTGAGCGGCCCAACCTTGGCCTTCTCGCCCGGATCGATACCGATGAGCGTCACCGGGCGGGTAATCCACTGTCCGTGATACTGAAAGCTCAGCATCCCGTACACTTCGACGGTGGTGGTCATGCTCTCGATGTAATCGCCCGCGGCCTGTCGCACCAACGCCAAATGTTCTTCGGCATCGGGAACGCCGTCGAGGCTGTTGGTTTCAATGACGACGTCGGCCAGCAGGCCGTGAATTCGCTCCCGCATCTCGGTGCTGAAACCGGCCATCACACTGTTGACCACAATCATGGTGGCCACGCCCAGCGTCACGCTGATAATGCTGGCAAGCGCGATGTAGCGCGTGCGAAGATAACGCAGGCAGAGCAGGAGTTTGTACATTGTTGGCATCCTTGCCGGGGGTTATCTGTCACTTCAATCTGCGATGCATTGCACCGCAGCTACTCGGGTCGCAGTAGTGGGAAGTAAATCACGTCGCGGATCGTTTGGCTGTTTGTTAACAGCATCACCATGCGGTCGATGCCGATACCTAAACCGCCTGCTGGTGGCATGCCAATTTTGAGGGCGCGAATGAAATCGTGGTCCATCTTGGCCATCGATTCTTCTTCGGCCATGCCGGCCAATTGAGTGCGGAACAGTTCTTCCTGCAGTCGTGGGTCGTTCAGTTCGGTGTAGGCGTTGGCAACTTCCATTCCCTGAATGAATAACTCGAACCGTTCGGCGACCGCCGGGTTGTCTTTCTTGCGTTTCGTCAGCGGGCAGATGCTGGCGGGGGAATCAATGACGAAAATCGGTCCCTGCAGATGATCTTCAACGGTCGCCTCGAACACCTCGTTGACGATCACATCGGGATGCATCTCTTCGGCATCGAGCCGCGTGATGAACTCCTGCGTGATGCGGCCTTGCCCCGTCAGTTCGTGCGCTTTGGCGGTTACCGCAGCCGTGTCACTCATGTCGCAGCCGGCATGTTCGGCGAAGAGTTCGCCGTAGGTTTTTCTCGGCCAGGGTGGGGAGAAATCGATTACTTCCTCGCCCCACGGCAGTTTGAGGTCAGCATCACCGGGGGGATTACTCCCCCCGCTCGCCTTTGCGACCTCTTTGGCAGCGTTGACGATCACCGCCTCGGTCAGGTCCATCATCGATTCGTAGTTGCCGTAGGCCTGGTAGACCTCCATCATCGTGAATTCGGGGTTGTGTGTCGCGTCGATGCCCTCGTTGCGGAAGACGCGGCCGATTTCGTAGACGCGTTCGACACCACCCACCATCAACCGCTTCAAATGCAGTTCCAGCGCAATTCGCTGGTACAACTCCATGTCGAGCGCATTGTGATGTGTGACGAATGGTTTGGCCGCCGCACCGCCGGCAATCGAGTGCAGCACCGGTGTTTCCACTTCGACGAAGTTCTGACTGTTGAGTGTCTGCCGAACCGAGTTGATAATCTTTGTCCGCAGCAGCATGCGGTCGCGGACACCCTCGGTATAGATGAGATCGATGTACCGCCGCCGCAGCAGCGTTTCAATGTCTTTGACGCGGTTATGCTTTTCAGGCGGCTGAGTCAGAGATTTGCACAGAATGGTCAATTGCTGGACGAAGACCGAAATCTCGCCTGTCTGTGTTCGTCGGAGTGCGCCGTCGATGCCGATGAGATCACCAATATCGAGTTGCCCCATCAACTCCCACTGTTCACCCGCCAAATCTCCGCGAGAGAACATCAACTGCATTTTTCCGGACGAATCTTCGATGTCGTAAAACCGCAGTTTGCCCGACTTGCGGCGAAGCATAATACGGCCGGCGATGCGCACGGTGTCGCCTTCGGAGCCAGCTTCCTCGGGGCATTGCGCACGGGCATCGGCAATTGCGATGTGTCCATCGAATCGTTGTCCCCACGGATCGTGTCCGAGGGCTTCGATTTTCTCGAGCTTTTTGAGCCGTTCCCGCTCGAAACGGTCGGGCTTGGGCTGTCGAGGTGCTTGGGCCGGTTGGTCCGGCTTTTTGTCGGCCATGCTGGGTCTAAATGTGTTTCTGGGTCGAGAGGGTCTGCGGGAAGTGCGAGATAATCGGCAAAAACTACCGGTAGGTCAATGGCAAAATGGGTGCGGGCGCGGAAATGGGGAAATTCCCGAAATCTGTCCCACCTCAATGTCGCCGTGTTGCACCCAAAGCCGCCGGGCCGCGTCCCGGCGGAGCGTGATGCCGTGTCTGACTACGTCAGCGTTGCTGCAAGTTTCTGGATGATTTTGTACAGCAATTCCAGCGATTCGCGTGCTTCGCTTTCGGTCATTGTCATGGGCGGACTAACGCGAAGGACCCTTTCGGCCAGCGGGCCGAGCAAATGGATGCCATCGCTTCGATCCTCGCCGAGGTAACACGCTTCGACGATCGCGTTGGCGACATCACCGGCCGGCATTTCACCAGCGTCGGCACACTCGATGCCGAACACCATTCCTTCGCCACGGACCTTGGTGATCAACCCGGTTTCTTTCAGCCGCTCCAGTCCCTCGAAGAATATCGTCGAGAGCCGTTCCCCGTTTGCCAACACGTCGGTCGATTCAAACTCGTCGAGTGTAGCCAACACCGCAGCGCAGGCCAACGGATTGGCGCTCCAGGTATCCGAGGCTTCACCATACTTCAGACTGGCGATGATGTCGCCGCGTCCGACTGTGGCACTCACCGGGACCCCGTTGCCCAGCCCCTTACCCAAACAGACGAAGTCCGGTTCGACGCCGTATTTTTCAAAGGCATACATCTTGCCGGTGCGGCCGAAGTTCGATTGCACTTCGTCGAGAATCAACAGAATGTCGCGCTCGCGGCAGAAGCGTTCCAGCAACTGCATGTACGAGTTCGGCGGATGATAACTGCCGCCGCCGCCCAGATACGGTTCGGTGATGAGGCAATTGATCCGCGTTCCCAATTCGCTGTAAAGCAGTTCGAGTTCGGCTTCGTAGCGGGAGAGATCGATCTCTTGACCATACTTTGCTGCGTCGTCAATTTCTTCGCGTGGGAAGCTGATAAACCGCACGCGCGGGTCGCGATCGGGATCGTCTTCCGAACCGGTGACTGCACCGGCCAACCCCTTCTTACCGTGAAAACCGTGACGCGTCGCAATGATCATTTCTCGGTTTCGATCCGCATGCAGACAGGCCCACAGCGCCTTCTGCACCGCTTCGGAACCGGAAGCGGCCCACATCACAGTGTCGAGCCGACTGCCGCCGGGCGATGCCTGAATACTGCCAAGCAAACGTTCAACCGCGCGAGCCTCGATCTCGGTAATCGCGTTGTAAGCCGTCAGCGTGACTGCCTCGAAATAATCCCCTTCGCCGTCACCGGCCAGATGATCGGGCTGCCAGCCCAAATAGTCGGCGAACCGCTGCATCCAGCGCCGCGGATTATGTCCCAGGTTGGCAACGAGCACACCCGAACTGTAGTCGTACAGCCGCCGACCTTCCGACGTCCAATGAAACGAACCAGCCGACTTGGCCAATACCGCCTGCGACGGAGTAAAAGTCCGCAGTGCCACCGGCTCCTTCCGGCCAATGGTCTCACGAACAGCATTCGATTGAGTTTCGTTGGGGAAATGAATGGGGTCGGGCATTGGTTGGTCGTTTCGATTCTCTTGTGAATGAATAAATCAGTCTCAGTAACGCCCATAATATGCACACCGGCCCCGCAATTCCAGAAAGGCCAGAAATTCAACGCAAGGAAAGTCACCGCAACAAATACCGGTTTTTTGCGAAGTCAACGACGCGGTTTGATCACTGGCTTGAAACTCTCCCGACGTCGCTCGACAATGGTGCCATCTGCCGCCTGATAATTCGTTTGAGCGAACTCGGTAGAGCATTTGCCCGTTGATTTGCCAGCTTTTGGAAAACCACCATGACCAACCCCAACGTTCTCCTCAGTGCCTTTGCCGATGAAGCCGCCAACCGCAAGACCGCCATCGAGCAGATGTCGACGCTGGCGGGAATCGGGTTGAAGTATTACAGCCCACGATTTATCGATGTGACCGGCGGCGGTGAGGTGAAGCATGTCGTCGATTTGAACAAAAGCGAATACCGCGCGCTGCGAAAACTGCACGATGAATTCGGCATGAGCGTCACCAGCATCGGCGCACGCGTCGGTAAGGTGAAGCTGGTCGATGTCGATGACGGCTCGCACAATGTCTTTGTGCCGATGAAGAAGTATTTGAAAACGGAAGTGGCGAAAACGATTCGCGCTGCGGAAGAGTTGGGAACCAGGCTGATCCGTGGATTTTCGTTTTACCACCCCCGCGGTAGCGATCCCCGCGATCATATTGCACAGGCGGTCGATCAATTGGGGCAAATTGTCGATCAATGCGCCAAAGCGGGACTGTTGTTCGGGCTGGAGATCGAGCCGAACCTGATCGGCGAAACCGGGCCGCTGTTGGCCGAACTGGCCCGCAAAGTCAATCGACCGAACATGGTCGTCATTTGGGACGGCGGCAACGTGGCGGCACAGAACAAGAACCCGGTCGAAGTCTACAACGAATACAAAGCCGTGCGAAAATATCTGGGCTGGATGCACATCAAGGACTACACCATCGATCCTTCGATGGAATGGACGGGCGTCGTTGATGAAGAACGGCTGAAGAATTTCGTTCCCGCCAACCGGGGCGATGCCGGACACGAACTGGTGCTGCGTGACCTGCGCGAGCAATTGCCCTCGCTCCAACGGAAGATGAAGAAGCTCGGGGTGCCGGGGTTCTTCCTGGAAGTCGAGCCACACCTGAAAGGGGGCGGACAGTTCGGCGGATTCAGTGGTCCCGATGGAATGGGTGTCGCCGTCCGCGCTTTGCAATCGGTGCTGGACTACGTCGATATCGATTACAGCTTGCGATCATTCGCCGACATTCAGGCCGCCCGCGGGTTCTAGAACGCGCAGCGACAACCAACCGAGACCAGCATTCGGTTGTTGCTCCCTCAGCCGCAGATATCAGAGTTTTCCTTTGCGATCCAACGGCGGCTCGACTAACCTGTAGGTTGGTTTTGTACTGTTGAGGCGGTCGGCTCGGATTTCCGGTTATGTCAAAAGTTCACTGGGTGATTCCCTGCCCCATTTGCGGTAAGAGGCTGCGCGTGGTGGAACAATCGATGCTTGGTCGGCGGGGGCAATGTCCTTCCTGTCGGCACAAGTTCACTCTGGAACTTCCCAGGACCAACGGGTTTGTAAGAAAGCATGCGGAGTCGGATTTCGACATCCTGATTGCTGCTCCCGAAGAGACCCTGAAGCTGGATAGCGATTATGCATCGCCAGCTGAGGATGACGGCACACATCTGGCTTAACCGATACGTTTGTCGGGTGTATAATGAACGGAGTGACAAATTGGCTGTGACCGAGATGCCGTCGTGCCGAAAACATCGGATCTGAGCGTGATCTGCCCGGTGCTGCGGCCCGATTGTGATCGGTTGTTAGACGACATACAGATAAGAAGGGGGAGACGTGGCATGACATGGCGTGCCACGAACTGAGAAGTCGAAGCAGCAAAACTGAATTGTTTCGCCCCAAGAAGGTGACTCGAGGAGCACGACGTTCCGATGGACGTCCTGATTATTCCCTGCCCAAAATGCCAACATGAACTCAGATTGCCCGATCCGAGTTTGTTGGGACGGTTTGGCCGCTGCCCATCGTGTCGGCACAAATTTGTCATGGAAGATCCGCAGGATCATTTGGCAGCGACGGGCGAATTTTCACCTGCCGACGGCAGTCGCCTTTTTGCTCAAGAACAGCAGTTCGCCGATGCAGGCGAAACCGCTCCCATGGCGAACAGCGATTCGGTCCCCGATAGCGCTCGTGGAGAGCAAGCGGTTCCCCAGACAATCGGCCGCTACGAGATCAAAGGACGACTCGGACAGGGTTCGATGGGCGCTGTTTATCTGGCGTTCGACAGCCGATTGCATCGTGACGTTGCGCTCAAGGTTCCCAAGTTTGCCAAAGCCGACGGGACCGGACCGATCGAACGGTTTTATCGTGAAGCGCGATTGGCGGCGACTTTGTCACACCCCAGTATTTGTCCCGTGTACGACATCGGAGAAGCAGACGGAACGCGGTACATCGCAATGGCGTATATCGAAGGCCGCCCGCTGACCGATTACATTCGCAGCGACAAACCACAACCGGTCAAGCACATCGCCAAGACGGTCTGCCGCGTTGCCATGGCGGTTCAGGAAGCTCACGAACACGGTGTCATTCACCGAGACCTCAAGCCAGACAACATCATGATCGATGAAAACCGCAAACCGGTGATCATGGACTTTGGATTGGCGCGACGGTTGTTCAAAGAAGGTGAAGACCGATTGACGCACAGCGGAGCGTTGGTCGGTTCGCCCGCGTACATGTCGCCGGAACAGGTTGATGGCAATCCGGCCGGCATCACCAGTTTGAGTGACATCTACAGCCTGGGCGTGGTGCTATACGAATTGTTGACCGGCGTGAGACCATTTCGCGGATACGTGGGGGCCGTGATGGGAAAAATTCTTCACGAACAGCCACAGCCCCCATCGGAATTACGCGCAGACGTCGACGCCAAGCTTGAGTCGATCTGTCTGCAGATGATGGCCAAAGATCCTCAGAAGCGATACGCGTCAATGGACAAGGTCGCGCATGCTTTGGCGTCCTACGTTCGCCAGCCGCAGAAGGGGGCGGCCATTCAACCCGCACCGACGATTGAATTGCCGTCGTTTCGTCCGGAAACTCTGGAGAGTTTGCAGGCAAAGGACTCCGCGAACCCAGAATCGGACTTGACTGAGGTGGCTGACGAGTCCAGCACTTACAAAACCTCGCAGTCGGCGGCCTGCCGAACGGCACGCAAACTCATCAAAAGCCACGACTACGAAAATGCCGTCGAACTCCTCCAGCAGATTCCGGAAGACCAACGCGACAGCGAATCCATCGGTTTACTGGGACAGGCCCGCGAATTACGCGGTTTGGTCAAAACGCTGATTGCCGATGCCAACCGCATGCGACGTAACCGCGATTTTTATGGCATGTGCCGAAAACTCGAACGGTTGCTCGAAGTGAAGCCCGATCATCAACGGGCACGTAAATTGTTGGAAGATTTGGAACAGAAGGGCTTCAGCGGCGTGATCACCGGGCTATCGGTCGAGCGGCAAGCGGCTGAATGGATTCTTCAGGCGGGAGGATCGGTCGATGTGCTGATGGACGGAGAACCGATTCAAAATGTCGAAACGATTAACAGCATTCCCGATGCGGAGTTTCGCGTCGTCTCATGTGGTCTCAGCGGATGCGAATCGGTCAACGACATCGAATTGGCCAACATCGCCGGACTTTCAGCCATCCACAACCTCTCGCTTGCCCAAACGACAACTTCCGACACCGGGCTGAAACACATCCGTGCCTTTTCCGCATTGACGTCGTTGCTCCTCGCACAGACCGATATAACCGGGGAGGGGTTGAAGCAACTCAGCAGCATGTCGCAGCTGGTCAAACTCGATTTGGCCAACACCAAATTGGGCGATGCCGACCTAGCCATGCTCGAACCGTTGGAGTCGCTGGAATTTCTCGGGCTGTTAGGCACCGAAATCACCGATGCCAGCGCACCACACCTGGCCCAATTCACCGGCCTGACATTCCTCGACTTGTACGATACCGGATTCACAGTTTCGGGTGTCACCCAACTCAGTAAATCGCTACCCAACTGCCGCATCAATTTTTAGGTTGCGTACTAACAGATTGGGTGCCACTGGCGT
>JABISG010000056.1 GCA_018699955.1 Planctomycetaceae bacterium | reverse complement strand
GGATTAGAAGTCCGTTGCTCTATCCAGCTGAGCTACGGGCGCATGTGCTTAAAATCAAGTGATTTACGGGGTTTTTCGTGTCGTTTCCTGTTGTCTAGTGACACCCCAGTTGACACCCGGCATCCAAATTTATACGATGAAACCATAAGTTGACACCCGCTGGCGGTAACCAACGGGTGTCACTGACACCCACCTGAACCGCAAAGCACAAGGTGAGAGCCAATGGCGAAGTCTACCAAGTCCAGCCCCAAGAGAAAATCGCAGAAACCCTATCCCGACTTTCCCCTTACCGCCCACCCGTCCGGTCGCTGGTGCAAAAAGCATCGTGGTAAGCAGTACTATTTCGGTCGGATCGACGACTGGCAGAGCGCATACGAACGCTTTCAGCGTGAGTGGCCGTACATAATTGATGGGCGTGTTCCACCAGCAGCTGACACGGGTGATGCTTGCTCAGTTCGGGTGCTGTGCAACGAATTCCTGAACAGCAAGCGCCACAAGCTTGACGCGGAAGAATTATCGGAGCGATCGTTTCGCGACTATTACAAGACGTGTGCAAGCTTGGTAGAAAACCTCGGTCGCGATCGTCGTGTCGATGACCTCAGGCCGGCTGACTTCGAGCGATACCGATCGCGACTGGCCGTCAACCTCGGAACTGTCAGCCTCAAGAACGAAATCAATCGCTGTCGAGTCGTTTTCAAATACGCTCACGATCAACGCCTGGTTGACCAGCCCGTCAACTACGGCCAGTCGTTCAACCGACCATCGGCCAAGATGATTCGACGGGCGCGCAACGCTGCTGGGCCAAAAGACTTTACAGCCAATGAAGTGCGGCGCATCTTAAACGCGTGCGAAGGCATCGCGATTGAGGTCGATGACATCGGCGGTGTTCAGTCCATTCAACCGAAACGCGATCCGGCATTGATAGCCATGGTCCTGTTGGGGGTCAACTGTGGCTTTGGTAATACCGATGTCGCCAGTCTTCCGCAGTCCGTCGTTAACTTGGATTCGGGTTGGATCGAATTCCCACGACCAAAGACGGAGATTCGACGGCGAATTCCATTGTGGCCGAAAACGGTTGATGCTCTTCGGGTTGCGATCGCCAGTCGCCCAGACCCCAAAGATCCTGACAATGTCGAGTTATGTTTTCTGACCGCGCATGGAAATCGGTGGGTGCGGATTCAGGAGCGGCGGATTGCAAAAGACGATGTTGAAGGCGGCAATTCGACGACAGAATCTCGCGTTGTACCAATCGATGCGCTCTCTCAGAAGTTCGCACGCCTGTTGAAAACAATCGGTATCGGGGAAGGCCGCGGGTTCTACAGTCTGCGGCACACGTTCGAAACACAGGGCGGAGAATCAACTGACCAGGTCGCCGTCAACGCGATCATGGGCCACGTCGATTCCTCAATGGCTGGCGTGTACCGCGAACGGATCAGTGACGAGCGACTTCAGGCTGTGGTCGAGACAGTGCGTCAGTGGCTCTGGCCGGGCGATGTGCCAGCCAATCCATAGGTCGCTCTTGGGGGATCAACGATCGAAGTCCGTTGTTTGGCGGATTTACGATTGCCGGCATTCGCGTTATTCCTTGGGGCGTGAAAAGCTCCAGGCAAATTGCGATATTGCAATCGTTATGCAATAGCTAATTCGATCGCAGGCTTCCCGCTGACCGAGCCTCGCGCCCGCGCGCGAAGAGCATCAAAGGTGCGACCGAGCCTTCAGGCCGCTTCAGAAGCTTCCGGCCCCCTACAATTATCCAGGAATCTGGCGCTCCGGAAGAACCGCGACGACGCGGTACATTAAGCTGGCAGAGTCATGATCGATTGAAGTAAATCAATGCTTGCAATGGATCTAGAATCCATTGCCCCAATAACGGTAAGCCACGTGCTGAGGCAGTGTTAGAATCCTACACTTCAATTCCTGACACCCGTTGACACCCGATGTTCAGTGGTTTTGGCCTGAATTTCCCGGTTTCTGGCCCCAATAAAGCGAAGCCAGTGGGAGACATAGTCGAGCGGTTTCGCCAGCCACAGCGGAGCCTCTTGATCAGTCCCGCGCTGGCAACCGGCGATCTCGACCATCGTGCGGCCGACGGTCATTTGAATTGCCCCGAGAGTCGCGTATGGGACCCATTCACGTCCTGCTGCATGAGCCAGACCCTGCCCCGGTTTCTGTGTCGGGTCCGTAGTTAAGTCCCGTGCGCGGAAATTGTTCATTGCTCAAGTTAATTCCTGCCCCCTTCTGATCGAACGCGAAACACATCCGGCTGAGTTCACTCATGGGCGGCTCAATTCGACGTTTGCCGGTCAACGTGACCCAAACCCCTCGTCGGCACGAACGAAGGCGTTACAGGTCGCTAAGAGGAACTTGAGCCGGGCGTCTTCGTTGCATCCAGTTCTGCTTCAGGTTCTCGATGGCCACCTTCTTCTGCTCCACGGTCAATCGCCGGCGGCGTTTTGGTTTGACGATCGCCGCAACCACCCCAAGATCAGACACGCCGAACGTCAACGTCTTCTCACAAATGCCATCCTGGCAGAGAGTGCAAACACCAGACTCCAACAGTCGCCGCGCAGTGATCGGCCGGCCATCGACTTCGACCGCCAGCAAAGTACCGCCGTGTGGATAGATGATTCCGCACCGGCAGTCGACCTACATCATCCAGGGATCGAGATTCGCTCTGGGCAGTTGCTTCGCGATCTGAGACCTTCATAACGCATGGACCAGTTTTTCAAAGGCAGACCAGCGCCACATCCACACCTGGAACCGCCTGAAGTGCCCGCCCTCCACGGCAAACGGATTGCCTTTCCTGGCATCTCGAACGAACCAATGTGCTACGTTCTCAATGATTCGCGAATCAAGGGACTCCCTGTCAGAAAGCCCATTCGGAGAGTTTCACAGTTAGTCAACAGGGTTCGCAGGCCTACAGCAACAACAGGACAACCCCCTTTATAAAAAAGGGGGGATGTCCTGCTGTTGCACTGCCATCAGTCGCATCAAGATTATTCATCATCATTTTTTTGTGTCCCGTTGAGTTTGAAGGATGGGTACTTCCGCCGGTTTGCCTTGGTAATCTCGCCACCATCGACGACGGCGCCTTCTTCCAACAAGAGCTCCAACGCCTCGTTGAACCGCTCGTTATTCAAGCCAGCCTTCTTCCTCAACACCGTCCGCGTCTCGCCATCTGGATGCGCTTCGACGGCCGACAATACGCTTTGGCGATCCTGATGCAGTTTTTCAATGTTACGTTGTTCCTGAGCCTTGTTTCGTCGCATCTTCTTAGATTTCGCCGCGCTGTCACGAGCTTGGGACTCCGACATGACGGTGACATCCCACCCGTTTCCGGAGTCATCGTCGATACCTTCATCGATATCGATGCCCCATGTTCCCGAATGTCCGGCTGAGCCACCGACGTTGAGCCAGAGCTTATGTTGCCCGCTTCCTGGTTCATATACGGCCCGTCGCCCGATCAACCACCACCTTGTCGCGTTCTATTCAGAACGCAAATGGTGTGATTCACTGTCCGGTGAGATTTGGGTGGCCGAATCGTCCGGCGAGCTTCGTCGTCTGCACCGGCATGCGCGACTTCGCGTCGTGAGAACAAATGTGGGAGCCCGCAACGGCGATGAGAAATTTGAACCGTCTTCCACGGCATCCCTTGGCGGAGTCTCTCAGCTAGTCCTCGCTCGCTGTGTCGGCGAGCTTTTTCGTTTCGCGTTGGTCGCTCGTTGAGCCGCTCCTCTCCAGCAGATTATTACCATCGCGTCACACTATCTGCCTTCGGAATCCTCAAGATCCCAATATGGGACCCATTCGATTTCCACAGCACGGACCGGACCCCCACGTCGGTCTCGCCGGGGACCCACGGGTAACTTGCGTGCGTAGGATTGCCGTATCAGTCGTAAGATGCCTCACGCGCCCGCGCGTAGCAACTGCCCAGTTGGGTTGGAGTTCGCTGTCGCGATCGGCTCGGCTGAATTGCGAAATGACGCAGTGCCGCAATTTAGGGGGCCTTTTATTCAAGGAACCTCTTTCTTCAAAAGGCCCCCCCCATTTAGTGCCACAGTGTGAACCGGACCCCCCGCGACGATCCTGACGGAAAACTGTCATTATCCTGGTCTCGTGGTGAATGTGGTGTCGGTCACACGACTTAGTGATGTCTTGCCCTGCAGGTAGTCACTTTGGTTTCTTCGTCGTACTCATCCAGACGCGATATGCAAAAAGAATGCGTTGAAGTCTCCCGGATTTAACTAAACCAATCCACCTGCTTTACTTCCATCTGTACAAGTGATTTACTATGCGTTCACCCGTTCGTGTTCACCGGAGGGAGGGACGACGAAACCGCCTGGCCGAGATCTCTTGCCAGAGGGGTACCGGATCTACAGCGTCGCGGATCTTGATCGTCTTCTCATAAAAAGCCTCCATACCTAAACGTGCCAACAAGCCACGTTGAAAACCACATTGTCAGAACTGAATGTCAGTCATTAACGAATCCAAACAACAGCTCCTCGAAGAATTCGGCTTTTGCTTTGACGAAGGCGGAACCCATCTTGCGCGCACGATGATGTTCGGCGATTTGGCGGAAGTCTTCGAAGTTTGCGGATCGTCTGCGACTAAGAAATCGGTGATCCAAGCGGTCGATGAAGAGAATTGCCTGGGCAAACCATCGGGTAAGGCTCGACGATTGGCGTCCCGGCATTTGGTCAAGTGGCCTACCCCCGATCTTTGTACCACCCTCAGTGAGAGAATCGGGGTTCAGGTAACACGTTCTGTTCAACAGGGCGCAGCGTAGCGAAGTCCTGTTGAACAGAACGGGCCGCATATGCG
>JABISG010000149.1 GCA_018699955.1 Planctomycetaceae bacterium | reverse complement strand
AGTCGCTCGCTGTCCGTTTCCAGACAAGTGCAGAAAAGCGAAACCGATCTGTATCACGTGCTGGAAGATCCGGCGCGCGAGACTCTCGCGAAGGAGCAGTTGCAGAGTATCGACGAACAGATTTCTGAACTCGACAGTCAATTGCGTCGCCTGACCATCGTGGCTCCATGCGACGGAACGGTCGTTGCTCCGCCGCGCATTCCGGAACCCAGGCGGGATCCCGATCGTCACGCTCTCTCTAAATGGCATGGCAGTCCGCTGGACCGTTCGAATATCGGCAGCCACATCGAAGAACGGACTCACCTCTTTAGTGTCGCTCCGGACGATCAGTTCGTTGCGGTGATCCTCATCGATCAGTCGGACCGCAACGACCTGGCGGTCGGTCAGGAGGTCCAACTTCAATTTGAACATCTTCCCGGCCAGATCCACACCGGCGCAATCACCGAGATTTCCCGCAGACACCTTGATTTCGCACCGAAGGCGCTCACAAACAAGCTCGGTGGGCGACTCTCGACGGTCACCGACGCACAGGGACGCGAGCGATTACTAAGCAGCGTGTATCAGGCAACAGTCACCATCGCCAAAGACCCGGTGCTGTTTCGCACCGGCATGCGCGGGCAAGCCCGCTTTGTTGTCGATCAGCGTTCGCTCGCACAATGGGGCTGGCGCTACATCCGGCAAACGTTAGCATTCCGCCTTTAATCGGACCATCCGGCTCAATCGCACCCCGTTATTGGTGATTCGCACGAAACCAATCCGTTGCGCACTTCAACGACTAAATCTGCGGTATAGTCGAGGCAGATAGCCCCAGAGATCAAACGGAAGCCATGTCATGGCGAAAGCCACTCGTGTCAATCAAATTCGCGAGCGCGTTGTGCAAACAGCACAACGGATCGAACAACTTGCGCACAAGGATGTCCCCCCCGAGGAGTTCTTCCCCGATTTTCTGCAGTTGCTGGTCTCGGCATTGGGAGCATCGGCGGCGGCAATCTGGACGGCCGAAAGCGATGGCCGCATCAATCTGACCTGCGATTTGGCGCTGGCAGAAACAGGGATCCTCGATGATCCGGCTGCCCAGCAAAAAAACCATGGCCTCGTCGCCACGGCCATGGCAACCGGCGAAGCCAACACGTTCAGCCCCAACGATGACCGAACCGACACGCCACTTCCGACCGACCATTTCATCGTGATCGCTGTGCTGCACACCACCGATGGTTGTGCCGGTGTCGTTGAAATCTTCGCGCAAGCGGAACCACCTGCGGAGGCTCGGCCCGGATATCTTCAGTTTGTCGAGCAGATGTGCGGTCACGCCTCGCGGTTCCTCGAACGCTGCCGATTGCGACCGCAAACCGAATCGTCGTCGGCCCGGTTCTGGGAAGACTTCGAACGGTTCGTGCTGGAACTGCATCGGTCGCTCGATGCCCGCGACGTGTCGATGGTCACAGCCAATGATGGTCGATTGCTGTTGGGTTGTGACCGTCTCAGCGTCGCCTACCGTCGTGGCCGCAAAACGGTCATCAAAGCAATCAGCGGGCAGGATCACGTCAATCCGCGATCGAATCTGTGCAGCACAATGCGGACGCTGATCGCCGACGTCATGGCGACGGGCGAATCGCTGAAATATTCCGGCACCGAGGAGGAACTTGCCCCGCACGTTGAACAGTCGCTGGGCGATTTCATTCAGGAGAGCGGTTCGCGGATGGTGATGGTTGTGCCGTTGGTGAATCCGGAACCTCTCGTCCCACGGGACGACACCGACGGATCTCGAAAACAATTCGACAAGCCGCCGGAAGTCATCGGCTGTCTGGTGGCAGAACAGGTCGGCGAAAGCCAGCCTGCTCCCGAATTGGAAAAACGCATCGAGTTGATGGCCGATCAGGTCGCCGCCGCCCTGTTCAATGCCAGAATGCACCAGCGTGTGCTGCTGCTGCCCATCTGGAAGGCATTAGGACACGGCTTGGAGTGGTTCCAGGGACGTAAACTTGCCAAGACGCTGGCTGCACTCGCCATCATATCCGCCATTGTGTTGGCACTGCTTTTCATTCCCTGGGAGTACCGAGTTGAAGCCCAGGGGAGAATGTTCCCCAACGACAAGCGCACCGTGTTCGCACCTTGGGACGGTGAAGTCATCGACGTCATGGTCAACGGCGGACAGCAAGTCCACGCCGGACAGACGCTTCTCAAACTCCGCAACGACGATCTCAACGCCGAATTGCTGACCCAAAAGAATACGCTCAACGAGAAACGCCA
Source organism: Planctomycetaceae bacterium (assembly GCA_018699955.1). Lineage (GTDB taxonomy): Bacteria > Planctomycetota > Planctomycetia > Planctomycetales > Planctomycetaceae > JABISG01. The sequence goes on along the minus strand of JABISG010000149.1, from coordinate 3,558 downwards.
GAGCGTCGAGTCACTGGAAGGGCAAATCGAAGAAGCTATCCGCATCGATGATCGGAAGGATGCAACGCGGCTCCGCGGCCAGGTCGCCGAAACAATGATCGAAATTACTGGGCTGGTGAAGCAGATCGAGATACTCACCGAACGAACCGAATCGCTGATCGTTCGCGCCCCGCGCGATGGAATCGTGGTCACATTTCAGGGAGAACTGGAACAACTCTCGGCCCGCCCTGTCGGTCGCGGCGAGGTCTTGCTTGAAATCATGGATGGCACGGGAAAATGGCATCTGGAATTGGAAGTCGATGATCGCCGCATGGGACACATCCTCGAAGCACAACAGGTTCTCGAAGCACAACAGGTTCTCGAAGCACAACAGGATCCCGGCGCAACCAATCTCTCGGTTGAATTCATCCCAGCCACAACCCCGGAGACGTCATACTGGGGCACACTGCAGACGCTCGGAACCCGGACGGAAACATCGACCGAAGACAGCAACATCGTGCCGATCGTCGTCTCGTTCGATACCAAGACGCTGAGGCATCGCCGCGTCGGTGCCGAGGTGCGAGCCAAAATCGATTGCGGCAAACGCAGCCTGGGCTACGTGTGGTTCGGCGACGTCATCGAAACGGTCCGCCGATTTCTCTGGCTGTAAGCGTAAGCCGTCACTCGATCAGTTCGAGATACGGATCGATCCCCATCCGGTCGTACGCTTCGAGTTGCTTCTGCTTCTGTTTCAACAGGTCTTTGCGTTGCTTGAGGTGCATTTTTTCCAGGCGGCGTTGTGCGCGGTGAAATACGCCGACCCACCGCTGTGGGAGTTCCCCGTTGGCGTTCGGGCGAGCACCGCGTTTGATTCGCTTCAGAGCGGTCGGCGTATACATCCGCAGCAACTCGTCCTCCAGCGACAGCCAGAACTGATACGTTCCCGGATCTCCCTGTCGCGAACATCGTCCGATCAATTGACGGTCGATTCGCGACGAGCTGTGGAATTCCGTCGCCAGCACGTGCAGTCCGCCGGCCGCCAGAACATCCTTGTGCAATTTGATGTCGGTGCCTCGACCGGCCATGTTGGTGGCAATCGTCACCGCACCCGGCTGCCCGGCAAGGCGAACGATCTCCGCTTCTTCCGCATGTTTGACGGCATTCAGAATCGTGTGTGAAATCTCATGCTCGTTCATCAGTTCGCTCAGCGCTTCAGATGCCTCGACCGATGGCGTTCCAATCAAGACGGCTCGACCGGTTTGATATAGCTGCTGAATGTTTTCCACAATCGCGTTGCGCTTGGCATCGGCGGTGGCGAAAATCTTCGTTTGATAAGGCTGGCGTATCTCCGGCCGGTGGGTTGGAATGGGCGTCACTTTGAGATCGTATGTTCGCTTCAATTCTTTGGCCGCTTGAACGGCGGTGCCGGTCATTCCCGCCAGATGAATGTACTCACGGTAAAAACTCTGAACGGTAATCTTCGCCGCCTGACCAGTCGCCGCGGTGATCGGTGCCCGTTCTTTCGCTTCAACTGCCTGATGTAAGCCGTCCTGCCATTTCCGCCCTTCCATAATGCGACCGGTCGATTCATCGACAATCACCACCTCCTCATCAACGACCACGTAGTCGCGTCCCCGCAAAAACCCATACTGTGCCGTCAACGCATTCTCGATGTGTTCGTAGATCTGTTCGCTATCGACAGAGTTGAGCAAGGATGGCTTCTTCAACAACAACACGCGGCGACATCCCCGATCGGTCAGGCCGGCATTGCGCTGGTCCGGTTCGTAAACGAAATGCGTCCCCACTTCGAGACGCTCCGCCACCATCCGGCTCCATCGCAACAAATTAATCGTCCCGGCGTCGTTCGGCACGGTGAGGCCGATGATCAGCGGCGTTCGTGCATCGTCGATGAGAATGCTGTCCGCTTCATCGACCAGCGCAAAGTAATGGCCGCGCTGAACCTGTGCTTCGCCGCTGCTTGTGGCGACACCACCCGCCCGGCGAGGCCGCTGAGACGAACTGCCAGATTCCAACCGCAGGCGATCACGCAGAAAGTCGAACCCCATCTCTTTGGCCGTTCCGTAGGTGATGTCTTTCGCATAAGCGGCACGCCGGTCATCATCTTCCATATCGGAATCGATGCAGCCGACACTCAGTCCGAGCAGATTATAGATCACGCCCATTTCTTCGGCGTCACGCCCCGCAAGATAGTCGTTGACAGTCACAACGTGACACCCACGCCCCGGCAGCGCCCGCAAATAGACCGGCAGAACGGCGGTCAACGTCTTCCCTTCGCCGGTCCGCATTTCGGCAATGTGGCCCTCGAACAACGCCATCCCGCCCATCAATTGCACGGGATAAAACTCCATCCCGGTCGCCCGACGCGTCGCTTCGTGAACGAGTGCAAAGGCTTCGACCAGCAACTGACTCAACGGAATCCCCGTCTTTGCTCGCCAGCGCAGTTCACGCGAACTCGCTCGCAACTCGTCATCGGAGAGTGTCGCCAATTCTTCCGCGCAGACTTTCACACGGTCGGCCGTCGTCCGCCAGCGCGAAAGCCGTGCCTGTCGAATCCGGCCGGCCGACCGAACCCAGTGATGAACTTGTGAGGCACTCAACCCGTCCACGTATCGACCCACTGCTCTGGGAAACAACTGCAAACATCACGCAACAAGAAACGTTGCGACAATCTGATTTTGATGCGAGCGTCTCCCATGTGTCAACGATAGATGAGAGTGTCAAAAATAGATGTGAGAGCACCGTCGAATCGTCCGCACAACTCCGACAACCGACATAACCGCAACGTCTTCGTCCGGCCACGTGTTGGCGGATTGAATCGCGCCGTAATGGGGCCGTGCTTATTCAGTGAGTTTCGGTCTTCGGTCTCGCCAAGTACCCGGCAAGTCCATCAAACGCAATTTGAGGAACGCGATGATGTCGTTTTCGGGTTGGATTTTCTTTCCGAGCAAGTCGGTCCCACGCCAGGCATAGGGATAGGACGTAAAATAGATATGGCCGGCGGCACCGCGTCCCTTGAGCTTCTCGTACAGGCGTTTGGACTTGTCCTTGTCCAGCACATCCGCTTCGCCGGAACACACGAGGCAAGGGATCTTGAATATGCGCAAACCCGGTATGGATCGACTTGTGGGCAGACCCGGGAGAATGCTTTCGGGCGACATCAAGACCAGCGCTTGAATGTCCTGACCTCTTGGCGTCCGCTTTGCCGGATTGTCGTCGTCCGCGAAAGGCGGCTTGAGCCAATCGGATGCAGCGAATTGCATGGCGATCGGCGCACTCATTTCTGCTGCGATGATCCCGATTTTTCGCATGTCCAATTCCGCGGCCTGATTCTTCTGATAGATGAATTTCTTCACCGCTTCCAGATCGTTTGCGACCATGTCCTGGTAGTCGGCCGACGTTAAGGTTTTCGCCGTTGTCTTGCCCGCTTTTCCGTTGCCGTTTTCGTCGGCTCTTCGGCTTTCACCAAATGTCCGCAGATCGACAGACATGACAGCGTATCCCAAACCGTTGAGCTTGGCGGCAAAGCCGTTTTGTTGCCACGTTTGCCTGTCTTTTCCT
>JABISG010000083.1 GCA_018699955.1 Planctomycetaceae bacterium | reverse complement strand
GCCGACCTGGCAATATTCAACGGTCATCCGCTGAATGCTTTTTCCCGCTGCGAGATGACGCTGATTGAAGGCGAAGTCTATTTTGTGCGAGCAGATGTTCCATCGACAATGTCGGCCGACGCTGCCAAGCGTTCTTCCACCCCACCACCATTAACATTTGCAAACCAAGAGTTGCGATCACGATCCCTCGATCTGACGATCCCGGCGAATGGGAAATATGCCATCGTGGGTGCGACGCTGCATCTGGTGGACGGCGACGACATCAGCAATGGCACGCTCGTCATAGAAGATGGAAAGATCGCTGCGGTAGGTGCCGACGTCAAACCGCCCGCCGATGCCAAACTCATCGACGGGACGGGACTGCACGTCTCGCCCGGATTGATCGATGCCGGAACGACGTTGGGCCTGGTTGAAATCTCCCGCGTCAAAGAGACACGCGACTACTCCGAAGGGGGCAACTTCCAACCCGATCTTCGTGCCGGCGTGGCGATCAATCCCGACTCGGAACTGCTCCCAGTGGCGCGGGCGGGCGGAATTACCACCGTCCTCATGCGGCCGACCGGCGGAGTGATTGCCGGTCAGGCATCGTTGGCGAAATTGGCTGGCTGGACTGCAGCCGAAATGATCGAAGAGTACGAACAGGGCCTGCAACTGAATTGGCGGGGCGACAAGAAGACCGTCGATGAACTGCACGCATTCTTGGAAGAGGCCCGCTTGTACCTCAAACTGCAGACGGCAGCCAGTAAAGCAAGACAACTGCCGCCGATTGCCGATCCCCGGTTCGACGCGTTGCGACCGTATCTGGAAGGTAAGAAACCGGTATTCGTCGAAGCCGATTCGCGCAAGGCAATTGCCGAAGCGTTGCTGTTTGCAGAAAAGGAAGAACTGAAAATCATCATCACCGGCGGCACGCAGGCCTGGTTGCTGGCCGAGGAGTTGAAGAGACGCAACGTGCCGGTGATTGTTGGGCCGGTGATGAAACGGCCGCTCGATTCGTTCGATCCGTTCGATGCACCGTATGCGAATCCGGGCCGACTGCATGAGGCGGGGGTTAAATTCTGCATCCGCTCGAACAACGCCAGCAACTGCCGCAATGCACCGTTTGAAGCGGCCATGGCAGTCGCCTTCGGACTGCCGCCGGCCGAAGGATTGAAGGCTGTCACGTTGTCTGCCGCTGAGATTCTCGGCATTGATAAGGAGGTTGGGTCGTTGACGACAGGCAAACGCGCGAACGTGGTTCTCTCCGACGGTCCGCTGTTGCAACACACGTCACAAATCAAGGCGACGTTTATCGATGGAAAACCGTACCGGCCCGAGAGTCGTCAAACCCGCTTTTACGAACGGTATCGCCGTCGACTGCACGAACACCAGCAAGCCAATGGGAAATAGCTGTGGTGAGACGCACCGCAGCGACGGTGAGCCGTTGGCTCGCCGCTATTCAAAATCACCATCTGAAAACACGCGGGCTCGACGCCGCGGCGAACGCTTCTTCTCCGTTTTTTCTTCAAGCAACAGCACGTGCTGCGTCCGAATGTATCGCAGCGGCTGTTTCTTGAATTTTGCACGGGTCTGCGCATTGACGAACAGATAGAGGCGGCCGTCGAAGTAGGCGGCGTGCTTTGTGGTGCCGATTCGCCCGCGATCGGTCTCCTGCAAAATGACGGGATCGCAACCAAGCAACTGCGGTGCAAACCGTTCGGGAGTCGTCAAGAACTCCCTCAACTCCTGGACCGAATTGAGCCGGTATTCAATTCCCTTGTATCGCGCCGCGAATTTCAAAACCCCTTTTTGCCACTTTCGCTGCTTAAACAGTGATACGGGATTGAAGCCCTCCATGCCCAGCAGCGGCTTGGGGACGCGAACCACCGGTGCAGTCGAACGCGATTTCTTTTGCGATGTCGGCCTTGCGACAATTAACGGCCATTGCGTCTTTCCGTTGCTGCCGTTGACTGTGCCGCTGGGCTGGCTGGCGATTGCTGGACCTGCCGGAGCCGTTTTCGCGAACCGATTGTTTGCCGCGGCAACCTGCTGGGAATATTTCCCCAGTGGCTGATAACCGCTGGACTGAGCCAGAATCGATCCGTCCGGAGCAAGAATGACATCACCGGGCAACGTGCGAATGTTGAAACGACGAGCAAGTTGCTTCTGCTGATCGAAATTGACTTTGACGCCAACAATTCGAGTTCCCAATTGCTGCAACAGCACAGGATTGCCGAGGGACTCGCGTTCCATCCGCTTACAGGGCAGACACCAATCGGCGTAGAAATGGACGAGCAACGGCTTGTTCAGACGTTTCGCTTCGGCGGCGGCGCGGGCGAAATCGTCATGCCAACGCCCGGTCACCGGCTTCGCAATATTCACGCTGGTGTGGTCGTTGGCAGTGGTGTGCAGGGCGGCGAGGATAATGAGAGCGAACACAACTGCGGTACAGCCAACTGCGGAGATCCGCCGCAGCCATCGCGCCTCACGAGATGACAGGTGCTGCAACACTTCAACCCCACTGTGTTCAGGAATCAACGCGATCAAGAAATCAACGCGATCAGCATCGATTGGCCCAGAATGCTTAATATCTCCTGGCTGAGAGATGACGGCTGAAAGCTGACCGTACCCCTACCATTTCTCATCGACGTTGCGCGACCGGCCGGTTGTGAATCATCCTGCATTTCGGCAGAGTGCCGAGCGAGACGCGACGCGAACGCGGGAGAGCGCAGTCGTGCGGGCAACAATAGAAGCATGATCGAAAATGCCGCGCCAACCGCCACAATCGACTGCAACGGTTGACGGCATTACCAGTGCAAGGGCTGCCCGGTGGGCGTCGTCCAATCGCCGGACGCTTCGCGGGGAGGCGTTTCGCCGGCGGGAATCGCGCCCGGCTCGATGCCGGCGAGTCGCAGAAATGAACTCAGCAACTGGTGTCCGGCCTCTGTGAGGATCGACTCAGGATGAAACTGCACCCCGACGACCGGGCGCTGCCGATGCTCCAACGCCATCGGAATACCATCGACGGTGCGTGCGGTCACCACCAACTCCTCAGGCAACGTCGTTTCATCAACAATAAGCGAATGATACCGCGTCGCTTCCAGCGGGTTCGGCAGACCGGTAAAAATACGTTGGCCCGAATGGCGAATGGTTGACGTGCGGCCGTGAACCGGTTCGGGTGCTCGAATGATCGATGCTCCCAGCGCCGCAGCGATCGCCTGAAATCCCAGGCAAACGCCCAATATGGGCATATCGGGCGACAGCGAACGCACCAGTTCGACTGAAATCCCCGCTTCGAGTGGAGTACGCGGACCCGGTGAAAGCACAACCGCCGTCGGATCCATCCGACGCACCTCACCCACGGTCACCGCGTCGTTTCGCACAACACGCGTTTCACACCCCAGCTCGCGAAAGTACCGCGCCAGGTTGTAGACGAAACTATCGTAATTATCGATGAGGAGAATCATTGGAGAGACGAGAGTTGAACGTCCAGAGTTGCCAATTCCATCATTGCAGCGCCCGCAACATTCCTTCGGCCTTGTGCAGTGTTTCTTCGTATTCGGCGATGGGATCTGATTGTGCAACGATGCCACCTCCCACGGGGCATTGAATCCAACCACGTCGGCAGGTGAACGTGCGAATAAGAATATTGCTGCCGGCGGCTCCGTCGAAGCCAACGTAAAACAGACTGCCACAATACGGACCGCGAGCCGTCGGTTCCAGTTCGGCGATAATTTCCATCGCCCGCACCTTCGGCGCCCCGGTGATGGAACCACCCGGGAACGCTGCCGCGAGCAAATCCCACACGTCGTTTTCATCGTCAAGCCGCCCGCGAACTTCGGAAACGAGATGCTGCACCGTTTCATAAGTTTCGACATGACATAAACTGGGAACACGAATGGTACCGGGCCGACAGACGCGCGACAGATCGTTGCGAAGTAAATCAACAATCATCACATTTTCCGCCTGATCTTTGCCGCTCTGCCGCAATTCGTCCCGGGTAAACAGATCCGCTTCCGGACCGCTGCGTCTCTGGCGTGTCCCCTTAATCGGCCGCGTTTCCACTTCGCCATCTTGAACCGCGACAAACCGCTCCGGCGAAGCGCTGACAATCGCCCAGTCGTCGTGCGTAAAATAGCCGGCGAACGGTGCCGGATTGCAGAGCCGCATCCGTTGATACAATTCCAACGGGCCGATGCGCTCTGGAAACAACAGACGCTGCGAGAGGTTGGCCTGAAAGATGTCGCCCGCGTAAATGTATTCAATCACTCGCTCGACGGCGCGCAGAAACCCGTCGCGCGAAAAATTACTCGTCAAACCCTCCGGCCCAGGGGCAGGGAATTGTGTCGCCAATTCCGAAACATTGAGAGGTCGCGCCGCAGCGCTGCGATCATCAGCTGCATCTCGGCGCGTCGGTTCTGCTTTGAGCAATCCAACCACTTGCCTCAGGCGGACAGACGCACGATCCGTTTTCTTGTCCCGATTCGTTTCCGGAAATCCGTGCGAGATCACCCACGCCCGCTGTGCCACGTGATCCCAGACGATGACCCAGTCGTACAGGCCGACGGCCATCGCCGGCATTTGGAATTCGTCTTTCCCGGCCGACTGCAAACGTTCCCAAGCATGTCCCAAATCGTACGATAACAGCCCCGCAGCTCCACCTTGAAACGTCGGTAGACCGGGGATTGTCTTCGCCGTGCATTGTTGAAGGAGATCGCGGACAGAAGCGAAAGGATCTTGCCCGAACTCGCACTGCTGGATTTCAAAGAACGCAAACGGATCGGCGGTCAGGTACGAATACCGCCCGATCCGGTCGAAGCTGCGAGCGCTTTCCAGCAGTAACACGTTAGGCAGGCCACTGACGGCGCGCAGTGCATCGGCAACGTCGGGGCGTGGCGTCAGTTCTTCCACCAGCGGTTCGCCGACGGCATTCGGTGGTGACCAGCCGTCGGTCATGTGCGGCCCTCGTCTACGGTTGATCCCGCGGGACGCGGCCCGCAGGCTTTTTGACGTTCCTTGGCGCTGGTCTCGGGGATTGTGAGGAAACCCCACTGCAGCGATTCATCCTGGGTGAACTGTTTTCCCAGCGTCAACGCCGTCACCGCTTTTGAGAGTTCGTAGCCGAGATAGAAGGCATGTTTCGGATCGATCGGCGTTCCGCCGTCGATCATCCCCTCGAACAACTCGTAGGGATCACTGCCGCGCCAATATCCGTCGCGGTTCATCACGTGAATCTCGCCGCGCTCGACGAAGATGCGAAAATTCGGATCTCGCAATTGCGCAGCGAGCGATTGCAATTCCTCTTCGCCCAAATCGTAAATTCTTGGGTCACGGAGCATCACCAGTTGAGGATCGAGATGCTTGGGCAGCACGCCATTCGCCAAACTGTAGTGGACCAGACTGCGTGCGAGGTCGAACTCGCGGACCGACGTTCTGGCCCAGTTGATGACTTCGGTCGTCAACACGCTGCGAATGCCCAACTCCTGGCAGAGTCCGGCCAGCAGCAAATTCATGCCGGCGGTGTCGGCTTCGGTCAACTCCGTGATGTTGCCAATGCCCATCATCATTTCCACGTCGGGCCAGCGACGACGGACATCAAAATACCGCGAAAGGGATGCCGCAAAACCGAAACCGATCGGTTCGAGAATTGGATCGACACGAAATATCGCACCGCGTTCTTGTAACGCCTCGACCGTCCGGTCGAGCGAATCCGAATCGTGCGGCGTATCGGGAATCGCAACGAGTTCGACGCCAAGATCGGCGGCCCACGATAGATTCTCGCCGTTGCAACTCAAAACGAGTTCCGCACCGGCTTCGACCGCCGATTCGACTTCGCTGCGGTCAAAACTGTCAATCGAAACGCGAAACCCCTCGCGCCGCAGTAACCGGATGGCATCGCCCGTGCCGGCCCACGATTCGCCGGCGATACAGCCCACATCGATCACGTCGGCTCCGCTGTTACGAAACGACTCCGCTGCCGCCATGATCTCCCGCTCATTCAGACGCGGTGCATGATTGATCTCGGCGATGATCTCGATATCGTACTGACTCAAATCGGGTGTCACTCGGACCTCGGAACCGAAATACATCGGCAAGTCGAACACATTCTTGGGGCCGCATTCAAAAGGCGTGCCGAATTGGTCGGCGAGCATCTGCAAATCGCCCTGACACCAACCGGGCAGAATCACGCGGTCGAACTGGCCGTCGAATTCGAGCTTCCGCGCCACCCAGTCGCAGTGCATTAGCGCAGCGACGCTGATACCCAACGTGTGTACTTCGTAGTCGAATCCCAACCGCGGGCCGAGTTCCCCAACGACGCGTCGCAACGAGCGTTCGGCCAACCGGCCGGTGACGAAGAGAATGCGCTCGCGGGACATCGTTTATTCAATCCACTTTTTCGGGAACCCGCTCAGCGCGTCGCTTTCGGCCGGCATCCAAGTGACAACTTCGTGAATCTTCCGCGCCAATTCAATGTCGTTCGCCGTGATACCACCCACCCGGTGCGTTTGCAGTTTCACGGTGACCTGCGCGTAACCTGTCGAGAGATCGGGGTGATGCCACGCCGCCTCTGACAGGTAACCGATTGTATTGACGAGCATCAGCGTGTGCGCAAATCCAGGAGTTTTGTATTCCCGGAAAATCCAACCATCGCAAAACTCCCAGCCCGGCAAACTGCTCAACTCCTCGGCGATTTGTTCTTCGGTTAAAACGATATCGTCGGCCATGATGTGGTACTCCTTCGCTTTCGCTGCCCCGTACCCCTTCTATCGTCGCGAATTCAGAACGGCTTCTCAACGGTCTATTGTACAGATTGTGAAATCAGAGCCTTCGCTTGCGCTTCAGGCTTGAGTTTTTCAAACTAGCGCACGGCTCCGCCGTTGACGTTGATGACCTGACCGGTAATGAACGCGGCATCGGAACTGGCCAGGAACCGGGCGAGTTTGGCGACCTCTTCGGGAGTCCCCCAACGGCCCAACGGGGTTTCTTCGATCACGCGCTGCTGCCAATAGTCGCTTGCGGTGTCGCCCCAGGCGGTTTGTATCCAGCCGGGAGCGATGCAGTTGACGCGCACCGAAGGAGCCAGACTGACAGCCAAAGAACGAGTGAAGCCCATGACGGCATTCTTGGCCGCTGCGAACAACTCGCCGCTATCGCCCCCCATGCCACGGTCGGCCTGATCCCAGCCGATGTTGAGAATCACGCCTCCCCTGCCCTCGACCATTTTACGACCGGCGTTTCGCGCCAGTCGCATCGTACCGGCGACATCGACCGAAAACAGCTTCGCGAGCTTCTCGTCGAATTCCAATTGGGAATCTTCACCCGTCAGCAAATCGGCACCGGCGTTGTTGACCCACACATCGATCCCGTCCAGAGAATTCCACGCATCCTCGATGAACCGGTTCGACTCATCGACCTGGCCGAGATCGGCAGAAAGAACTTCCGCACGACGGCCAATTCCACGGATGCGGGCGGCAAGTTCCTCTGCCAACTCCAGCCGATTGCGACAGTGAACGACAACGTCGGCCCCCGCACAGGCCAACTCCCAAGCGATGGCGCGGCCAATTCCACTCGAAGAGCCGGTGACGACAACGTGCTTGCCATCCAGATGGCCAAACGATGAATCATTCATGGTCAATGATTTTCTGCTTCGTGAGAATTTCCAGCTGAGTAAAAACCCCGAGTTGACTGGCTGACAAATACACTGTTTTTCTCTCAACCGGTTGCATCACCCGGCGCAACATTGATTTCTGTCCCAAAACCGGCGGTTGCTGCAGGATAACAAGCAGTGCTTGACGAGGTATCGCCACGCCCCAACTGAGTGTTAGAGACCCGTGATTCAGCCCGGGCAACATTGGTCGGTGTGTGTTTAATTCGAACAGGAATTTCTCCGAGTGTCCTGTGCCTTTTTCAGCTCCAAAACTGCCTATTTCCAACGAATCGTTCAAATTATCATGAAATTTGTTGACGATTCACTCTGGTCCGATAATAATTGGTCGCAGACGCGCTTGCGAGACGTACGCCGAGCGGTACCAGTTCTGCGGTTGATCGTCGAGCAGCACAGTCGATTCACATCTCTGCAAGCCTATCTGCATCTCAAACGTTTCGTTGCTTGTTTCGCCGTTGCGCGAAACGATTCGCGCGAGTTCCAACTGATTTACGAATTATCGCAGTATGTAGCGACAGATTGAAGGTCTACAGATATCGCATCCATGGATAGGGTGTGGAGCTGTTTCTCTTTGTATTTGGAACGGTTCCAGTTGCAAGTGCGGCTTTGCCGCAATTTCTGTGAAAGGATTGGGGAAATTGTCAGACATTAACGCTGGGTCCGAACATGTTGACGGGACCGATCAGCAACCGTCTGACCAGGAAAAAGGTCAAACGAGGAATATGATTACATCAAACGTAGTTGAGCCAGAAGCTAAAAAAACCAACAAAACATTTCCGATCCTGCCGGGTGAATTAGAGCGGGACCTCGTCCAGGTATTCAAGCTCCTTTCCGATGAGACGCGGCTGCGGATTCTGCTGTATCTGGCCCAGGAGAGGGAACTGCACGTTACCGCCCTCTGCGACAAACTGGGACAGAGCCAACCGGCGGTCAGCCATCACCTCGCGCTTTTGCGCGTCGCCGGTTTGATTGAAGCCCGTCGCGATGGCAAACACAACTTCTACTCGGTGCGGAAGATTCACTTCCACCGAATTATTGGGGAACTGTTTGCCAACATCAGCGATCCGGACAACGAAGTCCGTTTCGACGATTACGTGCTGACGCAGAATTAGTTGACGGAAAATGGCAAGTGCGCAGCGCCTGCATTTAGCCTCGGGGCTTGCCCCGTGTGTGCAAAATGGCTGCCCGTTTGGCACGCCCCGCGAGCGGCGCAGTTAAATGAATTAAAAGAGACCGTCGAGATTCGGCGGTCTCTTTTTTTTGCCCGGCCGCTCTGCTAAAAACGGCCTATGTCAAAAAGCCACACAAATCGACCGGCTAAACTTGCGCTCAGCGACGGCACCGTCTATTCCGGGACCGCTTTCGGTGCTGAGGGCGAAGCATATGGCGAGGTCGTTTTCAACACCAGTATGACCGGCTATCAGGAGATTCTCACCGATCCGTCCTATTGCGGGCAGATTGTGACGATGACCTACCCGCTCATCGGCAATTACGGTGTGAATCCGGAAGATGTCGAAAGCGGGAGCCTCTCGTTGCGAGGGTTCGTCTGCCGCGAACTCTGCCGCACGCCCAGCAATTTCCGCTCGACGATGCCGCTCGATCAATATCTTCGTGAGGCGGGAATTATCGGTCTCGAAGGTATCGATACGCGGGCGCTGGTTCGCCGGATCCGCATTCACGGCGCAATGACGGGCGTGCTTTCAACGACCGACCTCGACGACAAGTCGCTGGTCGAAAAGGCACAGAACAGCCCGGCACTCGTCGGGCAAGACCTCGTCAAGGAAGTCGTGCCGGAGAAGTCATCCGCCTGGACCGAAGGGCTGTCGGAACTGGGCATTCCATTCGGAAGTTCCTACGAATCCGCCACCGCGGAAACGGCAGCAGGCAACGGACAACCGCATGTTGTCGCCATCGACTACGGCATGAAGTGGAACATCCCGCGACATCTCACGCAAATTGGCTGCCGGGTAACAATCGTGCCAGGCACTGCCAATACCGAGGAAATTCTGGCCCAGAAACCGGATGGCGTTTTTCTCGCCAACGGCCCGGGCGATCCCCGACCGCTGACGGACGCCATCGAGACGATTCGCGAATTGGTTCAGCAAAAGCCGGTCTTCGGCATCTGTTTGGGACAACAACTGTTAGGTCTGGCACTCGGCGGCGAGATTTTCAAGCTGAAGTTCGGACATCGCGGCGCGAACCAACCGGTGCTGAACAAGGCGACCGGCCGCGTCGAAATCACCGCCCAGAACCACGGATTCGCCATCGAAGAGAAATCACTGCCGTCGTACGTCGAGGTGACGCACATCAATCTCAACGATCGCACGATCGAAGGTCTGAAGCATCGCGAACTGCCGGCCTTCGGTGTGCAATATCACCCCGAAGCCGCCGCCGGCCCCCACGACAGCCACTACTTATTCCGCCAGTTTTACGAATCAATGACAGCATAAATCAATGATCGTTTAACGGGGGCAAAGCCCACGGGCCGCGTCCCGTGGGACCAAACCACCTCCCGCGCACAAAACACCAACAAGGAAACAACCAATGGCAACACAACGCACGTTAATTCTCATCAAACCCGATGGCATGCAGCGCCGTCTCGCCGGCAAACTCATCGCGCGGCTGGAAGACAAAAGCCTCAAGCTCGTCGGCCTGAAACTGATGCAGATCACGCCCGAACTGGCGAAGCAGCATTATGCCGAGCACATCGAAAAGCCGTTCTATCCCGGTTTGGAGCAGTTCATCACGTCGGCCCCGGTCATCGCGATTTGTGCAGAAGGCCCCAGTGCGATTTCGGTGGTGCGTGGCATGATGGGCTCGACCAACGGCGCCGAAGCCCCTCCCGGCACCATCCGCGGCGATTACGGAATCAGCCGGCAATACAACCTGATGCACGGCAGCGACGGCCCCGAAGCCGCCGCGAAAGAAATCAGCATCTACTTCAAGCCGGAAGAACTCATCGACTACGAAGCCACACTCGGCGGCTGGGTGTGCGCGGACGACGAGAAGTAGAAGTAAACGGCTACCGGTTCGCGTTTCAGCGAGCTTCGCCGCATTGCGTTACTTCGCCATCGCGCGCTGTATCGCGGTTCCCATGTCGGCGGGGCTTTCGGCGACGGCGACTCCAGCTGCTTCCAGTGCTGCGATCTTCTCGGCTGCCGTGCCGCTACCGCCGGAAATGATCGCGCCGGCGTGGCCCATGCGTTTGCCGGGCGGGGCCGTTACTCCGGCGATGAAACCGGCCACCGATTTGGTGACGTGCTCTTTGATGTACTCGGCCGCCTGCTGCTCGGCATTTCCGCCGATTTCGCCGATGACTAACATCGCCTCAGTGCCGGGATCATTTTCGTATAATTCCAGCAAGTCGATGAAATCGGTGCCGATGATCGGATCTCCGCCGATGCCAATGGCCGTCGATTGTCCCAGGCCGACGTTGCCCAACTGCCAAACCGCCTCGTAAGTGAGTGTGCCACTCTTGCTGATGACGCCGATGGAACCGGGAGTGTGAATGTAGCCCGGCATAATGCCGATTTTAGCCACGCCCGGCGTAATCACACCGGGACAATTCGGTCCGACCAGCCGAACCGGTTTGTCCGCCAGGTATCGTTCGACGCGGACCATGTCGAGCACCGGAACGCCTTCGGTGATCGCCACAATCAACTCGATACCGGCATCGGCTGCTTCCATAATCGCGTCGGCACAAAACGGTGGCGGCACGAAGATCATCGACGTATTCGCGCCGGTCGCGGCGATCGATTCCTCCACCGTATTGAAAACGGGGAATCCATCGACTTCCGTTCCGCCTTTGCCCGGCGTCACCCCGCCAACGAACACGTTGACGCCAGGCTGACATTCCTCAGCATATTCCCGGCACTTCTGGCTGTGAAACAAGCCAACCGAACCGGTAATTCCCTGGCAGATGACACGGGTGTCTTTGTTAACAAGAATGCTCATAGGCCTGTCGTTCGTTTCTAGAGTTACCGCCGCCAATCCACAGAGATTCTTCAAGCCCCCTCTCCCCCCGGGAGAGGGACAGCTTCAGAGCCAAAGGCGATGAAGCAGGGTGAGGGTTCTCGATCTATCTACGACTCTCCAACGGCATCATTCATCCACTTCTCAATATCAATTCCAGCAGCTTTTGCGATTACCAACAGCACGGATTCAGGATCGCGCAAAACGTCGTCGTTGCCAATTCGCAATACTGCCAAACCTTTTCTCTCCAGGCGACGAGTTCGCTCATTGTCGTACACGCCATTTCCGGCGTGAGATTCGCCATCAACTTCGATGATCAGTTTTTCCGAGTGGCAGTAAAAGTCGACAATGAAACAATCGATCGGATGCTGACGTCGAAACTTCAGATGTCGTAATCGCCGGTCGCGGAGGAGCTTCCACAAGGCCCGTTCCGGTCCGGTGATGTCACGCCGCAATTCTCTTGCCCTCGCTAGTGTTTTCTTATCGGTTGGTGGTCGTCTGGGTTGCATAATCGGCAGTCTCCGGTGACGGCCCTCACCCTGCTTCGATGCCTGCGGCATCGAAGCGGTCCCTCTCCCGGGGGGAGAGGGGTTTCCCAAATCACTACTATGCCAGCGTCCCCACCACCTTCTTCGCCGCGTCGGTCAAATCGGCTGCGGTGATGATATCTTTGCCGCTTTCGTTCAGCATTTTGCGGGCCAGTTCAACGTTGGTGCCTTCCAGACGTACCACCAACGGCACACTAAATCCAATCTTGTCGTAGGCAGTTAACAGCGCTTCGACAATCGTGTCGCATTTCATAATGCCGCCGAAGATGTTGACCAGCACCGCTTTCACGTTGTCGTCGGAAAGGATGATGCGGAACGCCTCGGTCACTTGTTCGGCGTTGGCTCCCCCCCCAACGTCGAGGAAGTTCGCCGGTTCGCCGCCGTGCAGTTTGATGAGGTCCATCGTACTCATCGCCAGCCCGGCTCCGTTCACCAGACAACCAATGTTGCCGTCGAGGTTAACGTAGCTCAGCCCGGTGTCGGCGGCCTTCACTTCCGCTTCGTCTTCTTCCGACAGATCCCGAAGTTCCGCAAACGCCTTATGGCGGAACATCGCGTTGTCGTCGAACGAGACCTTCGCGTCGAGCGCGATCAAGGTGCCGTCGCCGGTGACCACCAGCGGATTGACTTCCGCGAGGCTGCAATCGCTGTCGAGGAAAAATCGGCAGAGTTGCGGCAGAAAACGTGCCGCGTTTCGCACGGCCTTTCCATCCATCCCCAAGCGAAAGGCAAGTTTCGTTGCCTGAAACGGATGGAGTCCATATCCGCCGTCAATCGGCTCGTGGAAAATCTTTTCTGGGGTCGCGGCCGCCACTTCCTCAATCGCCATGCCCCCTTCCTCGGAGGCCATCAGCACCGGGCCGCCCGATTCACGATCGACGACGATGCCCAGATACAATTCGTCCTGAATGTCCACGCCTTCTTCGATCAGCAGCGTGTTGACAACTTTGCCCTCGTCGCCGGTTTGAATGGTGACGAGTGTGTTGCCCAGCATGCGGGACGCATTTTCGCGTGCTTCGTCGGCCGATTTCACCAGCACCACGCCGGCTTGATCCGGGTGCTCTTTGAATCGTCCCTTGCCGCGCCCGCCGGCGTGAATCTGCGTTTTCACGACGGCAATAGTGCCGCCGAGTTCGCCAAACGCTTTTGCCGCTTCGTCGGCCGACTTGACAACGATGCCTCGCGGCACCGGCACACCGGCGTCACGAAGCAACTGCTTTGCCTGATATTCGTGGATCTTCATGAGATTCCCTGCGTGTCCTCATTCAATACGCGACAACGCTGTTTCAATCGAGTCGCCATGATAGCGGTGACGTTGTGGGGATTCCAGTGGGTGCAGAAGGTCCGCGAAACCGCAAGCGGCATTGACCATCAACATCCCCCTGCACCGCCCCGGCGTTCGCGTTGCGGATGGGCGTCGGTGCAGTAGAATGGGAAGTGTCCTTGTAATCTGGAGATTCTTATGCGAGCGTTGCTTTGTGCTGTTGTCCTTGGGATTCTCGTTCCCGCTTCCGGCTTGGCCGCTGAAGAGGGTTACGACCTCGTTATCCGGAACGGTCGCGTTGTCGATGGCACGGGGAACCCGTGGTTTGTGGGCGCTGTCGGCATTCGGGGTGATCGAATTGTCGCCATTGGCCGGAGTCTGCCGGGTTCGGCGAAGCGGGAAATCGATGCCACCGGGCTGGTGATCGCGCCCGGATTCATCGACATCCACTCGCACTCCGACTCTCTGCTGCTCGAAGACGGCCACGCGCAAAGCAAGATTCGCCAAGGCGTGACGACCGAGATTCTCGGCGAAGGGGGTTCAGCCGGTCCCAATCAGGGGAAGTTGGCACCGCGAAAAGCCGAAGTTGATGGCCAAACCATCTCGTGGACAACACTCGGTGGCTACTTCGAGACGATTGAAAAGTCGAAGACGTCAACTAACGTCGCGTCCTACGTCGGCAACGGCACGATCTGGCGTTGCGTGATGGGCAATTCGTTCGAGCGACCGACGTCGGCCGACATCGAGCGAATGAAAGAACTGGTCGATGAAGCGATGACCGACGGTGCACTGGGACTTTCCAGCCAGGTGATGATGCCCCCCGGTTCGCTGGCAACGACCGACGATCTCGTCGAATTCTGCAAAGTCGTCAAACGGCACGGCGGCATTTATTCGACTCACATTCGCAACGAGGGGACCGCCGTCTTCAAGTCGGTGAAGGAGGCAATTGAAATCGGCGAGCGGGCCGGTGTGCCGGTTGACATCATTCATCTCAAGATCGCCGACCAGCAATACTGGGGCCGTATGAATGAAGTGATCGCACTCATCGAGGCGGCACGCAAACGCGGCGTCAACGTGCAGGCCAACGTTTACCCCTACACGCGTGGTAACAACAATCTGGTCAGCATCATTCCGCCGTGGGCACACGAAGGGGGCCGTCAGAAACTGCTCGAACGCCTCAAAGACAAAGAGACCCGCAAGAAAATCAAACGCGACGTCATCGCCGGCGTTCCCGGTTGGTACAACCATTACACGGCAGTCGGCGGCGATTGGAGCCGGATGTTGGTCAGCGCCAACAACAGCTTCCGTGGGCTGACGATGGACCGGGTAATGACGATTCGCACCAAGGGGCGCAAAGACGCCGATTTGCTCGAAGAACTGTTCGATTTCCTGATCGAACAAAACGGCTCGATCAGCACGGTCTACGCGCACCACACCGAAAAAGATATGAACCTCGCGCTCAGCCAGCCGTGGTGTTCGGTCGGCTCGGACGGCTCGGCTTATGCGATTGAGGGCCGTCTGCGGCGGGGCAACCCGCATCCACGAAACTTTGGCACGTTTCCCCGCGTGTTGGGCGTGTATGTGCGTGAAGCAAAACTGCTCACGCTGGAAGACGCCGTCCGCAAAATGACATCGCTGAACGCCGCCAAAGTCGGCTTGCACGATCGCGGCGTGTTACGCGCGGGCCAATTCGCCGACGTGACCGTGTTCGATGCCGAGCGAGTCATCGACAAAGCGACCTACACCGAACCCTTCAATTATCCGCAGGGAATTCGGTACGTTGTCGTCAACGGCCAACTTGTGCTGGAATCGGGCAAGCACACCGGCGCACGACCGGGCCGGGCGCTGCGACGAAAACCGTGAGAAACCCGGTTTTCTGAAAGAACCGTGATTTCCTCGCTTGCGGTTTAGCGGCCCAAACGGCGTCGAGGGTCCGCTTAACCGCAAGCGGGAATTGCGCCGTTCAGTTGTCGGATTCTAATGGGTCTCTATACTCACCTATTGGCCTCCCTCAGATACAAATAACCAAGACTATAACGCCCGATGGCTCAATCCGATATTGTGATTCGCGGAGCGCGCGAACATAACCTGCGCGACGTCAGCCTGCGGTTGCCGCGCAATAAACTCATCTGCATGACCGGCGTAAGTGGGTCGGGCAAGAGTTCGCTGGCATTCGACACGCTGTATGCCGAGGGGCAGCGTCGGTACGTTGAATCGCTGTCGAGTTACGCGCGGCAGTTTCTGGGGCAGATGCCCAAGCCCGATGTCGATGCGGTCAGCGGGTTGGCACCGTCGATCTCAATTCAGCAGAAAATGCGCGGCCGCAATCCACGCAGCACCGTCGGCACCATCACCGAAATCTACGACTACCTGCGAGTTCTCTTCGCCCGTGTGGGACAGGGCCAATGCGAGCGGTGCAAGAAACCGATCGCCGCCCAGTCGTCCGATCAGATCATTGAAAACATCGCCCGCCTGCCGGAAAAGACACGGTTTCAAATTCTCGCCCCGGTCGTGCAGGGACAAAAGGGCGAATACCGCGACCTGTTTGATGACCTGTTGAAACAGGGGTATCTCCGCGCCCGTGTAGACGGCGACGTCGTCGAACTGACCGACAACCTGCAACTCGACCGCCAGATGCGACACAACATTGAAGTCGTTGTCGATCGCCTCATCGCCGGCAAATCGAACCGTTCACGCTTGGCCGAAGCCGTCGAAGCCGCCCTCAAACTCTCCGGCGGCACGCTGATCGTGTCACAAGAATCTGCTGTATCTAGCAATCCCAAATCCCAAATCCGAAATCGGCCGACCGCCTCTACAGTTCCCACTACGCCTGCACCGATTGCGGCATCAGTTACGAAACGCCCAGCCCGCAGCTCTTCAGTTTCAACAGCCCGCAAGGAATGTGCCTCGATTGCACCGGCCTAGGCATGATGCACACCTTCGTCGTCGATCGGCTCATTCCCGAACCGAAGAAGACACTCCAAAAGGGCGCTATCGAACTGCTCGGCCCGGTTCGCAAGGTCGGGCGCTGGCGGCGACACATCCTGCAGGCGGCCGCCGATGCCATCGAAGTCGATCTCGATCTTCCGTCCGGTTCGTTCCTCAAAACGCCTTGGAAAGACCTCCCCGCCGAAGCACAGCGGCTCTTCCTCTACGGCATGGACGACCGGCACATCACATTCAGTTGGGGATACTCCGGCGGCACATGGAAACATGGCGGTTATTGGAACGGCATCATTCCCGACCTGCTCGACGACTACCGCAAAACCGGCAGCCCCATGCGCCGCCGACAACTCGAAAAGTACATGGAATTCGCGACCTGTGCTTCCTGCAGTGGCGCGCGGCTGAACGGACAGGCCCGCAACGTGCGTCTTGCGTCGAAGTCGTTTTCCATGTTGAACCTGCCCGAGTTTTGTGCGTTGCCGATTTCTGATGCGGCGGTGTTTCTCGAACGCCTCGAACTGGACGACACAGCGCTGTTCATTGCCGGCGAAGCGATTAAGGAAATCCGTGGGCGGCTTGGATTCTTGTTGCGGTGTGGTCTCGACTATCTCTCGCTCGACCGCTCAGCACCAACGCTTTCAGGTGGCGAAAGCCAGCGGATTCGGTTGGCCGGACAAATTGGTTGCGGGTTGGTCGGCGTTGTTTACATTCTCGACGAACCGTCGATCGGCCTGCATTCCCGCGACAATCAAATGCTGCTCGACAGCCTCTGCGATTTGCGAGATCAGGGGAACACGGTCATCGTCGTCGAGCACGACGAAGAGACGATGCGGGCGGCCGACCACATTGTCGATTTTGGCCCCGGTCCCGGTGTCCGTGGCGGCGAGGTCGTTGTCGAAGGCTCGCTGAACAAAGTCCTCAAACACAAACGGAGCATCACCGGCGGGTATTTATCCGGCAAACTGTCGATCCCCATTCCCACAGAACGCCGCAAGCCGGGCAAGCAGAAACTGAAAGTTGTCGGCGCGCGTCGCAATAACCTCAAGAACATCGACGTCACGCTGCCGCTGGGGCAATTCATCTGCGTGACCGGCGTCAGTGGGTCGGGCAAGAGTTCACTCGTCAATGATATTCTCTGGCCCGTTCTCAACCGCGATTTGAACGGCGGAAAAGGTTCGCCCGGTCAGCACAAACGTATGAACGGGCTGCACCATCTCGACAAGGCGATCGACATCAATCAGTCGCCCATCGGTCGCACGCCGCGCTCGAATCCGGCAACATACGTGAAAGTTTTCGACCACATCCGCAACCTGTTCACAATGCTGCCCGAATCGAAGCTTCGCGGTTACAAGCCAGGACGATTCAGTTTCAACGTCGATGGCGGTCGTTGCGAGGCGTGCGAGGGGTATGGATCGAACAAGCTCGAAATGGATTTTCTGGCCGACATCTGGGTAACGTGCCCCGTCTGTGCGGGCCACCGTTTCAGCCGCGAGACATTGGAAGTGCGATACAAACACGCAAGCATCGCCGACGTGCTGGAAATGGACGTGCAGGAGGCGCTCGAGCATTTCGGCAACGTCCCTAAAATCCAGAAACTGGTGAAGGCGCTGCACGACGTCGGGCTCGATTACATCAAACTGGGGCAGCCGTCGCCGACGCTTTCCGGTGGTGAAGCGCAGCGGATCAAGCTCGCTCGCGAGTTGGGAAAACGATCAACCGGCAAGACGATCTACATTCTCGATGAGCCGACCACCGGCCTGCACTTCGCCGACATCAGCAAGCTGCTGGAAGTGCTGCACGGCTTCGTCGATGACGGCAATACAGTGCTGGTCGTCGAGCACAACCTGGATGTCATCAAGACAGCCGACTGGGTGATCGACCTGGGTCCCGAAGGGGGCGCAGGCGGCGGACAGATTGTCGCCGCCGGTCCGCCGGAAGAAATCGCGACGAACCCCAATTCGTACACCGGCCGCGCCCTCGCACCACTGTTTGAGGCGAGCGGGGGGTGTGAACCCCCTGGTGCGCCGAAATACCACAGACGTACAAACGGGGACAAAACCAGGGGGTTTACACCCCCTGCTCGCCAAACTGGCACGCGCGACATCGTCGTTCGTGGTGCCGCACAACACAACCTGCAGCAAATTGACGTCAAGATTCCTCGCGACAAAATGAGTGTCTTCTGCGGCCCCAGTGGCAGCGGAAAAAGTTCGCTGGCAATGGACACACTGTACGCCGAGGGACAACGGCGATACGTCGAATCGCTGTCGGCCTATGCGCGACAGTTTCTCGGCCAAATGCCCAAGCCGCGCGTCGAACACATTCACGGCCTCTCGCCGGCAATCGCCATCGAGCAGAAAACCACCAACACCACGCCCCGCTCCACGGTCGGCACCGTCACCGAAATCTACGACTACCTGCGGATTCTCTTCGCCCGACTTGGCCAGCGGTATTGCCCCGACTGTCACATCCCGATTGAAACGCAGACGACCGACCAGGTGATCGACAAGATTCTCGCGCTGCCTGCCGGAACGAAACTCGTGCTGCTCGCGCCGCAGGAAGTGGAAGTCGGCCAGAAATACGAACGGTTGTGGGAACGGCTGAAAGCCGACGGCTTTCTGCGTGTGCGAGTCAATGGCATCATTTGTCGGCTGGAAGACGTGCCGCAAATGGACCGCCGCCGCAAGCACAGCGTCGAAGTGGTGATCGACCGCATCACCGTCAATCGCCGGTCGCGATCGCGAATTGCCGATTCGGTCGAAGCGGCACTCACGCTGGGACACGGTGTGATGTTTGTCGCGCATTGCGATGATTCGCGGCCGGAAGACGAATGGCAAGTCGACCCCTTCAGCCTGCACTTCGCCTGCCGGGAGTGTCACCGCAGCTTTGAGGAACTGACTCCCAACCACTTTTCGTTCAACAGTCCGCTCGGCTGGTGCGAGTCGTGCGAAGGACTGGGAATTGAGTATGGCACAAATCTTTCGTCTCTGATTTCCCACGAGCGGGCCACTCTATTAGACGACGCCGTCGCGGCCTGGCCCAAGATTGCCGACAGCCCGTTATTCAGCCGAATGCTGCACAGCATGGCCGGCCAGTTCGGCATTCCGCTCGACGTCCCGTTCAATCAACTCGACTCGGTCCACCGCCGCATGGTTCTCTACGGCACGGGCGAGCGTTGGATCAACATGAAGGTGAGCGGGGGGAGTAATCCCCCCGGTTCTTCGGACCAACCCAAGGCACCGAGCAAGCGTACGCACCCGGGCGTTGACACGCCCGGCTCGCCGTTTCGCTTTCAATACAAGGGTCTGTACCCGGCTATCGACGAGGCATCGCGGGTGTCGTACGTGCATCGTCGACAGTTGCATGAGCTCGTCGGCGAGACGGCCTGTTCGACCTGCGACGGTAGTCGGCTGCGTGATGACGCGGGCGCGGTCCGTTTTCGCGGCAAGACGCTGGCGCAGGTTTGTGATCTCCCGCTCGATGATGCGTTGGTGTTCCTCAAATCGATACGGTTGAAAGGCGACGACCGTAAAGTGGCCGGCGATCTGCTCGATGAAGCCACCAGCCGCTTGTCGTTTCTGGTCGATGTTGGCTTACACTATCTGTCGCTGTCACGGACGCTGCCGAGTCTTTCGGGTGGCGAGAGCCAACGGATTCGATTGGCCGGGCAAATCGGTCGCGCACTGACCGGCGTGCTGTATGTATTGGACGAACCGACCATCGGACTGCATCCCCGCGACAACGGGCGGCTGCTGGCGGCGCTCACGAAGCTCCGAGATTTAGGTAACACGCTGGTGTTGGTCGAACACGACCGCGAAGTGCTCAATGCGGCCGACCGGTTGTTCGACTTCGGTCCCGGTGCCGGACGGTTCGGCGGCACCGTCGTCGGCAAAGGTACGCCCAAGCAATTACAAAAGAAGAAGCAATCCCTCACCGGGCAATACCTCGCCGACAAACGAGAAATCCCCGTCCCCACCACCCGCCGCCTGGAATCGGCCGGCGGGACACCCCCCGGCGGCGGATGGCTCGAACTCCTCGGCGCCCGCCAAAACAACCTCCGTGATGTCGATCTGAGAATTCCGCTGGGGACATTCACCTGCATCACCGGCGTCTCCGGTTCGGGAAAAAGTTCGCTCATCGAAGACACGCTGGCCCGCGTCATCGCCAAACGGCTGCACCGTGCCAACGAAACGCCCGGCCCATTCGTGGAACTGCGCGGCATCGAGAAGATCAATAAGGTCATCGTCGTCGATCAACAACCGTTGGGCAGCACGCCCGCGTCGAACCCCGCAACATACACCGGCGTCTTCGATCACATTCGCGATCTGTTCACGCGGCTACCGGAGGCAAAAGTTCGCGGTTATCGGCCCGTGCGGTTCAGCTTCAATCGGTCGGGCGGGCGTTGCGACGATTGTGAAGGCAACGGTCAACGCTGCATCGAAATGCACTTTCTGCCCGACGTCTGGGTCGAATGCGAAACCTGCCGGGGAAAACGGTACAACACCGAGACACTGACGGTTCGTTACCGCGGCAAATCGATTGCCGACGTGTTAGAGATGTCGATCGGCGAGGCCCACAAGCTCTTCGAGAACATTCCCAAGATTCGCCGATACCTGGCAACACTGTGTGCCATCGGCTTGGATTATCTTACGCTGGGACAATCCGCTCCGACCCTTTCGGGCGGCGAGGCGCAGCGGGTCAAACTGGCGGCCGAACTCGCCCGGCCCAACACGGGTCGCACGCTGTATCTTCTCGATGAACCGACCACCGGACTGCACTTCGAAGACATCGACAAACTGCTGAAGGTCCTTAACAGTTTGGTGGAACTCGGCAGCACGGTCGTCGTAATCGAACACAATCTTGATGTCATCAAGACGGCCGACTGGATCATCGATCTCGGCCCGGAAGCGGGCGACGAAGGCGGCTCAATCGTCGCCGCCGGCACCCCCGAGCAGATCGTCACCCACGCCCAACAATGGAAACAGGCGAGCGGGGGGAGTAATCCTCCTGGTAGGCGTAAATGCGCCAAGAAATCGACGGTTGAGACGGGTGAGGAAACGACGAACGGACCAGGGGATTTACACCCCCCGCTCGCCGGGCTGTTACGTTCACACACCGGCGAAATGCTGGCCCCCGTTCTCACATCAAGCGGCCGCAAAGAACGCGAACTCTTCGATGCCAACGAGGCGGGCCGGAAACGCAAGGACGACATCGATCTAAGGCAGGTGGGTCGCGGTGCGAAGATGCCGTGGCAGGCCGATGGTCGCCGTTGGCACACCATCGACCGCGTCGCGCACAACGGCAGCGCCTGCAATTGGGAGGGAACGGCGTTGGAGCTTGTCATCGACCAGTTGGAAAACGTCGATGATTTGGGCGCGGTCAATTGGAGCGAACGCAGCGTCGTCGAAGTCGCCGCCAAGACCGGTCGCGGCGGTGCGGCCGGTTCCACATGGTTTCTACACGCCTTAACCGGCGATGAATGGTTGCTGACGCTCAAGTTTCGCGTCCGCCGCAACACGTTCCGGCAGGAGGAACTGCGGCAGCGGTTCGATTTGAAACCGCTGGACGATCTCGACGAGTTACCCGTTTATGGACGCGGTGCGCGTGTCAAAGCCAAGAACCTGAAAGGTCCATGGCAGGAAGTCAGCATTACGGTCCATTGGCTGAAGGAGATCGACACGCCCGCGTTTGCTGAGTTTCTGCAAGAAGCGTGCGATTCGTATCTGGGCCAAACCCGTAAGGCGAAATTGAATCCCGCCGACCTGACGCCGTGGAAAATGCTCGGCCGGAAGTGGCATGTTTCGCGGAAAGGTTTTCCCAGCAACAAACGCGTGCCGTGGGATGCGGAACTGCTGGAGAAGCTGTTCGACACACTCGAATCGGCACTGCCCAACGCCGACACCGATTACGGCAACAAGCAGGTCGTCTACTTCCGCCTGAACAACGCGCAAAGCCCGACACTCGCAGCCGTACACACCAAGCGTCGCGGCGGCGTCGATCTGTCACTGTATGCCGAATCGGGCCGCTATGCCCTCGGGCGCATTGCCGGCTTCGGCAGTGACCGCGAAATTTCAAGTGACAAGAACGGCAAAGAAGTGGTCAAGATTCGCTTTGACAAGGCGGCGCAGGTCAAGACGGCCGAGTTCCGCAAGTTTCTCAAAGACTACGCTGGGAAGTAGCGGCGGGTGAAATTAACGACCAGTGACCAGTCGGCTGATTTCCTTGAACTCGACTGCCGCGGCGGTCTCGCACCACTCGAACAACACCGATTCTGTCGTGGTGACCACTGCCCCGCTGTCGGACATCCGCCGGACGGCGAACTTCCAGTCCGCCTTATTGCGACTGGCGATGGCGTCGGCCGGAACGAAAACGCGGAAGCCGTGCGCAATCAAATCGAGCACCGTTTGCTGCACGCAGACGTGTGCTTCGATGCCGGCGACAACAATCTGATCGCGGTCGTCTGTCGCTTCGGCGGCAAATCCCCAATTCAAAACTTCAGCCGAACTGAATCGCAGTTTCTCCAGCCAATCGTCGTGCAAGCCCTTCAATGCGGCCGTCGTCTCGCCCAGTCCCTGCGGATATTGTTCCGTTCCATAGATCGATACGTTAAGAACCGCCGCGGCTTTCATCAACTTGCCACAATTCTCGATGAGTGGCTCGGCGACCGGAATGTGCGGCAACAGTTTGTCCTGCACATCGATTATCAGCAAGCGGCTGCGCCCGCGCGAGAGCATCTCGCCGCTGCGAACAAACTCCGTGTTTCCGTCGGTCATGTCATTACTCGCAAAAAACAGTCAATCAGCTGCCTGGTGGCAGCGCCTTTTGTCGATGACCCGTATTCTCGCGGAGCGCTGTATCGTGTCAAGTCGCCGCCGCAGCACGTGGCAAAATCCGCGTCCCCAAGCCCACGGGCTGCGCCCCGTGGGATCTTCCTTCGACAACAAGTTGTCGGTTTGGGTTTTTCGGCTGCGCCGAATCTGCAATGACAAATCATCTCCCGAACCCGCCGATTGTCTGGCGTTGTTGCAGCGGAACACAAATCTCGTAAGATAATTAGATCACGACTGTCGGCAACAAGTTCAGATCGCTACTGGATTACGGCGAATTCCGAACGTTTCCATTTCCAATGAGCAGTCAACGCCTTTAGTCAACACAATGCGCGACCGAAATCATGCCAAGCCTCAAGCCAAGTTCGCTTTTCCGTTTCACAACAATTCTTGCGGTCGCGTTGCCGTTCTGTCTGACGACTGCGTACGGGCAGGAAAAGGACAAGCCGGTGCCCAAACCGTCTCGCAGCAAATTGCTCAAACAGTTCGATTCGGAGTTCATATCCATCACACCGGGAAAAGCTAAGTTTCCCAAGTCCTTCCAGATGGGATCGGCCAAGTGGTCGAAATCGGAACAGCCGGTGCGGACGGTGACGTTCGGTGGTGGATTTTCGGTTGCAAAATATGAAGTGACGCAGGAGCTTTATGAAGCAGTGATGGGAGAAAACCCAAGCGTCTGGGGCGGCCCGCGGAACTCTGTCGAAATGGTGAGTTGGCAGGATGCCGTCCGTTTTTGTGCAACGGCAACAAAACTGATGCGTGATGCCGGTTCGATTACGGCAAATGAAGAAATCCGCCTGCCCACCGAATCCGAGTGGGAGTACTGTTGCCGCGCCGGTTCGACAACCACATACAGTTTTGGCGATACCGCAACGACCAAAGGTGACACAAGAAACAAGGCGTCGCTGCTGGCCCCATACGGCTGGCACACCGGCAACGCGGCCGGAAACGATCCGCCGGTGGGAGCGCTGAAGCCCAATGCGTGGGGGCTGTACGACATGCACGGATACCTGTGGGAATACACGGCCGACGCCTGGCACGGCGACTACAAGAACGCCCCGCTTGACGGCACCGGCTGGGATGTCAAAAAACAATATGTCCAGCGCATCGTTCGCGGCGGCTCATGGCGTGACCGTTACGAACAGTTGCGCAGCAGCGTGCGATGGGCAGTTCCCGATCATGTTCGCAGCGACGCCGTTGGTTTCCGTTGCGTCAAAGCGGCAGTCGAAAATGCGGAGGCCGATTGACAACTGCCGCAAGTTTTCAGTCACTTAGAAGCTCTGAACACTGCGGTTTGATGCTGCAGAAATCCGCATGGTGGAGTTTTCTGCGCTGTTGGAGTATGGTACGAAAGTTATCGTTTCGCATTCATGTTGAGTTGATCAGGATAGGTTGGCGATGAGTTCGGATACCCCGCTGTCGGACAGTGTTGAAACTAGCGACGAAACCTCTCAAGGCGCGACGGAGTCGCCGACTCCGGTTTCGCCGCCCGAAGTTGCCGGTGAGACTCCGCCCGTAGAGGCTACTTCGCAAGAGCCGCAACCCTCGCCGGACAGTGAAGCCACACCGGCGGTCGCTGAAAGCGAACCGGCGGCAACGAAAGCCGTCGCTGCGTCGGCACCAACCGAGACTCCCGAAGCAAGCGCAAGCGATCCGACTCCGCCGAAACCGGTCGAAGCGCCGCGTCGGCGGCTCAATCCCACGGTGAATGCGGCAACAGCGAAGGCAGTGCCTTCGATGAGTTCCGCAGCATCGACGCCCGCTGTGCCAGCGGATGGGCCGATCGTCGCAACTCCAGACTCGCCAACAGAAGCGGTTTCCGAGCCGGAAGCTGAAGCCGAGCCGGAAGCAGCGGCACCGGCTCCCGCGCCGGTTGAACTTCCCCCCTCACGCGATGTGGAGCTGGATGCCAACCTTGAAGCAGAAATCGACGCAGCGGTCTCGGCGGATGAGACAACCGCCGCAGCAGCAGCCGCTGAAATCGAGGCACAACAAGCGGACGACGACTCGGAAGAAGCAGGCGAAGAGCCGGGACCGGGAACGCGAATAAAAGGGAAAGTGCAATCGTTGCATGGAGACAACGTCTTCTTCGATATTCCGGGACGTGCTCCAGGCGTTGTTTCCGCACGACAATTTCTGACAAACAAACCGCCCGCCGTCGGCGATGATTTTGACCTGGTCATCGAACGGATCGATGAAGCGGAAGGTTTGGTCATTCTCAGCCTGCCACAAGGCCGGCGCAGCATTGGCGGGAATTGGGATGCGGTCGCCAAAGGGCAAGTGGTCGATTGCATGGTCACCAAGACCAATAAGGGTGGCTTGGAGGTCACGGTCAGCAGCCTGCGAGGCTTCATGCCGGCAAGTCAGATCGACTTGAACTACGTGGGCGACATGGACGTCTACATCGGCCAAAAACTCACTGCCGTCATCACCGAAGCCAACCCCAAGAAACGCAATCTCGTTGTCAGCCGTCGTGCCTTTCTCGATATCGCGCGCAAGGAGGCAGAAAAAGAGTTGTGGAAAACGCTGGCGGAAGGGCAGACGTTTGACGGAAAAGTCAAAACGCTCAAGTCCTACGGGGCGTTTATCGATATCGGCGGTGTCGATGGATTCCTGCACATCGGCGAGATCAGTTGGACGCGACTGAATCATCCATCCGACGTACTCAGCGAAGGCCAGGAAGTTCAGGTCCAGGTCGTCAAACTGGAGCGTGAAAAGAAACGCATCAGCTTGGGCATGAAGCAATTGAAAGCCGATCCCTGGACGTTGGCATCCACCAATTACTCGATCGGATCAACGGTCACCGGACGCGTCACCCGCGCAATGGATTTCGGTGCCTTTGTGGAACTGGAGCCGGGCATCGAGGGGCTGATTCACATCAGCGAACTCGATTACTCTCGCGTCAATAAAGTGACCGACGTGTTGAGCATTGATCAACAGATTGAAGTGAAGGTCCTCGACGTCGATTCAAGTCGTCGTCGCATCGGGCTCTCGCTGAAGCAACTCAAAGAAAAACCGGCCGACCTGCGCGGCAAGCCGGACGATGACGTCGAGGACCTCCCGCCGATAGTGAGCACGCGGAAAGGTCCACTCAAGGGTGGCACGGGTCCCGAGAAAGCGGGCGGCGGTTTGTTCGGCAATCCGACCGATTTCACGTAAAACCAATTTTACGTGGGGTGGCCGGGGTTGGACCGAAGGGAAGCCCCGGATTTGTTGGTGTTCTCAATGAAAA
Source organism: Planctomycetaceae bacterium (assembly GCA_018699955.1). GTDB lineage: Bacteria > Planctomycetota > Planctomycetia > Planctomycetales > Planctomycetaceae > JABISG01. The sequence continues at coordinate 1,798 of JABISG010000083.1, read as the reverse complement.
CCGGGGCTTCGTAAAGACTGCAGCCCCGGCCACCCGACGGCGAAATTGACGCTGCGGAATCTGCTCTACAGCAGCGAATCGAGTAGCATTCGCATTTTCCGCATCTCCAAGGCGCGGTCCGTGTCGCGCGAGTGTTCCGGAATCATCTCGACCGAGAGCGCCAGATTGTAGTCTTCACGGCGCAGCTGATTGATGAGGCGATTGTACTCCACTTCGCCCAATCCCACCTGCACCTGCAATTGTTCGGACGTGGTGTCGCGAAGCTGCGTATGGTAAACGTACGGATAGACTTGATCGTACGATTTGCCTCGACTCGGACCGCAAATATAGTAGCTCGGATCGAGAGTCAGACCCAAACCGTTCACCGACTGGCACAGTTCGACCGCGGTGTGGGGGTCTTCGGTCAGCCGGCCGGTCTCAGTCTTCAGCGATAACCGAACACCGTCCTGGTTGGCAATGGAAAGGAACTCTCGCAGCCGATCAATTTCCGTGTTAAACGGAGTGCCGACCGGCGATGCAGGAATCGTGATTTGCGTTATCCGCAGCAGTTTTGCGACCTTCGACAGCCCAATGAGCGTCGAAAGCTCAAAATCGCCGTCAATGTTGATCGCAATTGGCGTCATCCGCGTTAATTCGCGGAAACGGGCGGCAAATCGTTCCGGGTCTTGAGCCGTTTCAGCTGGCTGCAAATGCCCACTGCCCTCACTCAGCCACAACTCAACCCGGTCATATTCCAAATCAGTAAGTTGTTGACACGCCTCATCGAAAGGCCTGTCCGAAAAACAACGAGTCGAGGCGGCGACAAACACTCAGCACACTCCCTTGGCTGCAGCCAGGTATCTCCAGAGTACAAGAATCAGAGGGCAGGGGTCAGAAAAGTTGCAAATTCAACTGATTTCTGACCGCTGACCTCTGGGTTGGCGCTGGTAATTTATAACGATTGTAGCGATTCTGCAAGCTCGATGGGTTCTCCTTGTGGTACCGGTCGCGGTAACCGCAGGGATCATTCGTGTTTGGACGCCCCAATTGCCGATAAGAAACCCAGTGGGTCAATCGATGGCTGCCGGAAGGCGGCGATTTCATGTGAATAGACCACACAGCCGACGCGAGCCGCCGAGAGAGACAGTACCGGCTCGAATCGTCAGACACACATCTGCCAATTGGGGCATGCGGCCAATTTGAATCGAGGAAGGACAGAAGTTCGATGAACGCGAAATTCGTCTGGGGAATCATCGCCGTGGCGTCGTTGCCGCTGGCCATCGGGTGTACGCAAGGTCCGGGACTCGTTCGCGGCCAGAATCCGGCCGAGTTGTCCGCTCCTGCCGGCCAGCCCATTCGCAATGTTGGACTTTTCAACAACGGCGGGGGCGCAGAACACTCCTGCCCGATGTGTGGAACCGGTCAGTGTAGCCACGGGCAGCAGCCGTATCAGCATGTGCTCAACCACGGGAACCACCACGGTGGCGCCGGACTTGGACACCACCCCACACACTACAACTGGTTCAGCTACGAGCAGCCACGCAATCTAGTCTACCCGCCAGCCAACCAGCCCGCAGCCGTGGTTCAGTACCCGTACTACACGGTGCGAGGCCCAACCGACTTCTTCCAGAAGTAGGAATGAACAGAATGCGGCCCGTTTAGCGGCGGGGCAACGCCCCGCTCGCTGAAACGTACGAGTTCTTGATCGATGGGTCGTGTGCCACTGGCGTGTCGCCAGTGCGATGCGGTAGACACAGGCGACACGCCAGTGGCACCCGTCGATCAGTTATTTGTTGGAAGAGGCCGCCTGTTCGGCTTG
>JABISG010000120.1 GCA_018699955.1 Planctomycetaceae bacterium | reverse complement strand
TTGGACTACGAGACCCCCGCCGCATATGCGGCCCGTTCTGTTCAACAGGACTTCGCTACGCTGCGCCCTGTTGAACAGAACGTGTTACCTGAACCCCGATTCTCTCACTGAGGGTGGTACAAAGATCGGGGGTAGGCCACGCACTTGTAGGTGCAGACTTCGTAGGTTCGGGTTCGTTTTTGCGGCACACACACCGTGTACTGAACTTCGCAGGATTTCTCTTCTTTGACCATTTCACAAACCTTCACCGTGCAAGTGCGCGTTTCGGGTTTGCAAACCTGGACCTGGTATTCGTACTCCTGCTCTTCTTTGACCGTCTCGCAAACCTTCACCGTGCAGGTGCGCGTTTCGGGCTTGCAAACCTGGACCTGGTATTCGTACTCCTGCTCTTCTTTGACCATCTCGCAAACCTTCACCATGCAACTGCGAGTTTCGGGTTTGCAGACCGTCACCTGGTACTCGTAGGGCTGCTCTTCTTTGACGTATTCACAGACCTTGTAGTTGCAGGTACGAGTTTCGGGCTTGCAGACGGTGACCTGATACTCGCAGGGAACTTCCTCAGACTGCTGCTCGTAGCAGGTGTACTCAACTTCCTTGTTGACGATTTTCGGAACCCACACGCGGCAGCAAACTGGCGGGCAGCAATCGTTGCTTTGGGTCATTCGGGTTTCCCAGTGGCCTTGGTCTTCACAGACCGTATAGGTCTTTGTCACTGGAACCATTTTGCAAACGGTGCGAGTTGTCTGACGGGTCTCAACGTGAGGAACCATCACGGTGTACTCGCGAGTCATTTCCTTCCAAACCGGCTTGCAAACCGTGCGAGTGGCCGTGCGGGTTTCCGTGTGAGGAACCATCACTGTGTACTCGCGTTTTTCTTCTTTCCAAACCGGCTTGCAAACCGTGCGTGTTGCCGTGCGGGTTTCACAGTGAGGAACCATCACGGTGTACTCGCGAGTCATTTCTTTCCAAACCGGCTTGCACACTGTGCGCGTTGCGGTGCGGGTTTCACAGTGCGGAACCATCACGGTGTATTTGCGTTCTTCTTCACGCCAAACCGGCTTGCAAACGACGTACGTCTGCGTTCGGGTCCGCGTCTCGGGAACCATCACCGTGTATTCCTGGGTGCATTGCTTCTTCTCGGCCACTCGTTCGTAGTAGGTAACGGTTCGCTCACGCTGTTCGTTACGGTACTCGGTGCACTGTACCTTACGTGTCTCGGTCACATACGTCGGCACATAGACAGTGCGTTCAACAGTTTGTGTCGCACACGGAGCCGGAGCGCAACAGGCGTCTCCATGACCAAATGCGTTGGCCTGAAATGCTCCGACAGTCAATGCGACTGCGGACAGGATGGGAAGCACAATTCTTCGTTGCATGTTCAATTCTCCTTCCGATTCTCGGAAACTTGAAAAGGTTGCTCGTTGACGAAGGATGAAAAAACGCCTTCGTCGCAAACGTAGGGCAATTCTTCGGTGTGTTGTCTCGCTGTAGCCCGGAAGCCTCCTCTCCACTCGTCGTTGTCTGGATTCGAAAGACTCTTAAACGACCAAACCCCGCAGGCCGGTTAGGGCAACTGCGTCCATTGGGATGCCCTGACAAAATAGGCTATCTCCATAAATAACACCGAGGATAACCAAGATCAATCAGTGAAATTGAAGAACCCGACTTTTCGGCAAGTTTCTTGCCACCGCTACTGGCGACTGAAAACGTCGCGGCCGAAACAGCTTCCTGTCAAACGTGAATTAACACAGACGATCCTGTGTGAAACCGATGACATCCCGCCTCGAACGCCCGGCAGATCCTACGCCCGAATTGCGACGCAAGTGTGCCGGAAACTCCGCGCGTTCCCCGACTTAGCCATTCCCGATGTGCGATGCACCGGAGGGCATCACACGCCAATTACGGACGACAAGCTGTGACCCGCAAGCGGGATCTTCCACCGGAACACTCTTCCGGGAAGATCGCGGCACAGTAAACTCTGTTGGCCATATTGGTGGCGAAGAACAGCCCGCGGCCTTCAATCGCAGGAGTCAAAACTCCTCGACCGGGCGCTCGACTCACCGCCGAACAAAAAAAGGCCGGCACCCCAAACCAGGGTGCCGGCCGTAATGCTTTTTCTTGTCTATGGCAATCGCGTTCGACGGCTACATCCCGCCACCACTGTTGTGGCGGCGGACGCTGCAACCGTCATTCGGCCTCGAATTTCGTCAGCTCTTCCACAATGATCGGCTCGCCGACCGAGTCACTGGCGACCCGAGCACGCAGGCGATGGTTGCCGACGGCTGATCCCTGCACGTAGACACGGTAGATGGCCGTCTTGCCTGGATCGAGTCGCCCAATGGATTTGAACAATAGCAATCCGTTTTGGGCCAGCAGCTCCGAAGGACCACGAGCACTTTGATATTTGACGCCGGCCGGCAATTCGATCGACAGGCTGACGTTCATTGCCGGCTTTCCACCGTCGTTTCGCACGCGGACTTCAAATGCCGTTTCAGTCCCCACCTTGACGGGATCAGCTCGTTCCACAATTTTCAATGCGAGATTGGCCGTCGCATCAATCGTCGTCACCAATTCGGCTGAAGCCGATGCGCCATGCTCCGAAGTCACAGCCGCACTGTGAGTGAAGTCACCGGTGCTGTCGGCTGTCAGATGGACAGACCGCTTGACCGATTCGCCCGGTTCCAGACTTCCAATGAACCAACTCACTGTGCGACGAGATTGATCGCGGCGTCCGCCGTTGTCGGCCCGCTGGAACTTGAAACCCTCGGGAGTTTTGTAAACGGCACGAACGTTATTCGATGCTACGTCGCTTTCGTTGGTGACGGTCACCGTATACTGCGAGGTACGACCGACAAACCGAGTGGCAGGACCGCTGAGCTTCGCCGTAAGACTCGAAGCGATGACGTCGATTTTCTTGGTCTCCGTCTTCCGCAAGCCACCGTCGGCGACGACTTGAACGTTTAGCTCCTGCTCGCCGCCGCCAACCGATGCGAGGGCGATGCGGACAGTTCGTGTTTCTCCGGGGTTTAGCGAACCGATCTCCATTGCCAGTCGCTCACCTCGTAAGTGCTCCAGTCCGGCAGGAATAATCGCTTCGAGTTTCACATTCGTGGCAACACCGGTACCCGGATTCGACACCTTGATCACCTGCGATGCCGGATCGCCGACGAGAACTTCCTTCGGCCCATCGACATTCACCATCAGCAGTGGTTCGCTCACGTTAAACACACCGTTGGCGGCCGACGTAAACGTCACAAAAGCTGACGTATCCAGTTCCCCGCGTTCGCTGGGAACCATGCGAATGTCAATAACCTGCTTCTGCCCCGGTGTCAGTTCGGCAAACTTCCACGTCAAATGATCGGTTGCGGTGGCCGGTGCCGGCTCTGTCTTGACCAGGCGAACGGATGTGGGGAAATACGCATCGACCAGAACATTCTTTGCAGCCACTGCTCCTGAGTTTGTCAGCAGCAACTGACACTGGCATTCCTGGCCCACGTTGATGTCGCTTTTCTTGACCCAATGAATCGTGATCTTCGCAGTCTTGGGACCGCTCGTCGATGAGGCAACTCTTACAGTAGCTGGTCGTGGCGGCAGACTGACGGTCGTTTTGCGGGGAAGTGTAACTACCGGCTTCGTGTCTTCCGCGTCCGGTCCGGGCAGCGGCAGACGATTGAATTCCGGGGGACTGGGTTCATCGACCTCTTCACCCGGTGCAGAAAACGGACTGATGTTTTCAATCGTCGCGCCGGCTTGAATGATTCGCCCCTCTGCGGGTTCGTCGGTGGCGCTTTCAAAGTCTGCAAATCGCAATTTGTTGGCGGAATCTCTCAGACTGTCATCTGCCATTGGTTCGGCGATTGGTGATCCACTCGGCAGCGGGACGCGTCGCCCATCATCCTGGCCCAGTGCAGATGCCGTCCGGCTGAGGGGATGCGGTTGCTTATCCAGATTTGGAATATCGGGAGTGGCCGACGTCGGCGATTTACGAACTGACGATGGCATGGCACCGCGGAACAACTTGTCGAGATAACTCTGTTTTTGTTTTCGCTCCCCAACCTTATTTCCAGAGACCGGTTTTCGGCCTTCAAACGGAAAGCGAGGACTTCGCGTGTACCGTGAAGGCGTGGCGACCGGCTTCGCCTCTGGAAGCGTTTGCCTTTCGGTTGCCGTGACCGCCCCTTGTTGGTTTGCCCTCCCCACAACGTCATCGACCGGTTGATCGACTCCGCGACGGGAGTAGAACCGGCTCGGCACGGAACCATCCGATTGCACGGCCCCCGGCTTAGCGGTTGAGGTACCGTTTTCTCCGAACGGGAATTCTTGCGCCACGCCGACACTCAGAATCAGTCCCAGGATTCCGCACGCTGACAGGAACCATTTGCCGAAACGCATGCCGCTCTCCTTCGTACAAGAATTAACGTCGGTTGACCCGACTCACGCATCTGAATTCGCCCCGTGTCGCGGTTTCACATCAATGTGAACCCGATCTGTGGGCTGTAACTTCTCTTGCCGATGTCCGATTACGATACGACGTGCGCATCGGCCGACCGAATACCAGCCATTGTCAAACTGTATCGGTTATGCCGATGGTAGGGCGTGAGCAGAAATTGCGGATTTCTTGCCGGAAACGCATTGCGCGATCCCCGATCACCCCAAGCTGGGAGATTTTCAACCGTGCAATTCCACGTGCATTCGCCGTCGCAAAGATCGGCATTGACTCATTTTGCGTTCATCGGCATGATTGCCACGCCGAACTCCGGACCGCAGGGAACGCGCGTCCATATCGGCGATATATTCTGCAAGAGAGTCGGACCGCGATGGTCCGAAATTTATACAAACGCCACGTGGAATTGTGGTGACAACGCAAAGGATGGCGTGTTCGGTATGACCTATCATCTGATTGATGTCGTGCAACAACTTGGTCGGCCGAGAATCCTGGTACTCGGCGATGTGATTCTCGACCGTTACGTCTGGGGCGATGCGGATCGGATCAGCCAGGAGGCTCCAGTTGTCCTGCTGCGCGAAGAACGCCGTGAAGCGCGACTCGGTGGTGCGGCGAACGTCGCCAACATGCTGCGAGGATTAAATGTCGATGTCACGATGGCGGGAGTTGTCGGCGATGATGTCGGCGGCGAGACCGTGCGGGAACACCTGACCGCGGCCGGTGTCGATTGCGCCGGGTTGATCGTCGATGATTCACGCCCAACGACCGTCAAAGAACGGTTCATCGGCCGCGCGCAACATCGGCACCCGCACCAGATGCTTCGCGTCGATTGCGAGGTCCGAACGCCGATTGACGAGCGGGTCAGTTCACGACTTTTCGACTCCCTTCTTCCTCAACTGGGAGACTTCCAGGCGATACTCGTTTCCGATTATGCGAAAGGAGTCTGCACACCCGAAGTGCTCTCGCAATTGATTGCTGCCGCACGCGAGGCCGAAATCCCCGTCGTCGTCGATCCGGCTGCTACGGGAGATTATTCCGCCTACCGCGGTGCGACCGCCATCACACCGAACCGACTGGAAACAAGCCGCGCGACACGCCGTGCGATTGAAACGTCGGACGATGCATTTGATGCCGGCCGTGTTCTTTGCCGACAGTTGGATCTTCAGCACGCCTTTGTGACACTCGACAGTGACGGCATCGCACTCGTGAAACCACAGGGGGATGCAGAGATGTTTCCCACTCGACGCCGCGAGGTCTACGACATAACCGGTGCCGGCGATATGGTGCTGGCAACGATTGGCGTCGGAACGGCAGCCGGAATTTCGCCAGAGGACGTTGCCCGCCTGGCGAATGTCGCCGGCGGTTTGGAAGTCGAACAGATTGGCGTTGTCACCATCGGCCGCGACGAGATTCTCGCCGACCTGATGACAACCTCGCGTGGCACCAAGGCCAAGATTTGCAATCGCGATGAGCTGGCCCGCCACATTGCAGCCCGCAAGCGGTTGGGACAGCGGGTTGTACTAACCAACGGCTGTTTCGATCTGCTTCACGTCGGCCATGTTTCCTATCTGGAACAGGCGTCGCGTGAAGGAGACTGCCTGATCGTAGCCATTAACAGTGACGACAGTATTCGCAGTTTGGGCAAAGGGCCGGACCGCCCGTTGTTCGATGAAAGTCAGCGAACGACAATGCTCGCCGCCTTGGAGTCGATCGACTATGTCGTCGTCTTCGACGAATCGACACCACATGCCCTGCTCGAAACCTTGCAACCAGACGTGCTGGTCAAGGGCGGGACTTATGCAGACGATGAAATCGTCGGTCGCGAAGTGGTGCAAGCTTACGGCGGTGAAGCAAGAGTCCTGGGGGTAACTCCCGGCGTGTCGACGACCGACATCGTCCATCGGTTACGCAGTGAACAAGGCGAAGCCACTTTCGCAATCGGCTCACCAAACGAGACGAGGCGCAAGGCCGGATGAAGATCGCCTTGTTTCTGCCGAACTGGATCGGTGATGCCGTGATGGCAACTCCGGCGCTGCGCGCAGTTCGCCTCGAATACCCGACGGCGGAAATTGTCGCCGTCGTGCGCCCCTATTTGGCCGATGTACTGGTCGGTCTCGATTTGATCGACCGCGTCCTGCTGCACGATCCGCGTGGAAACGACCGCGAATTGCGGGGCTGGCAATTTGTGCGACGGCTGCGAAGTGAGCGATTCGACATCGCCTTGCTATTGCCAAATTCTCTGCGAAGCGGCTGGAACGCCTGGTTGTCGGGGGCAAAAAAGCGAGTTGGATTTGCACGCAACGGCCGGGGTTGGATGCTGACCGACACGCTGGTCCCGCGATCGAAGAAGACACCTCACCCTGCTCTCGACGAATATCTCAGACTGGCAGAGCATCTCGGCTGCCAGCAGCTGTCGCAGCAAATGGAGCTGGCGACGCAACCAGAAGATGAACAACGACTCGAAGAATTCTGGAGCGGTCACGATTCGCAACTGCAACAAGCGGGCTTCATCTGTTTGAATCCCGGCGGAGCATTCGGCGCGGCCAAACACTGGCCGACCGCTTCGTTCGGCGAGTTGGCCGCCCGCATTGCCGGTGAATTGAATAAAACAGTACTCGTGTTGTGTGGTCCCGCCGAACGCGACGAAGCCCGCGAGATTGTTCGGCAAGCGAAACACCCACACGTGCTTTCGATGGCCGACGTCGAACCGGGCATCGGGCTGACGAAGGCGGCGGTTAAACATTGCGAATTGCTGGTGACAACCGATTCCGGCCCGCGTCATTTCGCACCGCCGTTTAATGTCCCAGTCGTCACGCTGTTTGGTTCGACGCACATCGAGTGGAGTGAGACTCACTACTCACGTGCCCTTCACTTACAACATCAAGTCGATTGTGGACCCTGCCAACAGCGAGTCTGTCCGCTGCAGCACCACCGCTGCATGCGCGAACTGTCCGCCGAACGAGTTTACGGCGCCGTTGTCAACTTGCTGAATGAAACGGCGGACACGGTATCAGCGGCCTGAAATCATGCCCCGCAAGCGGGGCGGCTGAATATTGGAAACAATCGAATGCGAATTGCGCTCGTCAAGCAACGTTACTCACTGCGTCATGGCGGCTCGGAGCGTTATTGCGTGGTATTGGCCAGGCGACTGCAAGCCGCCGGACATGATGTCACCGTAATCGTTGAAAAAATCGATGACGAACTCCGTAATGAAGTCGACTTCATTCCGGTCCGTGTTAACCGCATAACGTCGTGGACGCGTAGCAGATCGTTTGCGGAGAACGGTGGAAAGGCGGCCGCCGAAGGGCAGTTCGATCTCGTCTACGGCTTAGGTCGCTCGTTCGGACTCGATGCCGTCCGCGTTACAGAGCGCCTGCAATCGCATTGGTTGAACGTCTATTATCGCAACCCGCTGAACCGCGCACTCCAGGGACTGAACCCGCGGCACCGGACATTGATCGATTTAGAACGAACGATTTACAACTCCGACCACGTCCGCCGCGTCGTCACACAGTCGCAACTCGACCGACGGCTCGTCATCGAGCACTACGGAATTCCCGAAGAGAAAATCTGCACCATCTATAACGGGGTCGATATCGGCGTCTTCCATCCCGGTTTGCGGGTACACGGAACCGATGTGCGATCGGAACTCAGAATCGATCCTGACGTACCGCTGCTGCTCTTTGCATCGATGGATTTCGAGGGCAAAGGTCTGCGTTCGATTTTTCACGCCCTCGAAGCCTCTAAGCAAAACGACGCCCGATTGCTGGTGCTGGGAACCGGGCCGGCGCGGAAGTTTCAGCGACTGGCGAATCACCTGGGGATCGGTGAG
>JABISG010000053.1 GCA_018699955.1 Planctomycetaceae bacterium | reverse complement strand
GTCGTCGATTGCGACTACGTCAATGTCTACGCGCGCGATATCACCAGGCAGAAGCAAGCAGAGTATGAAATTCGCAGGCTTTCCGTAGCCGTCGAGCAGAGTCCCGCTATGGTTGTCATCACCGACGTCGAAGGGACCATCGAGTACGTGAACCCCATGTTTACCGAGATCACCGGCTACACGGCCGAAGAGGTCATCGGACAAAATCCACGGATTCTGAGTTCAGGCAAGACGTCACCTGAAGACCACAAGCGAATGTGGAGAACGATTCTCCTCGGCGAGACTTGGCGGGGGGAATATCAAAACAAGAAGAAGAACGGTGAACTTTATTGGGAGGCATCGTCAATCTCGCCGATCAAAAACTCCGAAGGCACGATCACACACTTTGTGGCGATCAAGGAAGACATCACGCCACGCAAACAGGTGGAAGAGGAACTCTTACAGGCCGCGCTTGCCGCCAATCGGGCCAAGAGCGACTTTCTGGCCAACATGAGCCACGAAATCCGCACTCCCATGACGGCCATTTTGGGCTATGTGGACCTGATTGAAGAAAACGTCAAGCTGCCGGAGAACATCGAATCTATTGGCGTGATCAAGCGGAACGGCAAGCATTTGCTGAATCTCATTAACGACATTCTCGACCTCTCGAAGGTCGAGGCGGGCAAAATGACCGCCGAATGGGTTCCGTGCTCTCCGTGTCAGATTGTGGGCGAAATTGCCTCGCTGATGGAAGTCAAAGCGAATGCCAAAGGACTTCGGTTCGAGGCTCGATTCGAGGGACCGGCACCGGAAACCATTCACTCCGATCCGACCAGGGTGCGACAGATGTTGATCAACCTCGTGGGTAATGCGGTCAAGTTCACCCAAAGTGGCGAAGTTCGGTTGGTGATGCACTTGCTCGACAAGACCGGCGGTGAACCGGCGCTGCAATTCGAAGTGATCGACACCGGCATCGGCATGGATGACGAGCAACTTGCCCAGCTCTTTCAGCCATTCATGCAGGCCGACACATCGACAACTCGAACTTTTGGCGGAACCGGCTTGGGACTGACGATCAGCCAGCGGTTCGCGGAAATACTTGGCGGAGAGATCACCGTCACCAGCACCCCCGGAGAGGGTTCGACGTTTCGTCTGACAATTCCAACCGGCCCACTGGATGGAATAGGCATGGTTGAGGGAACCACCGAAGCCGCTCGGAAAATCGAGCAGAACTCACCAACGCCATCACTCGCCGAATCAATTCGCGAGTCTGAATCCTCGGGAATTCAAGGCCGCCGAGTCTTGCTGGCCGAAGACGCAGTCGATAACCAGCGGCTGATTTCATTCGTACTCAAGAAGGCGGGCGCGGAGGTGATCGTGGCAGAGAACGGCCAAATCGCCGTTGACCTCGCACTAGCTGCGCAGGCTGAAGACGAGCCGTTTGACGTGATTTTGATGGACATGCAGATGCCGATCCTCGACGGATATGACGCCACAAAGAGACTTCGCAAAGACGGCTGTCAATGTCCAATCATTGCGCTGACCGCTCACGCCATGGTACAGGATCGCAAGAAATGCATTGCGGCTGGCTGTGACGACTACGCCACCAAGCCAATTGACCGAACAAGACTGCTCGAACTGATCGCCGATTATTCGGCAAGAAAAGAAGGCCGCGAGCAGGAGACGGATCCGACGTCCCGAGTTCGCGACCTGACAGCAGACAATGGCAACGTCGCTGTTGCTTCTGATCCCAATTGACGGATTCGTTGGCCGATTTTCAACGGACCATCGACCGAGCGCGATCACCACACTCCGTTCAAAGGTTCGTTGTTGGAACGGTCTTCGGCCGTGGGACCAGTATCCCGGTTTAGTTGTAGTCGTAGCCGTACGGGCTGGTGAAATTGTGGCCGGGAAAGAAGGCGTTGTACCGGTAGAATCCCCGGTAACCTGGTTGACGTCCCGCACCACGGTAGTCGCTGCGCATGTTCCGCGAGTCGTTGACGCCCCGCTGATGTTGATGGCCCTGGTGGCTCGCCGCATGATGAGAGCGGCCGCGCAACAGGCGGTCGAACAAACCCGCATCGGCAACCGATGTTACAGCAACGAAGAACAAGGCCAGAATGGCCGACGTCAGCATAGAGCGTTTCATGAGGTTCCCCTTCTCGATTTCAAGATTCCACGCAACAAACTGCACTAGAATCCATGGTAATCGACAGTCCAAGGGGTTTTGGGCTGAAATCATGCAAACATCTTGGTTTATCCACACTTTCTAGTTGCCATCTGTGCCCTCAGACAACACAGGCAGTTTCGGCGCGGGTTAAGCAGCAGCATGTCTCCAGGTGTCGGCTGGTACAAAAAACGACCCCTGCCGGCTTTCACCGACAGGGGTCGAATTCAAAGTGAGCTCAACGGATGAACGATGGCAATCAACCAGCTTTCAGCCCAAAGAAACAAGAAGCTGACCGCTTGCCATTCGAGTCCGTTAGTAACGGAGTGTGGTCTGAACGTAAAACTGACTCGCGTCGCCGCGGGCATTCGGACCGTTTTCGATCACGCTTCCGTACCAGTAGAAGAAGTATCCAACTTGCATTCCGAAATTCGGATTGAATTGGTAATTCGCAACCATATCGAATTCTTCACCGATCTCTTTTCCCGGTCCCGTTGCGATTGGGGCAGCGGCAATGTTGTAAACTACGTCAGTATCTTCGGCGAGGTCCATCCAGTGAAACTGTCCGATCAGCGTTAGTTTCTTGGATGGTTTTGTGACCAGGCGAATATTGACGTCGCTGATATTCTGCCGCGTGACGTTGTCGATCAAGCCCAGGTAGGCATGGCCGAGCGGGAAGAGTTGAGCGAAGGTATTGTTCGTGCCGTCGTTTGGGTCACGATCACCCGATGCCCAATCGTAGAACAACCAGAAACTGGGTGTCCAGGCCACCTTTTTCCAAGTGTGGCCCACGCCGGCCGTCAAGAATCCAGCCTCGACGTTCTGACCGGCCTCATGGCCGAATTGGTAGCCACCTTCAACTTCCATGTGCCAAATTCTTGCGACATCGCAACACTCATCCTTCACCGGTCGGTTGTACTGCCAGCGCCCACCAGTGGTGTGCCGGCTGCGATCGGCTCCGGTTCCGGGTGTGTTGGCCTCGCGGTCCCACAACCAGTAGGCATCGTAGATGTTGTTTTCCTGGCCATGAAAAACAGTGTAGACGCCGCTGAAGTAACGGCTGCCATCGGGGGTGTCTCGCTCGTTGTCAAAATTCGCCAACGGACCGTGTCCAGCCGCTGTATTAACCGGATTGGTTGAAAAGGCATCGAAGTCCCAGTTCTCACCGTGACTGAAAATCTTGATACCCTCGAAGTTACGCCGCGTGTTGGCCCAGTCGAGCGGAGAAACCAGACGCTGCGATCCGTAGAGCAATTCCTGACGCCCAACACGCAGATAGACCGGCTGGCAATTGCGATTGCCAATTTTGAGATCGACGAATGCGTTTTGGATATTCCAACGGTTCAAATCGATCCCGGTGGCAGGCAGGTCTTCGTGGACAATCGAGGCATCGAGCATTTCGACGTATCCCCGCAGCGAATCCGAGTAGCGGACGTCTATGTAGTTACGCCAGCGCCACAGATCGTATGTGGAGCGTACCGCCCCTCCCGGTCGCAGCCGGTTGTATTCATTCATGTGCCGATGTCGGAGTTCGCCACCGACGGAAACCGATCCGTCGCAGCCCAGCCAATCCACCTGCATCTCTTTTGCATTCTCACCCAACAAGGGCGTATGGTTTTTATATATGTAGCTGAAATCGTTGTCGTAGAAGAGCCCCTTCCAGGGTTTGGGAGGAGCGCCGGCGGGCTGACAGACGTCGCAAGCCGGTTGAGCTTCTTCCGCTTTCAATTCCACTACTGCTTCTGCTGGCGCGGGGGCTTCTTCTGCAGTCTCGCTGATTGCATCGACAACCGTGACATCATCGAGCCGCCCGATTCGCTCGTCGATATCGGTGAGCGATTCGCCGAATAGCGCGGGCTCCGCGGGCGCGGAAGACAAATCGTCAGCAAATCCAACTCCGCGAGCCACCGCGAGAATGGTACCAACGAGGACGAGTGTTTTCTTGAGCATCATTTATCGGAACTCCAGTTAGGTGTAGCGACGTCTACACGAAACGCGGTGGCGCGATCGGCCAATACGAATGGAAACAGACGATGGGAGTTGGGAGTAGATGAATAATGATTGAAATAGGAAGAGGGCCGACTTTAACAGCGTCCCCGTCACTCCTTTCTCGGCTGTCTGACGGCCCAGACGTCGAATTCACTGCCCGAAGATTCAGATTGCGAACAAACCCTCCCAGTCATGAAGTATGCTCCCGCAAACCGCCATGTTAGAGGTTGCGGATTATAACGATTATGCACAGCAGCGAAGGGTGCAGGGACACTGTCAGACTGCAAGTCGCTTGCGACGAGAGTTTGCACGAAGATCGCGGGAGTCTTCAACAACACGAGGGAACGGGCAAGCGGGCTGCCGCTCATTTCTTGCCAACCGCGAAGAACGTCGAGTGCGTTCGCACGGAGACAGTTCCATCGACAAGGGCCGGCGTGGCGTAGACTCCGTCCTGCATGCCGTAGGCGCTGTAGCGATTAGCCGCGCCTTCTCCCTTGTGCTGGATGTCTCATGGAATCGACTAGTTGTCGGTTCCCTTCGCTTCCTCTTTGTCCTGTTTTGGGTTCGCAGATTGTTCGCGAATCAACTTGGCGATCTGCGGGCGCTCGCGTTCGATCCGTTTGAGGTCCACCTTCAAGCTGACCGCGTCGCCGATGCCGGTGTAGAAACCGGCCAATTCCTCACTCCATTCCCCTGAAACCACGCCGGCCGCCGTTTCGCCGCGTTTATTCTTCGTGAGGGGCGAGGCACCTTTCTCCAGCAGCAGTTTCACGATTTCCGAACGACACATGAATGCCGCAACGTGCAGCGGGGTGTTGCCGTCGTTGTTGGTACCGTCAACTTTCGCGCCGCGTTTGATCAAATATCTGGCGATGTCGAGTTTTCCATGCAGCGCTGCCGTACTCAGCGGAGTCGATCCACCTTGCGGGCGCCTGTCGTTAATCCTCCGCGCTCGATTGCCCAGAATTGTCTTTACTAGCTCCAGGTCACCTTTTGTAATCGCGCGTGACAATGTGTCTCTGGGATCTCCGTGCGATTCATCGATGCCACGCTGCAATGCCACGGCCGCCTCGGCATCCTTTGTTACGTGAAAGATGAAGTCGTTGCTGAAGAGTCCACCTGCATTTTGGATCTGCAGCAGATGCATGCCGCCCGCTGGCAACGTTGAAAGATTGACAACGATCTTATCGACACCTTCCAGACTCACACTGCCGGATATTCGCCGTCCATCGACAATGATATTGGCGTTGTCGCCAATATGACGGCCGCTGATGGTCATGGTGTTCTTGCCGTTATGCAGGACTGGGAATTTCTGGCGACCACGTTGTTTCTCGATTGGACCGAGCGACCAGATTGCCGGTTGCGGGTGATCGACATCAGCGTTCGCGCCATGCCGCGCAGTAAACGTGCCGACGAACTTTCCACTTGCAGCAAGGGTGAACAGTTCTTTTCGGGTGAACGATTTGCGGTCACCATCCTTCTCGACGTAGCTGCCGCCGTTGAATTTGCCGTCGAACTGTAATGCCACCGGTTTTGAAGTGGAATCGCCGATCAGCACGCCTTCGGCTTCGAGTACGACAGCCCCTTCGCTTGCCGACAGTTCCAACGCGCTCAGCAACTCTTCTGTCAGGTCGGCCTTGGCGGTCAACTTGCTGAGAGTCACCTGACGTGCGAACGATCCAGACACTCCCGTGCTTCCTTCCAGCACCATGTCCCACACGGGATCGAAGCGGCGGCGGCCACCCCACGAGAACTGCCACACATTGCGTTCCGGGATACCTCGTTGAGCGACTCTCTCATAAAAATCAAATTCGATAATGTTGAGCCGTCCCTGCGGGAGAATCAGGAAGCGATCGTTCGCGCCGCGCCAAGTCGGCGCATCCATGCCGGTTCCCGGCGTGTTGGTGCTGACGAGGAATGGCAGTCGATGACAGTTGCCGCAAACATTGGGCCGGGCTTTACTCGGATCGAGATCGCCATCGACATGAAACAACCGAAATCCCCGGGCCGCACCCTCCGAAATCTCGTTGGTATACGATCGTTTTTGTGCCGGTGGATATGGCACGCTTAGCAGAAACGTCGCCATGTCGTCGCGTTCGGCTGCCGACAAGGCGCCGGGTTTGCCTTCGTCGTTGACCGTCTCGTCTCCTTCCAGAAACATGGTTGCGGTAAGACCCCCGTCGATCACGTGTCGCGTCGTGCTTACCGGTTCATCAATGCTGCTGTTGGGCGGAACGTGACGACGAATACTGGCGGAGTTGATTCCGCCATAAGGATCGCCGGGAACGCCGTCCCAGTGAAACGGAGCCGTATCGCGCAGGCCGCGAATTGGCATGGTGGAACGAGGCATAATCTGATCGCCACCGGTCACGATCGGCGTCTTGATGACCCACAACAGCTGATCGGTGTGGCCATCGGGGTGACAACTCGCACAGGAAAACGTGCCGGTCGTCGAGGCGTCGGCATCGTTGAACCACGTGCGACCGAGTTTGACCTGCCGGTGCGTGGGGTCCTTCAGCGGAACGAACCCGACAATTTTGGGTTTGGCGGGGTTGGAAACATCGACCACAGAAACAGTGTTGGCCACCGCGTTGAGAACCCACGCCAGGGATGCTTTGCCGCCTTCGGCATGTTCCAGGGCGATCCCGCGTGGAACGGCTCCGACGGCAACGCGTCCCAGCACATTGCCGCTGGCTGCGTTAACGGTGAAGAGTTTGTCCGATCCTGCTGCGGATGCAACCAGTGTTGAGTCGTCATCGCTGATTTGAATCGCAAACGGGGTCGCCAGTGCCTGCCCTTTCTCCGGCTGTTTTGGTGGTAGTGGTTCGAGGTTGATGAACTTGGGCTTTTCGGCAGAGCCGCCCTCAAATCCAACACTGGTGATTTGATTCAGGAAGGCACGATTCTCCAACTCTTTCAAACCGTGCTTTTTGGTACCCGCGCGACCGTTGGCGTCGTTGCGTGCATCGGTTTGCGCGACGAATACGCGACCTTTGGAATCGACCGTCAGCCCATACAGCAGCGTCCCCAGCGTATCGACAGTTTCGACAAGCTTGTCGGTCTTGGTGTCAAACACGTACAAGTCGCGATCGGGAACGTCGGGATGTTTGATGATGTCAACAACGTGGCCCAGCGACAAAACGTTGTTGACGCGGATCGAATGCTGCCACGCGTCGAACGTCACCAGGTCGCCATCAATGTCATCTTTTGAGCCGCCGGAGAGCTGCGTCTTGTTGTTCGACTCGAACGGGATGACGTACAGCCGGCCACCGCGAACGGTGATCGCGCGGGGGTCTTGAGCCGAAATATTGAGTCGGTTAGTCACTTCTCGCGTGGCAACGTTGATGACGGCAATCTGGTTTTCCGACGACAGGGCAACGTAGGCTTTTTCATTGCTGGCAAACGCAATTCCCACCGGCTCATCAAAGCGGGTCGCTTTGGAGTCCGGATCAAATTCCTGAATCGTAGCGATGACCTGCAGGTAAGTTGGACTCGCAGAATCGGTGTCGATCACACTCACCGAATCGGAAATGTGGTTTGACACCCAGATTTCTTTTTCATCGGGCCGAACCGCAATGCTCACCGGATCGACGCCGACGTTGATGCGGGCAAGCACCTTGCGAGTCTTGGCGTCAATCACATCGACGGTATCGGACGGCGTATTCACGACGAAGACTCGGCCACCGCTTATCGCAATCGGCGAAGCGTGCGGGCTGACAAATGGGGGATGCCCGACGGCGGACGGTTTCCGGGGAGAACTGACCGCTTTCGTTTCCGAATCCGCTCGCAAATCCGCGTTCGCGTCTCCCCCACCGGGACTGAGGTTCGCCCCCAGCACAGCAGCAGAGACCAACGCAGCAAAAATCGTGACGGCGGCCGTTTTGGTCATGTCGAATTTCCTTGATGTCAATTCGCCGACGGTTCAGCGGGGATCAACTCCACACTTGTGATGGTCAATCCGGCATCCACGTTGATAGTTAAGCACCACCAGTCGAAAACTTCCATCGCGAATGGCGAATCTGGAATCCGGCGTTTTTGTTGGGTCGAGTCCTCGACAGGGACGACTCCGCCAAGCGGCCTCTGAGATGCTTCATCACATTTGAAACACTGTTCTTGTAGTCCTACCAAGAACTACATCCGGTGGTCGCAGAATTACTTGCGAATCTTCAGGTATTTCCGAAATGGTGCGGCGATTGTCCCTGAGAACGCTGGAATCGCACTTTAGCGCCGCGTGCCTGAAATGTTGATAGACCGTTTCGGCGAGGTCCGCAACCTTGACGACGAACCGATTCCAGCCACCGGGCGCGCGCCGGCTGCCCTCAGGCAAAGCGCGGAACCGACCGGGCGGGCAACCAAGAGCATGAGGTCGTTCTTATGCTCGTTCGTCTACACCCGCGAGAAAATCGAATCTCGAAGCACACCCGTACTGTCGGCGAATGCGTTGGCCTCGATGCCCATCGAATGCAGGATGCTGAGGTAGACGTTCGACATTTGTGTGTCGCCGTTACGCCAGAAGCTGCCATGCTTGAGGCCCATGTTCCCTCCGCCGGCAATCAGCGTCGGCAGATTCTTCGGATTATGCGTGGTGCTTGCACCGCTACCGAAGAGCACGATGCTGTTATCGAGTACGCTGCCGTTCTTGTCCTTGAACTCCTGCAGGCGTCCAAAGAAGTAGGCGATCTGTTCGCTGAGGAACATGTCGTACTTGGCGAACTGTAATTGTCCCTCTTTGTCGCCGGCATGCGAGAGGCTGTGGTGCGTGCGGGACAAGCCGAGCTTCAGCGGGAATGTGTCGCTGATGCCCATGCCGTCTTCGCGGTTGAGCATGAAGACGACACTGCGGGTGATGTCGGCATCGAATGCGAGTGCGATCAGATCGAACATGTTCCGATAATAGTCGCGCGGCTTGCCTTCCGAGGTGACATCGAGATCAAGATGCGAATAGTCCTGTTCCTTCAGCGGGATGTCGATCCACTTCTCCGAAGCGATCAGCCGCGACTCGACTTCGCTGAGCGACGTCAGGTATTGATCCATCTTTTCACGGTCGGAACGGCCCAGCTTCTTGTTGAGCGACCGCGCGTTTTCCAGAACGGCATCAACCAGTTTGATGCGCCGCTTGAGTTTGTCGCGCTCCGCTTCGAGTGAGGCTGAGTCGCCACGAAACAAACGATCGAAAATCTGTCGCGGGTTGTTCTGTGCCGGGATTGGTTTTCCTTCCAGACTGTAGGCAATGGTTCCCGTTCGCGAGAGAAATCCAGTTCCGGCGTCGATCGACAACACAAGCGATGGTTGGCGGCAATATTGTTTGGTGTGCCGTGCGATGATCTGGTCGAGGCCGACCGAGTTGTACATTCCCGGTTTGGGGTTATGCAGCGGCGCGCCGGTCAGCCACATGTCGGAACAGACATGGGGATCGGCCTTCGGGCCGCTGGGGTGATACAGCCCGCCCATGAAACTCAATTGTTTCCGGAACGGACTCAGCGGCTTGGTCGAATTGCCGAACGTGAACTTTCCGTCGTCATCGGTGGTCGTCGGGAACCAACTCCAGTCGTCGATTCCATTGGCCGTCTTCGGCAGCGACATCCCGTTGGCGGTGTAAAGTGCACAGAACCGCCGGGGCGCTTTCTCTGCAACCTCTTTGCCCATTGCATCCAACACGGGCAGGGCCAGCGTCGCGCCGGCAATACCTTTAAGAACAGCGCGACGACTCATTTTGTGGTTGGTTGTCATTGGCTCCGCCGGGTTGGATGTTGCTCGAATTACAAGTCGCTGAAATCGGCCAAGTATTATTCAATCGGCAAACGGGCCGCCGCCACTTCTCAAGAAACCCGCTGCTATTTTTCAAGAAACAGTGGACTCTTGATGACGAATTGGACCATATCCTGCATTCTGTAGCCTTCGGGCCTCAATTCTAGTCCTTTTTCCTTGAGGAATTCAATCTCATTGTAGGTGAGGGTGCGGCCGGTGGCGTAACTGGCCAGATGCTTGAGGAAGCTGAACGCCACCTGATCCATGCGGTCGTCGGCCAGGTAGGTCTTCAGGCCGTTTGTGTCGATCACCTCTGTCTCATCGGGCAAAGTCGAGCGGGCATCAATCTTGGCGTTCTTCTTGAATAAGCCGCCGGCGTCGAATTCTTCGAGCGGAATCCCCCAGGGATCGATGCTCTCGTGACATTTGACGCAGCCTTGTTGATTGCGGTGGCGTTCGATTTTCTGGCGAAGCGTCAGCTTCGCGCCATCGTCTTCCGGCAATCCAGGCACGTTCGGCGGCGGATCGTCCGGCGGTTCGGCGATGATTTTGCGGGCCAGCCAGGCCCCCCGTTTGACCGGGTTGGACTCCCGACCGTTCGACAGACCCGCGAGAATGCCGGCCTGTGTGAGAACGCCGCCCAGGTTATTGCTTTCGTGAATAATGGGGACAAATTCAAACCCGCTATTTGTTCGGTCGGCGAGATCGTAGTAGCTGGCGACGACTTCGTTTGCGAGGATGAAATCCGATTGAACCAGATTTCGCAATGGCAGATTGTGCTGCATCAAATACTGAAGCGTTTGAATCGGCTCGTCGCGCAATTGCGTCTTCGTGTCGCGGGTCAACTTCGGATATCGCTTGCGATCGATCTCGACGACATCGAACTTATCGAGACTCAACCACTGCGATGTAAATTCGCCGGTAAACTGTCGGAACCGAGGATCGCCGACCATGCGGGCGATTTCTGAGTCCAACGACTGATGCAGCCTGTTGGTGGATGCTAGTTTGAGCAGCCGCTCGTCAGGGGCCGTGTTCCACAGAAAGTAGGACAGCTTCGACGCCAATTCGTAGGAATCGAGATCTTCCGGTTTCGGTGTCGCACTGTCCTCAATCACAAACAGGAACTGAGGTGACACCAGCACGACGAGCAACGCGTCTTTAACGCTCTGCTGGAAGTCGCGACCGCCGGCCATTGAGTTTTTCCAGATGGCGAAGATCGACGCTTCCTCGGCGTCGGTAATTGGTCGCCGAAACGCCCGCGTCGCAAACGATCGGATCACGGCGTGCGCATAAGCCGCTGAGTCGTCTTTGCTATCTGAGTCGATGAAGATATTCCGGTGCGTCGCGGGGGGCCAGTTCTCGTAGAACGGCCCTTCGAATTCGACCGATCGAATGAGCATCCGCGGCATGTCGCGGCCGTCGGTGTATTCGCTGCGCACGCCGATCTCCCGGATTCCCGCCAGATAGTTGACGTTGTCTTTTTCCACATCGGGACTGGGGAAGTTGGCGATAGCTCCCTCGAAAACAAAATCGTTTGTTTTCAACGATGCGACCGCTTGAGGCGGCCCGACAGCGGCCAGTGTGCTTCCACAGTCGCGTCGCAAACCAACATGCACTCCAATTCGCGGCGCCCGTTTCTCAAATGTTGTGAACTGCTTGGCCACATCGTCGGTCTCTTTCAGCGGTGTAAGCACAACACGGTGCAGCGGTGAATTGCTGCCGTACTTCGCCGAAACGGCCAGTGGGCCGGCCGGCAGTCGAACAGCCATGAAGGCCGGTTGCGAAAGCGTGCCGACGAAGTGCCGGTCGCCGAGTTGGATCGCCAATCGCTGCGGTTTTTCGCGGGGCGGTTTTCGAGCGAACTGTTTGCCGGGCTGTACCATCGCTTGAATCTCCGCGACTCCGAGCGCACGGCGGTAGACGCGGACCTCGTCGATTTCGCCAGCAAACAACTGTGAATTCTGAATGCGGCCGATGTGCAAATTCGCTTTGGGATTGTCGAGATTCGCCGAGTTGATCGTGCCGACTGCCACCTCGTAGCCATTCACGTATAACCGCGTCTTGTTGTCGCCGCGGCGAACAACGGCGGCCACGTGTTGCCACTGGTTGGCGCGTATGATTCCCGGGCGAGATTGGACGGTGCCGTTGGATTGGCGGCCCGCATTGGCGGTTTCGATCCGCAGCACGCCGTTGCCGTTGGGCATGTCGAGGTACCATCCTTGCGCCCAGCTATAAAATCCCAGGCAGACAATGCCCCCCTGTTGCAACTTTCGCGGATGAATCCACGCTGCCACCGAGAAGTCGCCTTCGCCAACGTTCATCGAATCGTGCCGCGGAACAACAACGGAGCCGGATTTCCCATCGACCGAGATCGCCTTATCGAAGGGAGAATCGACAAACTTTGCTTCGCCCACGAGTCGGCCGGCGAGTTCCTTTTTCGCCGGCTCGCTGTTCGCGTCACCGTTGAGTGTCCAGAAGCCGATCAACCCTTCGTTCAACTTCTCTGCATTCGGCGGGACCGAGTCGGAAGCGGTGGGGTCGAGGAAAACGTCTGCCTGATAGATGCCTGCCTTGTTGATCTTGACGGTTTGCGTTTTCGTTGGTTTCTCGATCGTCACGGCTCCTTCGGTCGATTCGGGCTGAGGTTTTGCCCCCCGCTCAAACAACAAGCCGTCGTCGTATTTGGCCGCTTTGACTGTCACACGAAACCGACCCTCGTCGGGGAGTTCGCGGAGTGAGATTTTGAAATTTGCTTTCGGGCCGTAGGTGCTCGACTGGCCGAACAATTCCGCACTGGGAATCGCCGGCCGTAAGAGCAGTCCGTTGGGTACCGACTGATACGCGTCGCCTTTCGGGTAGCCGTCGGTGCCGCGCACGCAGGCGAAAACCGAATGGTAAATGCTGTCGTATTCCCGCCATCCCCGCACGGTGGCATTTCCCTGGTACCCCTCGATGAACCGATACGACGTCCGCATCGCCAGCGGTTGATAGTCGAACGGTTTGGGTGGTGCCAACTCGGTGACGAGAAAATTGTCGTTCTTCAGCAAACGACTAAGCGCCCCCAGAATCAACTTGTCTGGCAACGGTTTCGGGTTGACCGATTCCCCAAAGTCCATGCGGAAGTTCTGAATCGCGGGCTTCTTGCCCTCATCGACGATGCAAAGATCGAGTGCTTTTTCAGCAATATCGAAATAGGACTCGACCAGCAGCGGCGAGAGTTCCAGCGTCTGACCGTTGTTCACAAAGCCATCTTTGGACACCGCATCGGGAGGCAGCACATCGGTCAGATCATCATCGAGCTGCAGCAGTTCCCGGAGCGTATTGCGATACTGCGAAACGGTCAGTCGGCGAACGGTTCCGTTCTTCTCGGAATTGCGAGATCGGGCGAACGCCATTCCCTCGCGAATCCATGTGGTGAGTACCCGCCGCTGCTCGGCCGTCGGCTGTAATTCATCTTCCGGCGGCATTGCTTCGTCGTCGATCTGTTTCAAGATGTCTTTCCAAAGAAACAGCTGTTTGTCGGGCAATTTGCCGGTCAACCGATCGACACGAATGCCGGACATCATTTCGTCGGCGTTGTGGCAGCGAATGCAGAGTTTCTTCAGCAGCGGTTGAACCTGCTTCTGAAACCGCGTCTCGATCGAGAGTGCCTTACTCTCCGCACTCTTCTTGTCGGCCGGAGGATCCTCTGCCTGTGCGATCCAACTGACGACTGAAGTTGTGGCAAATAGCGCTGCGACGGCAACGCAGAGTACGGTCGGTGATTTTGATAGTTTTCGTGTCATGTTTTCAACGTGTCCAGATTCGTTTGCGGAAAGCCGCCCTATTTGTTCACCAGACGGAGTTCCCTGTCAGGCTTCAATAACCCCATATGGAAGCCGACGTAACCGGCCTCCATTATACGATATCATCTACCGAATTGGGCCGACAGTCGGCCGATGTCCCGACTGACAACGACGATTCCTAAGCAATATCAGCTGCCATGCCGGGCAATTCGCCACTGATCAGGTCATTGATGTCGCACTAGGAGACAATCCGAATTCCCTGCAATCGCGGTGCTCGTTACCATGGGGGCGACACGCTGACAACCACTACGGGACAACCTTAATATCAATATCGGAAACCTCTATGCCCACGACCGATTGGCCGACCCTGCAACCCGATTTCTCAACAATTCTCGCCGCCGAGACGAATCCCGTTGGTCGGGTGGCTTCCGGTGACGTTGCCGCGTTGGTGATACGGCAGGCATTTCCTGCGGCCGATTGCGCCGCACTTGTTGAGCGGTTGATCGATGAAGAGTTGATGTTCGCCGGCGACGATCCGCGCGTTTATCAACAGGCCCTCAAGAACGAAGTCATCGGCAAGTATCTCGGCCGCACGGTCAATCCCGATGAAAGCGCCCGCAAGCGGATCGACATCGGCACGAGCCTCGGCAACCTGGGCGACGACAAGGAGTCGTTTCTTGCCAACGCTGCCGAAACGCACAGCCTGTTCGATCGACTGTTCGCCGAACACCCCGATCCGATTCGCGCGATCTATGAAAACCTTCAACAGCTTACGCCTGGAAAACAGGTCGTCACGGCTTATGAGCCGGACGGGCGAAAATACGGACCGGCCATCTTCCGCGTGCATTACGGCGGGTTCACCTACGGCCCGCATTTCGACAGTGTCCGCAACCGCGAACAGCGGACAAACTATGCCGTCCATCGATTCGATCAGCAATTGGCAGGCGTACTCTGCCTGCAGAACACCACGCTCGCAGGAAAATCGGCACAGGGAATTATCCATCGGCAATTCTGGAACGAAGACGTCGATCCGTATTTGAAGAACGGCGGGTTTGGCGAATTCGCCGCCGAACAGAACATTCCGAGCGCCGGCGTCGAACTCGAACCGGGCGACCTGTACTTCTTCAACACCGGCCTGATCCACGAAGTCCCCGGCATTCCCGGCGAACTGCCCCGCATCGTGCTGGCAGTTTTTATTGGCTACTCGGAAGACGACGACGAGGTGATGGTCTGGTCATGAGAAACGATGAATTCTGAATTGTGAATGATGAACAACGAGAAAGTCCTCCGTCGTTCAGTCCTTCATCATTCGACGTTCCTTGTTCGAAATTCGAAATTACTGTTCTTCCTTCCAACGAATTCTTGAGTCACATTCAACAAGCATGACCAAACCGGACGACTCAGCTGCCGCATCGCCTAAGACATGCCGTCACTGGATTTGGGTCGGTCTGAAGTGGTCGGTATTCGCTGCAGTCATTTTGTTCGTCGGCCTGCGGGCGCGGGAGCTTTGGCAGCAGGATGAGGATAAGCCTAAGCCGTCATGGGATGACATCCGACTCGGTTGGCTCATCTTGTCTGCTGTTGTCTATGCCGTTGGTTGGTTGCCATCGGTTTGGTTCTGGCGGGAATTGATGCTCCGTCTGGGGGGGCGAGTTGGTTTTGTCGATGCGGTTCGCGCCTATTACTGTGGCCACTTAGGAAAGTACGTTCCCGGCAAGTTCACTGTACTTGTCATACGCTCCGCGATGGTAAAAGATCGCGGAACCGGCGCAGCCGCCGCGGCCGTGACGGCCACCGTGGAGACATTGCTGATGATGGGGGCGGGCTTGGCGGTTGCCGTTGCGTTGGCTCCGTTGTTGGTGACCGACGCCATGCTGGAAGGTTGGCCAGCGTGGATTCGGCAGACTGCCGTTCAGCCGGGGGTGACGGCCGCGTTGACGCTTGTGATCGTTCTGGTTTCGCTGCCAATCATTGCCCGTATGTTGACGATCATCGGTGTCCGCATGACGCCGAAGTCGTTTCTCGAAGGTGAACAGTCGGTGCGAATTTCATCGGGACTGGTTGCCAAGGGGTTGGCCGCCTTCGTGTTAAGTTGGGCCTGTCATGGGCTGAGCCTCGGTTTGACAATTCAGGCCGTCTCACCAAGCTCGCTGAATCTCGCCGACTGGCCGATTTGGATAGGTGCGGTCGCTGCCGCGACGGCGATTGGGTTTGCCGTCCTGTTTGCCCCCGGCGGTGTGGGGGTGCGTGAAGGGTTGCTCATTGAGTTTCTGCAGGTGTTGCCCGCCGTCGGCCCTCAACAGGCCGTTGCTGCGGCGGTGTTGCTGCGCATCGTCTGGTTCACAACCGAAATCGTCACGGCAGGCGTGTTGTATTACGCCGTACCCGCCAGAGGCGAGCGAAGCGAGCCGTGAACCCACACCGACAGCAAGCTGTCGGTGTGGGTTTTCGCGCCGCTGTGCGGCTTTGGCGCATCCACCACCCAGTTTCGCTGCACGTCGCCCACTACAACTTCTGTTGGCGATTGCGTGAGAACGGCAAGAGTGGTCGTTACCGGCCGACACCGGCAATGATGGCTGGGGTTGTTGATTCGCTGTGGAAGATGGATGATTTGTATGATGCAGTGGTGAAGTAATCGTTTGGGGAACACTTCCGCATGAAATGGTATTCCTTCAGCGTCGGCCGTTTTGCCATTCTGATGGTGGGGAACACTTCCGCATGAAATGGTATTCCTTCAGCGTCGGCCGTTTTGCCATTCTGATGGTGTGGATTCTCCCGATCGTCGTCGTGGTCGTCGAATTGCTGCTGCGAGTATTCTGAGAATTGGCTGGGGAATCGAATTCAAAACGAATCTTTTCAAATGACCCCACCACCGGCTTTTGACATTGTCGCATCAAGACTTGCCGACGTTTTGATCGATGGGTTATCATGGGGAACACAATTCCGTTTGTTCTGTCGGCATTGATTATCAGGGAGCGAAGAGATGTTGCATCGCCGCGACGCTATGTTGCGACTGGGGCAAGTCGGCCTCGGTGCTTTGACGCTGCCGCAACTGCTCCAGAGCGAAAAGGCATTCGCCGCCGGCCGGAAGTTGCCGCACCTCGTTCCCACCGGCGGGAAGGCGAAGTCGTGCATTTTGATCTATCTGTGGGGCGGGCCGCCACAGATGGATATGTGGGATCCCAACCCTGAAGCGGCCGACAGCATTCGCAGCCACTTTGCGCCGATCAACACAGTTGTTCCCGGCATCGACATTTCCGAGGAGATGCCGCTCTTCGCGAAACAGACCGACAAGACGGCGATCATTCGTTCGCTCTCGCACGACAGCAACAATCACGAGCCGTCGGTCTACCGTTCGCTCACCGGGCACATCAACCGCAAACTGCGTGTGCCGTTGAACGACCGCAAACGCACCGACGAACCGAATCTCGGCTCGATCCTTTCCTGCTTCAGCCCGATGGGATCGATGCCGACGACGGTTACCATTCCCCGGCCGATTGGACATGACGGTTCGACATATGCCGGAACCTATGCCGGCTGGTTGGGTGCGCGGCACGATCCGATGGAAGTGGCTGCCGCCGAGGAAACCGGAGAGAAGCCAACGCACTCGATGGCGTTGCCGGCTGATTTGAGCAGTGCGCGATTGCTCGCACGGCGGGGATTGCTGAACGTGATCGAGGAACAGGATCGGCGTTTTCAGGACGATCCGTTTGCGCGTGGCATGGATGAATTTCGCGAGCAGGCTTTCAGCATGCTGTCATCATCGAAAGCGAAAGACGCATTCAGCATCGATAAGGAAGACCCCAAGACCCGCGACCGTTACGGTCGCAACGAGTGGGGCGAAAGTATTCTGCTGGCTCGCCGGCTTGTTGAAGCGGGCGTGCGGTTGGTGACCATCTCGTGGATGTACATTCAGAAGAGCGGCAACGTGGCCAATGTGTGGGACAACCACGGGCCGTTTGAAGGCAAGACAGGTTACGAGATGCTCAAGGCCGAGTATTGTCTGCCGTCGCTCGACCGGGGCTTCCATGCATTGATGGACGATCTTTCCGAAAGCGGCATGTTGGACGAAACGATGATTGCCATGTTCGGTGAGTTCGGCCGTACGCCAAAGATCAACAAGAACAAGGGCCGCGATCATTGGGGGGCCGTGCAATCGGGCGTGCTCGCCGGCGGGGGAATTCAAGGCGGGCAAGTTTACGGCACATCCGACCGCGACTCCGCTTACCCCACCTCGAAACCGGTCTCCCCGGAAGACATGCTCGCCACCATCTACCACGGCATGGGCATGTCGCCGGAATCGGTCATCTACGACCAACTCAACCGCCCGCACCGAATTGTCAGCGGCACACCGTTGACGTCGTTGTTTGGGTGAGTAGGCGCCCAGAACAGAAACCCGGTTTTTTGAAAAAACCGGGTTTCTCAGCGCGTGACTCACTTCCCAATGCAATACAGCTTTCCGGCCGTGCGTAGGAAGATTTGTCCCTGTGAAATCGCCGGCGTTGCCTGGGTGTGTTCGGGGATGTTGTTGCGGGCGACGATTTCAAACTTGGGGCTGGCTTTGATGACGGTGGTCAGGCCCTCTTCGTTGACGAAGTAGATGTGACCGTCGGCGTAGATGGGCGAGGCCCAGTGTTTTCCGCCGACTCGATTCTGTGAGACCAATTCGCCCGTCTTTCCCTGAAAGCAAGCGACGACGCCATCGGCGGTAATCGCATACAGGTGCGGCTCGAGGTACAGCAGCGACGCCAACGTGGGGACGCCTTTTTTCTGTTCCCAGGCAATGTGCGTTTTGGTGACGTCACCCTTCCCGCCCGGACGGATGGCGCGGATGGTTGGGGCTTCGAATCCGGATGACGTGAAAATAAGGCCGCCGCCGGTGATGAGCGATGGCGTCACGCCTTCGCCTTTGCTGTAAACCGACCACAACAGTTTTCCGCCAGCCGGATCGAACGCCTGCACGACATCGCCGGCGTTGCTGAGAATGCGACGAGATTTTCCCGTTCCCAGAACGGCCGGCGTCACGTGGGCCAGCCGCGACAACCCCCGACGGCCGCGCCAAGCAACCCCGCCGGTCTCGCTGTCGTAGGCCATTACCACGCCTTTGTCCCAAGGAATTTTCCAGCCGACGCGGTTGTTTTCGCCGTCGCTGCTGCCATCGAACGGCATGATGAGCCGTCCGTCATCGAGAATCGGCGAAGCTCCCAGGCCGTGATGGCTGTAGAACTTTATTTCGCGGTTAGTCCAAAGCACGCTGCCATCCATGTCGAGCGCAGCGACACTGCCATCGCCGAAAACGACGTAGACGCGGTCGTCATCTGCGACAGGTGTTGGCGAGGCGTAGGAGTTTTCCCGCCGTTTCTTGCGGGGCGTTTGTTGTACGACTTCGGTGTTCCACAGCACGCGTCCCGTCTTGCGGTCGATACAGATTGCGTGGCAGGAAACACCGTCTTGTGTTGCGGTGGTCACGAAGACGCGATCGCCGAACACCACCGGTGACGACCAGCCTTCGCCGGGAATATTGGTTTTCCAGGCGATGTTCTCGGTGTTGCTCCATTTGAGTGGAATGTCGGTTTCATGCGACACTCCCCGCCCGCCCGGTCCACGAAACTGCGGCCAGTTTTCCGCACGGACACTGCCGACGGCGAAAAAGGTGATAAGCAAGGCAGCGAGCAATATTCTAGTGCGAGTCGGCATCATGGGTGATTCCCGTTTGATAATTAGAATTGGGATGATTCAGCAGCAAGCCCACGGGCCGCGTCCCGTGGGATCAATCGCCATTCAGCTTACCCACCCCGGCGCAGATGTCGCAACCAATGGGCACGGACCGCGTCGAACCGAGAGTCGTCGCTACCATGCCGGCTGCTGCTTCAAGCAGCGCCGCTGTCACGGCACGAATCAGCGAATCTCTCGTACCCATGCTCGCAGAGTCTCTGCACCACCAGAGCGCGGCGTTCCTCGTCGCATAAGTTGTTGACGATGCCGTACAGCATGCAACCGAGGACGATACTGCCGACGGCAACAACACTCCGCGGCAGTTGGAATTCTTTGAGGTCGGCGTAGATCTGGTTCTCGCTGCAATGTTCGCCGAATTTCTCGCCCTGGTAGATCATTTCCAGCCCGCGTAAATCAGTACTCCACTGATAATCGAACGGCCCATACTCCTGCTGGCGGTGAATCACCCAGAAGCGGCTGCCATCGAATCGTAGGCCGTGCGAAGCAGACATGACGGGTTGCGGATCTGCCAAAAAATGTCGAAAAAATGGTTCCAGAACTCGCTCTAATCATAGGAACCTCACCATCTTCGGCAAGTCCGGAAACCACGGCGCACGGTCTCCGATGGGAGTTCGACTCAGGAAAACATCGATCAGCGGGGGACCGGGGTATTTTCCAGAATCTGGTTGATCACGCCCTTGGCGCGAGCGCGCTGTCCTTCCCGTAACAGACCGCGGCAGACCACGCGGTGTGCCAGAACAGGAATCGCCAGTTGTTTGACGTCATCGGGAACGGCGTAGGTGCGACCATCGGCGAGTGCACAGGCTTGCACGCTGCGATACAACACCATGCCGCCCCGCGTGCTGACGCCAAGTTCGAGTTCGTCGTGGTCGCGAGATGCTTCGATGAGATCGAGCAGATAATTGTTAATCGAGTCTTCCACGGTCACTTCCCGCACGGCGGTCCGCAAAACTTTCAGCTGATCGATACTGAGCGCCGGTTTGAGTTCGGCCACCTGTTCTCCATCTCGCTGTGCGGCCAGCACGCGCAATTCCGTCTCGCGATCGGGGTATCCAATTTCCGTACAGACCGTGAAACGGTCGAGTTGATTCTCGGGAAGCGGATAGGTGCCTTCATGTTCGTACGGGTTCTGCGTCGCCAACACAAAGAACGGCTCGGCGAGCGGATAGGTTCGCCCCTCAATCGAAACCTGCCGTTCCGACATCGCTTCCAGCAAGGCGCTCTGGGTGCGCGGCGAGGTGCGATTGATTTCGTCGGCCAAAAGAATGTTGGTGAAAATTGGCCCCTTACGGAATTCAAACTCTCCCAGGTTCGGCAGAAAAAGACTGGAACCGAGTATGTCGCTGGGGAGCATGTCGGGGGTGAATTGCAGCCGCGTGAACTCACAGTCCAGACTCCGCGCCATCGCCTTGGCCAACGACGTCTTACCGACGCCGGGCGCGTCTTCAATCAATACGTGTCCTTCGGCAAGCAAGGCAACAACGACCAATCGGATGGGGTCGGGCTTCCCCAACAGAACGCTGGCAATGTTCTGTTCCAGTCGTGCAATCAGCCCTGCCGTCTCCGTCGTCACGTTTTTCTCCAGTTTTATGTGGGCGGAACCGGCGTGCCGGGCCTGTCGATAACCGATGGGGATGTGCTGTCGCAAAAGTGTGACCACAACCGACGCGGTGCACCGCTTCACATTATCGCCCGAATGCCGTGCCAGTCAAACGTCGCAAGGGGGCAATGACACTGTGATTCAGTTATTCAAAACTGCCGCATCGGCCCGAAAGCGTTGCAAAGCTGGCTTCCTGCAGCAGCCAAGCTGTGAACGGCAGCGGTGACCGCATGCAATTCCAAGCTGCAAAGTTTGCCCAGAATCCTCAATTAGAACATTATGAGGATTGCGCGGTTTGAATCATGCTTCGAGGAAAGGCTGCATCAACATTAGCCAAATGGTCGATTAGAGTTTCGTCTACCCGGTGGAAATCGGCTCGCTGCATGGACGCGTTGCGATTGCCGTTTTGCCACATCTTGTCTATGCGCAGACCGTTATGCTGCACGGGGGATTGATGGCAGATTTCGGCCTCCTCAGTGCCAATCGGGCCGGGCATACCGTGAGGATCGTCCGCTTTTACTGAATTGAGTTCGAGTCACCCTCGTCGAAATCGGCGTCGCGCGTATCAAGTTCCATCCATGATGAGAATCCCCAGCCGAATCTGCCGCACCTGTTGGCAGCCGATCCCCTCAACCGGACGTCGGTTGCGATGCGCAATTTGGCAGGCGGTGATTTTGCTGTTTATTCTCCCCGGCGTTTCTGCAACGGCGACTCTCAAAGCCGACGAAATCGACGACGTCTTCAATCAACCTCTTCCCGCCGTCTACGAACGGGAGACCGGCGAGGTTGAAGCGACGATTGAACCTGTTGCCGCGACGTTTGTTCAACCGAGTTCCCATGGTTTCCAAAGCGGCCTGCAGGACTTCCTGCCCATGCTGCGCGACGACACACGGGCCATTGTGAACTGGAACAACGCTGCCATTCTCGGCGGAGCCTTGGCGACCAGCATTGCGCTTCGGCAGGATGTTGACGATCGGGTTCGCAACAACACCGCCCGTCATCCGGAACGCTGGGGCCAAGGCAGCAAGACGTTGGGAAACCTGGGCGAAGTCCAATACCACGTTGCGGCCATGCTGGTGTTGTACGGTGTCAGCGTCAAACGCGGTGACGACGAACTGCACGATTTCTCGTCGGCCCTCATCAGTGCCTACACTATCAACGGGTTGAGTACGCTGGCCATGAAGGGAATCGCCAACACCAGCCGTCCCAGCGACGACTGGAACGGTGGCGCGTTCGGTTTCCCCTCGTTTCACTCGTCCAGCAGTTTCACCATCGCTGCTGTTGTTGATGAATACTACGGCCCCAAAGCCGGGCTGCCGGCCTATGCACTGGCCGGACTGATAAGTTGGAGCCGCCTCGATGAGCGCGACCACGATTTGTCCGATGTCGTATTCGGTGCCGCGTTGGGTTACGTCATCGGCCACGCCGTCGCCGGCCAACATCTGCGATGCGACTCACGCGTTCGCCTGCTGCCCTACTTCCATCCAACAGAAGGCACCGGCGGCCTGATGGTCGATGTGTCGTTCTAAGTGGTCGCGGGCCATCGAGTCCCGCCACCCAACGTTCGCCCTTCCATTCCCACTACGCTCGACGTACGCTGTGCGCGTATCGATTTGCCTGTCGTGACACCGCAAATCTGAGGGGCGCATGATGGCCAAGAAGAAGGCAGTCGGAAAGACAAAGAAGAAGAAGAAAAGCGTTGTGAAGCTGAAAGCAGGCGGCCGAAAGAAAGCTGCGCCAGCCGTCGCCAAACACAAGAAAAAAGCAGCGAAGAAAATCAAGAAGAAGAAGGCGGCAGCAAAGAAGGCGGCCACAAAACCAGCGAAAGCAACGCGCAGGAAGAAGACGGTCAAGAGGCAGAAACCCCGCAAGATTGTTAAGCGCGCATCGCTCGGACGTCCGCGGGTCACCGCCGATGGTCGGCTGGATCAGGTGTTCCAGAAAGACTATCAGGCACGCGAGGTCTTCGAGTTTCTCGGCGTCCATACGCTCCGCGAGTTGGAAACGTATGCGCCCGATGAAATCATCGACAAGCTGACCGGCCCCTTGCTGCAAACCGTGCAGCGAATCCGCAAGACACTGGCAATGGTGAACCGCAGTCTGGCGAACGACCGGGACTTCGCATTGGAATTCAAGAACCAACTGTAGTCGCGCGCCGAGTTGGATACGACTCCGGCGTCGCGGACGGAATGCCCGGTTGATTGGTGGTCTCTCTGTCGAACGTGTATCATAAATGGCGACAAACAGAGCTGACTTGGTATTCGCGCCGTCGGTCGATGACGTGTTTTTTTAGTTCGCCCACAATCTGCCTTGGAGTCTGATGACAGATGAATAACAACCTCAAACGTCGTGACTTTCTTAAAACCAGTGCCGCATTGGCGGCAGTGCAGATGTTGCCTTCATCGGCCAGAGCCGTTTCGGCGAACGGCAAATTGCGAACGGCCCACATCGGGGTCGGTGGAATGGGCGGAGCCGACCTGAGATCGGTCTCGTCGCATTCTCATGTCGAAGTCGCCGCGCTGTGCGACGTCGATTCGGGGACCCTGAACAAGGCACTCAAGTTGCACCCGCAGGCCAAGGTGTTCCGCGACTATCGCGAAATGTTCGCCGAGATGGCCGACACAATTGATGCGGCAGTCGTCTCGACCCCCGATCACACGCACGCTTCCGCGGCGATGACGGCCCTCAACCACAATAAACCCGTCTACTGCCAAAAGCCGTTAACGCACGAAGTCTTCGAAGCGCGGCAACTGCGACTGACAGCGGAGAAGAAAAAACTGACCAGCCAAATGGGCATTCAGGTCCATTCCAGCGCAACCTATCGCCGCGCCGTCGCCATGATTCAGAGCGGCGTGATTGGAAAAGTCAGCCGGGTTTACGCCTGGTCGAACAAGAACTGGGGCTACGACGGCGGACCGTTCAAGAACGAGCAGACTCCGCCCGACACCCTCGATTGGAATCTCTGGCTCGGTTCGGCTGCGAATCGACCGTTTGTTCCGCGTGTCTATCACCCAGGCCAGTGGCGCAAGCTGATCGATTTCGGCACGGGTACGCTGGGCGACATGGGCGTTCACATTTTCGACACGCCATATGCCGCGTTGGAATTGACCGCTCCGAATTGGGCAAAGACGACCTGCCGCCCCTCCACGGGTGTCGGACATCCGTCGAAGAACATCGTCCAATATGAGTTTCCTGGGACGAAGTACACGACCGACAAGATGATCTGGACCTGGTACGACGGCGGATTCGCGCCGCCGATGAGCGAAGAGTTAGACCTGCCGAAGGGGCTGAAGTTGCCGGGGCAGGGCTCATTGTTTGTCGGCGAGGGTGGCCACATGCTGCTGCCCCACGTGTCCGAAGCCAAGCTTTTCCCGCAGGAGAAATTCAAAGACTACGAACCGCCGGCAGTCCAGGGCAACAACCACTATCACCAATGGGTTGATGCCTGCATGGGGAAAGGCGAAACCAGCGCCAGTTTCAGCTACGCCGGCCCGCTCACCGAAGCGCTGTTGTTGGGCGTGGTGGCTAACCGGTTCCCCGATACCAAGTTGATGTGGGATGCCAAAAACCTGCAGGTGACCAACGTCCCGGAAGTCAACAAACTCAATTTACTCCGACGCACTTACCGCGAAGGATTTGAGATCGAAGGGCTTTAGTCCTCAATCGACATTACCCTCAATCGACGGGTGCCACTGGCGTGACGCCAGTGCAGCGCGGCGGGTACTGGCGACACGCCGGTGGCCCGCTCCCCGTCAATCGAAGTCTGACGTGGTGCGGTGCGGTTAGTTGTCTTCCGGAGAAAAGCGTGTCGGCTAATGTCTCGAAGGTCGAGCAAATTTCGACAGCAAAGTGCGGAACGGCTGGCGGTGTGGTTCTTTCGTGCAGCGGTGTTCGGGTTTGCGCTCGCCGCCGGGTTGGCTTGGTTGTTGATACGTGTCGTTCCCGTGGTGATGCCCGCAAGCCGTGTGGGATTTCCTGCGGCGTTCTATTTCAGCACGTTGCTGCTAGTGAGCGGTAGCGTCCTGTTGCATCGGGCAACCTGGGAGGTCCGCCGCGAACGACAGCCGACATTTCGCCGCGCACTCCTGGCGGCGTTGGTTGTCGGCGTCTTGTTCATCGCCGTGCAGAGTTTCGGCCTGTGGTGCCTGTTCGGACAACAACGCCCGGCTGAGGTGGCAACTGGAGCCGGTGCGTTCGTGTTCGTCTTCTCGTTTCTGCACGGCCTGCATTTCGTTTTGGCGATGCTGTTTCTCGTATTCGTGACCGTGCGAGCACTCGTCGGCCGCTACGATCACGAGTACTATTGGGGCGTTCTCGTGTGCGGATATTTCTGGCATGCCCTCGGCGTACTCTGGCTGGTCATTCTGGCTGTCTTTGCCGTTGTTACCTAGTGCGAATTGAGACTACGGAATCGCAGAATGCAATCAACTGACACGACTGAAACCGGACAACCGGAGTTTCTCCACGAATGCCCGTTATTAACCGCCGACATTCTCGGGGTCGGAGGGCGGATCAAACAGCAGCCGGAAGATTTCATTGTCGAGGAGATTCCCGCGTATGAGCCGTCCGGCGAGGGCGAGCATTTATTTCTCTGGATTGAAAAACGCGATACGGCAGCTGAGCAACTCCAGCGACATTTAGCACGCGCATTCGGCATTTCGTCGCGCGACATTGGAACGGCAGGGTTGAAAGACCGACGCGCTGTGACACGACAATTCGTTTCCGTTCCAGCCGCATGTGCCGACCGAATTGGCGAAGTGGACACCGAGAATATCCATGTCTTGCGACACGCCCTGCACGGCAACAAGTTACGAACGGGGCATTCGCGCGGCAATCGTTTTTCGATACGGATACGCGACGTCAGCGACGACGCGACGGAACTTGCAGAAGCAGTTCGTTTGCGCATTCTGGAAAGTGGTTTCCCCAATGACTTCGGCAGCCAGCGATTTGGGATCGACAATGAAACGCTCGCACTCGGTCTGGCGTTACTTAAAGGGAGCAAGCGGCCGAAGGATATCCCCGGATCGAGACGGCGGTTTCTGTTGAAGTTTGCTCTTTCTGCAGCGCAGTCGTATCTGTTTAATCGCGCGCTGGCCGACCGATTGAACGACGGTCTAATCGATCAAGTGTTAGCGGGCGACGTGATGCAGGTGGTTGCCAGCGGTGGCCCGTTTGTCGTGGAAGATGTTGAACGCGAGCAGGGCCGTCTCAATCAGCGAGAGACGGCGATCACCGGACCAATGTTCGGGCCGAAAATGCGTTCCCCCGTTGATGAACCGGCCGAGCGGGAGCTCCGCGTACTCGAAGCATGCGGCATAAGTGAAAGTGATTTTGTGCGGCACCGCAAACTGACGCCGGGAACTCGCCGCCCCTTTGTCGTCTTCCCCGATGACCTCACCGTTTCAGCCGAACAGAATACACTACTGCTCGAATTCGCGCTTCCGCGCGGAGCGTACGCCACATCGCTGTTGCGCGAATTTCAAGAGGGAGAAGCGAAGTTCGATCCGAATTGACCGGTTGTCGAACAACCCCAATCGATGATCAATCTGTTGGGCGACACGCCAGTGGCACCCCTTATTTGAATATCGACAAAGCAAAAGATCGTCATGCACATTCTCGCGCTCAATGCGTATCACGGCGGCAGCCATCGTGCATTTCTCAACGGCTGGGTTGCGCACAGTCGTCATCGGTTCGACCTGTTGACGCTGCCGGCCTACAAATGGAAATGGCGAATGCGTCATGCGGCCGTCACGTTTGCCGACGAAACGGTGGGGCAAATGCGTGCCGGAAAAACGTGGGACGCAATCTTCTGTACCGACATGCTCAACCTCGCGGAATTTCTCGGGCTTTGTCCACCCACCTTGCGAGCATTGCCAACGATTGTCTACTTCCACGAGAACCAACTGACCTATCCCAACCGGAAATTGTCTGACCGTGATCTTCACTTTGCGTTTACAAATCTGACGACGGCGTTGGCGGCGACGCGGGTGTGGTTCAACTCGGCCTTTCATCGCGATGAATTCCTGTCGGCTGCTGAAACGCTGATTCGCCGCATGCCCGATCACCGGCCGGTCGATGCCGTGGCCCGAATCCAAAGCAAGGCGGAGGTGCATTACCCCGGAGTGACTGAGTCACCAATTCCCCCGTCGACGGAAAGTGGGCCGTTGCGGATCGCGTGGGTTTCCCGATGGGAACACGACAAAGATCCGGAGACGTTCTTTGCCGCTTTACGGGAGCTTGCCAACGGAGGACACGAATTCCGTTTAAGCGTGCTGGGCGAGTCATTCGGCGGCGTTCCGGCCTGTTTCGGGACGGCTGAACGCGAGTTCGCCGACCAGATTGACCATTGGGGGTATCTGGAGTCGTCCGAGGATTATCGGGCGGCGCTTGCGGCAGCGGATGTCGTCGTTTCGACGGCCGAGCACGAGTTCTTCGGGATCGCCGTGCTGGAAGCGGTCGTGGCCGGCTGTTTTCCGCTGGTTCCGAATCGGTTGGCATATCCCGAAGTACTGAATGGTGAAGCCGGCTGCTTTTATTCGGGAATGGCCGATGGTCTGGTGGGCCGACTGGCGGAATTATCCGAGAAAAAAGCAGCCGGAACGCTCGAAACGGGACGGAAGCGACGGATCGAGCGACTGCTCGGGCGTTTCGGAATGGCAACAACGGCCAACGAAAAGGACCGTGCGGTCGAGTTGCCCGAATTTGGTGCCGGTTCCGGTGCTAACGGTCGCTCCACCGACGCAATCGCCGATCAAAACTTTCATGCGGAATTTTAAAGTTGATGATTGTGTTTCGTCGCACGGTAGGTGAGCATGGAATTTATGCTTACTATATCAACCGACACGCTTCCGCAGTCCAGCCTGAGTTACATCGCGTTTCGTGTTTCCTTTCTGGAAACGCTCGAACGGATGACACTCGCTCAGCAGATGGGTGCGCATGAAGCCGAATGCCTGGGTTTTTTGACTGAAGTCCCGTTTCTCAAAGCGACTGCACCACACGTGCAACTCGACGCGTTGGCGGAAACGTGGTGTAAACACATGTCGGACGACCCGTTCGATGCGACGTTGGTCGATGAGGCTGTCGTCTATGCGGTGTGTGAAACCGCCTCGCGGATTGTTGAGAACGATCCGGAAACGATCAACCGGCTGCTCGAAGGAGGCCCGCTCGGCGTCGATGTGACGCTCGACCACATGTTGGCTTCGGAGTTGCGTTCGTTGCACTTGAACCTCTCGAACGAAGGCGACTTCCTGATGGTCAGCCAGTTCGAGGACATGCCGCCCGAAGACGCAGAGCGGCTGAAGAAGAAGTTCGGCATCGACGATGAGAAGCTCGAACCACTGTTCGACCTGCTCGGACTCTGGTTGATGTCGGTCGAGTTTCTGCCGAACCTTGCCGGTTTACTCACCGGGCGAGAAATCGTCAACGCCGTCAAAGTGTTGGCCCGCCGTTAAGACGAACGGCTGCGGATTTGCGACTCCCGCTGGCTGCGAACCCGCAGGCGGTGTTCGCGCGCTTCAGTCTTCGCCGCGACCAAGCAGGCGGTTAGCCAGGTGCAGGCAGGCAAAGCGGAATCCCAACAGGCAGATTCCGTACGCCACAAAGTTCACGGTCACCGCCGTCCACGGCACATCGCCAACCGCTTGGTACTCGTTGAATTCATTGATGGGAATGATTGTCAATGGACTGAACAGCATGAGGAACTCGAATGCGTCGTTGCGCATGAATCCGCGAAACAATACTTCGTCGATGAATACCAGAAAACAGATGGGTGCCAGACACCAGAACACGATGATTCCCAGCGAAGCGATGATCGCCTTCCCCTGGGTTCGCAACAACATGCCGACCAGGAACGACATCCAGGCGATCATCGGCAGATAAATCACAATCGACAGAATCGAGGCCGTCAAATACAGCAACAGGCTGAATTCGCGTCGGTAACCATAGCCTCCAGTAAACTCCGTCCGCCAGGATGCCTCGAACAGAAAGATTGTCATGAAGGGGACGGCCAGCACGAACATCAACCGCCGCACGCCGCGAAACTTCTGCATCACAATGTCGCGGGCCGAAAGCGGCGTCGTCAGCAGCACGTCGAGCGTTTGATGTGACCGCTCGGCCGAGACCAGGCTGGTCGCCCTCACCGAAACCAGTAAGACTGCAATGAACCACAGCAGAAACAGCATCATGGAAACGCCTACCAGCCGCGACGAGTCGTACGAGAAACCGATCGTCAAAATGCAGCCGACGACGATGGGGATTTCTGTCGCTACGAAGATGCGAAACAAATAGCGGGCCGTCCCCATCGATTTCTTGGTGGTTTCCCGCCATGCGACCGGCGTGTCGCCCGGAAGCGCCGTCGCTTCGCGAATCAGCACGACTCCCTTGGTCACGCTGTTCTCGTTCATGCGCACGAACAGCCCATCAAGCGACCGGAACAGGCCCATCAAGTAATTACGGGCCGGCACAAACGCACGGCGAACGACAAAAAGCCTCGCCATCACCAGGAAACACACGCAGGAAAACATCATCGGAATGCTGCGCTGTACGATTGTTGTAAATGTCACGTTGCGGCCAGCATATTCGTAGAAGATGTACGGGCCAAAAAATGCAAAGACGGTGTCCTGCCAGCCGTCGCCGATAATCCCCAAGGACTTCAATACAACGATGAAATGAGACTCATTCATATCCGGCCCGCCATATCCCATGCGACCATAGTTCGGCCGAAAACGGATGAAACCAAACTCATCCGCAACGGGAAGCGCAAACAACACAATCAACCCAAGGAGATAAGCGCCGATAAACGCTCCCACCGTGCGGCGAAAGAAGGCCGAACACATAACGGCGAGCGAACACATCTGCAGCATGGTGAGCGCCAACACCCACACGCCGCTCCACAAATAGGCTTTTGTGATACCGCCCAGCGAGTAGGCAAATGCGAGCAGCGGCAGCGAGAGCAGCAGAAACGTCAGCATGGGAACCATGCGGCTCAGCAGTTTCTCCAACAGAATCGCCGTCGGCCCCAACCGTGTGAGAAACAGCAGGCCCAGGCTGTTCCGCTCTTTTTCGGCCGTCAGCACGCCACAAGAAATGGCCGGCATGAAGAGATAGATTCCAAAGAACTGCACGCCGACCACGAAATCGAAGATCTTTCTGCCGTGGCCAAGTACGCTGAACAGGTCCGTCGCACTGCTGCCCAGAATTTCGAAAAACGCAAAGAACGCTGAAATGAACAACAGGCACGCGTAGACCACGCGGATGATGTAAGTGCGCCGACGTGCCGACTGCTCGACCAATTCTTTGGCCAGCAGGGGCAGCCCCACGGAGAGTCTGGAAGGTTTCATCATTCGAATGCTTCGCTTCGGATCAGTCGATGAATAGAAGTTGTCTGAGGATGATCAGTCGTCTTTATAAGCCTGACGTTCAATTCGCGGCAGCTGTGTCCTGGGCGATTCCCACTGATTGAGGCACGTTCTCTACTTCCGTAAGCGTCTGCTTTTCGTTCTCACCAAGACGCCCCAACAATCGATCGGCCCGCTTCAAGACGTAACGACGAAGCGCCGCCAACAGGAATCCGTAAATGCAAGCATGAACGACGATGGATAAAATTCCCAACAGATTTCCTGCAGGAGGATTGCGAAAAATGGATGCCGGACTGAACAGCAGCCAACTGAATTGCTGCACGAGATGTGAATTGTAGAACCCAGGAGGCTCCGGCAACATCATCGGCAGCAGCGTCCAACCACCAATTAAGGTCAACGTCAACAGGATAGCCCGCCCCTGTGAGCGAACCATCATGCCGATCCACAGCGATAGCCAGGAAACAAGGGGAACGTACAGCAGCACGGTGGTGAGCGAAATCACAATACGAAGTCCCACTTCATCCGGTAAAGCGTTGTGGTCCCAAAGAATAAACTCAAGAATCCGAAACAGTGCCAACGAGCCGAACGGTATCCACAGGAGTTTTTCCAGTCTCCCAACCGGTTTCAGTTTTTGCGTCAGGATCTCACGTCCCGACAACGGTGTCACCATCAACACATCCATCGTCTGTCGGTCACGTTCACGGGAAGTTGCTCCGGTTGCAGAGACGACCACAAGTACCACGGCAATGATCCACAACAGGACCTCGATCACGTTAAAGACATCGTTATGCGGTCCCACACTCAGCCCGATCATCAGCAGGAAGAATAAGGGGATTTCAATTGTCAGTACCAGTCGGAGCAAGGAACCAGTCGTTGACTTCGCCATTTCTCGCCACGCCACCGGCTCATTGACGGGCAACGAGTGCGTGTGCCGAACCAGTGTGACGCTCCCAGTCGAGGCATTGGTCTGAACATAGAACCGGTCCAGCCGTTTCAGAGAATGATACAGCGCACCATGCTGCTCGACGAATGCGCGGCTGATCAGCCAACTTCTCGCAAGCAGAAGGAAGACAACCGTCGATGACCCCAGCAGAAACGTTCGCACTGCAAGTTCGCCAATGTTATCGACTGACAAGACATCCGGTCCCGAGGCAAAGGAAAGGCCACAGCAGGAACAGAAAAACAGGCTGGCGAACGATAACGCATACGACGCCACAAACGCCGAGATCGTCGTCGTGCAATAGGCCGAACACATCAACGTCAACGCGGCGACCTGCACCGCAGTGAGAGCTATCACGAAGATGCTGGCCCACAAGCGAAACTCCGTGACGCCGCCCAGCGTGTAGGTAAACGCCAACAACGGCATCGCCAACAGTAGAAACACAAACATCGGCACAAGGCGACTGAGCAATTTTTCCAGAAGAATCGTCGTCGGACCAAGCCGCGTCAACAACAGCAGAGACAGCGAGTTTCGTTCCTTTTCGTGCGTGATCGCACTGCAACCGACGATTGGCATGAAAAGGTAGACGCCGGCAAACTGCAATCCGATCAGAACCTCAAACATGAAGCTGCCATGGCCCAGTATGGCGAATTGGTCGCCGCCAGATTGCAGAATATCGTAAAACCGAAAATAGGCCAGCAGAAACAGCAGCACGGCGTAAACGCCGCGGAGCCAGTAGGTTCGCCGACGGTTGGCAATCTCGGTCAATTCGCGCACAAGCAGCGGCAGACCAAAACGTGACCGTTCGACCGTCATGCCGTCTTGCCTTCGGTCAGTTTCATGAAGGCGGTTTCCATGTCCATCGCTTCGGGCTGGAACATGTGGATCCCGGCCCCCATGGCGTGGATGTTGTCGTGCAGATCTTCGATTGACATTTGATCTTCGCGGAGACGAACCGCCATCCGATCGGCCAGCTGATCGACGCCATCGACACCCTGCAGGGCGCGAATTTTGTCGATCGCGCCATTGTTCGGACGCACCAGTTGTACGTGAATGATCCGTTGCAGTTTGAGCTGGCGGAAGATATCGTCCAACGAGCCTTCGGCCACCATCTGCCCGGCTTCAATAATGCCGATACGCGTACACAACTGCGACAATTCGTGCAGAATGTGGCTCGAAATGAGAATCGTTTTTCCCATTTCTTTCAGCGCTTTCAGCAGTTCGCGCACTTCGATTCGCGCACGCGGATCGAGTCCACTGGCCGGTTCGTCGAGTAGTAGCAAGTCGGGATCGTGCACCAGCACCCGCGCCAATGCCAGCCGTTGTTTCATCCCGCGCGAGAGCGCATCGACCGGGGCGTCGATCTTGTTTTCCAGATCGGTTAACTGCAGTACGTCGGTGACGATGGCGCGGCGGTCGTTTCGTTTGATCCGATAGGCGGCGGCGAAGAAGTGCAGGTACTCGCGGACGGTCAGGTCTTCATACACGCCGAAAAAGTCGGGCATGTAGCCGATTTGTTCGCGAACGGCCGATGGATTTCTTGCGACATCGACGCCGTTGACCTT
The DNA here is from genome assembly GCA_018699955.1 of Planctomycetaceae bacterium. GTDB lineage: Bacteria > Planctomycetota > Planctomycetia > Planctomycetales > Planctomycetaceae > JABISG01. The sequence continues at coordinate 36,147 of JABISG010000053.1, read as the reverse complement.
CACCCGTCCGCCGAATCCTCGCAGTAGCGTCGCCAGCACTTTGATGGTCGAAGATTTTCCTGCACCGTTAGGGCCGATAAAGCCGAAGACTTCGCCCTTGGGAATCTCCAACGAGATTCCACGGACGGCCCGGACCTTGCCGTAACGCACCCACAGGTTGTCGATACTCACTACGTTCATTCGTGTCTCACATTTTTCAATCTTAATCCTACTCTTATTCTTAATCCTACTCTCTCAGCATCCAGACGTTGATCGACTCACCTCGTATCGGACACGGAAACGCGTGGGGAAAAAGAGATTAAGATTTTGAGTAGGATTAGGATCAGGAAACAAATTGGAAGTCATGTTGTTTCTTGAAGTCGTTTATTCACTCATGATATAGAGCTTACGGTAGACCTTCAGGTTGTCTTCCTGCTCGACTGCCACCACCAGCAGACACTGGCGGAGGTCGGTCGGATCGAGGACGGCTAAATCCTCAAACGTGTCGCCGCCGGTTGGTGCGATGCGCGAGACAAGTTTATAAAGCCCAGTTCGCGGACGCTTGCAGGTCTGTGTGAGGAACGTGTTGTTGCGACTGTCCGCCGATGCCTGTTCTTCTTCGGCATAGCTGGGAACTGCTCCCCGGTATCCGTAGGTGTTTTGGTATTGATTGTATTGGCGGAGAAACAGTCCGTGGCTGCCGGCGATTTGATCGACGTTCGCGCCCGTCATCACCCAGATGGCTGCCTCGCTGCCGAACTGTTGCTGCACCCGTTGACGAACGGTGTTCTTCCAACCTTCGTCTCGTGTTGTTTCCAGCCCATTGCCCGATCTGGAAGGCTTCAACGACCGCCAATCGAACTCCTTTTGTTCGGCGCCATTTGCATCGTCACCGGCGGCGGGAATTGAAAAGAAACGATTGATTTGCGGAACCCATTGTCCAATCTGCTGGCTGACCGTGTAGTTTGATGGGAAGCGACCTTCGTAGTCGGCCGGCCCGACGAACTGCTCGATGAGTTCCTGCCCGCCGTAACTGTTTCCGTACTGCTGGTACATTTGCTGGGCGCGCGAACTAAACTGCTGCTGATTGAACTGCGCAAATATCTCGCCGGTCACTTTGGTCTTCACCAAACGCGGCGTGCTGTTAAACAGCAACTCAAACCGGCTGCGGCGGGCGATGTTGCCGTCATCACCGACGTCGAGAAACTCAACGGTGCGGCGGTCTTCGGACGGTTGCATATACCACTGCGACAGCCAGACGGTAAACATCGTCACGCCCACGGTGACCAACGGAAACAGAATCCAGGTTAGCTTTCGCTGTTTGAATGCGCCCAACAGAAAGTAGTCCACCGGTCCAATGAGCAACACGTATCCGGACAGAATCAACCCGATCAACCCCAACGGGACCACTTGAACCGTGGGCGGCATTAACCGCTCAAGCAACCAGTTCCCCTGAGAAATCGGTCGGTACTCGAATTTCTGCGCGGTTGATGCGGTGTAACGATTCACCGTTCTGGAGTTAGGAATCCGCGCCGCATTCCAATTGCCATCGCGAGCCAGCGCAGGGACCCACTGCGCATGCACGTTCCATAAGAACGCAACCATTTCCCGCCACTCTGTTGATTCGGGGTTGCGGATCGTGTCGTTGGCCGCAATCACTATGCCGGCTCGTCCCATGCCAGTGTGCAGTAGACGAATCGTCGCCCGATCGCCATCTCCATCCTGAATCAACCGGCCCTCTGTATCGAGCAACATGGGCGAAGCCTGCTCATCGCGAGCCGCCAAACGATTCAAGAAGTCGATGTGATCGGCCCCCAGTCCACCGCCCGGCATAATACAGACGCTGCCGCCAGCCGCGACCCAGTCATACAGCGCACCGAGCTGTTTGGGGCGCAGTTCGGAAAACCCTTCGTCCATCAGCACAACCAGATTGTAAACGCAGTATCCTGTCGGATCGGACGGCAACTCACTCGGCGCGAGATGTCCGAACGAACTTTTCATCGACTCATCCTGCGACTCCGGATTGAATCGATCGAGCCGGACGCTTCGCGTGAGTTCCGTCTGTCTCGGCGAGAATCGAACATCCCACGGATCGCTGATGCCGATAGTCATTGTGCGTGTGCCGTAGGGTTGCAAGCGGAGCGGGAACTCGCCCAGATCGAAACGCCGGTCGGCGGTCACCAGAACGGCTTGCAGAGACACTTGCTGGAACAGCCCGTCTTTAGAATGCACCGGCATTCTGGTTTCAAGTCGGCGCTCGCCGGTCGATATCACAATGTCATCTGTCTTGATGTGGCCCATCTGCTCACGGCCATCGCTGACGGCGATTTCAAGATGGCCTTCCAGCAACTCGAAACCAGTCCACTTGAAATCCCACACCAACGTCATCGGCACGCCGGCACGCGCGGTCGCCGTCCGGGTCCGCAATCGGGCAGAGAGCTGAGCACCGGTTGACACTTGCGCCGTCGCGGCATTCGAAGTGAGCAGCACCAACAGACAACTCAAGATCGCTCGATATCGTAGGCAATCGAAGATTGAAAAATGCAAATTGCAAATTGAAAATTGAAAAGTCGGAGGCGCGAGCGGCGGCCCACCTTCTGCCTTTTTCCTTTTTCCTTTTTCCTTTTTCATCCCCGTCATGCAGGCACTCCCCCCGGCCGGCGCTGGAAGTACCACCATTCCAACAGCAACAAGCAGAGTGCGGCGGCCGCAATGTACGACCACAATGGCCAATCGCTATCGATCTTGTCCCCGGCGGCAGCGACCGAAAGTTCCTTGAATTGGATCTTCTCGACGCTCGCGAGATTCGTTTCGTCGGCACTCAGCAGGCTGACACCGATGCTGTCGATTTGTTTTGAACCTTCCGCAATCTTGTATCGGCCAACCTGCGGTGCGGGAATTCCCGTGAGCAATCCGTCGGCATTTGTTGTTCCCGAGTGACTGCTGCCGCCCGGTCCGGTAATGCGATATTCACTTTCCTCTTTGTATTTTTTCTTAGGCAGCAAACCCGTCGGCTGCGCACGCACTTCGGACAGTTCCGCCTGCTGCAATGCAATTTGAATGGCGTTGGCAACCAGAATTGGAAAGCCGATACGGTATGGCAGTGTCGAACGGTCGGTGTGGAACAGTAGATAGAAAAACTGTTGTTGGCCGATACGCTTCTTCACAATCAACGGCCCCAGTCGGCCGTGCGCGACAATCTCGTAACCCAACTGTTCGAATTGTGCTGCGCCAATGTCTTCGCCAAATTTGGGGACGTCGCCAATTTGCACGTCGGCCAACTGAACGTGCTGCAACAACGGCTCGCTGCGTTTCCAATCGACAACTTCTGCCAAGCCCAGTTCAACGCCGACCAGTGTCTTTAAGTCTTCTGGGACGACACCGATGTAAACGGAAATCGTTGCTTGCGGCGCACCGGCGGTCACGCTGTCGGCAATCAACAAATCGGCAGATTGATCAGGCGATAACGCACCCGTGCCGTCGTCGTTCGGATACAAGACCAATTCCTTGTGCGCGTTGAGCGCATGACGATACGATGCCAGACTGGGTGGGCAGTGGGTGACGAGCGGTCGCGGAGACGGCAGATCGAGATAGGCGACATTGTCGGACTCCAAGGAATCGAAGCCAACCGGTTTCAATCGCACCTCCAACTCGACGGGACGTTCCGACTCCACCTGGAACACCAGCCGCTGCGACTCGCCCGAGTCGAGAACAACCTGTTCACTGCCGACTGGCTTGCCATCCTGAATGAGCTCCGCTTTGGCGGCCATCCGTTTGGCGCTTGTCCCTTCAACTCGCACAAACACATCCCACACGCCGGCCTCGGCACGACGTGCATTGAGCGCTGTGATGCCGATATTAGCACCGCCGACGTCAAGTCGCTGATAGTTCACATTGAAAGGCAACTCAAAATCGACCTGTGCCGGTATGTTGCCGTCGGTCAGCACGACGATTGTCTCAATTTTGACACTCAGCGCGAGCGCTTGCGCCATTCGCAGTGCATCGGTCACTTTGCTGGGGACGGGAGTGACTTCGATCTTGTCGAGCGCATCGTGAAGCACGCGCTTGTTACCGGTGAAGTCGGTCAGCCGCCGCGCTGTTGAGTTGAACGAAATCAACGACAGCCGCTGAGTGGGCAGCAGATTGTCGATCAACTCTCGCACTTCGTCTTTGGCCGCTTCCAGCCGCGTTTGCCCATTGGGGCCGTCCAGTGCTCCCATGCTAGCCGAGCAGTCGATCAGCACGGGCAGCATGTCCGCACGGTCGTCGGCACTTTGAATGAACGGCTGCATCACCGCCAGCACGAGAAACAACAGCAGCAGAATTTGTAGCAGCAACAGCACGTTGCGCTTAAATTTTTGAAACGGCGAATTCACGCGTCGATCCTGGATGACCTGCTGCCAGAGCGCCAGCGAAGGAATCTCCAACCGCGGCCGTTTCAACTTCAAAAAGTAAAACACCACCAGCGGAATCAGCAGCAAAAACAGCCAGGCGCCGAACAAGTTGAAGAAACTGGGGAAGCTCATAGGACGTCGTTTTCAAGAGCAGAATTCACAGAGCCCCAAGCCGTAGCTTGGGAGCGGGTTAATAGTTGGTCGCATTCTTGATAGTCATTCTTGTTTCCTCATACCACCCACCCGCGGCGCATCAGCAAATCGAACAAAGTTTCTTCCAGTGAATCGGCCGAGTTGATCGATAGAAACCGTCCGGCGCGTTGGCGACACATGAGAGATAATTCCTCAGCCAACGCCTCCCGATGTTCGTGATAGATTCCCAACAACTCACCCGCCGAGGAAATATCGAGCGTGTCTCCCGACTCGGAATCGACGAATCGCAGATCACCGGTGACTTCCGGATAGAGTTCAACCGGACTGAGAATCTGCAGCGCGAAGATTTCCAACCCGGAACTGAACAGCAGATTCAGCGGTTTGTGCAGGTCACCCAGCGTGAGGAAATCCGACAGCAGCACAATAATGCCGCGACCACGATGCCGCTTGAGGACGGCATCGACCGCCTCTTCGATGGGGAAGTTGCCACCCCCTTCGATGTTTTCCAGAAAATCGAACAACCGCTTCATGCTCGCCCGTCCCGTGCATGGCGAAAGCACTGTCGGTTCGGCGCCGACGTGATTGCAGGAATACGCGCTGACCCGCTCGATATTCATCAACCCCATGATGCCCAGTGCTGCGGCCAACTGCCGAGCGCGGTCGAGTTTCCCTTCGAACATCATCGAAGACGAAGCATCGACGAGCAATACGACGTGCATCTCCTCTTCGTGACTGAATAACTTCAGGTACGGCTTATGCAGCCGCGAGAAGATATTCCAGTCAACATTTCGCACGTCATCGCCGGCGACGTAATTTCGGTAATCGACGAAATCGGTACTCGATCCCCCTTTGCCCGAAACGTGTTCGCCGCGGCTGCGATTGGTCAGCCGCCGCGTCGGATTCAACCGCATCCGCTCGATGCGCGACAACACTTTGTTGTCGAACAATGATGTGAATTGTTTTGTATTCGTGGTCGTTTCCATTAGGGCCGGCGATTAGAGATCAGAAGTCGGTCGTCCACGAGTTTGCCTATGTCAATTCTTCAGGTAACTCGGCCACTGTCTGCTCGATCAACTCGCCGACGTTCATGTTTTCGGCTTGTCCGTCGTAATTTAGCAGGACTCGATGCCGCAATACATTGCCCGCGAAGTAGCGGATGTCTTCGAAGGCGACGTGTGCTCGGCCTTCGGCCAGTGCGCGAACGCGGGCGGCTTTTATCAGCGATTGTGCTGCCCGTGGACTCGCACCCCACCGCACGAATCGGCGAACCTGTTCGCCGGCGAAGTCGGTTCCCGGATGCGTTGCCAACACGGCACGGACCGCGTAGTCGCGAATCGGGTCGGCCACTACGACCTTGCTGAGTACGCTGCGCAAGTGAATAATCCTCTCGGAGTCCAGCAGTTTCTCCGGCTCGATGGACTGCTTGAGAATCGTCCGATTGACGACTTCGTTCATATCGACACGGTTAAGAAACGGGACATCGACTTTGAATAGAAACCGGTCGAGCTGCGCCTCGGGCAGTGGGAAGGTGCCTTCCTGCTCGATTGGGTTTTGGGTCGCCATCACGAAGAACGGCTGTTTGAGGACGTATTGCGTGCCGCTGACGGTGACCGTCCCCTCCTGCATGGTTTCCAGCAACGCCGACTGAGTTTTGGGAGTTGCGCGGTTGATTTCGTCGGCCAGCAGCAACTGCGTAAAGATCGGCCCTTGGCGAAACTCGAATCGGTAATTGCCCGATTCGTCCGTGTTCATAATGTTCGTGCCGATGATATCCGCCGGCATCAGGTCGGGTGTGAATTGAATGCGGCGGAAATCGAGTTCCAGCACGCGGGAGAGGGCCTTCACCAGTTCGGTTTTTCCCAATCCCGGCACGCCTTCCAGCAGCACATTGCCGCCGCAGAACATCGCGACCAAGGTCGCCTCGACGACCTCGCGTTGCCCGACAATGACCTTGCCGATCTCGTCCCGCGCATGGGCGAAGGTTTCTTTGAATTGATCTGCTTCTTCTTGCAACACCTGGGCGACGTCGGTTGTGGTTGAACTCATTCTGCCTACTTTCGTTCAGACGAAATTACTGGTTGCAGTGATATTGAGTCGATTTCAGAGCGATTTGGTGCAACGATTTCGAAAAGTGAAGAGATTGGTTTTCAACTAGCTGTTGGTAATTCGAGTTGGGTTGGGAAATATCTGACGCAAAGATGCAGTGTCGCAAAGATTGCGCAAAGAAAATGAGAAAGGATGTGACCGTGTATCAAAGCTGTTTTCTCCCATCGATTCTCTATTGAGTTTGATTGCAAATCCTGTTCTTTGCGTTCCTCTGCAACTTAGCGCCTTCGTGTCAAATCTGAATCGAGCCCCTTGCTTGCGCGACGGGCTGGTGTCGTTTAGTCTTCTTCTTCCTTGTCTTCCTGCCGTCGGCGTTTCATTTCCAATAGACGCGATGTCGTCGAACCGCCATCGCCGCCGCTGTCGGCCTCATTGCCACGGTCGGTTGTTGAAGTTGGTTTGGGCGATGTTCGCTTGGGAGATTGACTTCGCCGTGCGGCGGGTTTCGTTCTCGGTCGTGAGGTTGGACGAACCGATTCTCCGCTGCGTGCTTCGAGATCGGAACTGACCGCCTGTTTTCGTTCGAGCAGCGCGCCCATGACGGCCGTCGATGGCCCTGCTTTTCGGCCCAGACCCAGCCAACCGCGGATCACGTGCCAGTCTAGTTGAATGCGGCGGATGCCCACGTCGAGCGGAATGAGACAGGCCAACGCGACGAGGAACCAGATATGCACCGGGCTGGAACTACTTTTCGGTTCGCGGTTTGCCTGGTAAATGACCTCCGACTTGTCGTCGCCGGCAAGTTCCTGTCCGCCGGTGGCATCGGCGATTTCTCTCAGGACAATTGGATCGGCCCGAAACCGCAGGTACTCGGGCGAGTAGGGAACGATGATGCCGACGATGTTCGTTTCCTTGTCGCTGCCATCGCTGGCGGCAGTCATTACCTGGTAATGACCACGGCCCCAAAGTGGCAAGCTGGCCTGGTATCTGCGCGGGCCGACTTGCCGCAACTTGATCGTTTCGGAACGGTCGCGCGGCCCCGAGACGGCCGCTTCGATTTCGAGGAATCGCTCTTCGGGATGGAAGTCCTCGGCAATAATTGTTCCTTCGTTGCCGTTGGTGTAGGTCCAGATGCGGACATTGCCCTGTTTGCGGACGCGCGAAATGCTGGTGACGAGTTGTTTGACGAACGAGCGGTACTTGTCCCATTCGACCCAGTCTTTGCCCCAGTTGGATGAGAGGTCGGACGTGAACGCGGCCGTTGCGCCTAAACCGTATCGCCCCATTGCCAGCACCGGATCGATTTCACCCGGGTTCTCTTTGTCGGGCGGGGCACGTAAAATGACGCGGTTCGGTGCCTCTTTGGCCGACGTCAACACGTAACCGTGCAACGGCTGCATCTCTTCAATTCCCTTGAGGACCGAATGCGGGAAATCGATTTCCGGCAGAATCGTTTTGTCCTGAATCATCGTCCGCTTGAGCGTGTTGGCCTCTTTGATGAAGATCGCAGGTAACCGATTGGGATCGGAAGGGAAGTAGTAACGGCCCTTGGTCGCGCCGGCGACGGCCCGCATATTCGAGATTTCATTTCCACCGTGTGGAAAAACCGCGATGGTCGAGACGCTGATCTTGTTGTCGATGAACTGCTTGATGAGCGCTGGTGGCGCGCGGGACGGATCTCCGTCGGAGATGATGATCATGTGCTTGGCGGAAGCATCGCTTTTCTTCAAACTAGCCAGTCCCATTTGCATCGTGGTGACGAAGCTGGGCATGTCACCGATTTCGGCCTTATTGATGAGCGGCACCAGCTTGTCGTAATCGCGGGCCGGTGTGAGGTCGAACAGCCATTTTTCGCCGCCCATGTAGTCGTAGACCAGCACGCCGATTTCGTCCTGCGGGTGAAGCACCTTAATTGCCTGCTTGGTGATTCGTTTTCCCCAGGTATTGCCTTCCGGAAATTCGCAGGTGTGTAGAATGATGGCGAGTGCCCCTTTCGGCAGCACCTTCTTCTTGGTGACATCCATACTGACCGGCAGAATGTCTTCGATGAGCGTGCGGTGATAACCACCTGGGCCGAAGCTGTTCTCGCCGCCCACCATCATGAAACCCAACCCCAGGTTCTTCACCGCATCGTGTACCGCCTGCATCTGCACGACGTCAAATTCATCGACGCCGACATTGACGAAAACAATGCAGTCGTAGCTCATCATCGACAGCGTATCGCGCGACATTTCCAACGCGCTTCTGACTTCGACCGACCGTTCCGATTCGATCAGCGCCTTTTCCAGGCTCTTCCAATCGGCCTCTTCACCGTTCGGGTCGGTCACCAATAACACGCGTCCTTCGCCTTCGACGAAGATGTAATCGGTTACCTTGTTATTGTTTTTCTGATTGTCTTTCTTGCCATCGACGGCAATCGTCGCCGTGTATTCGTAGTAGCCGGCCTCGTTGAGGTAAATTGGAACGACGAACCGGTTCTTGCCTGCCTGAAACTGAACCTTCTCCTGATAACGTTCCTGGCCGTTTTCCGTCAGCGTCAGCGTTCCCTCGCCCGCTTTGAGTGACGAAAGCACCACCGCCACCTGGTAGTTCTCCCCCAGCTTGACCGCTCGCGGCAGTTCGAGCCGTTCGAGCCAGATTTCGTCTTCATACTCGTACCGCACCGGCAAGACATCGACGGCGATTTCACGCGATTTCAATTCACTGAGAATGCTCTGCAGGCTGCCCTCGGTTTGCGTTCCGTCGCTGATGAGAACGATTCGCCCGCGTTTTTCATCGGGCAACATGGCCGCCGCCAGCGAGAGCGACTTTTCCAAATTCGTGGCGTCGCGGTCGATGATCGAATTGAAGACAACACTGTCGCCTTCGACCGGCACGTTCATTCGCGGCGGCAGTTCGACCGCGGCGTTGCGGCCGAACACGATCACGCCCGCTTCGTCTTCCTGCGGCTTATCTGCGACCGTGCGGGCAACAAATTCCAGCGCGCGATCGACCGAACCTTCGATCGAGTCGGAAATATCGACCGCGTAAATAACCGTCAACGTATCCTGTGTGCGAACCGCGCGCGGCTGGGCCATCAACAGAATAAACAGCCCGGCTAATACCAGTCGTGTCTGCAATGCCAACTGACCGCGAAATCGTCCCAGACCGCTGAACCCGGCCACGTGCATCCACCAGATCCAAACCGTTAACACCGTGAGAAGAAAAGCCATCGGCCGCGCGAAGAGAATCGCGTTCGTCCATTCCAGCGCGACACAGGTTGCTGCAAACAGCGCCAGGAAGACAACCAACGGCAGCGCGTCGAGCCAAGCCAGTCGCGTTTGCGGGCGAGGAAACACGCTGAAGAAGATGCGTTTGAAGTAGTTCATAGCTTCCGCTCCACAATCCGTCGGTTACCGGTGTCGGCCACGAACACCCGTGAGTCGCCGGCAACTGCCAGTCCCCACGGAGTTTTCAATTCACCCTCGCCCATGCCCGATGTTCCGAAGCGTGCGAGCACTTTGCCTTCCAAATCCAACTGAGAGACACGGCCTGCACCGTACTCCACAACAAAGAGATCTCCCTGTGGACTCTGCGAAATATCATACGGATAATGTAAGCCGGAGGATGACTGATTTTCACCCAGAATCCCAAGAAAATCGCCACTGTCGGAAAATCGCTGTAGCCGGTTGTTGAACGCGTCGGCCACGTAAATCTTGTGATCACACCACACCAGGCCGCTGGGCCGCTGAAACTCGCCCGGCTCGGTTCCGAAGCCGCCGAAGGCGAGCAGAAATTCTCCCTCCGGCGAGAACTTCTGCACACGGTCGTTCCCGCCGTACTCGCCGACGTAGAGGTTTCCTTCGTCGTCGGTGACGACGGCGACCGGATAGATAAATTGCCCTGGTTCTTTGCCGTGGCTTCCCTGCATGCCCAGCACATTGCCTATGCGGTCGAAGAAGACAAGGCGATGATAGTGAGTGTCGGCAACGACGAGCCGGCCATCCGACAGCAAGCACAACCCTTCCGGATTGCCGACGCTTGACTCGGGCATCCGCCATTTGCGTTTGAGAGTCATGTCGAAATCGAAAACCAGCACGCGACCGGCATCGTCCAGCACGTAGAGTTCGTCGTCGTCGGTGACATGCATGGCCCGCGGTGCGGGGATTGTTGCACCGTCGGCAGGCGTGGGCCAATGTTGATAATGCCCGGTCGGCTCGTGCGCATCGCTGCCGCAGCCGGCCGACAGCAGGCAGAACAACAACAATGCCAAAACCTTGAGCGTAACGCGTGTCCCCGCCGCCATTCCATTGCCCGAGGGCCGATGAAAGAACCGCCGTGACTGGCCGCTGCGTTCGTCGCGCAACTCAACTTCGGCCATCGAGCCGGCGAATCGGCTCGATTCAACGACCAGCGGACTTTCCTGTTCGGGGACAACAGTGATCTGTTCGGGGCGGAAGCAGCGATCCTCTGCCTCCGCATGATTCAACCATCCCTGAGACTCTTCCGACGTGAGCCAATTGTGGACTCCCAGAAAGTCGGCCAACTCCGGATTGGCGGGATGCCAGTACAATTGCTCGACCGGTCCGTCAAACAGCACTCGTCCTGCGCTGAGACAGATCGCTTGTTTCGCTTCGCGGAGTACCGTTTCCGGCGAGTGCGTTGCGAAGATCAGCGAAGCATCCGCTTCACGAATGTGACGCCGTAACGCATCCCAATAGGTGCTGACACGCGAAGGATTCACATGCACCAGCGGTTCGTCCATCACCAGCACCTTTGCGCCCGATGCAATAGCGCGGGCAACCGATAGCCGGGAGCGTTCCCCTTGCGATAACCGATCGGGTCGTGCTGCGGCGAGTTCTGTCAGATCGAAGTCGTCGAGCAGCTGTTCGATCTTCGTGGCGGAATTGTCCTCGTTCGGCAGTACGGCCTGCAGATGTTCGATTATCGAGAGGTGCGGCCACAGGCCGAGGTTTTGTGGGACCCAAAACAGGGGAAGTCGCCCATCGACATTTGGCAGCTTCGCTGTCAACGTCCCCGTATTGGGGTTTTCGAATTCGACCAACAGGTTCAGCAGCGACGACTTGCCCGCGCCCGACTGCCCAACGATGGCGGTGAGACCGGTGGAAATCTGAAGCCTCGCTTCGTGCAGGCGCGGACGTTCTGCGCCGGCGAGCGAGACGTTTTCCAGTTTCCACAACGATTCATTCATCAGACCAACCGGCCGGTGAGAGGACGCAAAAGCGACGCGAAGAACCACGCCAAAATGAGCGGAACGGCGACTGCCAGAAGAGTCATCGCCGAGAGAACTGCGTTGTGTCCGTAGTGCATTAAATTGTAGAGCCTGACCGACGCCGGAACCATGCTGGAAGGGTGCAGCATGGTAGCCGACGTGAGATCCCAATACGCCCAAATCGCAGGCAACGCCATCGCCCAATAATGACGGGACCACCGGATCGACCACAACAATCGTCCGGCCGCCTGGCGTTGTTGATCGACAGTAGAACGCGACAACAGTCTTGCCAGCCACCCCGATTCGAGCGGTCGCACTGCGCGAAACAAAAGTTGCAGCAACAGTGCGCGTGGGGCGAGAAACAGAACCAACGCAATTCCCAATGAGGCCGGCGTGTCATAAAGCGGATTCAGCCAGTCGGTTTGAAACAAGTACAGAATCGAAAGTCCCACAATCAGCGAACCGGCCAGCCCGGGAACTAGCAGCAGTACGGTGCAGCTTTTTGCCCATCCTATTCCGCGACGACCTGTTTGCTCTATGAGGGGAACGGCTGCAATTAGATAGGCCACACCGGCGGCTACACCGGCGAACGCGCATCCCACAAGAATCTCGCGGGAAAGCCCCGACAATTGTTCGCGACTTTCCAGCAACGCCGCGTACCCACCTGTCGATTCCCGCATGACGTATGCGAGCGGAATCACCGTTACGAGAATGAACGCCGTCGCGACGTAACACCATGCCGAGAGACGGGCGATGCGGCCGACAGGTTTTCGGCTTGGCTCGGTTGTGGCCGTCAGATGTCGACTGCGCGAAATCAACCAGATCAACGGAATGAGAACCGCCAGATTGAACAGCATGGGCCACACGGTCCACTTCAGCGGAGCCAAACGATCGATTACGCCCTGCTGTTCTTCGAATAGCGTCCGTGTCCAACTCACGGGTGAACCGACACGCCCTGCGGTGATACCCAGCAGCGCGCCCAACTCGAATTCCTGAAATGCCAACAGGAAAATCAAACCCAAAGCGGGAAACATTCGTCGCGCCGGACCGCGAACAAAGTCACCGAGTCGCACGGCATATGTACTGAGTGTTTTCGGCCGCGCTGTGAGTGATAAACGACGACAATGAATTGATTCGGCGGTTAGCGGTGCGGGTGGCGTCAAGTACATCACCACTGCACCGACCGGTATCAGTTTCATCCACAGCAACACGCCGTACAGTAATTCGCTCATCCAAGGGTGACGCACCAGTGGAAACGGCGAAAAGTTGCCGTAGGCATATCCCACGAGCAAGTCGGGTGTGAGAAACGGGATCAACAGTAGGGTCCAAGTGAGCCGTTGAATTGTTCGCCCCGTGTGCAGAAACCGGGCTTCTTTGTTGCCCAGCATTCGCGCCAATAACACGCAAACCGGTGCGGCCGCTAACACGATCAACGCCGCGCGCAGCGAACTCCATCCACAGGCATGCATCAGGCTCATCGGAGGTTCTCCGATTTGAGCCAGGCAAGACACTCGCCACGCGATTGCGCGAGGCCGGAGAGGTCGTAGCCCTCTTCTGCCCATTTCTGAAGTGGTCGCACATCGGGTGGTAGATCATCTTCCTTCACCGGACCGAGTGGAATCTGTCTCGACTTCGACGTTGCCAATTCAAGTTCTGTCTCGGCCGACAGCAAAAAGTCCACCAATTGTTGCGCTTGCTGCAGCTTCTTTGTTCCTTTGATGATGGCAACGCTGTTCGGAATGCAGATGGTTTCACCGCTGACCCGAATTGGCAACATCGCCACCGGATCGCCGCGATCTTTTGCGACGAAAAAGTCGTCGGTATCGGTCCAGCCGAGGTCGCACGTCCCTTTGGCGACGAGATTCATCACTGTTGAATTCCCTGCGACTTCGCTGATTTCACGGCGGCGGATACCGTCGTGCCACTGCTTCAATCGGTCCGGCTTCCAGAGATTCCACAACACCGAATAATGCGACAGCGTCGTGCCGAACATCGGTCGGGCGACGGCGATGCGTGAAAGGTCATCGGCGGCAAACCGCCGCTCGATTTCCTCAGCCGTCGGCTGCATCAGGTCGGTGTTGACGATGTAAACCCGTAAGCGGGCGGCAAAACCGGTCCAATATCCGTCGGGGTCTTTGTATGCTTCGGGAATGCGACGATACCCGACACCTTTGTACGCTTGCAGAATCCCCTGTCGCCCAAGCTCCGCCGTTCCCAACACCTGGTTGTTCCAGAAGACATCGCAGCGCGGGTGTTTTTGTTCGCTGATGAGCAGGTTCGTCAGACCAAGCGACTTGGTCGCTTCGGTGTCGAACCGCGGAATGACGCGAATACCGGTTTCCTGTTCAAAACGGCGTAGAATCCGTTCCGAAAAAACCTGGTCGTGTGCGCAATAGACGACCAGTGCATCCTGGTCTGAAGAACATCCACCGCTTCCCAACGTCACGGCGCCGGCGATTGCAGCGCCGGCGACAACGAACGCGAACCAGTTGTATGGTTTATTTTTCGCCGTCATTGGAATTTCGGGTGGGCGCGTCAATCTTGTCGAAGTAATTCTTGATGCCGTCGTGATAGCCGGGCGGAACCTGCTCCGTTTCAATCGCTTCGCTGACTCCTTGCTTGACGCGGTTGATCGCACTCAGATAATTCTTCTTCGCGTCGCCACTGTCGCTGATGCCCTTGCTCTTCAGCGAAAGCAGCACTTTCCCGGCCGTGATTTGCGACTTCGACCGCTCGGCCTTGAAACCGGTATCGACGCTGTCGTCTTCGTCCACCTTGCCGCCCTGACCCATGCCGCGACCGCCGGTGCCTTCCCCGTTGCCTTCACCTTCGCCCTCACCCATGCCGCTCTCTGCCATCATCTCGGCATACAACTCTTCGTAGTCGGCTAACGAACTGCAGTTCTCACACTTTTCGCCGTCGAGTTGCTCTCCCTGATTCAACTTCTTGGCCATCTGCAGCGTCTTCAAAGCCTTTTCGAGTTGCTTGAGATCGCGGGCCGATTGTGCCAGCTCTTCAAGTTCCAGCTTCGATAGTTCCAGCGACTGTTGCAACGCCTTCTGTGCTTCTTTCGACAGCTCGCCGTCCATCATTTCCATTTGCTTTTGCGCTCGCTGCAAAGCGGCGGCCAATGTCTTCGAGTTCGCCTGTTCCTTTGCAAACTTCTCCATGTCCTTCATTCGCTTTTGCAGCTTCTGCATCAATTCGGCCCGCTCGACGGGGTCTTTCTCCTTGGCGAGCCGCTTGAGATCTTCTTTAAGCTTTTCAAACTCCTTCTGCAGGCTGTCGGTCGAGCCTTCCTGCAATTCGCGCGACCACTTACGCATCATCTCATCATCTTTGCGGCCGAACTGCTGCGACGAACTCGCCTTCGACAGCAGGTTCTTCAATTTCTCGGCCCGGATTTTCTGGTACTTCTTGCCCAGGTCTTTCTGGTTGGCAGCTAAACGCTCTTGATTCAGTTTTTTCTGATTCGCCTTGGCCTTGCGGAACGAATTCTTCAAACCTTCAATGGCCTTCTTGACTTCCGGAGAACCACCCTCTTTGTCTTCCAGTTCTTTCTCGAGCTGGGCGATGCGAACCTTGTTGGCCTTCTCGACCTGTGCCAACTTTTGCCGCTGGTTGGCCTTTTCCTCGGCCTTGGCGACGGTGCCGAAGGGGTCGAGTTGTGGGACATTGAAAATCAGGGCAACCATCAAGGCGCCAATTGCCGCGTAGCCCAATCGTCGTTGCCAATTAAATGGGACAACCATTGCTGGCTGAACTGAAGGAGCCTGCTGTTCGGCGGCACCGGCAACCAACGGACCGTACTCGCCCACCGACTTGTCGAGCATCGACAGGGTGAGGAACAGGTCTTTGGTTCCCTTGTGCGTATCGACTTGCCGGGCCGCTTCCGATGTCGTCACCTGACCGCGAAGCGCCAACCAGATTCCGGCAATCGCCAATGCAGCCAGCGGCACCAACAGAAACTGTTCTGAAGGACTAACAACGTCGTACGGTTTCCCGCCCAAGGGAAATGAAAAGAGCGGAATCGAATCGAACCAGCCCGGCAGAACGCCAAGCAGGCGGCTTGCAAGCAAGCCGATTCCATACAGAACCGTGACCGCCAGGAATGCGATATACGCTCGGACGCCAAACGATGCCAACTTCATACGGGTGGCGACACGTCGAAAGAGCGATTGTGACTTGGGCAGATTTGTCATCGTACGCATTCCCTTAAACAAAAGTACCGGTCCGTCAGCAGTTTATCGGACACAACGCACCCGATCAAGCAGATCTTTCACCGGCTCACCCCCCATTAGACGATTAGACGGCGAAATCCACGCGGTTCGTTCACGAAAATATGGAGAATTTGATAACTTTTCTTACAATAACTCGGCCAAACGCCGGAGTCGAACATTCAAACCGCTAAAAAAACCGTCGATTAACGGGCAAATCGCATGAGGGAATCGCTCACCCACCGACCCATTAAGGCCTGATGGAGATTAGTGTTCCATCAATTCGGCTCGCCGAACGGTTTATTGGTCAGATTCTCCAAGAAACGGCAAAGTCATTCGGTCTTGTCGGCCATTTCCGCTTCGTCCCCCGTGAGCAGGCCGTCGCCATCGACGTCGAGGCGCTTAAACGTGGCGGGCGATCCAAGAAACTCCCGTTGCGAAACATCACCGTCACGGTTGCGGTCCATTCGCTGAAACCAGAACGGGCCGGATGTGTCGTCGCGGATTGTTGGTGTCGCCTGAGCGTTCGCCGATGCCGGCGGTACCGTGGGCAGCAGCGGCGACTCGCCTGATCGGAACGAAAAATGGTATCGATGTTGAAACTCCGCTTCGGCGAAACGCCCGTCCTGGTTCGTATCAAGTTCGGCCAATCGCTTGGGGCCTTCCTGGAATTCACGGCGTGTCAGACGCAGGTCCCGGTTGTCGTCGAGCATCTGAAACAACGTGCGGCCCCGTTTCGAAATGCGTGCCTCCAATTGCGAGTCGGCCGCACCGTTTGCTTCATCAACGTACGCGTTCAACTCGTCGCGAAAAATCTTGCCGTCGCCGTTCTTATCGACGGCCTCAAAAGTCGTTGCAGGAATCGCTAGACCGCCGAATTCCTGCGCGTCGATGTACCGGTTTTTGTCGGCATCGGACATGAGGAAACGCACTCCGAATAAATTCACCGCATCGCGTGTGGTCGTCCGCGGTCGTGTTACTGCCATCGTCAGGCTGACACCGGCAAGTGTCAGCGCCAGTCGGCTGCTCGAAGTCTGCTGCACATTGCTCGCCAGCTTGTCGTCGTCCGAAAGCAGGCTGACCTTCGGCCGCCCGAAACTGCGAACCTTCAGTTGAACGAGAAACCGCACGCGCGGCTGCGGATCGTTCACCACCTCAACCAACTCGGCGGAGTCGAGTAAGCCGTCGCGATTGCCGTCGAAACGTGACATCGCTGCCGCATCGAGCGCAAGCTGCTTTTTCGTTAACCCGCGCGACGATTCTTCACCCTTCGCTCGCCCGACTTTCGAGTAACGGTTCAGCAGCACTTTCACTGCCTGCTCGGCGGTGATGCTGCCGTCTCTCAATTCGATGAAAGGCAGATCCAATTCCGCATCGGCGGTCGCACGGACTTCGGCTGGCATCGTCGGATCCTGCGGAGGCAACAATTCATCGATACCGATGACGTCGTTGCCGTCGATGTCGTCAGACCGCAAGGTCTCATAGCCCTTGGCAATCTCAGCTGCCGAAAGCTGGCCGTCGCGATCGTTATCGAGGCGAGGAAACAAGGCGACCGCTTGTGCGCGCGTCGTTGCAAACGGGCGAATGGCGAGCGATCCTTCCAACGCACCAACCACAAACACGCGAAACTCTTCCTCACCGACCTTTCCGTCGGCCGGTTTCACATCCATCTGCGACCACAGCGTGCGTTCTTCGGTCGTTTGCGCACCAGCCGCGATCAGCGCGGGAATTTTGTCGGCTTCGGTCATGTCGAGAGACCGGCTGCCGTCGGCATCGATCGACGCGAAAACCTTGTCGGCGTACTCTCGCCACCGCTGACGAAACCCGACGCCGTCCACCTGCAACAGAATTCGCACAAACACCGGCCCGTCGGCCGACAGCAAAATCAGATCGCGCGACGCGTCGGCTTCCTGCTGGGCCGCAACGTTGGCGTTCGTCGCCAGCAACGCGGCAAACAAGATGCAACAAATGAGCCAATGTCGGCGCAACACCATCCGCGTCTTCTCCGCCTTCAATTTCAGCGAATCCGATCCATTATTCGCAACACACCGCCTATTGAAAAGGCTAGTCGTTCCCAGCAGGGGAATCCAGCACAATTACCACGGTTGCTAGAACAACCCATCAGAATTGACGCCGATGGCGGGGCAAGTTGTTCAATGTTTTCAGCGACTTCTGTCGATTTTCGTTGAAGGAGTTGTTAAGGAGACCTATCACGGCGACGAGTGCGGGTTGCCTTTTGCCCCTAATTCCGGCTACCATGCAACATATCGGACTTTGACGATGCGACGCCGCGCTGTAATTCGCGGGTCGCCGTGTCCCCCATTCGCGAGGAAGCGAACATGCCGACGGGTGCAAATCACAGTGAGCTTCAGCAACAGCCGCATCTTCATCAACAACTGTCGAACGATCTGATCCGCGTTGGTTCGCGGCGGTGGTTTTTGCAGACCGGGATGGCGGGAATTGGCGGGTTGTCGTTGCCGCAGTTGTTGCAGTCGCAGGCGATGGCCGAACAAGCCGGCAGTGCCTCACCGTCCAATCGCAAGGCGGTCATCCTGTTCTGGCTGTCTGGCGGACCAAGTCACATCGACATGTGGGACCCGAAGCCGGAAGCCCCCAGCGAAATCCGCAGTCCGTTCGACACGATTTCAACAAAAGTCCCCGGCATTTCCTTCACCGACGGTCTGCCGCTGCAGGCGTCGATTGCCGATAAGCTGTCGATCATTCGGTCGGTCGATTGCAAGTCGAGCAATCACACACCCATCACCATGCAGGCGGGTAACCCGTTAGCACGTCGAACCAACGACGGCAAAGACGGCGGCGGTTACCCCTCGATGGGTTCCATCGCGGCCAAGTTCCGTGGCGCGAACGACATCGACATGCCGGCGTTTGTCGGTTTGGCGAAATCCTGGTCGTCCGACGTCTGGAGCGCGGGACAAATGGGATCGAATTACGCACCGGTCAAAGGGCTGGAGTTGTCGGGCAAGTTCGCGATGCCCAAGGGTGTTGCCGTCGATCGATTGCAGGACCGCGACACCTTACGTCAGCAGTTCGACGGTTTACGGCGCGACCTCGATCAAGGCGACTCATTACAACGGCAAGACCGCTTCACCCGGCAGGCCTACGAAATGGTCGTCTCCGGCAAAGTGCAGCAGGCGTTCGATTTGGGCAAAGAGACTGCCGAAACCAAGGAAGCCTACGGTCGCGACAGCGTGGGGCAAAAAGCTCTGCTCGCGCGGCGGTTAGTCGAATCGGGCGTGACGTTCATTCTCGTCAGCGGTGCCTGGGGTTACTTCGACCATCACGGCGACAGCGTGCGTTGGGGCGGCATCGAAAAGGGCCTGAAGCCGTTGCTGCCGCGCGTCGATCGCGCCATGTATACCCTGGTGAACGATCTCGAACAACGCGGACTGTTGGACGACACGCTGGTGATGATGATGGGCGAATTCGGCCGTTCGCCGGTGATTAACAAAGACGCCGGTCGCGACCATTGGACCAACGTGATGTCGATGGCAGTCGCCGGCGGCGGCTTGCCGCACGGCCAAGTCATCGGCAGCACCGACTCCCGCGGCGGCGGAATCAAAACCGCCGCAGTCCGCCCGCAGGACATCGCCGCCACCACCTTCCGCCACCTCGGCATCGATCTGAACGCCCACTGGACCAGCTCCCGCGGCCGTCCAACGGCAATCGTGACAGAGGGCGGTCGACCGATTCCCGAGTTGATTTGATTCACGACGTTCACCGAACGCACAAATCCATTTAGCCACGCGGCTTGCCCCGTGTGTGTCGGGTTAACGCGTCATCGCCACGCCCCGCAAGCGGGCCGGCTAAATGCCATGCGGTTTTGATGCAACGCTGGGGAATGTTCTTGCCATTCGGACGGGGAACGTAGAGAATCGGGGCACCGTTGAGTGTGGCCAGAGGGTCCGTTCGGACAACGAACCTCTCTTTTCGACAGCTTGTCAACCAGAACCAGGTTGGGTGCGCGGCCAGAGAAAGCTGGGAACGATGCCGATGCGGACTGTTAGTTCCTCACCACCGTCTTGTAAGCGTCCACCCGGGCATCAGCTGATTGCTGTTGCGCTCTGCTTCGTCGTGCTGTGTATCACAGCATCGGCGTTTCTTTCGGGTGATCCTGAATTGCGGCGCAACGTTCCAGAACAGTTCCGACCCCAGCGAACAACAGGACAATTGCCACATGCGGCGGTCAACAATCTGCAAATCGGAAGCACGGTCAATCACGTATCAGATGACGATCGCGTGCTTGCTCGTTTGTCAGGTGCGTTGAAGATAGGGATGGACGATGACGAAGTCATTGCAGAAGTTGGCGCGACACACCTTATGCTAAGCTGGCACCGTGCATATGAATTTGAGGTGGAGTACCTGTCACCCTTGTACGAAGACTATGTGATTTTGTGTCGCTTCCAGATAGACGAGACGGAAGCCGTCATTTTACACTCTTGGCGAATTCGTCGGCGCAGTGCCGGTGCTCACAGGTTTTTTAGAATTGGGGTGGACGAACGACTAAGGTCGATCTAAGTCTTCCCGATAATCGGTCGCTCAAAAATCATGGTTCGGTAATTACTGGTTCCCAAGCTCCGATTTGGGAGCCAGTAAGAACTCGCGTGACAAATTAGTGGCGATCCGAAAGGAAGTCTCAAATGAAAAAATGTTTCGCCGCTCTGCTGGTTGTCGTAACAGTTGGCGTGTTCGCCAATGAGGTGTCCGCATGGTTGATTCCGTTTTCCAAGGCGCGGATTGCGGCGGCGGGGAAACATTGCGTTCATGGGTACGACGGAAACTTCGGCGCGGTCGGAACGTACTACGCCGGTGACACGGCGGCGATTAATGAGCAACTCGCCAACTTTGGCAAGCCAAAGATCCCGTCGATATTGAACACACCGTTTGTGTCCAAGACGGTAGTTCTGCATGTGGGGCCGATGGTCGTGCCGAAGTACGTCGCGCAGAACCGCAAGATTCCCACCGACTGGCTGGTGCAGACTTTTCGCCGATCAGACTCAGACTCGGGCAAGTTTGGTGGGCTGCGTCTTCACATTGACATCTGGCTGGGTGGCCGCGTCAAACTCAACGAACTTCGCATCCCAGCGGACTTCACGGTTAAGTCGGGGGGCGAGATCGAGGACTTTATTGAACGACAGCCGAAGAACAAGAAGTGATGCCCAACAAGGCTGCATCAGCGAGGCAACGCAAAGCCCCATGCCCCAGCACCCTCAGTCTCTACGGTACAGCAGCCAGCGGATGCCAAATCCAATCAGACCAATGAGAGCGCCAAAACCAGAGTAGCGACCGATTCTTCGGCCCTCACCATACGCACCGCCACCGCCGCTGCATTTGGGACACTGGTCCACCGCTTTATGCTCGCGGGTCCACGTGTGGCCGCAGCGGTCGCAATGAAACTCATACTCAAACTCGGGCAGCGAAAACTCCGGCTGAGTATCCGTCGGCGGGGTGTAGGTCGGTGGTGTGAAGGTTGGCGGCGTGTAGTCGGGCCGGTTCGACATTGGCGGAGAATAGCCTGGCGTCGTTGGGCGATAACCGGGCTGACCCGGAGACATGCCCGCACCGCTCGGTCCAGCCGACGCCCCCGCGGCTGCCTGCGTTGCCTCCGCTTTGGCACGGGCCGCATCGGCACGCCGCTTGTTCTCTGCAGTAACCCGGTCACGATCGGCAACTGAGAGACCGTGAAAGGGGAAATCTGTGTTGGTCCCATCGACTTCCAGTGTCAGGTCGCGTCTGAAGTGACGGACAAACTTTGCGTTGAGCGTGACTCCCTTGCGATCTGTCCAAACGCGATATCCCGCTGCGGTCTGCTCGGCGGTCAGCGGTTGCAATTCACCCGGCGGGAACACTTCGAGTTCCAGGTCGTCTTTGAGGACCTGCTGAATGTACTCGAGATCGCTGCGAATGAAGGCGACCAACGGCAGCTTTTGGGAACGGTAACCATCGCGCAATGCGACGTTGCCCTCTGCCGTCACCTTTTCAAATTGGGCCTGCACCTGACGCCCCAGCAGATCGGTCCAAATCCGCGTGTCGGGCAGTTGCAGCAATTCCGGCGAAGGCAATGGCACGCCGTCCAACTTCTGCGACTGGTTTGATTTCTGTTGTCCCGGAATCACCGCTCTGGGAATATCAGAACGTTGTTGTGTAACGTTTTGTTTGGGTGCCCCCAAGGGGCTCCGCAGCGCTGCCGTTAACAACTGGGCGATGAGTTCCGGTTTCTTCCGCTCGTTGAACGTTGCGACAATGTATTCCCGGTCAGCCAGCACGAAATTTGGAAAGGGAATGAAGTTTCGATTACGCCCGCTGCGCAACACGACAACCCCATCCTTCACGCCGACCAGATTGGCTCTGATCGTTGTGCCGTCGTGGCCAGTAAAAGTCCGCGGAGCGGCTACCACGAGCGCTGGTGATAGCGTCGAAGCTAAGAACAGCGCGAGCATTGACAAGGAAAATCTATCACCAGTCATCGGTTGGCCCCATCACCCGGTTAGATCGAACGGATCAAAGCGGACGCGGAACAGGCGTTGTGACCGCAAAACGAGGGAGATCGCTTTCGGCTTTCATTCGTCTGTTCGTGTGTTCGTGTGTTCGCGTGTCAACATATCGCAATTTGTGGGATTGTTCAATAGTCTGTTCACATGGTGTTCAAGAAATACTGTTTCTTAATGTCGGTGTTTCAACCAGAAATCCGTTGCATGACTGAGTGGCCGTGTCTGAGTTGATTGACCCCTCGGGCCGCAGCCCGAGGGCTTTGAGACTTGAATTGAACAATCTGAGTTTGGATTAGTGAGGAAGACATATGACAGACGAATACCCAAACGATGCGGACGGCGACGCACTTCGTGCGATTGCCGAGGGTGGTAATGATATGTCGCAACCGATGGACGTCGATGTGCAGATTGCTGCGGCGGATGAAGCGGTTGCGACTCGGGTCGCCGAGGAAGCACTCAAGCTGGGTTATCGCACGTCGATTTACCGCGACGATGAAGAAGCGGACGTCGAAGAATCCGGTGATTTGTGGACGTGTGAATGCACGAAGAGCATGGTGCTTACGTACGACGCCATCATCGCCGCACAGAGTGAACTGGACGGCATCGCCAAACCGTTGGATGCCTACGTGGACGGCTGGGGAACCTTCGGCAACGTGGATGAGGAAGAGTAGGCAGTGGGTGGCTGGGGTCGAAGCGACGTTTTCGGAGCACAGCCCCCAGAACGAGCGCTCGCTGGGGGTTGCGCTTCGCTACGGCCCCAGCCACCCTTTCTCAACTCGTATTTCCCGGTCAAATCGGCTGCGTGTACCGTTCGGCATCACCGTTTGCTTCGCACGCAGGGCAATCTCCGAGTACAATTCTCGCGATTGAATTTGGAGAATTCGCGTGCAGGAAATTATTAACGCGGCATTGGAACATCAGCAGGCCGGGCGGGCCGTTGAAGCTGAGCAACTGTGGATTCAGGTGCTCGAGGCCGACTTTCGACACGCCGACGCCTGGCATTACCGTGGTGTCGCGGCACATGTGATGGGCCGCAATTACGATGCGGTGGCGTTCATCGAGCGTTCGTTGGCATTACAGCCGGAGAACGCGCAGGCGAATTACAATCTGGCCGTCATCCTCGGTGAACTGGGAGACGACGAAGCTGCCGAGGCGGCCTATCAGCGGACATTGCAACAGCAGCCCGATTTCAATTCGGCCCGCCACAACCTCGCGAACTTGTTAAAGCCGCAAGGTCGGTTGACCGAAGCGATTGACTGCCTGCAACACGATGGCAAGCCACGCGATGAATCGACGCAGTTTCTGGCGGGATTGGCGAACGCGCTCAAGATGGCGGGCCGTGTGGACGAAGCGGTCGAGCAATTTCAGACCGCAATGGAAGCAGCTCCGCTGGACGCGCGGTTGCACAGCCAGTGGTTGTTCGCGCTGCAATACGACCCGCGCACCGATGACGAGGAATTGGCAAGACTTCACCGCCGTTGGAACGAACGACACGCACCGCCGGATGTCTCCGCCGTGTCTTCATCGCGTACTCATGGCGGGCGGTTGCGGATCGGCTTTGTGTCACCCGATTTGGGCAATCATCCAGTCGGTATTTTCATGCTGCCATTGATGCAGCGGTTGGACCCTTCCGTGATTCACACGGTTTGTTATTCGGATCACAAACAGGCCGACGAATTCAACGCCCAGTTGCGGCCGTTGGCCGGTTTGTGGCGCGATGTGTGGCACCATTCCGATGACCAATTGACCGCACAGATTGCGGCGGACGAAATCGACGTACTCTTCGATTTGGCGGGTCACACCGATGGCAATCGTCTGTCGGTTTTCGCTCGCCGTGCGGCTCCGGTACAGATCACCTGGGCCGGCTATGTTGGCGGGACCGGGTTGGCGACGATGGATTACCTACTGTGCGATCGCTTCCATGTGCCGCCGGAGTTGGAATCGCTGATGAGCGAACAGCCGTTACGAATGCCGAACGGCTACATTGCTTTCCAGCCACCTTCCTACGCACCAGACGTGGCAGAGTTGCCGGCGCTATCGGCGGGACACGTCACATTCTGCGCGATGAATAACGTCTGCAAAATCAACGAACAGGTTGTCGATGTCTGGGCGGAACTCTTGCAAGCGGTCGCGGATTCACAACTGCTGCTGAAGTATAAGGGGTTTGACGATCCGGGCGTGCAAGCGCGACTACGGAATCAATTTGAAACGCGGGGCGTGTCACCGGAGCGGATTCTCTTGCAAGGGCAGACGCCGCACGTCGATCATTTGAACGCCCACAATCGTGTCGATATCGCGCTCGATCCGTTTCCGTATTCGGGCGGACTGACGACTTGCGAATCGCTATGGATGGGCGTTCCCGTCGTGACGTGTCCCGCCGCCCGCTTCGCGTCGCGGCATTCGCTATCGCATATGTCGAATGCCGGGCAGACCGAGACTATCGCGAGGGACCGGGACGATTACATCCGAATCGCAATCGAACTTGCCCGCGACCTGCCTCGCTTGCAAAGGCTGCGGCAAAGTCTCCGGTCGCAACTTTCCGCTTCGCCGCTGTGCGACCTGGACCAGTTTGCTGTCGATTTCACTGAGACAGTGTTGTCCGTTGTGCGGGGCTGAGTTGTTTCGGTTTTCAGCCGACGACCACATCGTCGATGATGTCGGCGTCCGCTTCATCGTCATCGATAACAAAGGCATCAATCTCAATTGGTTCGGCATTTTGTCGCGGCTGGTCGGACTGCATCTCAACAGTTGTTTCATTCGCAGCCGGAAGTCGCTGAGCTTGAGGCGAATGATCCAGGTCGGCAATCTGACCGGTTGATTTGACGCGGTGAACGAGCAGCGTGGAGCGCATCAACTCTGCCGCCATGATGACGCCGACGAGTGCCGCGGCCCATCCTGTCGCTTCGTACGACATCGGCCCCCATAGCTTGCCGGTAAACAACACGGCTGCAACCGTAAACGCGACAACCGTCAACAAGCTTGAAACGAACATCTTGCCGCGCATTTCCTTCGTGGCGTGCGTGGCGAGTGCTGTGCGGGCCGACAGATTTGCGAGTTCCCTGAGGCTTCGCATGTCGGCACGTGTTGCGTCTTTGTCCAGGGAATGAGCCGGAGCAATTTCTCCAAGAGGAATGTTTCGCGGAGGCCTTTCGGTCGCGTTCCCCTCGATGGTTGCCGACTCCTGCGGATCGACCGGCTGCGTTTCGTGACACTCATTCACCGGCTGTGCTTCGGGCTGCTTCGCCACCGGCGCGGTTGCACCGGAACTCTTGCGAGATCGGGCCAACAACTCTTCCATGTAGGTGGAAATGGAATCGTCTTTTCCTGACTCTCCTTCGGTGGCTGAATCAGCCGATTCCTCGCTGTCGGCCGTTTCATTCGGTGTGATCGAAATCTCGGCCGAGTCAATCGCCGGGCTTTCTGATTGAACTGCCTCGGTCAATTGCGAGTCGCCGGCTTCAGCTTTCTCTTCCGGTGTTTCTGCAGTCAGCGAGTCCATCATTGACGTCAACAGGCCGTCACATTCTTCGTCGGCCGGAGGTTGCTGCGCGGGTGATTGATCATCGACCTCGTCCGCCGATTCCGTCTTGTCAGCTTCGATTCCAAACATGTCGGCCAGCTTCTCTCTCAATTCGCTCGCTTCAGAGTCTGGCTCGTTCCCCAGGCCAAAGGGGTCTTTCGGATCAGACTGCAATGACTCTGATGACGGCTGATCATCCCGGCTATCGGGATGTTCGGCGGCGGTCACTTCTTCCGCGGTCTCCGATTCAATTTCATCGGCACACTGATCAAACATCGAAAGGAGATCGCCATCGTCGCCAGATGGATTGCTCGTCGGCCGTTCCAGTTGGTTGGCCGGTTCACAGTTCGTCCGGTCCAGAAGGGGATCGGCATCGAGTTCGGCGGATACACTCTCTTGTTGAGAATGCTCTTGTTGAGGATGAAAGTGGTCGTACAGTTCTTCGCCGGGAGTCTGCTGGGGTGCATACGGGTCCATGGGCGGCGTCGGCTGCGAAAGAAACTCTGGTGGAATGCCGGAGTTTGACGAATCACTTTCAGCTTGTCGCCCATTCCGTGCGCGCTCGAGTGTCTGGCGTTCATCTTCAAGCTGTGCGCGTTCCTCTTCGAGGATGGCACGCTCTTCTTCCACGTCCGCCTGTCCCCGCGCCAACTCCTGTGCCTCGGCTGCCACCTTTTGCCGTTGTGTCGTCAACTTGTGCCGTTCCGATTCCAAGTGAGCAAGTTCGGTGTCGAGGTACTCTTGCTGGGCTTCCAGCTGCTCCTCCGCATGCGATGTCTCACTCACGGCGAATGTGTCGGAAATGACCGCGGATTCGCGCAGCTGTTCCAGCTCACGAAGCGCCTCGTCATGCTTTGCGGTCATATTGTCCAGGTCGGCGGCAACCTTCTCTTGTGTTTCGGTCGCCAGGTCGCGGTTGGATTGCAGTTCTTCTTCCAACTGTTCAACTCGTTCGTCCCGCTGTCTCAATTCGGCCGCCGTCTGTTCGCGTTCGGCTTCCGCGTCTGTTTCTACTTCCAGCCTCTCGCGGTCCTGAGCGTCCCGCTGCTCAGCATCGACGTCGAGTTGTTGCTGCGCAGCCTTCAGTTCATCCCGCTCGGCAGCGAGCAATTCTTTCTCGGACTGCAAATCGGAACGTTCCGTGTCGAATTGTGACATGCGACTCGTCAACTCAGTGTCATGCGACGACATCTGCTCGCGGAGCGCCGACAATTCTTCCGACTCTCGCCGTAATGCATCTCGTTCTGCCGTGAACTCAGTCTGCTCGGTTCGCAGTTGATCTCGGTCCCGCTCCAAGGCGGCACGATCAACGTTCACACTTTCCGCAGCCGCTGCGGATTCGTGAGTGCGCGTCTCGAACGACGACTGCTCTTCGCCGAATTGACGCTGTCGTAACTCGAGCTCGTCTTGGCGGGCTGCGAGACGTTCGGCCTCTGAACGCAGTTCCTGCCGTTCCGTCTCCAGACGCGCTGTATCGGCATCAACGGTTGACCGTCGTTGCTCAACATCCTGCGCGCGTTGATCGAGAAGTTGCCGCTCGGATTCAACTTCGGTTTGCATCGAATCGAGTGTATCGCGCCGCTCGTCCAGTTTCGACTGCTCGATTGCAAAATCATTCCGCTGTGTTTCGACATCGTCGTGTAACGATTCGGCATTGGTGCGTTCGGTATCGAACTTCTGGCGGTCCGCTTCCAGTGCTTCGCGCTGGTTCTCCAATTCCGTTCGTTTCAATTCCCACTCCGAGCGGGATTCCTCATACGATGATCGCTCGGCATTCAACGTGTCCTGTTCGGATTTCAGCGTGCCTTGTGCTGCTTGCAGTTCATTCTGCGCCGTGGTGAATGCAGCTTGCTCTTGTTGGAAATCCGTCTGCGATTCTTCGGCACCAGTCCGTTCCGCATCGAACGACTCGCGGTCACTCTCGAACTGTGCCTGTTGTACTTCGCATTCCGCTCGGGCCGTTTCATACAATTCTTGATCGGCTTGGAGTCTTTCCTGCTCCGATATAAGCGATGTTCGCTCGACTTCGATCTCGCTCTGCACCGCCTCGAACGCCTCGCGCTCTTGCCGTAACGCGGACTGTTCCTGTTCGAGCGTTTTGTGCGCCGCTTCTATGTCAGCCTGTTGTCCATCGAGTGTTTCTCGCTCATTGCGAGTTTCGTCCTGAAGTGTCGTCAACGATTCGTAATCGGCCTCGAAGCGACTCTGCTCTTCTTTCAGCTCGGAAATTCCCGATTCCAACTGTTGTTCTCTGACAGAGAGTTGTTCGGCGTCGGCCTCCAAAGTGTGTTGTTGGTCGAGCAACCGTTTCTGTTCGGCGTCCAGCTTCTGACGGTCGCTTTCCAGTTCTGAATGCCCTTCGTCGATGTGTTGCTGCTGCGATGCTAGTTGCTCGCGCATTTGTTCGAGTTGCTGCCGCTGATCGTTGATTTCCCCGCGGTCCTGTTCCAACTGTGTTTGATCGGCCTCCAGTGAACGACACAGTTCGTCAATTGCGCGACGTTCTTCCTTCAGCTCTGCCTCGCGGCGGTCGTGTTCTTCCTGCGAGTCGGCCAATTCTTGGCGCTTGCCTGCGAGTTCACCCTGTTGTGAATCAATCTCACGTTGCTTTTCGTCGCACTGTTGTTGTGCGGCGGCGAGTTGCTGTTGTTGCTGCCGCAGCTGTTCCTGCTCGCTGCGGACGATCGCCAACTCCCGGTCGGTATCGTGTTCAGCGGCGGCGAGTGCGTTGCGGCTTTTGTCCAATTGCCGACGGTCGTCCGTCAACAGTTGTTTTTCGGCTGACAGTTCCTCGACTGCCTCGTCGAGCGCAATCCGGTCGGCTGACACTTGGTTCTGCAATTCCGACAGTTCTGTTTCGCGGCGATCTAATGCCTCGTCGCGCCGGGCAAACTCATCGTGCTGAGATTCTCTTACGTCGGTCAAGTCCGTGTTTGCGACTTCCAACTCGTCTCGCGTCTTTCGAACTTCCACTTCCCACTCGTGTCGCTCTGCGGCTAACTGCCGGTCGCGCTCGGCCAGGTCATCGCGGCAACTTGAGAGCTGGTTTTCCAGTTTGGTCGCTTCTTGTTCTCGTTGGCCGAGTACTTGCTCCTGCTGGCCGAGTTGTTCGGCCTGATCACTCAGCCGTGCGCGCATCCCCTCTTGATCCCTTTTGGCTGCGGCATGTGTGTCAGCCCGTTCATCCAACTCGCGCTGCTCTCTCTCCAGTGATTCGGCGTGCTGTTCGAGCTCGTCGGTGCGGGATTCAAGACGTTGCTGCTCCTCTCCCAATGTTTGCTTCCGCTCAGCCAGCGCGGTCTCGAACGATTGCTGCCGTTCTGCGGTGTCGGCAACCAATTCGAGACGATGTCGCCAATCCTCTTCCTGGAGGCGAAACTGTTCTTCGCTGGCTTGCAGCGATTCGGCCAGTTCTTCCACTTCCCCCCGTTTGGTGGCAATGGTCGATTCCCAATGCGCCATGCCCGTCAGCCGGGCCGACAATGCGTCTTTGCGAGCGTTGTGTTCTTCCGCGTGTCGCGCCTGCTCATCGCTTAACTGTGCAGCGCGGTCGTCGATGCGGGCGCGCTGCTCACGGCATTCCTGTTGCAGTTGACGAAGCCGCTCATCGCGCTGATCGATTGTGGTTTGGCGGTGATCGAGTTCGGCCTGCAGTTCCGTCGCCTGTCGATCGCGTTGCGAGTGTACCTGTTCGGTGCGGCGTTTCGCCTCTTCCCATTTTTGCGTCCGTTCGTGCAGGTTGGCGTTGCGTCCTTCTAACTCCCGCTCGCGCAGTTCAAGTCGGTCACTATTCGTACGAATCAATGCCGACTCGATTGTCGCGTCGTTTCTGCGGCGCGAAATCTCATCGAGAATACGGGCCTGTTCGGCCGACATGACAGAGTGCTGCTCGTGCAGTTCCTCTGATCGCACCTGCACCGAGATTAACAGTTCGCGGAGCAGCGATTCTTTTCGATTGGCCGTTTCGATCCGTTGATCGGATGAATTGGCCTCGCGCTGCTGCTCGGCGACACGATCAACCGACGCGTTTTGCCGTTCCAGGGCTTCGGTCAATTTCTGTTGTTGACTGGTGACCTCGTTCCGCAGTTCCGCAAGTTGACGCTCCATTTCGTCACTGAGACGATCAACACTAATTCGCTCAACGTTCACGTCCGACGGACTTGTCATCGGACGACGATCGCTTGCGTGACCATCGGCCAAAGCTGACGAAGTATTCTCTGAATCGTCCAAACGCTCTTGCGCGGTGGCCTCACGGATTCGGAGTTGAACCGATCCGACCGTCAACTGATCGCCGGCGTGCAACACGGCTTCCCGTACACGGCTTTCATTGAGCCACGTGTCGGCGTCGAATGTCCAAACAAACGACTGATCCTCATCGGTGATGATCAGGCAGTGCCGAGAATTAACGCCGTCGCCGTGCAAAGTCAGCGTGCAGTTGTCCGCCGATCCGATAAGGTATTTCCCGGGCAGCAGCACCATCGGCTGAGATACGGCCGCGTCACCAATCGGCTCGATCACCAATATCTGCTGGCGGGACGGAATGTCATTTTGATCGGTCGGTGCATTATGAGTGGCGAGCATGGGGTTCGCTCCGGTGATTGCTGGCATCGTTGTGTTTGCTGATAATCGTCAGGATCGGGGCTTGTCGCTGATTTGTCGGGCGACACCCGTTATCCGCCATGAGCTGGTCGATACGGCCTGTCATGTCTTATTCATGGAGGTTTCCGCTTGCATATAGGTCACAAAACACCCCTCGTCAAAAGCTTGACACCGAAAACATCCGCAAATCCGAGCTCTATCAAACGTTGCGTCCGCACGTATCGATTCGGATGCTGAGTCGCCGACGAGTCGGCATGCACAGCCGCAAATTCGGCAACACCAGCAGGACCGGCCCATACACTCTCTGGCTGCGCAAGCGAGAGCAGAAACCACGGTCTTGACGGATTCACACTCGCCTGGGACACAGACTGGTGACGATTCGCCACTGTCTGGCAATCGAACATTGACCGTTCGCCGTGGCGCGTCGATAATCAATTGAGTTGCATGTCGTCCACGGTTGCGATGGGTTGTCATCGCCCCAGCGTGCAGGGGACTTTCGTTTTTTTGTCAGTTAAACTCGGCAACTGCGTATGCCCGGCTGGTTCGCAAAATCCAAACAAACTCGTGCGAAGGATCGCGAGGAAGAACCGCAACCGTTTGAGGTCCTCTGCGACTGCGGACAGATCCTCTCGGGAACTCGCCGACGGCGACACCAGACGGTCGGTTGCAGTGCTTGCGGTGCCGTGGTTTTCGTTTTGCCTGCCGACGTCTATCCGCCGTTACGGCCGACGAGAGATTCGGGCAAGCCAAAACGGCGACAACAGGAGACGCCGGCTCCCACCGCACGGTCGAGGCAAAACGCCCAGCGAGATCAAATTGCGGTCGAGCCGATTTTTGAGGATGAGGACGACGTTTCGTCTGTCCAAGAGAAAGCGATCTCAACACCGGCGGCATTGCCCACGACCAAGCCGCGACAGAAACGCATTACCCCGTTTCGCGTCGTCATGTTGCTAACCGTAGTCATCATTTCGTTGACGATTTGGTGGGGCTTGCGTGCTCGATCCCTCGACAGGGCAGCCCAGGTCGTACAAAGCGAGCGGCAAGCGGGAAACGCGGCGCTGCAGCAGGGGGATCTGGCAAAGGCTGCGGTACACTTCGGCGAAGCATGTCGTGCGTTCGAAGTTCTAGGCCGCGACGACGCATCGTCGCGAAAAACTTGCCAGTTGGCGAAGGAAACAAACGCGGCATCCAACTTGACCGCTCAGCCATTCCTGTTGATCGTCGAAGAGGCGCATGAGACATTGTTGGCCGCAGGCAGCAAGGATGAACGGGCCAACGCCGAATCGCATGCGCTCGATCTGTACGCCGGCCAGTGGATTGTGATGGAAACCAATTTGATGCCAGTCGGAGGGGACGGAGGTTCCGTGCGCTGGGTGCTGGATATCCCTTTCACCGTCGGCACGAGCGCGGTTGAAATCGACGCCAACCTGCCGGTCTTTGAACCGCTTCGCTCGAAGAAGAATCCGCAGCGCGTGCTGTTTGCCGCTCAACTTGCCGGGTGCCACATCAGAAAGAAGCCCCGGCCGACTTTGGTTGTCGAGTTCAATCCCGAGACGGCCTTTCTGTGGACGAACGCCGAAACCCTGAAGATCATGGGTTTCATCAGTGATGATGAAGACGCGGCAGCCAAGACGACAACGCTGCTCTCGGCACAGGCACGCATGATCGAGGCCGCCCCATGAAACATCTCGATCAACGACGATTTTCAGTGACTCTCATCGGGGCCATTCTCGCCCTGTGCTTCAACACGGCCGACTTGGCCGCACAAACTCCTCTGCTGTTTGTTGAGTCATACAACAAGTTGCTGGAGATGAAGAAGGTTGCCATCAATGTCGATTACCGCATCGAAGGCCGGATTTCATCGAAGGCACCAAATCGGCTGACGCTGCAGAAATGTTCGCAGGTCTTCCTGCCAGCTCAAGGTGAAACGTTCGGCAAACCGCCGGCCAAACATGGCGTTGTGGAAATCTTCGGCCGATTGCAAGTTGTGGATCGGAAGCGGGTGATTGTCGTCAGCAGTATCCGTTTTCACTCCGATGACGCGATTCGGTACGAATTGAAGAAGAAAGCTCTCCGCCGCGACAATTCTGAAGATTGGTTTAACCTGGCCAAATGGGCTGGGAAGCGAGCGGAATTCTACGAAGACAAGGTGCTCCGCGAACGGACCATCGAAGCGAATCGCCGCGGCATCGAACTGCAACGCAGGACATTACCGGATGTGAACGCCACCACGTTGTTGGCACTCGCAAAAAAAGCAGCCGACCTCAAACTGCCCGACTCCATTCGCCTGCAATTCGTTCACGAGGCCCATCGAACGACGTGGGAAGAATTGCAGAAGACAAAACGGCCGGACATGAAGTTGCTATTGGATGCGCTCAAGCAGCAGCTTCCGGGTGTGACCGAACGTTTGCCGACGCCGCAGCCTGAATTGGAAAAAACATATCGCGCGAACCCGGTTTCCGTCTATCGGCAAGCGGACGAGAAGGCCCGAAAAAAACTGCATCGCATTTTCTACAGCGACGTCTTGCTCGCATCGATCTTGCAAACTGCCGAGGCCGACGGTGACAACGGTTTCGCCATTGCCGACCGCGTTGATGAGACGCTGCCCGAGCAACACGAGTTGGCCGAACGGCAACGCGAGCAAGAAATGAAAACGCGTCTGTCCAACATCGACCGGCTGACACGGCAGGAAATGCTCGATTTGGCCGATCGATTCCGGCGTCGAAAACAACCGGCGAAGGCCGACGAAGCTGTCAAGAAATGGCTAAAGGCGACCGAATCGCAGTTCCGCAAAGAAGGGCCGATCGGGCTGCTCAAGGCGGCCGATGAATATATCGACCTGCTCGAAGATCGAGACAAAGGGGTGGCCCTTTTGAAGGAAGCCTACAAGCTGAGTCCGGAATCGGAACGAATTACCGAAAGGTTAACGCAACTGGATTACCGGTTGGACGACGGTGAATGGGTTCCGATTGGGGATGTTAAGAAGCGTCTGGAGACACCGATTCAGAAGGCGACCCGCGAAGGACGTGTAATCAAAGGAATGACGGCGACGCAGGTTCGCGGCGTCCTTGGCATCGCGACGTCGGTCACGCGCATCGCCACTGCCGGCCAAGTCAGCGAACTCTGGATCTACGGCGAAAGTAACGCCACGCGTATCACCGTTCACCTGCTCCGCCGCACACCACGGTCCCCTTTTACTGCGGTACGCGTTGCGCAGGTTTCCCCATAATAGCCATCACGAACAACCGCCACACCACTTAGCCGTCTCGCTTGCGGGGCGTGACTCCTTACCGGAATCGACACGAATGGATTCATCACAATCAGACGACACATCGGTGCAATCAGCGGGACGACCCGCCGGCCCGTGCGTCATCGTCATCTTCGGCGCATCGGGCGATTTGACACGCCGAAAACTGATCCCGGCATTGGCAAACCTGGCGAGAGAAAACCTGCTGCCCGCATCGCTGGCGATCGTCGGCGTGGCAACGCGACCGTGGAGTAACGACGACTTCCGCGAAAACGTACGCGCCGGACTGAAAGAACACGCGACTGAGGCATTGACCGACGAATTGCAAAACTGGTTCGCCGAGCGCCTGTACTATCTCAGTGGCGATTTCAAGAGTGCCGAAACATACTCCCGCTTGCGGCAACTGTTGGACGAAATCGACGAGCGACATCAGGCGGCCGGCAATCGTTTATACTACTTGGCCGCCGCGCCCGGTTTCTTTAGCGAGATTCCGCAGCAATTGCAAAAAGTGGGGCTGACACAGGAAACCGACGATTGCTGGCGACGCGTTGTCGTCGAGAAACCGTTCGGAAACGATCTCGAATCGGCCCGGGAATTGAACCGCCAGCTGCGCGACGTGCTGACCGAATCGCAGATCTATCGCATCGACCATTATCTCGGCAAAGAAACCGTTCAGAATATCTTGGCGCTGCGTTTCGCCAACGGAATCTTCGAGCCGGTCTGGAATCGCCGTTACGTCGATCACGTGCAGATTACGGTGGCGGAATCGATCGGCGTTGAAAAACGCGGCCGCTATTACGATAAGTCAGGCGCGCTTCGCGACATGGTGCCGAACCACATTTTTCAACTCATCACGCTGACGGCAATGGAGCCGCCGATCTCGTTCGACGCCGATGCCGTCCGCGACGAACAGGTGAAGATTCTCAAAGCGATTCAACCTTTGACTGAAGAACGGGCGCTGCAAGATACCGTGCGCGGACAGTACGGTGAAGGGATTGTGGGCGGTGAGCCGGCGGTCGCCTACCGCGACGAAGAACACGTCGATCCGCAGTCGGAGACGCCGACATACGTGGCGATGAAGTTGTTCATCGACAACTGGCGTTGGTCGGGCATTCCGTTTTATCTGCGGACAGGCAAGAGTCTTACCAGTCGCACCACAGAGATTGCCGTCCGCTTCAAACGGGCACCGTTTTCGCTGTTTCGCGATAGTTCGGTCGATCATCTCGACCCCAACTGGCTGCTGTTACGGTTACAGCCGGACGAGGGGATTTCGTTGCGATTCGGAGCCAAGGTTCCCGGCGCGGTCATGCGGCTGGGAAATGTCGATATGGATTTCAATTACAAAGATTACTTCGGCAGCAAACCACAAACGGGTTACGAACGGTTGCTCTACGAATGTATGCTCGGCGACGCGACGTTGTTTCAACGGGCCGACATGGTCGAAGCGAGTTGGGATGTTGTCGCCCCCGTTCTGGCTGCCTGGTCGGCAACCGAGCCCGATTGCTTCCCCAATTACGCTGCCGGAAGTTGGGGACCGGAAAAGGCCGAGAATCTCCTGTCCCAATCCGGCCACAACTGGCAACAATCCGATTGAGCGGTGAATTGGCATTAAAGCCCACGGGCCGCGCCCCGTGGGATCAAACCGCTTTGCGTCACCCCGCCACCTCCCGTATGCTGGCCTAATACTGCAAACAAACCGTTCTCATCACACAACCCCTTTGGAACAGGCACCCATGAAAAAAACCATCGCATTAACAATCGTCGCCGGACTGGTACTGGCTGGAGTTTCCGCCGTGAATGCCGACAAGAAATCGAGTCAGAAGGAATCCGCCAAACTGCTGCGGCACGTCGTGCTGTTCCAATTCAAGAAGGAGACGTCGAAAGCGAAAGTCAAAGAGATCACATCAACGTTCGCCGCGCTGCCGGGGAAAATCGACGCGATTGAAGACTTTGAATGGGGAACCGACGTCAGCGTCGAGAACAAAGCCGCCGGTTTCACCCACGGATTCCTGGTCACCTTCCGCAACGCCAAGGGCCGCGAAGAGTACCTCCCGCATCCCGCACACCAGGAATTCGTCAAACTCGTGGGACCACACGTGGAAAACGTTCTCGTCTTCGATTATTGGACGAAATTGGCCTTCCCCCCTTTAATTGATCCACAGCGAGTGAGAGAATCTTGACCGGGCTGAACACCCGGAAAGGATTCTTTGAGATGAAACAGAACCGACACACGGTGGACCAGATCATTGCCAAGTTGCGTCGTGCTGACGT
>JABISG010000059.1 GCA_018699955.1 Planctomycetaceae bacterium | reverse complement strand
TGCTTGTTCAACTGCGGCGGAACGAACCCATACACCGAGCCGCCGCGCGTTGTGTGACAGACAATGCATTCGGTACGGCCTGCAACGTGCCAGGTTTGCTGACGACGTTGGTTCGGAGCGGATGGATTGCGAATCACCAGAGTCTTGTCCACGCCGGCAGCCGGTGCTAACACTGCATCGGTTTGGTCGTCGTTCCAGATGTAAGTGTAGGCCCGCCAGGTATCGACATCGTAATGCAGAATCTGCGTTTCAATTCGTCGCGAACTTTCCGGATTGCCCGTTTCAGTCTGCAGCGACAAAGTCTTGGCGAACACGGTGTCGGTTGGATATTTCCAATTGCCGCGCAGATTACCTTTCTGCGCGTTGCTCTCCGCCCAGAGTTCAAGCTTTGGTGACCCCGGAACAGCGATCAAACGCTCGGCCGTTGCACCGTCGGCCCAGGGTGCTGCATTGACCGAATACGGAATCACGCCGGCCGCCGGCTTGTGATCTTTCACCGAGGCGAAGAGTCCCGTCTCGCTCAATTTTTGGGGGAATTCAGAATTCGCTTTCGCCGCATCGTTGGCGGTCAGCCGGTAGATTCCGCCGGCGTAATCGAGCACATACAATTCCCCACTTTGGTCTTCACCAAATGTGATGACCGCCAGCGACGAATCGACCAGTTCCTGTTGCCACGTCAGTTTCTTGCCGTCATACCGCAGCCCCCAGATTTTTCCGGTCACGTAATCGCCGTAGATGTAGGCACCGCGAAGCTCCTTCAACCGCTTGCCGCGATAGACGGCCCCGCCGGTTATCGAACGTGACTCGATGTGCGAATGGCTGGCGACCGGCGGCAAAATGGGGGTCGGCCCCGGCGTCACTTCGGCCCGCACCGATTGCGGTCCTTCCAAAACGCTCCAGCCGTAATTTCCGCCGCGCTCAATCCGGTGAATCATTTCCCACATTTCCCAGCCAACATCACCAAGCCACAGCCAGCCGGTTTCGGCATCGAAACTCATCCGCCACGGGTTGCGGAAACCGTAGGCCCAAATCTCCGGCCGACTGCCGGCCGTCTCGACGAACGGGTTGTCGGCGGGAACACTGTACGCTTTGTTCGCATCGGCATGATCGACGTCGATCCGCAGAATCGATGCCAACAAATCGCCGTTATCCTGTCCCGTGCTTCTTGAGTCGGGCGGACTCGGCGAGGAACCATCTCCCGTGCTGATATAGAGGTAGCCATCACGCGGGCCGAACTTCAAACAGCCGCCGTTATGCCCGCCGGCATACCATTCAATCACGGTTGTTTCCGTCGCGAGATCGACTACTGGCGGATCAGCCTTGCTCACTTCAAATCGTGAAACGCGAGTTCCATCGGCGTCGCCCTCTTTGCCGATGTAGCACACG
Organism: Planctomycetaceae bacterium; assembly: GCA_018699955.1. Taxonomy (GTDB): domain Bacteria; phylum Planctomycetota; class Planctomycetia; order Planctomycetales; family Planctomycetaceae; genus JABISG01. The sequence continues at coordinate 83,845 of JABISG010000059.1, read as the reverse complement.
TAAACGAAACGGTTGGCGACAAAATCCGGATGAAAGGTCATTCCGTAGATGCGGCGCGCATCTTTGCTCAGTTCTTTCAAATCGAGAAACAGATCGGGCTTCTCTGCGGAACCATCACCGAGAAACGAAAACACCTTGCCGTCCAGTTCAACGACAAACAAGCGGTCGCTGCCGGGGGCCGTCGTCATTGTGACTGGATTGGTGAATTGCAGCTTCGGAAAGGCACGTTCGATTTTGTACGGATGCGGCGGTTCGAGCGACCCGGTCATGCGGGACGTTGTCCACGGAATACGTTTCTTGATGCCATAGACAGTTCGCTCTGCCGCCTGCGACTTCTTCGTGTCGGCGGCCCGCGTCGTCGAGTGTCTCACACTCAACACCACACCCGCAGCGAACAGAAAACCGGAAATCAGACACAATTGAACCGACCTGCCATTGAATCTCATGTTGACCCTCATCTCGGATGAATTGGAATCTCGGTCGAATGTCGTGGCGTCCCTACGTTTGCCGACAACGGCTCACCGCATCGTACTGCACTGAAAGGCGCATCGCCATTGTTCAGCCATGCGCAAAGATGATTCAAACCCTTGCTTGCGCTGCGGGCTGGTATTCCGGAAGCAGAAAGTGTTTTCAAAACAAACGGGTCGCTCTATCATGAAGTAAGTGGGCAATCCGCGGAGAGAGCCTGTTTCAGCATCGCCGTTCCGCACACCGTTCCATCTGGCGTATCAAGAGGAGCCCCGCACGATGCCACTGTTTCGGATTCTGCTAGTAACGTCTTCTTGTCTGTCGCTAGCGTTGAGCGCGTCCGCGCAAAACAAAGGTGGCCGGAAGAAGACGGTCGCCGAAAAGCAGAGTACCGCCAATTCATTCCCCAACGATGCGCTCGGTGTTGCGATCAAAGCTGCGGCACAGATGGCCAACGGACAAAAGCTGAAACGCATTCTGGTCGTCGTCCGCGACGATTCCCGCAACCGTGTGGCGGGCAACCGCACTGAGATTTTGAAAGCGTACCGAAAACGGTTGGTTGCGGAATTCGACCGCCTGAAACTCGAACCGGTGGAATCGACCGAAGTTGAGCAGTTGGCCACACTGACGAGGCCGATGGGATTAATCCGAACGACTGACGTGCAGGTCTTTCGCAATTTCGCCAAATTCGATGTTGTCCTCGATGTCGTTGTGAATCAGCGTGGCGAGGCGAAGAAACTGGGACTCTCGCTATTGACCGACAAGAAACGCCTGTGGACGCGAACGGTGGCGGCTCCCGGGGTGAAAGCGAATGCCTCCGGCGATGCCGCAAAGCCGAGTGGAAACAAAGCCGTCCAACCCAACGGCAAGCCGGTCAATCCGTTTGTCGGCATTCCCCGGTTGAATCGCCGCGTGCTGCAATTTGCGCTCTCGCAAATGGGGCGCAAAGTGGGCAACGGGGAATGTTGGACGCTCGCCGATCAGGCGCTGCGGCAATCGGGAGCGCGCGGGGCGATTAACTTCAACTTTGGCCGACAGATCCCGCTCGCTCAAATTCAACCCGGCGATATTCTGCAGTTCAAGTCGGCCCGGTTCGACTTCGGCAACTCATTTTACTTCTTCGGCGCGCCCGACCACACCGTCGTCGTGTTGGGAGTCGAGGGAACGAAGGTCACAATTCTGCACCAGAACTTCGGCAAGAAGATCGTCACCAAGTTAACGGTCGATTTCAAGAACATGACCAAGGGTAAAGTCTGGGCGTGGCGACCTGTTTCGCGTTGACCGGTGTTGCGCCGATCAAACCGATGCCAGAATTTGATTGTCGGTCTGCACACCGACGGCTGTCGCCTCGCCGAGGTCCAACTCCGGCGACCGCAGAATCAACTTCGTTAACTCCGGCCGGCAGTTCAGCCTGAGCGGATACTGACCGGAAATGCCGCGAGTGACGTACAGCAAAGTCGGGTCTTCCCAGAAGACTCCACTGGCATATCGCACGCCGAACCGGCTGGGCGCATACACCGGGCCGATTCCGGGCAGCACCACCTGCCCGCCGTGATTGTGTCCCGACAACATCAAATCGATTTGTTGCTGCCGCGCCCAGGGCAGATTGTCGGGCGTGTGACTCAATAGCAAACGAAACGCATCGTCAGAAAGATTTGAAAAGTCTGGATGTTCGCCCATCCAGGGACACTCGCTGCCGCCGATTGCCAATGTGCGGCCGTTGTGTTCGATGCAAACTGTTTTTCCGGCCGTGTCCTGCCAACCAAGATCACTCAACGCTTGCCGGGTTTCGTCCGGGTTGAGACCGTGTTCCCAATCGTGATTTCCCAGAATGAAATAACAACCGAGCCGCGCGCTCAAACGTCCCAGTGTCTCCGGCAGCCACGACACCAACTCCTGTCGATCAAGAAGATCACCCGTGAAGACGATCAGGTCGGCCTGCATGTCGCCCGCGATATCAATCACCTGTTCAAAAAAGGGGCGATCAACCGTGCCGATGAAATGTAGATCGCTGAGATGAAGCACCGACAGCCCATCCCACTCCTGCGGCAACTGCGGCAGCCGGTAGACTTTCTCAGAAACCTCCAACTGAAAAATCTCATTGCCCGGCACGTTTGCCATACGGCGATACGGTCCATCAACCAAAGGGGCGTAACCGAGCCGAGTAGCAATGTCGATGGTGTGCGAGTGATTTGTGATCTGCGCCTTCGGAATCGGGCGCAACAAATGTTGCAGCGACGATATCAGAAGTCCGACGAACCCCATTCCGCACAAGCCAAAATAGAGCCACCAACCCCGCGGCAAATCGGCCCATTGTCCGCCGGTGAGCAATCCCGGACCGCCAAAACCAAACCACCCCACAAGCACCACGGGAAACGCGACGAGTAACAGATCGTGCGCGTGCCGCAGGTGCCGCAATGTCTCCCGGCGAATCCGCAGGGCATGCACTCGGTTCACCAGAGTCACCATCAACTCCGTGTGACCGGCGGCGAGCAGCACGAAGATGAGTAGGTTCAGCCAGATCATGCGTTGTTTTTCTTGTCCGTTAACCGGAGAACAAGATGCGAGCCGTGGGGTTTACCCCCACGGGAAACGTGCGTGAAGCGAGGGATAATAAGAGTTTGGGGCGATTCTGGAAACGGCAACTTGTTTCACGGTGAAGCCCGAGGGGATAAACCCCTCGGCTCTCGGAATATCGATAAACGTGTGAGCGAATTAGGACACACCAATGCGAGCCGTCGGGCTTGTCCCGACGGGCTTCTACCGACTCGTTTGCAATCTTCGGGTGCACGGGGCAACCTGTATTTATTCGGTTGTCCCTGTTATTCGTTTTTCAAGTCGCAGTGAAGTCCTTTAAGCAGTGAAGTCCCTTAAACCGTAACCAAAGACAATTTTTCTCATCCAAGAGACCGTTGCCATGCTGATTCGTAATTCGCCTATCGTCTTCATGATGTTCTGCCTGTTCGCCATGCCTGTGGTGGCGTACTCAGCAGACCACAACGCGAAAATCGATGCCGAACTCGCCGCCGCCCGGAAATGGCCCGGCGTGATTCGCTCGGATATTGGTGTGACGCGCGGCGAAACGAAAATACCGTGTCTGATCACCGCCGACGATCTGGACTTTCATACGTCGAAGACGCGGATTCTGTTGGTCGGTGGACTCGACGGTTGGCGGCTTTCGGTCAAGGCATCGCTGCAGGCGATGCAGTGGTTTTGCACGGCCGACGATGCTGCACCGTTCCGCAAGAAGTTTTCCGTGAGCGCCGTCCCCATCGTCGCGCCGGATGCCTGGGCAACAAGAACGATTGGCACAAACGGATCGGGCGGTACCACCGCGCGCGGCTATCCGCCGAAAGGAACCGCATACGGCGATCCGAAAAGCCCCGAGGCAAACTATTTGTGGCGGTGGATTGGCACGCACGCACCCGATTTGGTTGTTGTGCTGGAATCGGGGTCAGGAGTGCTTCCCTATTTCCCATCGGCAGGCGGAAAACCGTTGTCGAAGTTGAGTGCGGCGCTCGGCGCAACGACGCTGCGTGAATCGGACGATCTGACATCGCAACTCGTTCGCAGCAAACCGGCCGGTGTCGGTTCCATTCCCGCCTACCGACTCGATGCCCCCAACAGCGGGCGGTATTTGAAGCAACTACTGATCGCGATGCAGGAAAGCGGATTCCACGGTCCCTCGCCGGCACGTCGAGAAATGCAGCGACGGTTAAAGCGAACACCGGTCGAAGTCGCGACGCAACTCAGCGGGCATTACGGACATGATCTCAATTCCGTGGCATACATTCCCGCGCTGGCGCTCGTCGGCCGGATGCGACTCGGCGAACTCACCAACGACGACAGCCAACTCGCCGACGTAGAGAAGATCGTCTTCAACTATTTCAAGGGAGACAAGCCGACGCTGGGGAAACGGGTCGGCGGGAGCAATCTCTCCGGTCATCTGGTGTTCGGCGAATTGGCCCGCGCGACCGGCAAGCCTCGTTACGTCGAACTGGCGAAAATCGCAGCCGATCTCGGGTTCGACAAACAGGGACGCCCAAAGGAAGCGATGCCCTTTCATTCAGAAATGAGCGATGCCGTCTTCATGGGAACGCCCATTCTCACGCAGGTCGGCCGTCTGACCGGCGAAGAGAAGTATCACGACATGGCCATTCGGCACATGCGATTCATGTTGAAATTGAATGTCCGCAAGGACGGCCTGCATCGGCATTCGCCACTCGACGAGACGGCATGGGGGCGAGGCAACGGATTCCCGGCACTCGGTTTGGCGCTGGCGCTCGGCGACTTGCCCGCCGATCATCCCGGCCGCAACGAAATGTTGCACGCCTTCCAGGCACACACCAGCGCACTGGCGAAGCATCAAGATCCAACCGGCATGTGGCATCAAGTCGTCGATAACACCGGCAGCTATCGCGAACTGAGTTGCACTTCGATGATTACTTTCGCCCTGATCCGCGGAGTCAGAAACGGTTGGCTGAAAAAAGATGTTTACGGCCCGATTATCAACAAGGGTTACAACGCCGTCCTCACCCGAGTTGCGCCGGATGGAACATTGATCGACGTCTGCACCGGGACCGGCAAGCAAAAGAGTCTGCGCGGCTACTTCGACCGCACAGCCATCCTGGGCCGCGATCCACGCGGCGGCGCAATGGCACTCATGGTGACCACCGAAATGGCAGCCTGGAAAAACGCCAACGATTGATCCCCACGTCCCCCAAAGCCCGTGGGCCGCGCCCCATGGGAATCCAATCCACCACGGAGCCTCCAACGTGCCCAACACAACCGACTGGGACGGAATCATCATCGGCACCGGACACAACTCTCTGGTGCTGCAGGCGTACTTGTGTCGCGCCGGTTTGCGGGTGCTGTCGATCGATCGCGCGGACGTTGCCGGAGGTGGATTGGCAACCGTCGAGAATCCACGTCTGCCGGGCTTTCTGCACAATACGCATTCGTTCTTTCATCGCGCCCTGACGGCCATGCCGTGGTTTCGCGATCTGGAACTGTCGCGTCACGGTGCGGAGTACATCGAACCGGAACTTAACGTGGCGATGGTGCTGCAGGATGGTCGGGTCCTCGAATGGTGGACCGATTTTGATCGCACCGTCGAGTCGTTCGCCCAATTTTCGACCAAAGACGCCCAAACTCTCAGGGCCTGGAGAGATGAGTTTCGCCCCATCGTCGAAGAGATTCTATCGCCCGAAGCACAATCACCGCCGCTACCACCAGACCAGCGCCAGCAACTATTGCAACGCTCGGCGCTGGGCCGGCGTCTGATCGAGGCGTCGCAGCGTTCACCGTTGGAGTTTGTCGAGCAGGAATTCGAACACGACGCCGTACGCGCCGGCCTGCTGTTCTTCAACGGTTTGCGAGAAGTCGATCTGCGAATGCACGGGTTTGGCCATTCAATTCCGGCATTGCTGGCTGGATCGAACATGGCGCAGATGTGTCGTGGCGGAGCCGTTGCGCTGGCGGAAGCACTCACCGCCGACATCCGTGAACATGGCGGCGAAATAAGAACCAGCGCCGAGCCGCAGTCGATCCTGATGCAGAACGGCCGTGCTGTGGGAATCGAGTTGACCGATGGTGAGCGGTTGACGTCCGAAGGGTTTATCGCATCGGGACTGAATCCGCAGCAGACGTTTCTGAAGTTGCTCAGCGCCGATGCGGTTCCGCAAACCGTTCGTGAACAGGCCGCCGGTTTTCGTTACAACCTGCTCGCGCCGCTGTTCGGGTTGAACGTCGCATTGGACGAACCGCCGCAATATTCGGCCGCGGAGAAGCATCCTGAATTGAACGATGCTTTCATGGTCATTCTGGGGCTGGAACGTCTGGATCAGTTTCACGAAATCGTTACGGCCCACGAGCACGGACGCATTCCGCCGACGGTGATGTGGGGCGCGTGTCCGACAGTGTTCGATCCCAGCCAAGCACCGGCTGGAAAGCACACCGGCTTCATGTGGGAGAAACTGCCCTACGCCGTCAACGGCGATCCGAAGAATTGGGACGCGCTGCGTGAAGAGCATGGGCGTTCGATGCTGCGGTTGTGGGCCGATTATGCACCGAACCTCAACGAGGTTGTTCTGGACAGCTTCACGCGGTCTGCACTCGACACCGAGCGATCACTGCCCAACATGCAATTCGGCGATCTGCTGGTCGGATCGTTCGACAACGATCAGGTTGGCTATCACCGCCCCTTTTCCGGTGCCGGCAGCTATCGCACTCCGGTTGACGGGCTGTATCTTTGCGGCGGTTCGACACATCCGGGTGGAAATATCACCGGCCTATGCGGTTACAATGCTGCCCGAGTAATCGCCGCCGACGCCGACATTCCGCTGTGGTGGACCCCGCCAGAGATCGAAGAATCCCTCACCGCTTTGTAGAATTGTGATCCCACCACGCTTGCGGTTTAGCGGACCAGAGATGACAAGAATCTGCGAAACTGCAAGCGATATTTGATCGAAAACCCATGCGCATCATTTCCGCCGACATCCATCTCATCGACCTGGAAACCCGATTCCCGTTCAAGTACGGCATCGCGACAATGACCCGCGCGCCGTATGCGATGGTCCGCGTGCATGTGGAATCGGGCGGACGCACGGCGGCGGGGATCTCGGCCGATCTGTTGCCGCCGAAGTGGTTCACAAAGATTGCCGAAAAGCCGCCTGAGGAAGAAGTCGATGAAATGGCGGCCGTCGTCGAGCACGCGGTCGGGTTGGCCGTTGGAGTGAGCGGCGAGACGGCGTTCGAACTGTGGCGAGAGCTTCACCGACAGCAGTCGGCGTGGGGAACCGAGCGGAACATTCCGCCATTGTTGTCGGGCTTTGGCACGTCGCTGGTGGAACGCGCGATCATCGAAGCAACCTGTCGGTTGCACAACGTGCCATTTTCAGCGGCCGTCGGCAACAACCTGTTGGGGATTCGACTGGGGGAAGTTGACGAGGAACTTCACGGACTGCAGCCGCGCGATTTGTTGCCAGGCGAGCCACGCAACTGCATCGTCGCGCGGCATACCGTCGGCATGGCCGATCTGTTGACGGTCGATGAAATTGCCGATGCCGACCGTCTCGACGATGGCTTGCCGCAATCGTTGGACGAGTGTATCCAGCGGTACGGGTTGCGTCATTTCAAGATCAAAGTCAGCGGCGACATCGACAGCGATGTCGATCGCGTCGGCCGTATTGCCGACGTCATCCGCCGTCTTGCGCCGGCTGACGTTGCCGTCACAATGGACGGCAACGAGCAATTCCGTTCGTTGGAGGCGTTCCGTGAATTCTGGCAAACGCTAACAAGCGTGCCTGCACTCGCTGATTTGTTCGGGCGGCTGATGTTTGTCGAGCAACCGTTTCACCGCGATATCGCCCTCGATGCGGACGTGCTGGAAGGTCTGGCGGAATGGAGTGATCGCCCGCCGATGATCATTGATGAATCGGACGCGGAAACCGGCAGCATGCGCCTCGCACTATCGCTGGGTTACAACGGCACGAGCCACAAGAATTGCAAGGGAGTTTTCAAAAGCATAATCAACGCTTGTCTGCTCGAAAAAAGACGACGCGAAAACCCGACGGCGAAACTGATTCTGAGCGGTGAAGACCTGGCGAACGTCGGGCCGGTGGCGTTGCTGCAGGATTTGGCGGTGGCCGCCACGTTGGGCGTGGCGAGTGTTGAACGCAACGGCCATCACTACTTTGCCGGTCTGTCGGCATTCCCGGAGACGGTCCAACAACAGATGCTCGGCACACACGGCGATTTGTACAGACCGTCGGCAGCCGGTTGGCCGACGTTGGCAATCGGTCGCGGCGAGTTAAAACTGGGGACGGTGAATGCCGCACCGATGGGAGTCGGCTTCGATTTGGACGTCGAACAGTTCACACCCATTGCAACGTGGAAGGCCGAGCGTGAGGTGTGAATGCCGTTTCGCGACAACTAAAGCCCTCGGGCTGCGTCCCGAGGGATCGATGACAAGACCTCGTCTGCGGTCTGTTAGACCGCAGCTGGGGCATCACCAGGTCGCATCGATGTGCAGTGCGTTGGCGAGTTGCCGCAGATATTCTTCGCGGCCGATTTCGGTCGCGTCGAATTGCTCCAGGTGCGGTGTGACGAATTGCGTGTCGAGCAGGGTGAATCCGCCTTGCTTGAGCCGTTCGACCAGATGCACCAACGCAACTTTCGATGCATCGCGCACGCGATGAAACATCGACTCGCCAAAAAATGCGCCCCCTAAGCGGACGCCATACAATCCGCCCACCAGCCGGCCTTCCTGCCGACATTCCACGCTATGTGCGTGTCCGGCCTCATGCAGTGCGACATAAGCTGCGACGAGCTTTTCCGAAATCCACGTCGAATCACGATCGGCGCAACCGCGCATGACGGCTTCGAAATCGCGATCAAACGTCACCTCAAACTGCCGCTGGCGAAGCAACCGCGACAGATCGTGCGGAATGTGAAAACTTTCCAGTGGTAACACGCCGCGCTCAGCAGGCGAGTACCAGGAAATCTCCCAGTCGCTGTCCTCGTCGGCCATCGGAAAGATGCCGTTGCCATAGGCGGCAAGAAGCAGTTCGGGTGTGAGTTGTTCCATCGGTTGACGGCGACACATGGCTGTTCATTGCGAAACGTGGCTGTTTTGATTTAACAGCGCGGCGGACCGCCTCAGGCTGGCTTCAAATCGATGACGCCCGTCTCGGGACTGGATGCGGTCGCGTAAAGTTTTTTCGGAATGCGACCGGCCAGAAACGCCTGCCGTCCCGCTAGACAACCGTACTTCATGGCTTCGGCCATCAGCAGCGCATCGTCCGCACCAGCGATACCCGTGTTGAGCAGCACGCCGTCGCATCCCAATTCCATTGCCTGCGCGACGTCGCTGGCGGTTCCCACGCCGGCATCCACGATGACCGGATAACCGGGATCATCCTCTTTGAGATACTCCAGGCAAATGCGAATGTTGTTCGGGTTGAGAATTCCCTGCCCACTGCCAATCGGACTGCCGGCCGGCATGACCGACGTTGCACCGGCTTCTTTCAAACGGCGGGCGGTAATCGGATCGTCGGTTGAATAACACAGCACCTGAAATCCGTCGGCGACAAGTTTTTCGGTCGCTTCGAGGGTCGCGATCGGATCGGGCAGCAGCGTCCGCGTGTCGCCCAGCACTTCCAGTTTCACCCAATCGGCACCGGGGTTCTCCAACCCTTCGAGAATTTCGCGCCCCAGTCGAGCAACGCGGACGGCATCATCTGCAGAAAAGCAGCCGGCCGTGTTCGGCAGAATCGTGTAGCGATCGAGGTCGATGAAGTCGAGAATATTTCGACCGTCGGCATCGATCAACCGCTCGCGACGAACGGCCACCGTAATCACGTCGGCCGCGCTTGTCTCCAGGCAGTCGCGCATCAAATCGTAGCTGGCGTACTTGCCGGTCCCCACAATCAGTCGCGAAGTGAACTCATGCGTTCCGAGAACGAGCGGGGTATTGAAGGCGGTGTCGATGGACATGAGTGGGTCTGTCTGTTGTGGATTGAATTTGTTGTGAATTGAATGAAGTTGGATTCGCACGGGGTGCAACCCGTGGGCTTTGTTTGGTTTTCATCCGCCGCCGACGAGGGTGACGATTTCCAGGCGGTCGCCCTCTTCGAGAATGCACTCGGCGTGCACTGCGCGGGGAATCAATTCGCGATTGCGCTCGACGGCGACGTATCGCGGCTGCATTTGCATCTGTTCGAGCAAATCGGCAACCGTCGTTCCGGTGGCGATGTTCCGCTGCTCGTCGTTCACCTGAATATCCACCGCCGCTCCTGTGTCTGTTTCAAATGCCGGTGAAATTTAATCCCGCCGACCGAATCTGGCGGGAATTAATCCATCTGGCGGGAATTAATCGAAGTGTAGAACCACTGTTGCCGGGATTCAAGGATGCGATTTGACGCAACGCGGCCAACTCGCGAAGATGGTGCTAATAGTCGGAACGAGTTTTTCGACGGACCTTCACCTCGGCCCGCTTCAAGACCAGAACAGGTTCATGACGATGAATTCCAGGTGGACACCTCTTCTTACGTTGTTTGCAGCCATATTCGCTGTTTTGTCGTTTGTCGAACAGGGGGTTGCGTTGGAAATCACCGGCCACCGCGGGGCATCGCACGATGCGCCCGAAAACACGCTTGTGGCGGTCAATCTGGCGTGGAAACGCGGTGCGGACTCCGTCGAGATTGACATTTATCTCTCGAAAGACGGACACATCGTTGCGATTCACGATGAGACGACAAAACGCTACGGCGGGCCAAATCGCAAAGTGGCCGATCAGACATTGGCCGAACTCAAGTCGCTCGACGTTGGCCGTTGGAAAGACAAAAAATTCACCGGCGAACGCGTTCCCACGTTGTCCGAAGTCCTCGCGACCATTCCCCCCGGCAAGCGGCTGTTCATTGAGATCAAGGCGGGGGCTGAGATCATTCCCGAATTGAAGCGGGTGCTGAAACAATCGGGGCGTAAGCCCGCCGAGGCGGCGTTGATTGGTTTCTCCTACAAGACCATGACCGCAGCCAAGAAAGTGCTGCCGCAACACACGGCATACTGGATTGTCAGTGTGAAGCGGGACAAACAGACCGGCGTCTGGAGTCCGGGAATTGATGAAATGATTCAAAAAACCAAGGCGGCGAATTTGGACGGACTCGATCTCGGCAATGCGCCGGCGGTGATCGACCGAAAATATGTTCGGCGCGTTAAGCGGGCCGGCCTTGGACTTTATGTCTGGACGGTGAACGACAAGAACATGGCCCGACGCCTGCGAGATGCCGGCATCGATGGCATCACGACCGATCGTCCCGGCTGGCTGCGAAAAGCGTTGGCGGAGAAGCAAACTCGAATCGATATGGAACAATCGGCCGGTATCTGTCAGGATGACGGACGTGGTGATCGGGCGAATGCCCCGATTCCGGCTGAAGAAACCGCAAGTGCAGGAGCGATTCCGTGAATCGACGAAGTCTTCTCCTTTCGGCAATCCTGTTGTTCGCCGTCGCGGCCGCACCGGCATGGTCGGCCGACCGCGCCAATGGAAAACCCGCTGAGGTCTCCGCGTCGATCGCCGACTTGATCGCCGATCTGGACAGCGACGAATACGCAGCCAGAAAAAAAGCGACACGTGCGTTGATCCAGTCCGGTAACAAGGCGGTCACTCAGTTGACCACGGCGGCGGAAGACGGATCGCTGGAAGTCCGCATCCGCGTCATTCGCATCCTGCGGGAATTGTATACCGGAGCTCAGGAAGACACGACAATCGACGCAGCCGAATTGGCGTTGGAAACGCTTGCCGAGTCCGACAGCCGGCCGCTCTCCGCGCGTGCCAATCGGGTACTCAATTCAAACTACGAACGCCGCAAACAACGTGCGCTAGCGCAGATCAAACGGTTGGGCGGCGGAATCAACTATTTGGATGCTAAAGATTGGCGATTCGATCCGAACAAGGAGCAGATCGCCTACATTGTGTTGGGCAGCGGGTGGAAGGGCGGCGATGTCGGACTGAAGTACGTCAGGCGGTTGTCGCGTCTCGAAATTCTGTATCTCAGCGGTAAGGGCGAAACCGGACCGATTTCGAAAGATGGGGTGCAGTCGCTGCAGGCGGCGTTGCCAAACTTGAAGATCGAGCGCCGCGGTGCGGCCTATTTGGGGATTGGAGGCGGCGCGCATCCAAGCGGCCTGCAGGTATTGCGGTTGCAGGAGGGGGCCGCGGCCGCTAAGGCAGGGTTCCGCATTGAAGATGTGATCATCGGTTTCGGTGGCAAGAAAATTGCCGATTTCAATGCACTGATCACGCACATCAAGAACTATTCGCCGGGCGACAAGGTGAAGTTTGAAGTGCTTCGTAATGGCGAGATGTTGACACTGAATGTTGTCATGGGCGAGTGGCAGTGATCGCTGGCTGCCCCGGGGGTTGGTTTGCTCTTCCCCCCAATTCGGTAGAAGCCGCATAATCGGCTTCATCGGATCGTAGCCGAGGGACGATACAGAAACTGTGGATGCGCCCGCTGTGCGCGCCAGTTTTCCGTTGCCGTTCCCTATTCGCCCATCCCAATCTACGGTGTGATCATGTCGATTGCCGAAGTGCCGAAATCACGTGAATCTCGCAGCCGACTGTCCAAAACGCCTCCCTATGCACAGCCACAATCCTCAAATCAACCCGAGTGCGCACATCTCAAGTCGCTGGATGATCTCGGCGCTTTGAACTTCTACTGCTTTGGTGGGCGGCGTGATTTTACCGATAATTTCCGTGCGCTGGTCGTTGGCAGTGGGACCAGCCAATCGGCCATCGATCTGGCGGAACAACTGGCGGGAACCGATGCGGCCGTTGTGTATGTCGATGCGAGTGAGCAAGTCATCGACGTTGCACAGGACCACGCGAAAACTCGCGGCGTTTGCGACGACATCGAATGGATTCAGGCCTCACCGCTCGACTTGGCCGGCATGGATTTGGAGCCGTTCGACTACATCAATTGCTGCGGGATGCTGGAAACACTTCCCGAGCCGACCGCTGCGCTGAAGTCGCTCAAATCGATCGTCAAACCGGATGGCGCGTTGGGGTTGTCGTTTCACGGCAAGTACGGGCGAACGGGTGTCTCTCAAATGCGAGACATGATGAGTCTCGTCAATCGCGAAACGGATGACGCAGCCGATGCCATTGGATTGACCCGAGCGATGATCGACCGGCTACCTGCGACAAACTGGTGTAAACGATCCGTTGATCTGTTTCCGCTTTACGACGGAATCGAAGACGCGGAGATTCACGATCTGTTTCTCAGTCAACAACATTGCGAGTTGTCGATTCCCGATGTGTGGGAGATGCTGGATTCCTCCGGGCTGTTTCTGGTCGAGCATACCCGCGAGCAGCGTGCGTTATGCGAACCGCAGTTTGCTTTTCCCGAGGGGCCGCTGTTGAAGCAGATTCAGAAGCTGCCCCGTCGCGATCAACAGGCGGCCACCGAGTTGTACTGGGGAGCCATCACGCGGCACACTTTCTGGGCAGCGACTCAGCCCGAAACAATCGCACCGCTGACCGATCCCGACATGATTCCATTCTTCACCCGCTTTGCAGCCGCGCACGACGTGCAGCAGTCGATTTTGAGTACGGCGGGCGACGAATGGTTGTGGAGGACTCGGCTGGCGGGCGAGGTCGATGTGTCGATAACTTTTCACGTTGCGCCGGCGGCCCGACGATTTGTCGAGTTGATCGACAACCAGCGGACTTTGGCCGAAATCGTCGAAACGATTCTGTCGGCCTACAATCCGCGTCCGCCAATTGAAGAAGCGATGAAGATTGCACGCTACGTGATGGAAGTCCTGCTCCGCCAGGACCTGCTACTCGTGCGTCACAAGTCAACCTCGCCTCACAGTTGAGTATCGCGAGTCCACTTGGAGAATCGCGACGATCAATCGGTCGCGATGTTGGCCTGAGACAGTTTCCAAACCCCTCTCCCTCCGGGAGAGGGACCGCTTCAAAGCCGAAGGCGAATGAAGCAGGGTGAGGGGCAGCGATGCACCGAAAACAGCCCTCACCCCAACCCTCTCCCAGAGGGAGAGGGAGAGGGAGTCGTCAAACTCGCGCAAGTCACTCTCCCGGCAGCTTCCAGAGTTTGACGGTCTTGTCGTAACTGCCCGATGCCAATTTGCGGCCATCGCGGGAAAACGCCAGCGCGGTGACGCTGAAACCGAGACGCTTGTCAGAATGTCCGGCGAGGGTTGTGACCAGCCGATTGCCTGCGCTGGTGTCCCACAACTTAATCTGGCCGTGCCGTTCGCCCGAGGCAAGCCGTCTACCGTCGGGTGACCAGGCAACGGTGGTGACCACTCCCTTGTGACCGGAAATTTTGGCAGACAGTTTGCCGGTCGAGAGATCCCACAGTTGAATCGATGCATCGAATCCGCCCGAGGCGAGCGTGTCTGATTCGGGGTTGATGGACAGCGACATCACCTGTTTGCCGGCATGGCTCTCGATGGCGGCTGTTTCTTTGCCGGTGAGAAGATCGTACAACCGAATGCGGCCTGTGCGCGAGCCGGCGGCCAACATTTTTCCGTTCGGGGCGAACGCCAGGGCATTCACCCAACTCTGAAATCCGGTGAAAACATTTCGCGGCTTGTTGTCCCCGTTCCGCCACAATTTGATGGTTCCATCGCGACCGCCGGTGGCAACCAATGTGCCGTCGGCAGAAATAGCAACAGCGCTGACGGCGGCTCCACCGAGCCCCGGGAACTCGTCGGTTTCCTCGAAACTTTTCGGACTCCAAACCCGGGCGGCATGTTGACTGGCCGATGTCAACCTTGTGCCGTCGGATGAAATGACGACGTCGAAGACCCAATCGCGATGTCCTGCCAGCGTTGTGACGTGTCGGCCGGTTGGAATGTCCCACACACGGAGCGTCTTGTCCCAGCTGGCGGAGATCAGTTGCTTGCCGTCGGTCGAAAACGTCACCGATGAAACGACGTTCTTATGCCCTTCGAGCACCACCGGCTTTTGTGCACGCGCGACGTTCCAACTGAGACATAACACGGCCAACGCCGATACAAATCGTGGAAGGTGTCCGAACATTCTGGTGCAATCAACCAAGGGGTTGCGGCGGCAAAGTGACGACTGATAACATAAGCCTATCTTGATTCAACCACCAAAAGAAACCGGCGGCAGCGAGTTTTTTGGTTTCCGCCTCGCAGGGAATGGCGTTATGCAGCATCCCCGGCCCTCTCAACTTATGCACCCGGATTTCTCCCGGCGCGAATTTCTGCAGGCCGGCGCGTTGGCCGCATTGGGGGGATTGTCGCTCGCCGACGTTGCCCAATTGCGTGGCGAAACTACAAAGAAACGAACGGGCAAATCGGTCATCTACATTGTGTTGACAGGCGGGTTGGCACAGCACGAGAGTTTTGATCCGAAGCCCGATGCGCCGGACGACATTCGCGGTGAGTTCGATCCCATCGCGACCAAATCACCCGGCGTGTTCATCAGCGAGCATCTGCCGAAACTGGCCGCACGCAGTGACAAATGGGCTTTGGTGCGGTCGCTTTCGCACAGTTGGAACGAACACATTCAAGCAACCAGCATGATGCTCACCGGACGCAGCGTTCTCTCGCCCGGTTTCAGTCGCACCCCCAAACCGACCGATTTCCCCGGCATCACGTCGGTCGCCGGTCGCATGGTTTCGCCGACGGGGAATCTGCCCAGTTCGGCTGTCATTCCCTACGCAATTAAAGCTCCCGGCACCAATGCCGGCATCATGGGTTCGCGGTTTGACCCCTGGCTGATCAATGCGGCTTCCAACTGCAAATGGTCGGGCGCTTGCCCGAACTGCTGGGACCATCAACGTCGACCGCAACAGCAGCACATTGGTTATCCGGTTTTCCAACCGCCGAATCTGCGACTGCCGGCCGGCATTACGCAATCGAGGCTCGATGCACGACAATCTTTGCTGTCGGTGGTTGAAGATCAGCGGCGCTCGCTCGATGGTTACGGATCGGTATTGAGTATGAATCGGTATCGCAGCGGTGCGTTGTCGCTGCTGACATCGGGCAAAGTTCGCGATGCGTTCGACATCGAACGTGAAGACCCGAAGATGCTCGACAGCTATGGTCGCAACCTCTTCGGGTATTCGCTGATGTTTGCCGCCCGGTTGGTGGAGTTGGGCGTGAGCATGGTGCAGGTGAATCTTGGTCGCGGCGGATTCGACACGCACGGCAATGCATTCGATCATCTGAAAAACCTGATGCTGCCGCCGACCGATCAGGCGATGTCGGCCTTGCTCGACGATCTTGGTGATCGCGGATTATTGGACGACACACTGGTTGTCGCCGCCGGGGAATTCGGACGCACGCCGAAAGTTACCCGACTTCCGCAATACTACGAACTGCCGGGCCGCGATCATTGGGGGGCCGTGCAATCGGTGTTTCTTGCAGGTGGCGGCGTGCGTGGTGGAACGGTCATTGGATCGTCGGATCGTATCGGCGGCTTCCCGCTGGACGACAAGCAGACGCCGGAGAATCTGGCCGCCAGCATCTATCACGCGCTGGGCATCGATCACGATGCGGTTTGGAAAGACAATAACGACCGTCCCTATCGTATTTACCACGCGGCGCCGATTGCGGGCTTGGTTTGAGCCGCTGTGGGCAGAGCGGCCTCTAGCGTTTTCGCCGGGGAGACAGACCGATGCTGCTGCGGTAACTGTTGAGAACCGTTTCCGCGCCGATGTCGGCGCTGATGATTCGCCACTCGTCGGCCACCTGTTTCAAAGAGTCCTCCGCGGTCGCTTCGTCGGCGAGAAATCGGCCGATCCCGCTGGAAAGCGCGGCGCGAAATCGCGTCCGCCCGGCCACCGGCAACTCGGCGACGAGCCGCGTATCGCGCAAACTAGCGGCAATCGCTTTGACGACTTGATCGGCCTCGTCGGATGATAAGTCTTCGGTCGTCCAGAGATCGGGCATCGAGAGTTGTGACTCGCGGCAGAGGCTGCGTGTTTGCGGCGGAAACACGTGCGTCAGCTTGCGCGTTTCCACTGCGATTTGCACAAGCAGTTCCCAGGCGGCACGTTGTTCCAGTTGCGAGGCATCGGCCGACACGCCGGCGCACAGTCCGTCGAATGCAGTCAATGTGCAGCGATTGATCGGCTCGTCTCGCAACGTTTCCCATTCCGCTGTCGAGCGGTTGTATGCCGTTGGATTGCCGGGAAGTCTGACACAGCCAATGTTCGCCGAGGCGGGCCGCTCGACTTCCGATTTCTTTGTTTCGGTCTCGAAAGAAATCGCCGCGACGGCCTTTCCAGAAAGTAGCATCTGCCGACAGTCGGCCGGAGAAAGTGTCAACACGTCGGTTCGCTTTTTCATCAAGTCAATGGCTTCTCGCGTCTCATTGAGGGCGCGGACAAAACCGGGGCCGTCGATGAGCGGTGCGCCGGTTTCAACATCGAAAAACAAGGAATACTGATGTGGATGTTTCGCGTAACTTACGGCACGCGCGAGAAACATTGTTGTGCGGAATTCTTCGTTCCAAGGTGACACCGAAACGAGTTCCCGCGCGTCGAGTTCGCCGAGGAGTTTGAGGTGCTGCTCCCATGTTTCCGGTGGCGACAAACCGGCGTCGTCGAACACGTCGCGGCGGTAATAGTAAACGAGTACCGGCGCGGAAATTGGCAGCAGCGTCGGCTTCCCCGCAACCGATGCCGGCCCGTCGCGCAGCCCCGTGAACAAATCGGAAAAGTAGAGATTGTCAGCCGATAGCATCTCTTTGGAAATGGGGGCCAGTTGTCGGGTTGCGATCTCTGTTATCGGGAAGACGACCAACGTCGCGTCTTCCGCATCTGTGTTCGGTCTTGTTCGTTCATTTCCGGCGGCGCTGCCGTTGGTGCGTTCGTACTCGTGCAATTCGTATGTCGCGCCGGTCCGGGCCGACCACTCGTCCAATTCAAGCTGCCAACTCGTTCGCAAGTCGTATCCGGCAGGGACGGCAATCTGCAGCCGAACGCCCTCAAACGGGGCTGGCTCCACGGTGGGGGGCTTGTCGTCCTCACCACAGCCGCAACACGCGACTAACAAGCAGCAGACGGTCAGGATTCGTTCGATGCGAAACATTGTGCCGATCAAGCGTTGGGTGTTCGATGTCAGTCGACTGGGGCGGACGGTGTTGCGTTTCCCGTCGATTCCTATCGTCACCGGCAAAACAACAACCGTCAACTGTCCTACGACGGATTCATGCTGAATTGATGGAGTCGGTTGCTGTGGTTGGCCTTTTGATCCCACGGGGCGCAGCCCGTGGGCTTTGATCGAGGGGACACGAAAAAAAGTGAATCTCGACAGCGGACTCGCCGGACTCTCCAAACTGCCTATTTGCTGACGGATTGTCGTCGAATTGCGGTCATTCGGCAGGTCTTGCCGGAGTTTCGTGGCAATCACCGCCATTGGGAAGAAATAAAAGAAAAAGTTCTTCGAGAGGTCTTGACCAGTTGCAGCGTTTTGCAGTATTTATCCCGCCCTATTCTCACCTCTCTCTGCTGAATCACACATTACACACAATTCGTACCGGTTTCTGCGACATATCCTTTTTGCTTCGTTTCGTCAGAACTCAAGACGGGTTCCTGACACTTGCGGGCGAAGTGGTTGGTCTCGTTTGTGCGGGTTCCTGCCATGTCGATGCAGCCGGCTTTAAGAATCACGTCATCAATTGACAGCGGCACGGATCGCAAGCTTCCGGGCACCAAAGAGGAGTAGAACGTTGGCCAAAACATTCGGTTTCATTGCCTGCACGACATTGGTTGTCGCTTCGGTTTGGGTGGCTAACTCGTCGTCGCCCGTCAAAACTATCGAAGCCGGCTCCGGTCCAGGCGGGCAGGGGCAGTTTCAGGTCGGAGGCAGCAACGGCAATCGGCCGATGAACGCCATCGACTACCTCGAACTGGGCAAGCGTCATTATAGCCTTGGCCGAACGGCCGAGGCGATTCGCGCCTTCGAAGATGCTCAGTCGGCACCCGGCGGATTGACCATGTATCAGCGTAACGATCTGAAGCGTTACCTGGCACGTGCCCGACGAAATACGAACGGCCCGGCCAACACGGCCCCGGCAAGCGACACGCCTATCGCTGGCGGAGCCTATGTCATCGCCAAGCAGATGCTCGACGATGCCCGGTTGCACGCCACACGCGGCGACGTTGCCCGGGCGATGCAATTGGCAACACGTGCCAAGTCCTTCCGGGTGAACTGGAAAGCCAACGAATTAAGCCCCGAACAGTTTCTGCAGGAATTGCGGTCCGGAAAGGACCCGTCCAAAATCGGCGCAGAGTTCGCCGGTGCAGCGGCTCGCCCGAGTTCATCGACGCCAGCCGAAGCCGGCAATCCTTTTGAAACAAATCGTCCGACGGTCCGCCAGATTGGCGGAATAGAAGATCAGCCTCGAATCAGTCCGCGTCTTCCGGTCGCGGGTACTCGTTCACTGCAAGATCCGAACACGCACGATCCCGTCCTTTATCCGTCCGGACAAACCGGCGATCTTCCGCCGACCAAAGCACGGGCTTCGCAGCTTCTGCGTCAAGCACGTTCCGACTTGATCGCCGGCAACCACGAACAGGCACGGGCCAAGGCGTTGGAAGCTCAGCAGCTCGACGTTTCCTGGGGTCTGTTTGAAGATCGACCGGATCAGGTTCTGAAAGCAGTCGAGCGACGCTCGGGTGTTGTGAAACTGGAAAGAGAAGTACCCAGCCAACAACCGGTTGCCGGAGCACTCCCGTTCCCAACCGAAGAAGCACCGGTCGAACGACCGCGTGCCGAACCGTTCCCCGTTGCAGACGCTCCTGCGTTTCCCCCCACGCAACCGACAACTCCTGCACTTCCCCCACGGGGCGAAGCACCTGTTAATCCCGTCGCGGAAGTCTCACCCTTCGAGCGGCCAGCGGCTACGACTCCGAAGTCCGATGCAGCCGCTCGTGCAATCGAATCGAACAATGCCCGCAAAGCACAGGTGGCCGAACTGTTGAGTCAGGCAAAAGAAGATGCCCGCGCAGGGCGTTTTGCCTCGGCACGTGACAAGGTGGCTCAGGCAGAAAAACTCGATGTCGTTTACCACGTCTTCGATGAACGTCCCCGGTTGGTCGCTCAGGAGATTAATCGCCTCGCGTCCAATGCCACTCTCGCCCAGAAGACGGCAAAGCCATTTCCTGCGGTCGGAGCACAGCCTGCTCCAGCAGTCAATCCGGGCGTAGCGAAGAACAAGGCAAACAATCAAAAGGTTCAGGCGTTGCTGGCCGACGCTCGCCGAGCGTTACAAGCCGGTGACCTCGACGAGGCCCGTCTGAAAACAGAAGAAGCGAAATCCTTTGACGTTGTATTCGACATATTCGACGATCGTCCCGAAATGGTCGCGACACATATTGCAGCAGCCGAACGCGACTTGAACACGATGATTGCCGAAACGAATAAGCCGGTAGAGACGCCTGCCCCGCCGATGCCCTCGCGTGACGACAATCGACGCGCTCGCGATTTACTGCAGGCAGCACGAAAAGATATCAGCGAAAGCCGTTACGATGTCGCGAAGCAGAAGGCACTCGAAGCAAAAGAACTCGATGCGACCTACAGCCCGTTCGATGATCGCCCTGCAAATGTGCTGGCCGACTTGAATCGACTTCAGGCTCGGGAAGTCATTGCAAACCGTCCGCCAGCGGCCTCACCGTCCAAGGCGGCACCGTGGGAAAACATCGACGAGCCAACCGTTGCCAATCAAAGTGACAAACGACAGGCGACTCAACTGCTGAAAGAGGCCAAGAAAGACTTTGAAGCAGGACGACTTGCCGAAGCACATCGCAAGGCCTTTGAAGCCAGCAAGCTCAACGTGGCCTACGGCACGTTCGAGGTGCGCCCGGAACTGCTGCTGGCACAAATTGATCGTGTCGCACGACAAGGCGGAACAAACAACCCTCTTCCAAGTACATCGGAAGCTCCCCGACCGGACAGCGTCCGTGACTTGCCGCCGAATCTTTCCGATCGGCGAGTGGCCGCGGTTCTACTCAAACAGGCTCGCGAGGACATCTCTGCCGGTCGCCTCGACGGTGCTCGCGAGAAGGCAAGGGAAGCCCAAGGACTGAAGGCGACTTACGGGTTGCTGGATGATCGTCCCGAACGAGTATTAGAAGACGTTGATCGTTTGCTGGCCGCGAATCCGTCGCGTGACCCGCGACCGCTGCCAATCGCTCAGAACGATCGTCCGAACGTCTCCATCCAGCAGACGTCGGTTGAGGAGAATCCATTCACCGCGCCGGAACCATTCGACTCTCCGGCCGAACCGCAGAGTCAGTTAGCCGTCGTACACCCGTCAGGTGTCTCGGCACTCGAATTATACAATCGCGGCATGTTGGAGCTGCGACAGGGTAACCGAACGGCCGCTTACACGTCGTTCCTGGAAGCCTATCGGTCGGGTCAACAGCTCGATTCCCGGAAGACGCAGCAGTTGCAGGATTTTCTGAGAACGTTGCGGCCGACTCGCCAGCAACCCATTACGCTTGCTAGCGGAACCGGCGACGGTGGCACAGAGGTTCGCCCAGCCGACGGCAGTGAGCCGGGCGGAATCGACATCGCCGAACGCCAGGTGGCGGTCAAGTTCGACCGCTTACGGACGGAGATGCTCAACGCCATCTTCCGTGCGGAACGGTTGAGAGAAAAGAATCCCGATGCCGCCTTGAACGTGCTGTCACAGACGATGGCAGAGGTCGAAGGATCGGACCTGCCGAAGGAACTGGTCGGACCGTTGCTGCGACAGTTGCAGAACTCACAGCAATCGATCCAGGGATTCATGAAGCAGCACGAACCAATTATTGCCATGGAACGACGCAACGAAGAAGTGGAAGCGGAAATTCGCCGCATCCGCGAGACCGAAGTTCGCGTCGAACAGGATCTGGCCGATGTGGTCGAAGAATACAACGATCTGTTCCGTCAACGACGCTACGCCGAGGCCGAAGTTCTCGCCAAACAGGCCGAGGACCTTCAGCCGGACAATCCCGTTGTCGTCACAATGAAATGGAAAGCACGTTTCGCTCGCCGTAACCAGCGGATCAACGAGACCCGCGACGCTGCAGAAGATTCACGGGTGAATGTGAATCACGATCTCGACGATGATCTCGTCTTCAGTGTCGGCGACAAATCGCCGATCGACTTCGGTGATCCGAAGGAATGGGCCGAACTCACAAAACGGCGCCAGAAATATGGTTCGGCCGACAACCGCACCCGGACCAAAGAAGAAACGCGAATCGAGGAAAGCCTCAATCGGCAAATCTCACTGCACTTCGACGATGCTCCGCTGAGCGAAGTGATGAAGCATGTGCAGGCAGTCACCGACGTCAACATTTGGCTGGACGGCCTGGGCCTGCAGGATGAAGGTGTGAATACAGACAACCCGGTCACGATTCACGTGGACGGAATTATGTTGAAGAGTGCTCTGAATCTGTTGCTGAAACCGATGCATCTGGCCTACACCATCGAAGATGAAGTTCTGAAGGTGACCAGCCGCATGCGGGAGCAGGGACAACAGGTCGTCGTCACCTATCCGGTGGCCGATCTTGTCGTGCCGATCCCCAACTTTTCCGGCCACAGCGGTGGGATCGGCATGGGTGCCAACGGCACAGCGATCAACGGATTCGGTGCCTCCGGTGGAAACATGAGTGTACCCGCGATGGGTGGTTTGCAGACTCCCGCCGGTGCACAATTCCAGGTGAACGATCCGGTGGCGAATAACGGGTTTGCTTCCGACCCCTGGGCGGGTGCAGCAGTTTCCCCGCGGTCAAACAGCGGTGGATCGGCGGCCGACTTCGATACCCTGGCCAGTCTGATCACACAGACCATCGAACCGGATTCATGGAACGAAATCGGCGGTCCCGGTTCGGTTCAACCGTTCGAGACCACGTTAAGCCTCGTCATTCGTCAGACTCAGAAGGTTCATGACGAAATCAAAGACCTGCTGGAGCAGCTGCGACGATTGCAGGACTTGCAGGTGACAATTGAGGTGCGGTTTATCACCGTTGCCGACCGCTTCTTCGAACGGATCGGCGTCGACTTTGACTTCAACGTCCAGGATAACGTTGGCGATGATCCGACAGCCCTTCCGTTTGGTACGGTCCTGCCGGCTAACGCGCAACAACAGGGCCAACAAGGCCAACAGGGTGTTGGCGGTATCGGCGGTGGTGATGTCAATGGCCTGCTGCCATTCCCGATGGGACTACAAGGGAGTAACCCGGCGGTCGGCATGGGCGGTATTGGCGGCCAAGGCGGCCAACAACAAGGGGGCCAGCAACAACAGGGCCAACAAGGCCAACAGGCCCAGCAGGGACAGAATGCGGGATTCTTCGATCTGCCGAATCCCCGGGCATTTACCGCACAGGATAACTATCCAGCCGGCGGTACAGTTATTGGCCTGTCGGCTCCGGGACAGTTCACTCCCGATCTTGATGTCTCCTTCCGTCAGGGATCGTTCGACATCGGAGTCCCCGACTTCGGCGGTTTCAATCCCGATGCTGGTATTCAGGTCGGGTTGGCGATTCTGAGTGATATCGAAGCGTTCTTCTTCATTCAGGCAGCACAGGGCGACGAACGGTCGAACCTGTTGTTCGCCCCGAAGGTGACGCTGTTCAACGGACAGCAGGCGACGGTTCAAAGTACCGTGCAACGTCCGTTCGTGACCAGTTTGATTCCGACGGTTGGCTTCTTCTCCGTCGGCTTCACCCCGCAAATTACTGTGCTGTCGGAAGGCGTCACCTTGTCGGTTCAGGCAGTCATTTCGGCTGACCGGCGATTCGTCCGACTGACGGTTGTGCCTTCCTTCACCAACATCACCGACGTGTTCACCTTCTCCTTCCAGAGTAGTGGGGCAGGTGGAGCACAGCAGGGTGTTCAAGGTCTCGGCGGACAAGGTGGTGCGACCGGCCAACAAGGCCAAGGCGGTGGCCAACAAGGTTTTGGCGGCGGCGGCCAGCAGCAGGGCTTCGGTGGTATCGGCGGTGCCGGCTTCGGCGGGCTTGGTGGACTTGGCGGTGGCGGTCAGGTCGGCATCGGCGGCATCGGTGGCGTCGGCGGCCAACAAGGCGGCCAGCAGGGCCAGCAGGGCCAGCAGGGCCAGCAAGGCCAGCAAGGCCAGCAACAGGGCCAACAGGCCGCTGGCAATATCACCATTCAGCAGCCGGTCTTCGAAATCGTCAACGTGACCACAACGGTCAGTGTTCCCGATGGTGGTACGGTTCTGCTGGGCGGCATTAAGCGTTTGCGTGAAGGCCGCAACATGGCCGGTGTACCGATTCTGAACAAGATCCCCTACATCAGCCGGTTGTTCAAGAACACGGGCGTTGGCCGCGAAACGGAAAGTCTCATGCTGATGGTCACGCCGCGAATCATCATCCAGGAAGAAGAGGAAGAACTCCTCGGCATCTTCTAGGCTGATTCGTCTTCTGATGAAGCGACTAATAAAACCCGCTGTAAATCATCACGATTTGCAGCGGGTTTTTCTATTTGGCGGGTGCTTTCCCCGCTTTGCGTTAAACAGAAATTTGCACAATTCGGGTTTGCACTAAACGCTTTCCTATTCCGCACGCTCAATTCTC
This sequence comes from Planctomycetaceae bacterium, assembly GCA_018699955.1. Classification (GTDB taxonomy): domain Bacteria; phylum Planctomycetota; class Planctomycetia; order Planctomycetales; family Planctomycetaceae; genus JABISG01. The sequence goes on along the minus strand of JABISG010000059.1, from coordinate 59,285 downwards.
CTCGGCTTGCCCTGCTGATCGATGGCGACATAGGTGAAGAGCGCTTCGGTCACGCAGTAACGATCCTCCTGTGAATCTTCCAACACCGGCTTTACCCAGACTTCCAGTTTGATCGACAGCGACGTATTGCCGATGCGGGTGCATTTGCCGTAACAGCAAACCACATTTCCCACTTTCACCGGCCGGTGAAACGTCATTCCCTCGACGGCAATCGTCACCACGCGACCGGCGGCAATTTCCTTCGACAGAATTCCGCCGCCGATATCCATCTGCGCCATAATCCAGCCACCGAAAATGTCACCGTTGGCGTTCGTGTCCGCCGGCATCGCCAGCGTGCGTAACAGCAAATCGCCATCGGGTTGTCGTTGTGGGTTGTTCATTGGGAGTGCCTTTCCCAGGCGGAGAATACAGGTGCTGATGATTGGTTTGCAACGTGAGGTAGGCAGTTGAATCTACGATTCCGCTGGATCATCCGACGGAATGGCCACAAGTTTTTGCGTGCAATTGACGCAGCTCCACCAGATGGCTGTCAGGACGTAGATTCCACCAACAAAACAGAAGAGTGATTCCCAACCATAGAGTTGTTTGATGTATCCCATGGCTGGACCGGCGGCAAACGCGCCGGCCGACCCAATCGTGTTGACCATTCCGAACACACGACCGGCAGCTGGACCGCCGATGTCCGTCACGGTACCCCACCAGGTGGGCTGACTCCAATCGCTGAAGAATTTGCAGCAAAACAGAATGACCATGACGATTCGCCCATCTTCGGCCCCCAGGCTTGCCACAATGAGAACTGCCGCAATCAGCTTTCCGACCGATGCAACGAGACTGCGTGCCAGCCGTCGATTGCCTGTCACTCGAATGAGAACGTCGTTCAAAACACCGCCACACAAACCTCCGATCGCGCCACCCCACAACGGCAAACTGGCAAAGAGTCCCATCTCAATCGGTCCGAACCCCTTCTCATCGACCAGATAGGCCGGTATCCAGAACACGAACAGGTTGTCGGCAAAAGTGCTGCAGAAAGAGGCTGCCAGAAAGAACAGAATGTTGCGAACGTTTGCAGGCGACCAGTCGAAGCGAGCCGCTGCGTGCTCAGTCGGTGGCGCCTCTCCCTTCTCAATCAGCTCTTGCTCCTCCTCATTTGTCCAAGGGTGCTCGGCAGGAGAATTGCGAAACAGCAGCCAGAAGACTACGGCAAAGATCACGCCGCCTGCTGCAACGACCCAAAGGGCACTCTGCCAGCTCAGCTTCCAATAGCCAATCAGCAAGGTCGCAATGATGACCGAAGCACTGGCGGCACCCGCCCGGCCGGAAAAGGACGCGACCATGCCCTGCACCGACGTGCGAATTGAAATTGGAAACCAACTCTTTGTGACCTTGCCGAGGTTTGGGTAGGCCGGCGCTTGAACCGCACCGAACACCAGCCGCACAACATACAATCGCCAGAATCCCGAAACGACTCCCGGGGCGGCGACCACCAGCGACCAAAGCACGGCGACTGTCGGAATCAACGTTCGCGGCCCAAAGATGTCGCCCGCCAAACCCCCAGGAAACTGCCCAGCCGCATAGGTGAGATTGAATGCCGCATCGAGCCAGCCAACATCGCTGTCCAGCAGCCCGTATTCCTTCTGCAGGTAGGGTTTGACAACGCCCCACGAATACCGATGTACGTAATTGATGAAGCTCGCCGCGCAGGCGAGGGCGAAAATCAGCCAACGAGTATTTGTTGGACGCGAATCGGTCAACCGATTGCTACTGTCAGTCATGGCGAACGCACGATTGCTTGGGGAAACCGGGACAAGATGCTCACTTCTTGCGGATCGGACGACCATAGGCATCCACTTCTTGCCGGGCCGTCGTCGATAGCGGGGGCTGCATTGTCGCATCGATCACGCGGCGAAGCTTTCGCTTCGCAATTGCGGCTTCGGCTGTCAGGCGGCGAGCATCGACCGCAACTTCACGCATGCCGACGCCGCGTACATCGAACAGACGTCCGTCGGAGAAGAGTTTGTAACGGTGATCGAGCGCGAATATCTGCCGTGTGTAACCGGCCTTGTCCCAACCGGGACGCGGATCGTACCAGAAGAACACCGACTGGCGCGGCGTGCCTTTCCGGCCAAAAAGCTGCGGTGCAAAACTAACGCCATCGGTCTTCCAGTTCTTAGGAAGCGGTTTGCCGGCCAGATCCGCCAGCGTGGGAAGAAAATCGGTCGAGTCGATGAGATCGCCCGAAACACCCGGCGAAATTTGTCCCGGCCAATTGGCAATCAATGGCACACGAATACCGTTCTGCGTGACCTTGCTCTTGCCGCCAACCACTTCTTCTTTGCCCAGGTGAGAGGTGATGCGTTTGTCGGTGCCGTTGTCGGAGTAGAACAGGATCAGCGTTTTTTCTCGTAAGCCGATCTGCTCAATCCCTTTCACCAGCCGGCCGACCACAAAGTCCATGTACTCCACCATGTCCTTGAAATACTTGGGATCTTCTTCCAGGCGTCGTTTCGGATCACTCCAAACCTTGGAGTGCGGCGTCGGCACCATCGGCCAATGGGGTAACGCCATCGGGTAATAAACGAACTGCGGCTTCTCGCGGTTTCGTTTCATAAAGTCGAGAATGTAATCGACCGTCAGGTCGTCACCGTAGGCTCCTTCAACGGCTTTGTGAAGTTTGCCGTTGCGAAGGAACGTCGGGTTGGCGTAGCGGGAACCTTTGTCTTCGGTTTCCTCGGAATGGAACAGGGAATATTCATCGAAGCCCGCCTCCGACGGATGCGTACCCGTTCCGCGACGTTTATCGGCACCCGGAAAATCGGGGGGGTCATACGACGTCAACTGCCATTTGCCAGCCAGACAGGTCGCGTAACCAAAGTCGCTCATCATGTGGCCGAAGGTCTTTTCGCCCTTGGGCAGGATACCGAAATACAACCAGTTCCGGTGATTGTACTTCCCCGTCATAATCTGCAATCGCGTGGGAGTGCAGAGCGGCTGCGCGTACGCATGCGTGAAGCGCACGCCGTTTTTCGCCAAACGGTCGAGGTTCGGCGTCGCGTAGTCGGTCCCGCCGTAACAGCCAAGCCCTTCAATGCCGACATCGTCGGCCATAATCAACACGATGTTGAAAGGCTTCGCAGGAGCAGCGAATGCCGGTGCTGAGATTTGTGAAAATGTCAGAGCAATCAGCAGCAAAAGACTTCTTAACATCTCGACCTCTATTGTGATCTTAGAACGATGGATAAAGTATTGAACTGGAGACATGGACTTGTGCCATTCAGGGTAACCCATTGTGGCTCGCTCCGCATCTGCAAGGGATTAACAGCCCGTTAAAAAACGAATAGCATAGTAACCTGAAGCGTTAGTGAGGCCGTTTTCTCTGGGGACACGACAACTCGAATCGCCTCGCTAACGCTTCGGGTTGCTTTTTCAACGACCTGTTAACTCATCGATCGCGGCAAGCCGAGATCGCGACTTGCGTCTGCTTTGTGCAATTGGCATGATCGATGATCGAATGTCCGTTATCGCCATGTCCTCAATACGAATAAATTCAGCCAGCCGGGAGATCGACAATGACTTGGCGTTTCTTCGCAATATTTTCAGCCGCATGCTTCGCATTTGTCGCGGGGCCGGTCGATGCAACACAAACCGATGCTGCAGAGAAAACGCGTCCCAACATTCTGTTTGCCTTCGCCGACGATTGGGGCCGCCATGCCAGCGCTTATGCCAAGACCGATGGCCCAGGCGGTTTGAATGACGTGGTGCAAACGCCCAACTTTGATCGGCTGGCAGGCCGGGGCGTATTGTTTCGAAATGCCTACGTGAATGCACCGTCGTGTACGCCCTGCCGCAGTTCGCTGCTCTCTGGTCAATATTTTTGGCGCACTGGACGCGGTGCGATTTTGCGTGGCGCCGTCTGGGATTCGAAGATCCCGACCTTCCCTCTGTTACTCAACGATGCGGGCTACCACATCGGTAAGACGTTCAAAGTGTGGAGTCCCGGCATACCGGCCGATGCACCGTATGGCGGGCGGAAGTATTCCTATCAGCAGGCGGGCGGCCGCTTCAACGGATTCTCGCAAACCGTCACCAAGATGGCCGCGACAGGGAAATCGATTGACGATGCCAAGGGGGTGCTCTTCGACGAGGTTCGTGGCAACTTCAAGAACTTTCTGAAGAAACGCGACGCCGACCAACCCTTCTGTTACTGGTTCGGTCCGACGAACGTGCATCGCAAGTGGATCAAAGGTTCGGGCAAGAAACTGTGGAACATTGATCCCGATTCGCTCAAAGGGAAGATGCCGCCGTTTTTGCCCGACGTTCCGGTCGTTCGTGAAGATATGGCCGACTACTTCGGCGAAGTCGCCGCCTTCGATGAGGCGTTGGGGGTATTGCTCACTGAATTGAAAGAAGCCGGCGAACTAGACAACACGCTGATTGTCGTCAGTGGCGATCATGGAGCCCCCGGCTTCCCGCACGGCAAATGCAATCTGTACGACTTCGGCACCGGTGTCCCGTTGGCAATTGCCGGCCCGGGAGTTGTCGGCGGACGAGTGGTCGATGACTTCGTCAACCTGCCCGATCTGGCTCCGACGTTTCTCGAAACCGGCGCTGTCGATATTCCCGCCGTAATGACCGCTCGCAGTATTTGGCCGACGTTGAAGTCCGACAAAGAAGGATTGGCCGATCCGAAACGAACGTACGTGCTCACCGGCCGTGAACGCCACGTCGAAATCGCCCGCGCAGGGCATTTGCCGTACCCGCAGCGAGCGATCCGCACGGCCAACTATCAATTGGTGATTAACTTCCGTCCGGACCGCTATCCGCTCGGCGACCCGTATCGGCTCGACGGAGACAATCCACCAACGACCCGCGAAGTCACTGAAAATACCCGCACAACTCTTCCCGACGAAGACGCCGGCCCGACCAAAGCCTGGCTGGTCGATCACCGCAACGATCCCAAATGGAAACGGTACTTTGACCACGCCTACGGCAAGCGCCCACGCGAGGAACTGTTCGACATGCGAAAAGATCCGCATCAAATGAGCAACGTGGCCGCCGATCCTGCCTACGCAAAAGTTGCGGCCGAGCTGCGCGAGCAATTGATGTCGGAACTAAAACGCACCGGCGACCCTCGTTTGATCGACAACGGAAAGTACTTTGAAAACCCACCACTCGCCGGCCCCGTACCAGCCGACGCCCAACGACCACGACGGAAACCGGCTCCACCAAAGAAGTAACCGCGAAACACCCAGGACGTCCTCTGGCACAAACAGAAAAGAGTGACCGCAAATAACGCGAATCTTCGCGAATAAGACAGGATCGTCTCGATATGCTCGGAATACGTGAAAGTACAGAAAGATTATTCAATTCGCGTCAATTCCCGTAATTCGCGGTCTCGATCCCTTCTCGTTCAGACTTTGACTACAGCAAGATGCAATCTCACCCAGATACGAAAGCGAACCGCAGCATGAACCTCCATTCTCATCCTTTGCGTTCGAGTCGGGACAATAGCTTTCGTCTTGCCGTACAACTGGCGTTTGCCGTTGTTGCTACGCTACTCCCGTTTGCTGTCGGTGGCGAAGTCGCGGCGGCGGAGAAGCCCAACTTTATTTTTATCAACATCGACGATCTCGGTTACGGCGACATCGGGCCGTTCGGGGCAAAACAGAATCGCACGCCGCACCTCGACCGGATGGCAAAGGAAGGGCGAAAGCTCACCTCGTTTTACGCGGCTCCCGTTTGCTCGCCGTCGCGGGCCTCGCTGATGACCGGCTGCTACCCCAAGCGCGCACTCAGCATTCCGCACGTGTTGTTCCCCGGAAACGCCGAAGGACTCCATCCGAGCGAGATCACCGTTGCGGACTTGCTGAAGAAACAGGGATACACGACCGGCATTATCGGTAAATGGCATCTTGGCGATCAGCCGGAGTTTCTGCCGACGCGACAGGGGTTCGACTATTACTACGGTTTGCCCTATTCCAACGACATGGGACCGGCCGCCGATGGCGTCAAAAGCAATCTCGGAAAACCCCTTCCCAAACGACGCGGCAAACGCCGAGGCCAACCGCCGCTGCCGTTATTACGAAACGAAACCGTTCTGCAACGCGTGCTGCCCATCGATCAACAGATGATCGTCCAGCGGTACACGAACGAAGCGGTCAAGTTCCTGTGGCAACATCGCGACGAACCATTCTTCCTGTATTTGCCGCATTCGGCCGTTCACTTTCCACTTTATCCCGGCAAAGCATTTCATGGCAAATCGAAAAACGGCCTGTTCGGCGATTGGGTCGAAGAAGTCGATTGGAGCGTTGGACAGGTTCTGGAAACATTGCGACAGTTGAAGTTGGATAAGAAAACGCTCGTCATTTTCACGTCGGACAACGGCGGACAACCGCGACACGGTGCCGTCAACAAACCGCTCCGCGGCGGCAAGGGATCAACGTTTGAAGGTGGCATGCGCGTGCCGACTATTGCCTGGTATCCGGGCGAGATTCCGGCCGGCACCGAGTCGGCTGCGATCACCAGCACGATGGATGTTCTACCGACGCTGGTCAAACTGGCGGGCGGCGAATCCCCGACGGATCGAAAGATCGACGGCGTCGATATCTGGCCGGTTCTCGCGGGGAAGAAAGACGCCAAACCGCCGCGCGAGACGTTCTATTATTATCGCGGCTTGAATCTTCAGGCCGTTCGGCACGGCGCATGGAAACTGCATCTGGGAAGCGGCGAACTTCACAATCTCGAAACCGACATCGGCGAATCGAAGAACGTTGCTGGTGACAATGCCGATGTCGTCACGAAGCTGCGACAACTCGCAGCCGACACAGAAAACGATCTTGGCACGAAGGGAATCGGCCCCGGCTGCCGACCGTTGGGGAAAGTGGAAAACGCAGAACCGTTGATCGCTCACAACGGCAAACCGCGTGAAGGATTTGCCGAGTCGGCCGTTCATGCGGGAATGGGCATCATGGTCGGTGAAGTGACGCCCACCAGCGCGATTGCACAGGTCCGGCTGACACAGACCGATCAACTCGTGAACAATGACATTGTCGGCATCGCGGGGGTGGTGAGGTTTTCCATCAAACCGAAAGGCGGCAAAACGCAGAGCCTCGATGTGAAAGCAACCGCAGAGCGCGACTTCATTGCCCGCATCGCCTGGAAGTATTTGAAAGCCAACACCGAGTATCTGGTGACAACCCGAATCACCTCAGATGCCGGCAGCGTTCGCGTTGGCCCGTCGGCCACGTTTCGCACGCACCCCGGAGGCTATGGCGAAAGGCCGGTCAGTTTCGTCGTCGTCACCGGAATGAACTACGCAAAATTCCACGGCGATGGCCGCATTGATCGCAAGATTCACCTGGAGAACAACAACACCGAACTACCCAAGCCGTATGCCAAGCCCGATAAGCATCTTGGATATCCCGCGCTCGATAGCATCCGCAAGTTGCGACCCGACTTCTTCGTCGGCACCGGCGACAACGTTTATTACGACACGCCCAAAGAACCGCGCGCGGAAACGATTCCCCAAATGCGGCAGAAGTGGCACGAACAATTCGTGCAGCCGCGTTACCGCGAGTTGTTCTCCGTCGTGCCGACCTATTGGATGATCGACGACCACGATTACCGCATCGACGACGGCGACAACACGGGCGATCACAAGCCATCTCCGGAAGAAGGACGGCGGATGATGCTGGAACAGTTGCCAGTCGCTGCCGCCGACGACAGCGATGCGAAAACCTACCGCACGCATCGCGTGAGCAAAGACCTGCAGATTTGGTTTCCCGAAAACCGCATGTACCGCAGTCCGAACGCCATGAAGGACGGTCCGGAAAAAACGATCTGGGGAGCCGAGCAGAAAGCGTGGCTGAAGAAAACGCTGGCTGCCAGCAACGCGACCTTCAAAATCCTGATTTCACCGAACCCGATGATCGGCCCCGACGACGCTCGCAAGTTCGACAACCACACCAACATCGGCGGCTTCCAGCACGAACGCGATGAGTTCTTCGCCTGGCTGAAAGAAAACGGCGTGGCAGAAAACTTCTATCTCGTCTGCGGCGACCGCCATTGGCAGTACCGCTCGATTCACCCGTCGGGGTTGGAAGAGTTTTCCTGCGGCGCCCTAGTCGATGCCAACTCCCGCCCCGGCCGCAAACCGGGCGATCCCAAATCGACCGACCCCAAGGGGTTGATCAAACAGGTGTATTCCCAGAAGAATCCATCCGGCGGCTTCCTGTTGATCGAATCACAACCCACCACCGCCGCCAGCAAACCGACGTTGACGTTCAAGTTCCACGATGAAAAAGGCGCCGTGTTGCACGTGAATCAGAAGCGTGTGAAGTAAGGACACCGATCTCCTCTCGTTCCCACGCTCTGCGTGGGAACGCAATTCTTCGACGCTCCGCGTCGCGACGACTGTTCCAGCAACCTCGTTCTTCAGAGTTAACACATCATGACAACATCGAATTTCCACAGCCGCTGGCGTACCTTCCTGGCGCTGTCACTCTTCGTCGTCGCCTTAACGGCGATGGTGAATGCGGCAGGTGCAGCCGAGCGGCCGAACATTCTCATTATCTCCATCGACGACTTGAACGATTGGACTGGCGGTCTGGGTGGGCATCCGCAGGCGAAGACGCCGAACATTGATCGGCTGGCGAAACGGGGGACGCTGTTTCGCAATGCCCATTGTCAGGCGCCGGTTTGTACGCCGTCGCGGGCTTCGATGTTGACCGGGTTGTACCCGACGACCACCGGGCTGTATTTCCTGCAGCCGGCCTTGGAAGCCTCCAAAGTCGCGATGAAGCGGCCGCATTTGCTGCGGCATTTTGCCAAGTCCGGTTACCGCACAATGGGGGCCGGCAAGTTCGTTCATGGTGGTGGCGACGCGAAGCATTACCAGCAATACGGCGGCGGCATGGGCGGTTTCGGACCGTTGCCCAAGGAGAAGATTACCCACAAGGAAGGACACCCACTCTGGGACTGGGGTCCGTTTCCCGAAGATGAAGCGCTGATGCCCGATACCAAGGTGGCCGATTGGGTGATCGATCGCCTGAATGAGAAACGCGAAGAACCGTTTCTGCTGGTGGCCGGGTTCTGGCGGCCACACGTTCCGCTGTACGTGCCGCCGAAGTGGTTCAAGCCGTTTCCGCTGGACACGATCAAACTGCCCGAGGTTCTGGCGACCGATCGCGATGATCTGTCGGAGTATGCCAAGATGTTGACGATTGGGCTGCCGGCACCGCGCCATGAGTGGTTCATCGAAAACAATGCGTGGGAAGGAGCCGTGCAGGCATACTTGGCGAGCATCTTGTTTGCCGACTATTGTGCGGGCCGCGTACTCGACGCGCTCGATGCGAGTGAACATCAGGGCAACACCATTGTGGTGCTGCTGTCCGATCACGGTTGGCATCTCGGCGAGAAACAGCGCTGGGCGAAGCGGTCGCTGTGGCACGATGGCACTCACGTGCCCTTGATCGTCGCGGCACCCGGTTTCGCGAAAAACCAATCCAGCGAAAGGCCGACTGGTTTGATTGATATCTTTCCCACGCTGTTGGAACTGACCGGATTGCCGGCCCGGGAAGACCTGGAAGGCCGCAGTCTGGTTCCGTTGATGAAGGACCCCGAGGCGCAATGGAATCGTCCGATTCTCACATCGTTCGCCCCGAAGAATCATTCGCTGCGATCCACCCGTTGGCATTACATCCGCTACGGCGACGGCAGCGAAGAACTGTACGATCACGAAACCGACCCACACGAATGGCGGAACGTGGCTGGCGATAACGCGAATGCAGAGATCATTGCCAAGTTACGCCGATCGCTGCCGAAGCACGATGCAGCACCGTTAATCGGACCGAGAAAGGTCTCGGAGATCGACGCATGGCGCGCGGCGGAGAAGCTGAGACGCGGGAAGTAAAGCCAGCTGGTACCCAAGCCGGAGCTTGGATACCAGTTGACGCGGTTCTTTCTACATCTTCGCTGTCGGCCGCGAGACGTCGGTCATTTTCAGCTTGGCGGCCGCTTCGGCGATTCGCTGCGGTTCGCTGAGGAACTGCTTGCGGTTCTCATCATTGGAAAGCAGGTAAAGTTTGCCACGGAAGAATGCGCCGAAGCGAATGTCGCCCGGCACGCCGCGGTGGCCGGTCGATAATTCCAATGGATCATGGCCGGCAAGTTCCGGGAGATAGCGTTGGGGATTCGCCTTGAACAGCGCCAGTTCGGCGGCGTTTTGCAGGTGATACAGACTGCCGGCATGTTTCCACGCAAACTTGCTGCTCCCTTTTTGCCACTTGTGGTCTTTAGTGATGGCAACCGGGCTGTAGCCGTTGAGTATCGGCCCGGCAACCGGTGCCGTCGGTTTTGCGCCGGCTGCGGCAAGCGAGCGGACATCGACTTGCTTGTTGGCCTTGATCAACTGCGACGCGTAACTTCGCGCGTTTGCAAAGCCGCTGCGGCGGAAAAGAATCTTGCCATTGGGATCGACATAGACGTCGCTGGGATACGCCTCGATGCGAAACTTGTTAAGCAGCTGCTCGTGGTGGTCGCCGTTAATCTTCACGCCGACCGCCGTTCGGCCCAGTTTTGCGGTCACTTCGGCCGTATTCAGCACCGAAGCTTCCATTTGTTGGCACGGTCCGCACCAGTCGGTGTAGAAATGCACCACGAGCGGCAGGCCGAGTCGTTTCGCTTCGAAGTAGGCCTTCGAATAATTCTTATGCCATCCCTTCGTGACCTTCTCGGCCGCATTGGCACTTTCCGCAAGAATTCCCGACAGCAATAAACATAACGCCAGACAGCACTTACGCATCGTCACTCTCCTGTAACAGATGAGTTTCCGTGTGCGGTTCCCTGCCGAACCGTTCCCTGTAAACACTCCAGCGGCAGAGTCCCTGCCCGAAAACTTCAGCCCCAAGTCCCACTTACAGAGCTGACGAAATACTGCATTCCTGCGCAAATTCCGGAGATAAACAGACAGCATAGGTAAACTGGTGCGAATGCAATGTCAACGCAAACAAGGGTCTGTTTGGGGAAATCGAAGACTTTCGTGCATTATTTGTTCGCGAATGTGAACTGCCCCACATTCGGCTTGCCTTGGGACACCGCCGCCCGTGATGCGAGCATTTCCCGGATGAATGACTTTTCACCACCATGAGCGGGGATGGCATCATTGAATCGTCGCCCCGGCTAGCGTACTCTGTACATTGGGCGCGGCTGATATGTCCCCATTCTTTAGGATCGACGGAAACTGCAGGAGAGACACCAATGCGCGGGCATGTGAATCATTCGGTATTTCGGAGTCTTGTTGCTGTCGTGCTGGCAATTTCGGGCGGCGTGGCTTGCGCGTGTTCGGTGCCGGTTTTTCGTTACGCGTTGGAGAAGTGGAAGTCCGACACTTATCAGGTTGTCGTCTTCTACGACGGGCAACTGACCGACGAGCAGCAAGCGGTCGTCGATAGCTTGAGTGTGGACGGCAAAGCCGGTAAGCAGTCGGCCAACGTGCAGGTTCACGCGTTTGACGTTGAGAAGCTTGACCCGCAGGAAGATGCCGAACTGATCGAATTGTGGAAGGCCGAAGAGACCGACGAGTTGCCGCGAATGGCCTTGTACTATCCCCCGAATTCGTTGGCGCACGGCCGCATCTGGTCGGGTCTGCCGACGAAAGACGCCGTGGAAAGTCTGCTCGATTCGCCCGCACGTCGCGAAGCGGCCCGCCGAATTCTGAAGGGCGAAACGGCCGTCTGGGTTTTCATTGAAGGCGGCGACAAGAAACAGGATGACGAAAAGTTCCAGATCCTCGAAAAGAATCTGCGAAAGGCCGAACAGACGCTGAAGCTACCGGAAGTGGATGCGAAAGACGTGGCCGACGGACTGGTGACGATCGACCCAACGGAATTGAAAATCAAATTCTCAACGGTTCGACTGTCACGCGACGATCCGAAGGAAGCGACCTTCATTCAGATGCTGCTTCACAGCGAACCAGACTTGTTGGATGCGGAATTCGATGGTCAACCCATCACGTTTCCATTGTTCGGTCGTTGCCGTTCGCTGTACGCGTTGGTCGGCAACGGCATTGTCGAGGGGACGCTGTTGGAAGCCTGCACATTTCTCATCGGCCCATGCACCTGCGAAGTCAAAGCCCAGAACGAACACGGTGTCGATATGCTGACGTCGGTCGATTGGGATTCGCTTGTTGAGCCGGCTGTCGAAATCGACAAAGAACTGCCGCCGCTTGCCGGGCTGGGTGCCTTCGCATCGCTCACGCGCGACGAGGAATCGTCCGGCGATCCCGAGATGAAGGGTGATCACGACACAGTGGCGGCTTCGGCCGAAGCACATGGTGCACATGATGGCGGCCACAGCGAACCGGCGGCAGCGAGTTCGTCCGTTCCATCAGTCGGCATTTTAGGCATGGGCGTCTCGGTCGCGATTGTTCTTGGCATCGGGATCATTGGCGTCATTTGTGCCAGTTTCTTTCTTCTCAGGCGAAAAGAAACATGATCCGCTTCTCTGACGCAGCTCTTGCATAACGGCGACACAAAACGGCGGATGAGAAGTTTTCATTGGCGAACGGGAGTTTCTGGATGAATGTCTGGCGGCTGGTTCTGCGAGAGATTTTGCATCGCAAATTAAATTTTGCAATGGGCCTCGTGTCGGTTGCGGTTGCGGTGGGCTGCTTCGTTGGAGCAAGAACACTGCTGCGGGCCGATGAGATCCAGACCGAGCAGGCCGGCAAAGCGCTGGAAGACTCGATGCGGAAAATCACCAAGGGGCTGGGATTTAACATCCTCATCCTGCCGGAAGATCAAGACGTCAACGAACTGCACACCGAGGGAACACTGACAAAGTCAATGCCGTACGAGTATGTCGAACGGTTGGCCAACTCGAAAATTGTGACCATCAACCATCTCCTGCCGATGGTGGTTCGCAAAGTGCGAATGGCGGAGATCGACAAGATTGAGTTGCCGCCGGCTGAGTCGGAAACGTCAATGTACGTCATCGGCACGCGGGGCGAAGTTCCGCTGGTGCATCGCGATTTGAAAAAGCCGCTGGAAGACCATGTCCCCGCCGGAACGATGGTGGTTGGATTTCAAATTGGCAAGAAACTCCAGCTCAAACCCAGTAAGCCGAGCAAGAAGAAATCCGGTAAGAAGAACGCCCAGAAAGGCGAAGCCAAAAAAGCGAAACCCAAAACTTTGGAGACCGTCAATTTCCTGGGCCGGGAATTCAAAATCACCAAAGTCAAACCGGAATTGGGCAACCGCGACGACAGCACGATCTGGATCAATCTCACCGAATCGCAGGAGCTGTTCGACTCGAAGAATCTGGTGAACGGTATTTTGGCGCTCGAGTGCAACTGCGCGACGGCAGATCGCGTCGCAGAGATCCGCAATGATCTGGAACGCATCCTGCCTGGTACACAGGTCATCGAAAGTGGACCGCCTGCGCTGGCGCGTGCCGAAGCTCGTAATCAGGCCAAGCAGGTCGCCGTCAAGAACCTCGAACAGCATCAATCATTTGCCGGCGTGCTGGTTCCGTTGGTTGTCCTCGGTTGCGGGACGTGGATTGGGCTGCTCGCATTCGGAAATGTACGGCAACGATCCTCAGAAATCGGCATCCTGCGGGCGATTGGCCTGCGGAGTGTGCAAATCCTGTTGATCTTTCTGGGCAAGGCGATTTTGATTGGTTTGATCGGAGCAGTTGTCGGTTACGCGGCCGGATTTGGTTTCGGCATGGCGATGGGGACATTGCCCGAGGCGACCGATGCCTGGTCGCAATTGTTCGCGCCGGAACTGCTGCTGGCAACGCTGTTGATTGCACCGGCGATTGCCGCACTGGCGAGTTGGATACCTGCCGTGCTAGCATCAAGGCAGGACCCGGCCATGATTTTGCAGGCCGATTAACTCGCGCTACTGATTTAGCCGCCCCGCTTGCGGGGCGTGTCACCAATTGCGGCACAGTCGCAAGAACCACCAACAACTGACAACGCCCCATGCTGCTTGAATTGCAAAACGTCTCGAAGACCTACCATACGGCGAAGAGTGACGTCTGCGCGCTGAACGATTTGACGCTCACCATTGATGCGGGACAATTTCAGGCGGTGCAAGGACCGAGCGGTTGCGGCAAGACGACTTTGCTGCTGATCGCCGGCGGCTTGCTCGCACCCGATTCCGGAACGGTTCTCGTCGATGGAACGAATCCGTATTCATTGCCGCCGAATGAGCGCGCACAGTTTCGGGCGAGTAACATTGGGTTCGTGTTTCAGCAGTTCCATCTGATTCCGTACCTGGGCGTATTGGATAACGTGCTGGCACCGGCAATCGCCAGCGGCCGAACCGATGCACAGGCACGGGCTGAAGAACTCATCGCCCATTTCGGTATGCAGGATCGCCTGCATCATGTTCCCGCGCAATTGAGTACGGGCGAACGACAACGAACGGCGTTAGCTCGGGCACTGCTGAACGAGCCGAAGGTTTTGCTGGCCGACGAGCCGACCGGAAACCTCGATCACGAAAATGCGGCCGCCGTGCTCGGCCACTTGAAAGAGTTTACTGCCGGCGGCGGCGCCGTGCTGCTGGTGACGCACGATGATCGCGCCGTCGAATACGCTGAAAGCGTGACAAACATCGATGGCGGCCAGATCGTCGCCCCCCAACCTGCCTGACCCGCCAACAAACGGTAATCAAACCGACAAAACCCACCGACTGCGCTCGGCGGGATCGACCGTGAGGAGATTGTTCCATGCGTACCATCCGCGCGACGTCTGTCGTCTTGTTGCTCTCAGCGACATTATGCACATCGGCCCCCGCCGACGATTGGCCGATGTGGCACCATGACGCGGCGCGCAGTTCAGCCTCGCCCGACGACCTGCCCGAGTCGCTGCATTTACAGTGGACGCGCAAGCTCCCCGCGACGCAACCGGCATGGCCCGCTTCACAAACCAAACTGCAATTCGACGTTTCTTACGAACCAATCGTGCTGGGCCGTCGGATGTTTGTCGGCTCGAACGTCAACGACAGCGTGACCGCCTACGACACGCGCAGTGGCGAAGAGTTGTGGCGGTTCTACACCGATGGGCCGGTCCGTTTCGCTCCTGCTGCCGCAAACGGTCGCGTTTATGCATGCAGCGACGACGGCCATCTGTATTGTCTCGCCGCAGAAACAGGCGAACAAATCTGGAAATTCAACGGTGGACCGGCAGTGCGGCCGATCATTGGCAACAAGCGACTCGTCTCCAGTTGGCCGGCCCGCGGCGGGGTGGTTCTGGCCGACGGCAACGCTTATTTCGCCGCCAGTATCTGGCCTTCAATGGGCGTCTTCATTCACGCGGTCGATGCAGAAACCGGCCGGGCTATCTGGAGCAACAGCGAGACCGGGGCGATGTTCATCACCCATCCGCACGGGGCTAATTCATTCGGCTCGGTCAGCCCTCAAGGAAGCCTTGCCGTCTCGGGCAAGCATCTCATCGTACCGGGTGGCCGCACGCAACCGGCGGTTTTTAATCGCACCACCGGCAAGCTCGAACATTTCAATTTCGGCAG
Source organism: Planctomycetaceae bacterium (assembly GCA_018699955.1). Lineage (GTDB taxonomy): Bacteria > Planctomycetota > Planctomycetia > Planctomycetales > Planctomycetaceae > JABISG01. The sequence continues at coordinate 43,755 of JABISG010000059.1, read as the reverse complement.
CAAGGGGGGAGGCGGTTTCACCGCGCTGGCCACCGCCGACGGTTATGTCGTCGGGAACTCGTACGTCAGCATCGATGGCGGCAAACAATTGGCGACGGTGAACGCGCAGGTCCTATCGAACGGCTGGCTGATCGGGTCATCCGGCGCTTCCGGACCGATCGTCTCACAAACAGCAAGCGGCAAAGTACGCGAAACGACATCAAAGGATCGTAAAGGGAAGCCCGTCAAGAAGACGACTCTCGTGCCGCGCGGCAAACGCAGTTTCACTCCTGCCAGCCCGTCGCGAGTCTTTCTAACAGCGGGCCGCCGTCTGTATGCGGCCGATGACAAAGGGCAAATCGCAGCTTACGAATATCAAACCGACATCGACTCGAAGAAGAAGCAAAGTCCCCTCTGGTCGGCGAAGGTTGACGGTGAAGTCTGGAGCATGCTCGCCGCCGATGACCGTCTGTTTGTCGTCACTCGCGACGCGATGATTTACTGCTTCGGTGCAGAAAATGTTGAGCCGAAAGTCTTCGATACCGAGATTACGCAGGTCAACGACTCAGCGGGCAGTCCGACAGCCGAGGTAGTCAACACGCTTCGCAAACTGTGTGGAAGCGACGCCGGCTACGCCATTTCGCTTGGCATCGGTTCGTCGCCGCTCATCGATGAACTCGTCGCGCAAACCAACTTGCACGTCATCGCCGTCGATACGGATCGCAACAAGGTTGAACAACTTCGTCGCAAAATGGATGCACCCGGACTGTACGGCATTCGGATTGCCGCACATGTGGGCGACCCGCTCCACTTCCGCTTTCCCCCTTACATGGCAAGTCTGATTGTCTGCGAGAACGGCTCGGTCAAAGGAACAGATGCGGTCAAGGCTCTGTTTAAACCGCTGCGTCCTTACGGCGGCACTGCTTGTTTGCGAATCAGCGAGAAAGAACATGCCGCGTTTGTGAAAGACATCGCAAACGCCGGACTGCAAAAGGCCGAAGTGACCCGACACGGCGAGTGGACCGTTTTGAAACGCGTCGGTTCTCTGCCCGACGCGGGGGTCTGGACGCATCAATACGGCGACTCCTCGAACAGTGTGGTCTCGGCCGACAAACGGGTGAAAGCGCCGCTGGGCGTGTTGTGGTTTGGCGGGCCGTCGAACGACAAGGTGCTCCCGCGACACGGTCACGGACCGACGCCGCAAGTTGTCGGCGGGCGGCTGTTCATCGAAGGAGCCAACATGCTCCGCTGCGTCGATGTCTACACCGGCCGCGTCTGGTGGGAACGCGACCTGCCCGGGCTTGGCAAGTTCTACGAATACACGGGGCATCAACCCGGCGCAGGAGAGATCGGCAGCAACTACGTTTCGACGGAAGACCACGTCTACGTGGTTCACGGTCAAGAGCTTCTCGCACTGGACGCCACAACCGGCGCGACGAGTCGCCGCTTCACGTTGAACACGAAAGGAGACAATCCCTACTGGGGTTTCCTCGCCGTACACGACGACCTGCTGATCGCAACGTCATCACCGGTGAGAGTCGATGAAGGGAAAACAGCCAGCAGCAAGCCGGCCCCTGCATTGAAGGGTTACAGTTCCCTGATCAAGCAGAACGAACAGTGGCAGTATCTGGCCGGCTCCGACCCGCGGGGAGATTGGACTGCCGTTAATTTCAAGCCGACGGGCAGTTGGAAGACCGGCCCTGCCGGATTCGGTTACGGAGACGGCGATGATCGCACCGTACTGAAAGACATGGCAGACAAGTACGCACGGGTCTATTTACGTCACGAGTTTGACGGCAAACAGGCTGCCGATGCGATCAAGCTCGCGTTGGCCGTCAACTACGACGATGCTTTTATCGCCTACTTGAATGGGACGGAGATTGCCCGTGTCGGCGTGAGTCGGGGAAGCGCTGCCAAGGCCTCGAAGATCACCTCGCACGAGGCAGCGGGATACGAAACGTTTGACGTCGCAAAATTCCGGTCACTTCTCAAACCGGGCCGGAACGTGATCGCGTTGGAAGGACACAACAGCAGTAGCGGGAGCAGCGATTTCAGCCTCGATCCTTACGTGCTTATCAAGAACGGCGGCTCGAAGATTCCACCCGGCAGCACCAAGCCTGCCAAACCCAAACCGCGCACGCCGACGCTGGCGGGTCTGCTCAAATCGGCGCAGTATTCCTCGGCGAGCCGTCGGCTGGTGGTGTTCGACCGCCACACCGGCAAGATGCTTTGGAGCCGCGACGCCGAGTTCAACTTTCGGCACAACTGCATATGTGTTGCCGACGGCAAGCTGTTTTGTATCGATGGCATGAGTCCCAAGAAACTTGATTCGCTTCGTCGACGTGGTCTCGATGCCGGTCGCAAGGCAAAACTCTACGCGTTCGATGCGCAAACCGGCAAGGAAATCTGGAGTACCACCGAAGACGTGTTTGGCACGTTTCTCAATTACTCGGCCGCCCACGGTGTTCTGGTGCAAGCCGGCAGTGCGTACCGCGACCGCGCCAAAGATGAAGTCGGAACCGGCATCGTGGCTTATCAGGGCAACGACGGAAAAGTTCTCTGGAAAGATCGCAGCCTGAAATATGGAGGCCCCTGCCTGTTGTGGCGAGACAAGATCATCACGAATGGTGGCGGCGGATTTCAGCTTGAGTTGCTCACAGGAAAATCGACCGGTTGGAAATACAGCCGCATGTACGGTTGCAACACGGCCGTCGGCAGCGAACATTTGCTGACCTTTCGTTCGGGAGCAGCCGGGTTTTACGATCTGGCCGGCGATAGCGGGACGGGCAACCTCGGCGGTTTCAAGTCGAGTTGTACCAGCAACCTCATTGTCGCCGACGGCGTGTTGAACGCACCCGACTACACGCGAACTTGCAGTTGTGCCTATCAGAACCAAACATCGTTGGCGATGATCCACATGCCGGAAGCCGAACTTTGGACATACGGCGCAGTTGCCGACAACACAGAACAAGTCGATCGTATCGGCGTGAATTTCGGCGCGCCTGGCGATCGCCGCGACAACAGCGGCACGCTTTGGCTCGACTATCCCGATGTCGGCGGACCTTCGCCAACAGTCAAACTGAAAGTCGATGTCGACAAGCCGCGCTGGTTCCGCCGACATTCGTCATTAGTTGCAGGCGATGGCCCACACTGGGTGTCCGCATCGGGTGGCATCGGAATTCGGTCGGTGACCTTAAATCTGGGAAAAACGAAAACGCCGCAGCGATACACAATTCGCCTGCATTTTTCAGAGCCGGACGACGTGAAGCCGGGCGACCGCGTCTTCACGGTAATGCTGCAGGGACAACCGGTATTGGAGAGGTTCGACGTCGCCAAAGCGGCCGGTGGGCGAAACCGGGCGATCGTGAAAGAGTTTGCCGACATTGAGCTTAATGACACCCTGAACATTGTGCTGCGTTCGATTCACGAAAAACCACCGCTATTGAGTGGAATTGAAGCCGTTCGCGCGCAAGAATAGGGATCGCAACAGTTCCTGCGAAATACGAACCGCAGGCGAGCGGCCGGCTTCATGCCGGCCGTGGTTGTCAGAGTCCGTAAGCATCCGATAGTTCGAGAGCCCTATGGCGGGGTGACGCCAACGCCTGCCAAAGACTGTTTCAGGATCGTTGAGGTCAATGAATGAAATCGACTGAATCAACAGCTCGCCGAATATATCGCCGCGGCGCCGGAAATAACGGCTTGGTGATTGTGCTGGCATCGCTGCCGTTGGTTGCTTTGCTCGCGTGGATGCTGATGAGTCCCGGCGACGATTCGTCGCCTCCCTCAACCAACGGCGACAGTACCAACCAGACGGCTAATGGAAATGGCAAGGCTGCGAACGGCGGCAGCACAAACGGCAACGGCCATGCGAACGGCAACGGCGGCGGTGACGACAAGCTGTTTATGTACTGTGCCGCCGGCATGACACTCCCCGTCGAAGCGGCAACGAAAAACTTTGAGTCCGAAACCGGCGCTAGTGTGCAGTTGCAGTTTGGTGGATCGGGAACCCTGCTGAGCAACGTGGAAGTCGCAAAACGCGGCGACTTGTATCTGGCCGCCGACATCAGCTATATCAAGATCGCCCGCGAAAAAGGACTGCTCGTCGAGGCGCTGCCGCTCGCGCGGTTCAAGCCGGTCATCGCCGTGCAAAAGGGCAACCCGAAAAACATTCAGTCCGTCAAAGATCTGCTGCGCGAGGACGTCACCTTTGCAATCGCCAACCCTGGGGCGGCATCCATCGGTAAGGTGACGAAAAAAGTGCTGACGAAAACCGGGGAGTGGGAACAGATCGAAGCGGCGGTCAAAGTGACCAAAGCGACGGTGAACGACATCGCCACCGACATTGCTCTCGGAACCGTCGATGCGGGCATTGTCTGGGACGCCATCGTCAAGCAGAGTTCCGACAAACTCGAGATGGTCACGACCGAACCCTTCGACGCTGCCGAGAAGGAAATCACCGCCGGCGTGCTGAAGACCTGTAAGAATCCATCAGTGGCCCTCAAGTATCTGCGGTATCTGCAAGCGCCCGATAAGGGGCAGGTCGAATTCGGGCGCTACGGTTACAAACTCATCGGCGGCGACGCCTGGGCCGAGTCGCCTTCGTTGGTTCTGTTCAGCGGCGGCGTCAATCGGCTCGCCATCGAAACGACGATCGAGCGTTTCGAGCGGCGGGAAGGTGTGAAGGTTGACGTACAGTACAACGGTTGCGGCATCCTCGTCGGCCTGATGAAAAGCGAAAATGTCCCCGACGCCTATTTTTCTTGCGACACGTCGTACATGACACAGGTCCGCAATCTGTTTCAATCACCGCTAACAGTTTCCGAAACCGACATGGTGATCATCACTCGCAAGGGAAATCCGAAGAACATAACGAAGTTGGCCGATCTCGGTCGCGAAGGAATGAGTATCGGCGTCGCCAATGAAAAGCAAAGTGCGCTCGGGGCGTTGACTGCCAACCTGTTGAAGCAACTTAAACTGTACGATGGCGTCCGAAAGAACGTCAGTGTCGATACACCGACTGCCGACCTGCTCGTCAATCAACTGTTGGGTGGAGCGGCTGCGAAGCTCGATGCGGCCGTTGTTTACCGCGTTAACTGCTCGCAGGTGAAGGACAAGCTGGAAGTCATTTCCATCGAGGAAGGCAACCCCATCGCCCGGCAACCGATTGCCATCTCGCGCGAATCGAAACACAAGTACCTGACGCAGCGGCTGATCGATGCGATGACAACAGCCGAATCACGCCGCCGGTTCGAGGCAGTCGATTTTCGTTGGCGCGTCGATTCGGAGCGGCCATGAGCGGCGCGAAGGCTCCCGATGACGAACCCGCATTGTTGCGAGTCGGGTCCGATGTCCCGTTCTACCTTTGTTTCGGCGTGATCGGCGGCGCGTACATTCTGCTGATTGCGGGCATGCTGTTGGCCGAGGTCGGATACACGACACCCGGCGATATCGTCTCCACGCTCAACGATCCGAAGGTACGGTACTCCATTCGCCTGAGTCTGATTTCCTGCACGATCACCACGATTCTGGCGCTGTGGGTTTCGGTACCCATCGGCTATCTGTTGTCGCGGCACAACTTTCGTGGCAAGGCGGTCGTCGATGCGATCCTCGATATCCCCATCATTCTGCCGCCGTTGGTTATCGGCCTCTGCCTGCTGATTCTGTTTGCCAGCCCGTTTGCCGAAACGGTCGAAGGCGGACTGCAGGCAATTGAGCGCACGCTGGCCAACAATCTCGTTCCCGCAGCATCGCTGATGGGCATGGCGGTGTTAACGGCCCTGTTTTTCTGGGGAACGAGGCGACGCATCACATCGCCGCGCACACGAATTGCGATTCCCTTGCTGCTAAGCGCCGTGCTGTTTCCACTCGTTGCCCATCGTTACCTGTTTCCGTCAACGCCCGACTGGATGCCCGCAATCGCGGGGTACGATCAGGAAACAGTAACGTTTCGCGACCAATCGCCACTGCGGCGTTCGCGGTCGGTTTATGCGATTGATTACACCGCAACGGGAACTGTTGAGGCGGTCGTGAATCTGCTCGATGCGCCGTTGTCGCAGAAACCGTTCACCAGCCGGAATGATGCCGAACAGGTGGGCTACGACGGTCTTCCCGATGGCAAACAGTTGATTGTCGCGGAGTTCGCTGCCAATGCTGACTCGCAATCTCCCCAAGCCGGAGAGTTGCATTTCCTGCTATCGCCTCGCAAGGACGAACGGAAGATCCAGAAGCTTACAGAGCAGGCCGATGATTTCGATCGTGAGATTCAAAGCCTTGAACAGCAGGTTATGGAGTTGCGTCCTCGCGATTTTGAGAACACTTTGATGGGCCTCGACGAGAACCGCGATGATGCACGGCGGCTGGCTGATCGCGGGTTCGGTCAACTGGACGATCTCATCGCCCAACTCGAAACAGAGAGCCTCGGCGAGTCGCAGCAGTTGGAGTTGAAGAGCCTGCGGAACCGACTGGATGAATTGCGAATCGCGATCTCTGCACAGACGAAGACTCGTGGCGAACAGTCGGCTGACGATCAGGGGAATCTGTCGGAACTGTTTGACGAACTCAAAGCGATTCGCCGACAGATTGATCCGAACCAGCCGCAAATTGACGTCTACGAACGTCAGGTCTCAAAACTGAACGAAGACCTGGGCCGCACGCGTGAACAGATCGAAGCGATTAAGAACGAATGGAAAACCGAATCGGTGGTGTGGGATATTCGAGCCGATATCGTTCGCCCGATCGATGATTCTCGTGCCGATATCATTCCGCATCTGACGTTTCCGGTGACGTATGAGATTCCCAGTGTGATACTGGCACAGTTTATGGTGGCCTGTGCTTTTGCCGTGCGAACGATGCGGGTGACCTTCGATCAAATTGACACTCGGTTTGAAAGTGTGGCGCTCACACTGGGTTGCACTCGAGCGCAGGCGTTTTGGCAGGTGGTGTTTCCGCAGACGCATCGGGGACTACTGGCAGCCGGAACGTTGGCGTGGGCGCGCGCACTGGGCGAGTTCGGCCCGATTCTGATCTTCTCGGGTTCAACGCGAATGAAAACCGAGGTGTTGCCAACAACCGTCTTTCTGGAAATGACCACCGGTAACATCGCCGGTGCCGTGGCGGCGTCCCTGGTGATGATTGTGGCCGCCATGATCGTGCTGATCATTGCAAGAACGTTTGGACTTCGCAAAATGGGGATTTAGCCAGGGGCCTTGCCCCGTGTGAACGTGCGTGTGTCGAAGACACGGCCCGCAAGCGGGACGGCTAAATCTCTGATGCGTACTCGAATATTTTTTGTGACACGAAAGTAACAGACGATGCAGGTCACCATTGAATTTGCCGCACAGTTAAAACGGGCGGCCGGTACCGCGGCAGAGACGATCGATGTCGAGACGGGTTGCGCGGTGCAGGAACTCGTGGCAGAAGTCGCAGAACGACATGGCGATCCGCTTTCGGGATTGCTGTTGGGGGCCGACGGTGCACTGCATCCTTCAATTCTATTGTTTGTCAGCGACGAGCAAGTTCGCTGGGAAACGCCGCGAGCACTCTGCGACAACGACGTTGTGACGCTTCTATCTCCCATTTCGGGCGGTTGATTCAAACCAGCAAACGAAACAGCACGCTAACTGACGCGCGAGAACCATGCCTGAACGAAAACCGCTGACCGACGAAGAACGGGCCGTTTACGAGTGGCAACTTTGGGTGCCCGAGTTCGGCGAAGCCGGTCAGGAACGGCTCAAGGGGGCTTCGGTGCTGGTCTCGCGATGCGGTGGTTTGGGGAGCGTCGTCGCGTATGAGTTGGCGGCAGCCGGCGTTGGTCAACTTGTCATCGCGCATGCCGGCAACGTCAAGCCGAGCGATTTGAACCGCCAATTACTGATGACGCACGATTGGCTCGGCAAGCCGCGTGTTGAGTCGGCCGAACGGCGGTTGAAGGAACTCAACCCCCGACTCGAAATCGTCGCCGTCGGCGAGAACATCAACGAAGACAATGCCGCTGCGATTGTTGAGCAAGTCGATCTGATTGTCGATTGTGCTCCGCTATTTACCGAACGGTTTGCGATGAATCGTCAGGCCGTCTTGCAGGGCAAACCCATCGTCGAGTGTGCCATGTACGACATGGAAGCGCAGCTCACTTCGATCATTCCCGGGGAGACGCCTTGTCTGGCCTGTTTGCATCCATCTGACCCGCCGGCGTGGAAGCGCGAGTTTCCGGTATTTGGCGCCGTTTCGGGGACGATTGGCTGCCTGGGCGCGATGGAGGCGATCAAACTACTCGCCGGTCTTGGCGAGCCGCTCACCGGACGAATGCTGACCTGCGATTTGCGCGACATGACCTTTCGCGTTCGTTCCCTCAGCCGAAACGCCAATTGCCCCGTGTGTGGGGCCGACTAAGAATCAGCCATGACACCGACAACCGACAATTGTGGGCGGTTGCTGTCGGTTTTGCCGGTCAGTTGGTCGAGTTGTGATTCGATCAGTTCAAGTCGGTGGGCGATACGGTCGCGGTTTTTGAACCACCGTTCGCGCCATTGGTCCAGAACGATGTCGGCCCGCTGCTCGGCTTGCCTGCACTCGGCGAGACTGCATTCCAGTCGAAGTAACGACTGTCCCAGACGCGACTTGACCATACAGAACTCCTGACGGACGACACCGGGGATAGGATGCAGGATCGTTTCCCGTCAGGTTTCACCACTCGTGGTAACACAGGAAAGTCACTCAGGCTGCGTAACACAGATCGACTCGTCTCGATACGAAGCTTGAGGTCTTTGCGGATGTTTTGACGACAATTCAAGCAGGCGGAATGAATTGTGCCTCAAGATAACGGCCGTCACAAACGATACGAAAAGTCCGACAATACCGGCAGCTTGGGTCGCCGGTGTCAAGCGGCATTCGCCCCGCCGATCAGCGATCAGTGTGTCCGCTAATGGTCCAATGGCGGTCGCTTGTTTGTTTGGCCCAGATCGGCGGTACGTTCAGCTCCGACAGCAGCCCGCGTATCTCTTCCAGTGTGAGAGCGGCATGCAATGAGTCACGAAACATCTTCTGCTGATGCGGATTCTCTTCGCCTGCGTAGTTTTGAACAAAATGCTCCACGGTTTCGGCGTCTGGTGGACGCAAGAGGTCGCGGACGAAAAGCAGCCCGCCCGGGCGCAGCAGGCGAACCATTTGAGCCAGAACTTTGAGTGGCTTTGGAATATGGTGCACGATGCTATTGGACATAACGACGTCGTAGGTGCCGTCGGCGCATTTCAAATCCTTCGCGTCCGCCCGTTCGACTTGAACCCGGCTCATCAACCCGGCTCGTTCGATGTTCTGGCGACCCAACTTCAGCATTTCGCCAGCCAGATCAACGCCCGTCACGTGACAAATGGCCGACCGCCGACAAAGTTCGATGGGGATCTGAGCTGTCCCGGTTCCCACGTCGAGTACGTGTGGGTTGCCTTTGTCGTAGAAGCGGACCCCGCCTTCCGTTCTCGCTGCCGCCGCCAACAAATCATCGACAAACGCGCGATTGACTTCGCGGTGGTCCATCGCATCGTAATCGATGGCTTCCTGCGAAGTGTCCATCACTTCCGGTTCGAGCGTTCGAGGCAGCATGCGGTACCGAAAAGAGCGGGGATATGCAAAGAGGTGAATTCAGGACTGGTGATTGACCACGAGCCGCCCAACAGCGCCAATGCAGAACCACAGTTAGCACACTTTTAGCAGAAATAGTTGCACAAAAAAAGCCCAGCCCTCAGGGAAAGGGCCAGGCTCATAAGTAAAAACTCGTAACCGGCAACGTGCCGGCCGGAGCCGATAGATTACTGTCAGTCGTCAGTTTCTTCCGGCGAAGTTTCCGCTTCGCTTTCGGCTGCTCCAACGGCGGCGAGTTCCGGCTCCTGCTCGATGGTTGAGCCGCGGAAGTCGAGTTGGGTCTGACCTGCGACTTCCTTCGTCGTGACGGCAATCGCGTTCTGACCTTCAAATGCACCACGAAGCAGTTCTTCGGAAAGCGGATCTTCGATATACCGTTCAACCGACCTGCGAAGCGGCCGGGCACCGTAATCGAGGCTGTCGTCTTCCTGCCCCTTGTTGATGATAAACTCCTTCGCTTCGTCGCTCAAATCGAGTTTCAATCCGCGTTCTTCCAGCCGTTCGCGAACCTTAGCCAGTTCGATATCGACAATCAACTTCAGATCTTCCGGACTCAGCTTGCGGAACACGACCACTTCATCGAGGCGACCGAGGAACTCCGGCTTGAAGTACTTCTCGATATCGTGCATGAGGTTGCGTTTCATGTTGTCGTAGCTGGTGTCGGCGTCTTTCTTCTGAAAGCCGAACGCGTCTCCGCTGGCGATGGTCGCTGCGCCGACATTCGTCGTCATAATGAGGACGACGTTCTTAAAATCGACCTTGCGGCCGAAGCTGTCCGTCAGGTGACCTTCTTCCATTATCTGCAGCAACATGTTGAAGACGTCGGGGTGCGCCTTCTCGATTTCATCCAGAAGCACGACCGCATAAGGGCGTCGGCGGATTTTTTCGGTAAGCTGGCCACCTTCCTCGTAGCCAACATACCCCGGAGGGGCACCGATCAATCGGCTGACATTGTGCTTCTCCATGTACTCACTCATGTCGATCTGGACGAGTGCTTCGTCGTCGCCGAACATGAATTCCGCGAGCGTTTTGGCCAACAGCGTCTTGCCGACGCCAGTCGGACCGGAAAACAGGAACGCCCCGGTTGGTCGCTTGGGATCTTTCAAACCACTGCGACTGCGGCGAACCGCTTTGGAAATCTGGACGATCGCCTCGTCCTGACTGATGACACGCTTGTGCAACTCGTCTTCCATTTGCAGCAGCCGAACCGTGTCCTCGCTCGAAAGACGCGTGAGCGGAATGCCGGTCATCTTGGCGACAACCTCGGCGATGACTTCGGCATCGACGACGCCATCGGTCTCCTTCGACTTTTCTCGCCAGTCGCGGGTGAGTTGCTCTTTCTTCTTCTTGACCTTGTCGGCCTGGTCTCGCAGGCTGGCTGCCTTTTCAAAATCCTGATTGGCAACCGCTTCTTCCTTGGCCTGGTTGAGGCGTTCGATTTCTTCTTCAATCTCTTTGAGATCGGGCGGGCGAACCATCGACTTCAGCCGAATCCGTGCTCCCGATTCGTCGATCACATCGATGGCCTTATCGGGCAGGCAACGGCCGGTGATATAGCGGCTGGAGAGTTCAACGGCCGCTTCGAGGGCGTCGTCGGTAATCTGCACGCGGTGATGCGTTTCATACCGCTCGCGAAGTCCTTTGAGAATCTGCACCGTCTGATCCGGTGTCGGCGGATCGACCATGACCGTTTGGAAACGACGTTCCAAAGCGCCGTCTTTTTCGATGTACTTACGGTATTCATCAAGCGTTGTCGCACCGATGCATTGCAATTCGCCGCGGCTAAGAGCGGGCTTCAGTACGTTGGATGCGTCAATCGCTCCCTCGGCCCCACCGGCACCCACCAACGTGTGCAATTCGTCGATAAACAGAATCGTGTTCTTGGCGCGACGGACTTCGTTCATCACCGCCTTGATCCGCTCTTCAAACTGACCGCGATACTTCGTGCCGGCGACCATCATTGCCAGATCGAGTACCACAATTCGCTTATCGCGCAGCGGCTCGGGAATGGTGTTGTCGATGACCATCTGGGCAAACCCCTCGACGATGGCGGTCTTACCAACGCCCGCTTCACCCAACAGCACCGGGTTGTTCTTCTGGCGGCGGCAGAGAATCTGAATGACCCGTTCAATTTCGTCCTGCCGACCGATCACTGGGTCGAGCTTGCTTTGCCGAGCCAATTCGGTCAGGTCGCGACCAAAGCTGTCCAAAGCCGGCGTTTTGCTCTTGCCCGCCTTGCCGCTTGTGCTGGTTCCGCCACGTTCGGTCGGCTCGCCACCTTCCAGCCCGTGACCAAGCAGGTTCAGCACTTCCTCGCGAACGTCTTCCAGCTTCAGGCCGAGGTTCATCAGCACCTGGGCGGCAACGCCTTCCTGTTCGCGGAGCAATCCGAGCAGCAAATGTTCGGTACCAACGTAGTTGTGGTTGAGGTTGCGGGCCTCTTCCATGGCATACTCGATCACCTTTTTTGCCCGCGGTGTCTGGGGCAATTTCCCCATGGTGACCATGTCGGGGCCGGACTGAACGATCTTCTCAACTTCGAGGCGAATCTTGCGCAGATCGACTTCGAGATTCTTGAGCACGTTCGCCGCAACGCCGGAACCTTCTTTAACGAGTCCCAGCAGGATGTGTTCTGTGCCGATGTATTCGTGATTGAAACGCTGGGCCTCTTGATTGGCCAGCTGCATCACTTTACGTGCCCGGTCGGTAAATCGCTCGTACATTCGAGGTTACTCCCTGATCTTCAAGCCGCTGAACATGACTGCCCCACAAGACAATTCTTGTGTACCCAGCCGGCCGAATTGCCACCGGATTCCCCGCCGTGATGGGGACATCCGAAAAACTGTTTGTTTTATCGTCGATGCTAAACACTGTCGTACCACCGAATCAGATCGGTTTTCGACAATTACTTACAAGATAGGCCACAGCGAGAGCGATTGGCGAAAAATCTGCTACGACACCCCGGTGTGAGGGCAAAGACGCGGACATTTCGGACGATTGAAACAGCCCCGCTGCCAATTCCGGCCACCTTCCTTGAGAATCGCAATGTCCGTTTTGCCAGTCGCGACGGTCGAATTGGCTGCCGCGTCCCCATTCCGTGCAATATGCGTGCCAGACACACGCGCTCATCAAATCGAAAAACCGTTACAATCGATCCTGTTGGCACGCCGCCCGTCTGGAATTCTAGTGGGGAGTTACCATACTGGCAAGACGACCCTCTGGCTAAGGGGGCGCAAGCCGTTTTAGTTTGAAGCGTTGGGATGGGTCCAGGTTTTGTACGACACTTAGACCATCGCAATTATCGCTCTCTTGCAACGGGGTTTTCGGTGACAAGTATTGGCCACTCTATTCGCGGAACGCATCGATGCATCAACATCGGTTGACCGAAAGTGCCTGCCGGGCCATCGAAGAGGCTGCCATATTGGCGGTTGCTGCGGGCTATGCGCGCGTGGAACCGGTCTGCCTGTTGCGTGCCGTGCTGTTGGAAGAATCGCGTGCATCGGAGATTCTTGAGCGATGTGGAGTTTCACTGGCGACATTCGATCAACGCAGTTTATCCGGCGCTTGCGAAATCGAATTGCGTGACGATTCCAGCGCGGCAGGAGAAGATGCCGCACCGCTGCAACATAGCGCCGTTCTGGATGAGGTCATTCAGGAGGCACGGCGGCAAAGTGAAATGACGGGCCGGCACGCCGACGTGGGCAGCGAACACCTGCTGTGGGGGTTGGCAATCGTCGACTCCCCGATGAAAGATTTGCTGAATTCGAAAGGCGTTGACGAGAGCTTTCTGATCGAACACGTCGCCGAAGCAAGCGGTATCACCGTCGAACCGCTCGATGCCGACATTCACCTCACGCATCGCGAACCAACAGCCACCGACAATTCCGAGACCTATCGCGTTCTCGATGCGGCTGCCAATCGGGCGCGCGAAGGATTGCGGGTAGTGGAAGACTTCACCCGCTTCACCCTCGACGATCCGCACCTCTCTCGGTTGTTGAAACAGTACCGACACGAGTTGTCCGAAACGGTCGGCCGGCTCGATTCGTCGGCGCTGTTGAAGTCGCGTGACACACCGAACGACGTCGGCACAAATGTGACGACGCACGCCGAAACGGTTCGCCGTTCTCCGCTCGATGTGGCCCAGGCAAATTTCAAACGCGTGCAGGAAGCGCTGCGCACGCTGGAAGAATTCGGCAAGATCATCGCACCGACAACGGCCGAGCGCATCGAGCAACTCCGCTATTCGTTGTACACATTGGAAAAGGCAACCCTCGGCACGCACGCCGCGCGAACACAGTTCGACGGCATCAACCTCTATCTGTTGGTGACCGAACGACTCTGTCATCACGGTTCGGGACCGGCGGTTCGCGACGCGATCGATGCCGGCGCTCGCATTGTGCAGGTGCGGGAAAAGACCATGTCCGACCGGGCGCTGATCGATCACGGCTGTCGTGTGCGAAGTTGGACCCGAGACGCCGACGCGTTATTCATTATGAATGACCGCGCCGATCTGGCCGTCTTAACCGACGCCGACGGCGTCCACGTGGGACAGGAAGAACTCACCGTTCGCGAAGCACGACAAATCGTCGGCAGCGATCGACTCGTTGGCGTTTCCACACACACCATCGAGCAGGCCCGGCAAGCGGTACTCGACGGAGCCGACTACATCGGCGTCGGCCCGGTCTTTCCATCAAAGACAAAACAATTCGACGAATTCGTCGGCTTGGAATTCGTCCGGCAGGTCGCCGCCGAAATCACGTTGCCTTGGTTCGCCATCGGCGGCATCGATCAAAACAACATCAACGAAGTCATCGCCGCCGGCGCATCACGCGTCGCAGTCAGCAGTGCAATCTGTGGCGCAGAGAAACCCGCCGAAGCAACGCGGGGATTGACCGCTGCATTTTCGTCGCAACCGCCAGAGTAGCGGCCCGGTATCAATAACCATTGACCTCTTCACCGCCAGCACGCGTGATGAAGGCTTTGAGAGTAGATTCCGGAACTCCTTCTCCGAGCCGTCTAACACTGCCGTCTGCAAAGAGAGCGAACCCTTCGGACTCCGACAGGTCAACCGGTTGCTTTCGTCCGTCACGTTCCAGCCACAACTTCTCGCCATCGAACGTCAAATCACACGGTTCGTGCCATCCCACGTCGATGTTCTTGATGCCCACCGCGAGAATCGTGTTCCACGTTCCATCCTTGAAGTCACGCATTCGCCGGCAACCGTCTTTTTGCCAAGCGGCTTCAGGACCGACGATGGCCAGGAATGAGTAGCCGTTAGTGCTGAAATGGTTGGCGTTTGCCGCCGCGACGTTGTGTGGACTGTTCCAACGTTCCTCAAAACGGTACATCGCAAACACTTGGCTGTCGCCACCTACGGAAGAAAGTTGAGGATGGATGATCGATCGCCACGAATGGAATGGTTTCCCGGCAGCGTCGAACACGACCGGGGGAGGAAAGCAGTCGTAACTCTCGTGGTATTGGTGAAGCGCCAAGCCCATCCACTTAAGGTCGTTGCGAGTCTGCTTCAACCCCATGACTCTCTGCACCTCCACAACGCCGAGGATCACAGAAATCACCGTTGTCGTGATGATGAATGTTGCAACTGAACCCACGACCCAGTTCACCACTTGACTGCGACTCTCACGTTCGCCGGTCATTGCAACGTCTCCATTGCATCAAGGTTGTCTGCATCCAGAAACCCGGTTTCTCCGAAGAAACCCGGGTGTCTTCACGCGACGTTCAATTCACCACATTCCGTGGAGCTTCTCCCAGCAGCACGCGGCGGCAGTTTTCGCTGCCTTTGACGCACATGTCGCGCTGGCCCTCTTCTGAATAAAAGGCGGCGTGTGGGTTAATGATCAGCCGGTCGTGTGCCGGGTGATCGGGGTTTCGCCAGGCGGCGATCAGTGGATCGTTTGCGTCGGGCGGTTCCTGCTCCAGCACGTCGATGGCTGCACCAGCCAGATGGCTCGACGTGACGGCATCGAGAACGGCCGTTGTATCGACAACCCCGCCGCGCGATGTGTTGATGACATACGAACCGCCCGGCATTTGAGCGATCGTGTCGGCGTTGATGATGTGTCGCGTCTCATCAGTCAGCGGGCAATGCGGGCTGACAACCTTCGATTGCGACAGCAGTTCTTCCAGCGTTTCGGCGCGGCGGACGCCGAGCGCTTTGTCGTAACCATCGGGTACGTAAGGATCGTAAAACAACACGTTCATGCCGAGCGTTTTTGCGCGCAGCGCGGCCGCCGTTCCAATACGGCCGATGCCAATGATTCCGAACGTCTGCCCCCGCAAGCGCGTGAGTGGCCGAACGCTGAAGTGTGTCCATTCATGCTGCGGCGTGCGGCGAAGACGATTGTCGAGATACGAGATGCCGCGCGTGAGAGAGAGCGTCAATCCAATCGCCGAGTCGGCCACTTCCTCGGTGCCGTAATCGGGAACGTTGGCGACGGGGATTCCTCTTTTGCGAGCGGCTACCGCATCGACGTTGTCGAAACCGACGCCGCAACGCACGATGAGTTTGCAATTTTCAAGGCGATCGATCGTCCGCGCGGTCACCTCGATGCAGTGGTAAACCATAATCGCATCGGCATCTTCAATCCGGCCGAAGAGATCCTCTTCGCATCCGGCGTTCAACGCCACGACGTCGGCGATATCGCCCAGAATCTTCAACTCGTCCTTCATCGGTTCTCCGATGAAATCGGTCACCACAACTTTTCCCCGACCTGCCACGCGTTCGACTCCTTGTTGAAGGTTCTATTGTTCGCTTCTTTTGAAGTACACCGACTGTATCGTGGCAGGAGTGTTGCGCCCAGCGGGGAGAAACCGGCCGTTCGCCGTCACACTGGAAAGCGTGCAGGGACCCTGTTAGTCTAAACGTTCTGAGATTTCTCAGCCCACCCGATGTTGTCCCGCCTGTTTTGAGGATTCATTCAGATGAACGGAAAATGGTTGCGATTCTCCGCGACGATGGCAACGATGCTGTCGCTTGCGATGGTGTTGAATGGTTGTGGTGGCGGAAATGGCGGTGGCGGAAATGGGGGTGGCACAAATGGTGGCACCACCACCAACACCGGCAAGAAAAAGTTCCTCAGCATGGGAACTTCGCCCATCGGCGGAACGTTCCAGCAGGTTGGCGACTCGTTGTGCGTGGTACTCAACAAGAACGGTGGTGACAATAACTGGAAAGCGCAGGCCAGGGGGACCAAGGGTTCGCAGCAAAATATCCGGCTGTTGGATCAAGGGGAATACGACCTTGGAATTTCCAATTCGGCCATCAGCTACAATGCCGTCAACGGCACGGGTGTGTGGGAAAAGAAATTCGAAATTCGCGCGATCACAACTATTGCGCCGCTGGTTGCCATGTTTGTCACAAAGTCGGATTCCGGAATCAAGACGATTCAGGATCTGAAAGGAAAACGCGTCATCTGCGGTCCGAATGGAGCGGGATTCGAGATGTTCATCGAACCGCTGCTGGAAGCACACGGCGTCAAGCTGTCTGACTTCACCAAGCTCAATGCCAACTTTGCCGATTCGGTGACTCAGTTGAGCGATAATGTGGCCGATGCCGCGTTTCTCGGCGGTGCCGTTCCCTCGCCGGCCATTCAGCAGGCAAGCGTGCTGGGAATCCACTTGATTCCGTTCGAGGAAGAGGCTCGCAAACAGTTGGTGAAAGACTATCCGTTTTTCAGCGAGATCACTGTCAAAGCGGGTACCTACGATGACCTGAAGGAAGACTACCACGGCCTGAACGTCGGCGCGATGCATCTGATCACTTCGGCCGATCAGGATGATGAGTTCGTCTACCAGATTACGAAGACGATCTGGACAAATCGGGCGAAGATTTCTCATCCGGGTGCCAAGAAGTTTATCAACGAAAAGAACGCCCCGCGAAATACCGGGACCGAATTTCACCCCGGCGCGATCCGTTACTACAAAGAAGCGGGCATCTGGCCGGAAGCGGCCGAAGAGGGTGAGGCGGGCGATGATGCTCCCGCGACGGACGATCAATCGGGCGATGCGAACGAATAGGAGCGGCGCCTGGTGTTCGAGCGGATTCGCAATGTTGTGGTGACCCTGTTGGGTGTCGCCCTCTGTCTATTCACTCTGGTGGAAGTCAACTTCCCCCAGTTGCAGCAGCAGTCTGCGCTTGCAGTTTTCGTGATGCTCGGCATGACGATTTGTTTTCTCGTCTTCCCGGTCCACAAGCGGTTCGAGAATAACGTCGCGCTGCGCGCCACCGACGTGCTGCTCGCGCTGGCAACCGTCGTTTGCTGTGGTTTCGTCATCGTCCAGAGCGAACCGTGGCTCCAGCAGTTTTGGATGGCGGGAGAAAAGGGCGGCATACAGTCGCTAACGGCACGCGCCAGTGACGAAAACAGTACCGACTTCGCTATCGGCCTCATCGGTCTGTTTTTGGTACTCGAAGTCACCCGCCGCAGTATCGGCTGGATTGTCCCCGCGTTGGCGCTGCTGTTTGTGGGACACTCTTTTTACTGCTATCTGGCATCCCAACATGGCTGGGCCGCAATGCCCGATATGCTCTTTCCACATCAAGGACAGAGCCTCAAGAGCATCGCCAGCACAACATTCCTGCAGACGCTGGGTGTATTCGGGCCGGCGGCCGGCGTGATGTTCAAGTACGTGTTCTTATTCGTCGTGTTCGGCTCGTTCCTGGAAATGTCCGGGGCGACGCAATTCATCATCGACTTTGCCGAACGCGTTTTCGGACGCAGTCCCGGCGGACCGGCAAAGATTTCGGTGCTGGGCAGTGGGCTGATGGGTTCGCTTTCCGGCAGCGCGGTTGCCAACGCCGTCACCACCGGTGCCTTTACGATTCCGATGATGCGCAATTCCGGTTTCGAGCCACGAATCGCCGGAGGAATTACGGCCGCCGCAGCCGCCGGCGGTGCGCTCGTCCCTCCGGTAATGGGTGCCGGCGCCTACATGATGCTCGAACTGGTCGAACCGCAGGTGACCTTCCTGCAGATTGCGACGGCAGCGTTGTTGCCGGCCGTGCTGTATTATTTTTCGATCTACATGATCGTGCATTACTACTCACGGCGGATCGGCGCACAGAACGTACAAAAATCTGCCGAAGACCAAGTTCGATCACTGTGGCAATTCGAGGCGATTGTCTTTGTCGGCGCGCTGGTGGCGTTGGTCGGGCTGCTGTTGATGAACTTCTCGCCATTCCGCGCAGTCACCGGTTCGCTGGTTCTCATCCTGCTGTTGGGGACGATGCGAAAGCGGCTCAAACTGGCAACGGCCCCTCGCATCTTTGCGATCACGAGTTTCTTCGTCGTCATCCTGATCCACCAATTCAGCCCACAGATCCTAAAGTTACTCCCCGACTCGATTCTGCCCTATATCCAATGGGCGATTGCATACGTCGCGAAATCGTGGCTCGACCTGAATACCGGCGACCTTTCCATTCTCCGCATCTTCGAGTCGCTGCTCGACTCGTCCATCTTTGGAATGTTGGGGATGATTATCTTCGGCACGATCAACCGCGACTGGCGACCGACGATTATTAACGCACTGACAAAATCGGCCAAGAACGGCGTGTCGCTGGTGGCGGCGAGCGCTTGTGTCGGCATTATCATCGGCATCGTGCAGCAAACCGGTATCGCCGCCGACTTCAGTGCGGCCATCCGCGACCAAGTCGAATCGAATCTGCTGATGGCGTTGGTCGGCATTATGGCCTGCTCGATCGTGCTGGGAATGGGAGTTCCGTCGGTCGTTTGTTACCTGTTGATGGCGACATTGATGGGTTCACTGCTTAGCGAATTGGGCATCATCCCGTTGGCAGCGCATCTGTTCATTTTCTACTTCGGAATGATGTCGATGGTCACCCCGCCGGTTGCGCTGGCCGCCTATGCCAGTGCGTCGATAGCCGGCTCACGCATCATGCCGACGGCGCTGGCCGCATTTCGGTTCTCGCTGGTTGGTTTCACGCTGCCGTTCATGTTCGTCTATCGCCCCGAATTGTTGCTGATGAGCGACAAACCGGAAGTGACCGTCAAGTTGATGCGTCCCAAGGAAGTGAAGGTGGGCGAACCGGCACCGATTAATGGCAAACTGGTGTGGTACGGCGAGCCGCGAACATTCTCGAAAATTGAGATCGCCACCGCACAGGGAGATTCAGCCGCAACAACCCTACGGACGAATGATTTCGGCACGTTTCGCTCGGAAGTCGATTCCGGCGATTGGATAATTACGACATACGACCGAGAACGTATTCCACTCAATCCGGCAACGATAAGCGAACTCACGCTGACTGCGGATCAACGGATCGAAACCGGCGACGACATCGTGCTGTTCACGGGTGAAGGAACCGTCGTTTCACCGAGCGATTTGGAAGAGGACGACAGCGGCACCACATTTTATCTGACACAGGACGGCGAGCCGCTGCATCTCGGATCGCTGACATTCGATCCGTCACAAACCAACGAGGAACCGACCGGTTCCGGTGCCGCGATCGATGACAACCGACTGCAGTTCACCGACCAACGACTCTCGATGTTGTCGGTCGCGTTGGCCATGCTTGCCGCGCTGGTGGGCATTGTGGCGCTGGCGGCGGGGATTGCCGGCTACATGAGTTCCGATCTGCGGACGTGGGTTCGCGTATTGATGTTGTTTGCAGCGGCGCTGCTGCTTTCGCCCGATCTGGAAATCGGAGGGACGCAGATTGGTGCATTCACCAACATCGTCGGCGGTGCATTGTTCGCTGTGCTGGTCGTGATCAATCGGCTGAAGACAAACGCAGAGTCGCCGGCGGCGACACCGTAGGGAACGCTCTCTGCGGCGTTCCGCGGCGCGAGGCAAGCCGTCGGAGAAACCGGGTTTCTGAAGCTACGAAAGGCAGCCGATGCGATACGTCGTTTGGGGTCTGCTGCTCATTTTGGTCGTGCTGCATCAAAGTGGCATCGCCATCGACAGCACGAAACTCTTGTTCGGCTTTCTGCCGGAGGGGTTGGCGGTTCACATTGGAATTTCGCTGGCCGCCGGGGCAACGTGGCTGCTGGCCACGCTCTATGCCTGGCCCATCGACGAATCGAGTGAGAGCGAGAACGCCGAATCGTCAAACGGAGGTGAGCGACCGTGACGCAGCTCATCATTGTTGGGATTTATCTCGCGCTGCTGTTAGCGCTGGGGCTGTTTTCCAGCCGTCTGTTTCGTGGGACCAGCCAGGACTACATGCTGGCCAGTCATTCCATCGGTCCGGTGCTGTTGTTGATGTCACTCTTCGGCACGACGATGACCGGCTTCGCGTTGGTCGGTTCGACCGGAGAGTCGTTTGAACATGGCATCGGCGTGTACGGCATGCTCGCTTCGTCCAGCGGCATCGTGCATTCGCTCTGCTTCTTTCTGTTCGGCGTCAAGCTCTGGTCGCTGGGACGGAAGCACGGTTATACCACGCAAATTCAATTCTTCCGCGACCGGCTGGAAAGCGATAAGATCGGCCTGGTTCTGTTTCCCGTGCTGGTGATTCTCGTCATCACGTATCTGCTTATGGGCGTGCTGGCGGCCGGCTTAACGGTTAACGGCGTGACCCGGCACGCCTTTCCCGAAATCTTCAGCGAGGAAGTGTTCCACGGCGGCGTTCCACCGCAGTTGGCGTCGCTGGTAATTTGCGCGGTCGTTCTCGTCTACGTCTTCTTTGGTGGGATGCGCGGCACCGCCTGGGCCAACACGCTGCAAACCGGCGTCTTCATGGTGCTGGGCGTGGTTACGTTTTTTGTGATCTCCAGCAAGTTGGGCGGCTTGCAAGCGGCGAGCAAAGCCGTCCTCGAGCATCACCCCGAGAAACTCACATCCAGCGGCATCGACCGCACGGTGTTCCTCACGTACCTGCTCATCCCACTGTCCGTCGGCATGTTTCCACACGTGTTTCAGCATTGGCTGACCGCCCGCAGCGCTTCGAGTTTCAAGCTGTCGGTGGTCGCCCATCCCATTTTCATCATGATCGTCTGGGTCCCCTGCATTCTTGTCGGCACGTGGGCGACATCGGCTCAAATCAACGGCGACTTCATGTTTCCCCCCGACTTCAACGCGAACGCCGTGCTGCCGGTGATGGTGGGCAAGTTGAGCACGCCATTACTAGGCGGACTGCTGACCGCCGGCATTCTGGCGGCGATCATGTCATCGCTCGACAGTCAGTTTCTCTGCATCGGCACCATGTTCACCGAGGACATTGCCGTCCATTACGGCGGCAAAGACCGCTACAGCGACCAGCAAATTGTCAAAATGGCCCGGATGTTTATCATTGGTGTAGTGGCGGTCACTTACATCTTAAGTTTGTTCGATCCGCCGCGAATTTTTGATCTCGGCGTGTGGTGTTTCAGCGGGTTTACTGCATTGGTTCCGCTGGTCGCGGCGGCCCTGTATTGGAAACGGCTAACCAAGGCGGGCGGCTACGCGTGCATCATCGCGGCGATCACCTCGTGGTCAATTCTCTTCTGGCAATCGGGATTTGCAGCCAATCCCGGCTATACGGTCGATCTCGTTCTGTTAAAACATGCTTACAAGACATTGCCCGTGGCGACGATGCTGCTGTGTTCGACAACGGCAATGATCGTCGTCTCGCTGCTCACAAAACCACCAAGCCAAGCAACATTGGAGAAGTTCTTTCCCGAGTGAAACTTCCCAGCGAGCGTGGGGGTTCATTCCCCTCGTCCTCCCAGCATGAGTCAACAATGTCCGAAGTCTTTCGCACCACCCGCCGCGTCGAATTCTGCGAAACCGATATGGCTGGGATCGCGCATTTCGCGAATTTCTATATCTACATGGAACAGGCCGAACACGAACTGTTTCGCACTCTGGGGTTGGAACTCATCAACCGGCAGGACGACGGCACGGTGATTAGTTGGCCGCGTGTTTCCGCTTCCTGCTCTTTCAACGCGCCCGCTCGATTCGAGGACGTGCTGGACGTCAGCGTTTTTGTCAAACGAATCGGCGTGAAGTCGGTGACATTCGGCATCGAGTTTCACCGCGGCGAAACCCGTATCGCGCACGGTCAACTCAAAACCGTCTGCTGTCACTTCGGTGGCGATGAAGAAATGAAATCGATCAAAATCCCGGGCGAATATCGCAGCCAATTGGAACAGTATGTTTAGCCGCGACCCGACAGGGGAGCGCTCCGCTACCGCGTCGCAGCTAACCGATGAACTCACGAATCGACAAACACCATGAGCGATAGCGACCTGACCGTCAGCGAGTTAACGAAACGATTCACCGGTGCCGCCGGCGAACTCGATGTTCTCAGCGGCGTCGATCTCCAACTGAAGCGCGGCGACGCAGCGGCGATTACCGGTCCGTCCGGCTCGGGCAAGAGCACGCTGCTCTACATCATCGGCACGCTCGATGAACCGACCGGCGGGAAGCTCAGCGTACTCGGCGAGAATCCGTTCAACATGGACAGTTCCCAGCTGGCCGCCTATCGCAACAAGAACATCGGATTCATCTTTCAAGACCATCACCTGTTGCCGCAATGTTCGGTTTTGGAAAACGTGCTGATCCCCGCGTTGGCCGGCAGCGGCGCGGGTGCTGCCGAAGAAGAACGTGCAAGAGAACTGTTGGAACGCGTCGGTCTGGCCGAACGAATGACGCATCACCCGGCACAGATTTCCGGCGGCGAACGACAACGCGTCGCCGTCTGCCGCGCCTTGCTCAATCAGCCGGCACTGTTGCTGGCCGACGAACCAACCGGCAATCTCGATCAGCAAACGGCCGAATCGATCGGATCACTCCTACTGGAACTAGCGGGCGAGCAAAACACAATGTTGATTTGCGTCACACACAGCCAGTCGCTCGCCAACCGCTTTCCCCAGCGCTACGAACTCATCGACGGCAAACTGGTCGATGCCACAGATTAACACGTTTTCACTCGCCTCTTGATCTCATTCGTCTCTATAAATGGCGACGTCAAACAGAATGACCACCACCCGACTGTTACTGCAGAGCATTCTCTGCTACTGGCGGACCAACCTCGCCGTGCTGTTGGGCGTGATTGCCGGGACGGCCGTGATTGGCGGAGCGTTGATCGTCGGCGATTCGGTCCGCGGCAGCTTGCGGCAGATGACCGAAGAGCGGCTGGGAAAGATCGATCACGTTCTGAACTCCCCACGGTTCTTCCGCCAGGAGTTGGCAGGCGAACTGGCGGCTCACCCGGAATTCGCGAAACAGTTCGATACAGTCGCCCCGGCACTGGTGATGACCGGCGCGTTGGAATACCAAAAGGAATCCGACGCTGGCGATGAAGCCGAATCCGCTCTGATCCTTCGCGCCGGCAAGGTGAGCATTTTCGGTGTTGAAGAGACGCTGTGGGACATGACCGATCACGGCGAAGTACCACGTCCCGAGGATGGCGAGATCATCCTCAGCCGTCGGCTCGCGGACCAGTTGCAGAAAAAAGACAGCGACGGCAACGTCCAGACAGATAAAAACGGGAAGCCGTTAGGAGTCGAGGTTGGCGAGACGGTCTCGGTGTGGGTCGAGGTGCCAAGTTCCATTCCCCGCGATTCACTGCTGGGGAAACGGGATGAAACGTCGCGAGAGATCACGCTGACGGTGAAGGCAATTCTCGACGACGCGTTGGGCGTTGGGCGGTTGAATTTGAATCCGAATCAGCAATTGCCAATGAACGCATTTATGTCGCTCGACACACTGCAGCGCGCGCTCGACCTCAACCAGACGCGCGACCGCAAGACGCGCACTGTGACGCCGGCCCGTGTCAACACGTTGTTCGTCGCGGCTAAGTCGAAAGCGGATCGTGAAGGTGACAAAGCTCCCGCTGCGGCCAATCGACTGACGCACCTGCTGACCGAACGATGGACGCTGGCCGACCTCGAACTTCGCGTCGCAGCCAATGAAAAACGACAATACCTGTCACTGGAATCGGAGCAGCAGATTCTCTCGGTTGAGTTTGCAGCGGCCGGCCGACGAACTGCCGAGCGGTTGGATCTGCAGCACGCATCGTCGCTCGTCTATCTGGCAAACAAAATCGCAGGCAGCAAGGAATCCGCGAAGTTCTCGCGATATTCCATTGTGGCAGGACTCGACATGGCTGAACCGCCCGATTTCGACGCTTTCACTTTCGCAGCCGGAGGTCCGCCGACAGACAAAGAGATTGTCTTAGACAGTTGGCTGGCTGACGATTTGGGTGTCCACATCGGTGATGACGTGAATCTCTGGTACTACGAAGTGGGAAACCACGGCGATTTACCAGAGCAGAAACGGACATTCAAACTGAGCGGCATCGTCGAGATGACCGGTTCGGCCATCGATTCAGGCCTCACACCGTCGGTCAAGGGCATCACCGACGTCGAAACATTCGACGAATGGGACGCGCCCTTCACCATGAAGAAAGTGACGGATCGGGATGATGATTTTTGGGACGAATACCGAGCGACGCCGAAGGCCTTCGTGACATTGTCCACCGCTCAAACTCTTTGGCGCAGCCGCTACGGACAACTGACGTCAGTACGAGTTTCGCCCCCCAAGGCGGAATCACTCGAAGAGAGCGCCGAAATCTACAGCCGCGAAGTGCTGAATACCATCGATCCGAACGAGATCGGGATGGCGTTCGATGCCGTCAAGCAACGGCAACTTGCGGCTGCCAGCGGGACGACTGATTTCGCCGTCTACTTTATCGCCTTCAGTTTTTTCTTAATCGCCTCGGCCACGATTCTGATCGGCCTGCTGTTCCGACTCGGTATCGAACGGCGAAGTACGAACGTCGGGTTGCTGGGGGCTGTGGGCTTTGCCCCGCGACGCGTCAATCGACTCTTTCTTACCGAAGGTTTAATCGTCGTCGGCAGTGGTGCCGGCCTCGGTTTGCTTGCCGCCTACGGTTACGCCTGGATGATGGTCTACGGGTTGAAGACCTGGTGGTTCGGGGCAATCGGCACAAAGTTCCTCTTCGTTCACGTCACTCCGCTCAGTCTGCTGATTGGTTTCGTCGGTTCGGTTGTTGTTGCAGCCGTCGCAATCTGGTGGGCGATGCGGCAGTTGCGGGCGCTGTCGAATCGGGAACTGTTGTCCGGCGCTGTTGAGACGAGTCTGACCGGCGAAGCCCGCCTGCAACGCGGTCGCAAAGCATCTATCATCGCCCTGTCCTGTTCCGTGATCGCCGCTGTCATGTTGATCGCCGCTGCGTCAATTCCTCAGCTCTCCGAACGCGAAGCGTTTGGCGGATTCTCCTGGCAGGTCGTTTCGTTTTTCCTCGTTGGCGTGTTGTTGTTGACGGCATCGCTGACTTTTCTATCGGCCTGGCTCGATAGCGACCGTTCGACTGCCGTCCGCGGTTCCGGCGCGATCGGCATGGGGCGACTCGGTATTCGGAACGCCGCCCGTCATCGCCAGCGCAGTGTCCTGACGACCGGATTGATTGCCTCGGCCACGTTTGTCATCGTCGCCATCGCGGCCGGGCATCGCAATCCAGCGGTTGAGCAACCGAAAATGAATTCCGGCAATGGCGGCTTCACGTTGGTTGCGGAGACCAGCCAGCCAATCTACGAGGATCTCAACGACGAGCAGGCACGGAAGACACGAGCGCTCGATTTTGACAAAACCGTTGGAGACCAATCGGCAATCAGTCGCGCGGAACGGAATAATCGACTCCTGGCCGAGATGGAGGTATTCCCGTTCCACGTCAAGCCGGGAGAAAATGCCAGTTGTCTAAACATCTATCAGACACATTTGCCGACCGTCCTCGGCGTTCCGCAGCGGATGATTGAACGCGGCGGGTTCAAGTTTTCCGGCGCGAAGCAGGACAACCCGTGGACGCTGTTGGAAGAGCGACTTGAAGAC
This sequence comes from Planctomycetaceae bacterium, assembly GCA_018699955.1. GTDB lineage: Bacteria > Planctomycetota > Planctomycetia > Planctomycetales > Planctomycetaceae > JABISG01. The sequence goes on along the minus strand of JABISG010000059.1, from coordinate 17,325 downwards.
GAAACAGTCAACACCAAGCAGTCGATCCCCATCTATCCCGTTCTCGCCGACATGAACACGCTGCAGTACAGCCTGCACAAGGGAGTGGGATCGACGATTGATGTCCCGGACGACGAGAACCCGGAATACAAATTGAAGATTGTCGGCCAGTTCGACGGCAGCGTGTTTCAGGGCGTGCTGTTGATGTCGGATGAGAACTTCCGTCGACTGTATTCTGACCGCAAGGGGTTCGAGTATTTCCTCATCGAAGTCCCGGTGGCAGACGCGGACGATCTTTCCAGCATTCTGGAAACTGGCCTGAATGATTTCGGGTTTGATGCCGAACCGGTCGCCAAACGTCTCGACGACTTTCTGTCGGTGCAGAACACATATCTCTCAACATTCCAAACGTTGGGCGGATTGGGGCTGTTACTGGGAACATTGGGACTGGCGACGGTGATGTTGCGAAATGTGTTTGAACGCCGTGCGGAGTTGGCGTTGCTGCGGGCGGTCGGTTTTCGTAATGGCCATCTGGCTTGGTTGGTGTTGTGGGAAAACGCGTTCCTGCTGACGTGGGGACTGTTGGCAGGGACGGCATCGGCGCTGCTGGCGATGACGCCCCATCTGTTGAGCATCGGGGCCGACGTGCCGTGGACATCGGTGATAACGATTCTGGCCGGCGTGTTTGTTGTCGGCATGATTGCGGCATTCATTGCCGTCGCCGAAGCGGTCAGCACGCCGATTCTGGCAACACTGCGATCGGAGTAGTGAGAAGAAACCGGGTTTCCGCCTCCAGCTGCGATGCAATGCATCGCTGACGACTGCGACTTGTTGAGTCGCAGCTATGGATATCGCAATCATCGGCGTTGTCTGATATCATGCGTCCAGTCGAGTCCCGAATCACTTGTTGTAGAAATATCGATGCTTGACCTTCACAGCGGCCATCTGCAATTGTGTGACTCCATCTCGCGGCGCCGAGCGATTCAGGCTGGCGCGCTGGGAACGATGGGTCTGGGTTTGCCCGATCTGCTCGCAAGTGAGGGAAATCAAACAGGCGGGGCAACATTGGGCCGCGCCAAACGCGTCATCCTGCTGTTCATGTGGGGGGGGCCGGCGCATCAGGATACGTGGGATTTGAAGCCGGAAGGCCCGGCCGACAATCGGGGCGAGTTTCAGCCGATTGAGACGAACGTACCCGGCATTCACATCTCCGAGCATTTTCCGCTCATCGCCCAACATGCCGACAAACTGGCGATCATTCGCTCGGTCGGCCAGGAAGATAACAACCACTCGACCGGCGCCCATGCCGGCCTCACCGGTCGTCGGCACGAATTGAGAGCCGAGAATTTTAGTGCCAGCGAGACCGACTTTCCACATTTTGGTTCGGTGCTGTCGAAGCTGAATCCGAATCGCGAAGGCATGCCGACGTTTGTTGCGTTGCCGGACATCATCGCCACCACCGCCGGCAAGGTCACGCCGGGACAGGGGGCGGGAATCATCGGTCGCAAATACGATCCGTTTCAAATCGTCGATCATCCCGATGAACCGGACTTTTCGATTGCCTCGTTAAGGTTGCCGGGCGGAATGTCCACCGGCCGAATGCGCGGACGTCAACAACTGCTGGGACAAATTGAAGACGTTGCCCGGTTGGCCGAGCGTTCGCAGTCCGTGCAAACAATGGACGATTTCTATCGTCAGGCGCTCGATATGGTCGTCTCGCCCAAAGCGCGGCGGGCCTTCGACATCGCCTCGATTCCGGACGAGGAACGTTGGCGGTACGGTTGGCATAGTTTCGGCCAAAGCGTGTTGATGGCGCGGCGACTGGTGGAGTCGGGCGTGCGGCTGGTCACCGTGTACTGGCATCGTGAGGTCAAGACGATCGACTCGTCGTGGGACACACACGCACTCAACTTCCAGGAACTCAAGAACCGGTTGATGCCCGCCGTCGATCGACCGATTGCCGCTTTGCTCGAAGACCTGAAGGCGAGCGGTATGTTGGATGATACGCTGGTGGTTTGGAACAGCGAATTCGGCCGCACGCCGCGGATCAACAAGAACGCCGGCCGTGACCATTGGGGGCCTTGCAACTCGGTGGTGATGGCGGGTGGCGGAATGCCGGGCGGACAGGTGTTCGGCGAAACCGACAATCAGGCGGCCTACCCCACCGCGAACAAAGTGACGCAGGACGACATCGCCGCGACGATCTACCATTTGTTGGGCTACGATCCTCACAATACGTTGGTGCACGATCGCATTGGCCGTCCGTATCCTCTCGCGCTGGGCGAACCGATTCAAAAGCTGCTTGGAAGCGAATCAAAACCGCAGCCATCGCCGCCGCCCCGCATCGACGCTGGTGTAGAAGTTGGTCCGTTTCACAGCATGCTGAAAGAACGCGCCCGACGGTATATCGTGTGTGAATTCGGTAACGCAGATAGTGAAAAAGAATGGCAGTTGACCGGATGGACGGCTGCCGAGGGACGCGGTTTGAAACGGCATCGCAGGCCGGGCAAGAAACCGGCAACCGTCAAGTATCTCGGCCACTTCTACCCGCACTTCAATTACGGCTTTCTGGTCTTTCGGTTGGCCGAAGCAGCCACAGCCGATGGCGTGCAGTTGAGTTTGGCGGGACGGCCGATTCCAATTCCCGACGAGTTGGCCGCTGGCGGTGCAAAATCGGTCTGGCAGATTCCGTTTCCCCCGAGCATGATCTCCGGCACAAAGACGATGGAAATCACCGTCGAAGCGCCGAAGTGGCAGATCGCGGACATGGCCCTCGTCGGCGATGTGATTCGCGACATTCATCTGGCTCGGCTCGACGGTTGAACAAACTTCTGCGAGTGATGTCGTGACGGAATCCGACGTCCGGAAATTCACGGCATCGGACGGCTACAATCTCCGCTACCGGTTTCATCCTCCGTGTGAAGCGCCCCCGCGCGGTTATGTCGTCGCGGTGCATGGTATTCAAAGTCATGCCGGCTGGTATGAATACTCCTGCCGACGACTGGCGGACGCCGGCTACGAGGTTTCGTTTCTCGATCGCCGTGGCTCCGGTTTGAACGATCGCGATCGCGGCCATGCCTCGCACGCCGATCGGTTGGTGAATGACGTTGTTCAGTTTTTGGGTGACGTCCGATTTCGTCGCAACCGAGAGGCACCGACCGCTCCGGTGATTCTGTCGGGCGTAAGTTGGGGCGGCAAACTGGCGGCCGTCACATGTGCGCGGCGGCCGGAATTGGTCGATGCGCTCGCGCTGTTGACTCCCGGCATCTGTGCTCGCGTTCGACCAAGCTGGCATCAACGCTGGCGGCTGCAACTTGCCGACATGCTGGGGGTGCAGCGCAAGTTGGTTTCAATACCATTGGGCGATCCGACCATGTTCACCGACGAACCGGAATGGCAGCAGTTCATTCGCGACGACCGGTTGTCGCTGCGACAGGCAACGGTTTCGTTGTTACAGGCCAGTGTGGAACTGGACGACGAAGTGGCGATGGTACAGCAGCGGATCGATTGCCCCGCATTGCTGATGCTGGCGGGCAAGGACCGAATCATCGACAACGACAAGTCGAGGCAATGGTTCGAGCGTTTACAATCGTCACAAAAACAGACAATCGAATACCCGGACGCCCGTCATACGCTCGAATTCGAGCCAGACCGCCAACAGATTTTCGACGACCTGATCCACTGGTGCAATCGAATCGAGGCGCGATAATTTCAATCTCGCTTGCGGTTTAGCGGATCACTATGCAACGTAGACTCCCGTCGGCGTCGGAAGACTGTCCATCCGTGGCCAGTTCCGGTCCACCTCAAGAATCCTAAGTTGCTCGCCCGCACGGGAATTCCGTTACGAATACGGAATAGCGAGCTGTGGAACGCCGTTTGCGATTCCGAACGAGATCGTCTCAAAGTAGAATCTTGGGGGCAGCCCGTTCCGGGTCGTTCGGAAATGAAAGAGGAGTCGATCATGTCGAAACTGCGTTTTACTCTAGCGAATCGATCCACTTGTTCGGCCATGATCGCAATCCTGCTTGCGTGCGGCATTCCTGCACAGTTCGCAGCGGCGCAGCCAAACGCTGACGCAGTGGATGCGAAGAACCCAAAGCAGGATGACGTTGACGACAAACTAATCCCTCTGAACAAGCAGGAAACCGTGCTGTTGGACGTCGCCGGCAAGCGGGTGTTGCTTAAGACAAAAGTCGTACTCCGCGAGGGCATACTGGAAATGCTGGTCTGCAAGAAGCAGACGAAGGAACACGAATCCATTTTGTCGGTCGATGCGCAAGCATACGCGATTCATGCCGGCTTGGCGAAGTTGGGGGCAGAGAAGGGATCGCCGGCGGTCTTTGTTCCCAAATTCATACCGCCAAAGGGGCAACGGATCGACATCTTTCTGCAGTGGAAAGACGCGAAAGGCAGACTGCAACGCGTGCCTGCTCAGCAGTGGATTCGATACGTCACCAAACGGTTCTACGGCCAAGCCCTCGCGCGACTGCCGCACAACGTCGTCCTGGCCAACGAAAGTGAATTGCGGTATGACAAGAAGTTCAAGGAATTGAGTTGGTACGGGTCCATGTCGAAGGAAGAACGCGAGAAACTGTTATCGCTCAGCCAGGACAAAGCGTTTCGTGTCGCGATCAACACAATCTACGAACGGACCTTGCCGCGACCATTCGATACGTATTGGGTCTTCGCTGGAAGTGGATTCACTGTTGACGAACAGACCGGCAAGCAAACCTACAACGCGGAACACGGCGACATAATTTGCCTGGCAAACTTCCCGACCTCGATGATTGATGTCGCCGTCGAAAGTTCCAACTCGGGAGAAGCGAGCCTGTTGTTCGAGCCGTGGGTCGAACGTGTGCCGCCCATTGGCACCGAGGTCACCGTCGAATTGGTGCCGGTCTTCAAGAAACTGCCTAAACCGGAATCAAACGACTGAAGTCCGATCGCACCGATCAGGGATTGCCAAATCGGGCAGCCATCGGCATGCGGCGACCGCTGCCGAACGCTCGGGCCGACAATTTGATTCCGGGCGGCATTTGTCGGCGTTTGAATTCGTTACGATCGAGCCGGGTCGCAACCCAGGCAACGGTTTCGGCAGGGAACTTCTGGCTGAGCGTTGCCACCGAAGCTTCCTGTTCAATCAGCCCTTCTAAAATGTCATCCAATAGATCGTACGGCGGAAGCACGTCCTGGTCGAACTGATCTGGGGCGAGTTCCGCGCTCGGAGCCTTGTTCATGATGTTGTTGGGTATCGCCTCGCGGCCTTCGCGATGTTCGTTGATGTACCGGGAGACGGCGTAGACATCGCGTTTGAAGACGTCGGCCAGCACCGCAAATCCGCCACACATGTCGCCGTACAACGTGCAGTAGCCAACGGCCAATTCGCTTTTGTTGCCGGTTGCCAAGGCCATCCAGCCGTGCCGATTGCTGCGAGTCATCACCATCGCACCGCGTATGCGCGCTTGCAGGTTTTGGTCGGCCAACCCGGCAGGTTCGCTCGTCAAATCGTCGCCAACCACAACCGTCCGTTCGTACGCGCTATGCACTTCGTCGATGGGGATGATCTCGTAATCGACGCCGAGAGTTTCGGCCTGTTGCCGGGCGTCGTTCACGCTGTGCTCGCTGCTGTAGCGGCTTGGCATCAGCAAACCGTGTACGTGTTCCGGACCAACAGCACGGGAGGCGACGTAACAGGCAAGTGCGCTGTCGATGCCGCCGGACAGTCCGAGGACGCAATCGGTGAAGCCACACTTGCGCATGTAGTCGCCCAATCCAAGCACCAGCGCATCGAGAATGGCTGACGGGCGCGGCGACGAATCTCTCTCGACGGGCGATGGAAGCTGACCGATATCGACAACCTGAAAGTCTTCTGCAAAGTCGGCCAGTTGCACAACTTTCTCACCGGCCGCGTTGACGACCATGCTGTGTCCGTCGAACACGAGGTCGTCGTTGCCTCCAACTTGATTGACAAAAACGAACGGAAGCGGATGCCGTTTGACGTGTGCCTGCAGAATCCGTGTTCGTCGGCCCGGTTTATCCAATTCAAAAGGGCTGGCCGAAAGGTTAATAAACAGGTCGGCACCGGCGGCCGCCAATTGCTCGACCGGATTGTCAACAGACGCGGGTTCTGTGTGATAGGGTGTCGTCGGCTGTCCCCACCAGGCATCTTCGCAAATATGCACGCCAAGTTGATGGCCGCGAAATTCAATCGGCGCAATCGCATCGGCCGGACGAAAATAACGCTCTTCGTCGAAGACATCATAATTCGGCAGCAACGACTTCTGAATTGTCGCCTGCACACGTCCGCCTTCCAGCAGGCTGGCAGCGTTCGCCACCCGCCCGTCCGGCTGATTCCAACAGCTCGGATGACCAACCAGCACTCCAAGGTCCGCCGGCACCATTTCTGCCAACGTTTCAACGGCCCGGTCACAAGCTGCAACAAAACCCTCGCGAAGCAGCAGGTCTTTCGGGGGGTAGCCACTGATGACCAACTCCGAAACGACCAGCAAATCAGCGCCCGCTTCGCTCGCCCGCTCGGCCGACTTCCGCACGAGATCGACGTTACCCTGGAGATCGCCAACAATTGGATTGAGCTGCGCCAGAGCAATTCGCACGTCTATTAAACTCCCCGAATGAGCGTTCTGTGATGCCGACAAATGTTGACCGATAGTAATGGCAGGATTCCACTCCCGTCTACACTGCAGACCGGATCGGTCAATCCCCCTTTGCCAATTACGCCAATTCTATCGGCAGATTCCTCCTGACACTTGTCCTTGAAGCGATCCCTGCCGCACTTCAGTAGATCAATTTCCAGCGGCGGCACGACAACTTTCGGGCGTTTTTTTGACAGAGTGACATTTGCGACGTACCTTCTCATGAAGGACTGTGCGACGACATTCCCGCATGGGGGAATTCCGTCCGAGAGTCGCCCCAAAGGCTCAATCCACAGGAAACAAAGACATGCGGCAATCCAAATCTAATAATCAGAAAAAACGTGATTCCAAAGGCGCAGTGGTCAGCCATAGTTCGATTTTGATCATCAGCGCCTTTCTGATCGGCAGTGCGGCCGGCAAAGCCCCCAATCCGACAATGCAGATGTGCCTGTTCATGTTAGGCGCTTTCGGATTCGTGTCCTACTTCGGACTGGGGCATCTGGCCAAACGGCGTCAAGCGGGTGCGGCAAATCGCAAGCAGAAACGAGCCGCCAAGAAGCTGGAACTCCGTGTGGATCGGCACATTGCGCGCTCCACACCGACCGATGAGAGCGGAAGCGATGGTCAAACTGCCGATGCCGACTGTCAACTTGTGCCGGCCATCGGCATTCAGTAAACATCGACAAACTTGTTCCAGAGTTCACGAGAAACTGCGGCTTCCAGGTTTCAGAGTTTCGCTGGAAATCGGCACGATTGATCTGACGCGCATTCTGCAACGCGTTTATGATGGGGCGGGCAACACGCGGCAAGTTTGTCGAAGGTGTTCAGCCGTAGGCAGCCGATCGCTTTTTCCCAGTCACAATAAGAACATGACATACAGGTCGGTATCAATGCGACTCATGATCTCGGTGGTTGTTATCCTGAGCCTGAATGTCGCGGCTGCCCACGCTCAGGACGCGGACCAGGTTTTTGTCGCCCAGCAGTCGTCAGACTCGGTTTGGGTGACGGTCGATGGTTCGCCCATTACTGCCAGCGACCTGGAATTCCTGGCGATTTCTCACAGCGTGCCACAAGCAGCCCGGCCGGCAGCCCGCAAACGGTTGCTCGAACAGCTCATTGATCGCCGGCTGATGCGTTCTTATTTGGAGAAACAACGGGCAACGCCGGCCGCAGCGGAAATCGATGCACAGGTCGCCCGAATTCACGAGTTAATTCGCGCGGGGGGCGATGAACCACAGGCCGTACTGGCGAAACTCGGTTTCGATGACGCGCGGTTGCGATCTGAGGTGGCCCTGCCACTTGCCTGGCAGATTTACGTGCGCCGTGTCGTGACGAACGGTCAACTTCGTGACTTCTACAAGAAACATCGCCAGGAGTTCGATGGGACCGAGATTCGCGCCAGTCAGATATTTCTCAAGGTTGCAGTCAACGCAGATGAAGCAACAGTAAAGCAGGCCAATGAAACACTCGGCAAGATTCGGCAGGACGTTGTCGGTGAAAAAATCAGCTTTGCCGATTCGGCCAAAGAGAATTCCGCTGCGCCCAGCGCAAAACGGGGTGGCGACGTTGGCTTCTTCCCTTACCGCGGCAAGATGCTCATCGAGTTCTCCCGAGCAGCGTTTCCATTAAAGGCAGGCGAGGTCAGCGAACCAATCCGCACACGGTTTGGCCTGCATCTGCTGACTGTCACCGACCGTCGCCCCGGCCAATTGAGCCTGGAAGACGTGCGCCCGCTGGTTTACAACGCCTTGGCGCAACAGGAATGGACCCGCCTGGTCGCCCAGCAGCGCAAAGGGGCGAAAATCGAGTGGCAACCCGCGACGAATTGATTTCGACGATCGATCTCAGCCGCCCGCTTCAGCTGGATGATTCGGCCGTCGCTGCCGTTGAATCCTCAACTGCCGTCGTTGCCGGAGTTTCGCCCCCCGGTTTTTTCGGTGGATGTCCATGCGGCGTGTTATAGGCCACCAGCACAATGCACACGGCCATGCCGACAATGCCAACCCACAGCCAAGGACTCGTTTTCGCTTCCCCTCGGTAAAGAAAGAAGGAAACAATGGCCGAGACGGTCACCGCCCCGCCAAAGACAATCGGCATCACCAGTTGAGGTTTGGGTTTTCCGACGAAGCTGATCATGGCGGCGGTCAGGCTCAACGCTCCCAACGCTCCCAATGTTCCGGCTCCAAACCCCCAGATTCCCGCAGCAGAATGTTTGCCACTGAATGAAAAACTGTCGCCCTTCATCCACATCACAACCAACCCACCAACAAAAGCCCAAACGATATACGCCAGCCCGATTCCGACATAGGGCTTGAACGGACTCCAAAGTTTTTCGGGACTGCGTGCGTTGGCGATTGTCGGTCCATATAAACCCCAGCAGATTGCTGTTCCCAGCGCAAACAAAATCGGTAGCGAGTTTTTCATTGAGTCTTCAATCTCAGACGAGGAGTGAATGAACAAGCGATCCCAAGACGTTTCTGCGACAGCATCGTACCGTTTTCACGCCGAAAACGCATCTCTACCGGTAGGCGTCCAAGCGGATTCAACTTCTGTGATCGCGAGAGTATCAGCCCGCAGCGCAAGCAAGGGTTTTTCGGCCACAACTGCGGTTCAAACCCTTGCTTGCGCTGCGGGCTGGTTTTGCTTCACTCAAGCGGTCGTTGCAAGTCGTTTCTCGCTGGCCGTAGAATGAACACTTGCCCCGATTCCCTCTGTAACCCATCGCAATCACTCTCTCGTGTGAACGCCAATGCCAGACGATAACTCGTTTCAAATGACACCGACCACCCGCCCGCGCCCGATGTCCCGGATTCGTTTTCCCCGAGTGTCGGCATTGGTTCTACTACTGGCAGCTACGCTGATATCGCCGGCGATGACTGCCGATGTGGCGCCGTTTCCTCAAGTCGGCATCATGCCAAAACAGGAAGTCGGCGCACTGCGATTTCTGGAAAAGCACCCGGAATTCGATGGCCGCGGAGTCGTGATCGCTATCTTCGACACCGGCGTCGATCCTGGTGCCGCTGGACTTCAAACGACCAGCGACGGCAAACCGAAAATCATCGATGTGATCGACGGCACCGGCAGCGGCGATGTCAAAACTTCAACGGTGCGTGAAGCGACCAACCATCAACTACAGGGACTAACCGGTCGCACGTTGAAACTTTCACCTGCCTGGGCGAATCCCGACGGACAATTTCATCTCGGGCTGAAGTCGGCTTACAGTCTGTTTCCCGCCCCGTTGGTTTCGCGAATGAAACGTGAACGGCGCAAGCGCTGGGGTGAGGCACACCGCAAAACCGAGGAGGCACTTCGCAGTCAATTGGTCGATTGGGGCAGCAAACACCCCAAGCCAACGGTTGAAGACAAAAAGAGTCGGGCCGATCTGGAAACTCGGGTGAAGCAATTGAAAGTCGTTGCCCAACAATACGACGATCCCGGTCCCATTTACGATTGCCTGGTGTTCTACGACGGCAGTGCCTGGCGGGCGGTGGTCGATACCGATGAAGACGGGGATCTGGCGGAAGAAAAGCTGTTGACGAACTTCCGCGCCGAACGCCAGTTTGCGACCTTCGATAGCGAATCGCTGCTGAACTTTGCCGTCAACATATTTGACGAGGGCAAGCGGCTTTCCATCATCTGCGAATCCGGCGCGCACGGCACACACGTCGCCGGCATCACCGCCGGTCACTTTCCCGACCACCCCGAACAAAACGGCATCGCTCCCGGTGCGCAAATTGTGTCGGTCAAGATCGGCGATTCGCGACTGGGTGGAATGGAGACCGGCGCCGGACTGGTCCGAGGTTTGCGAGCGGTCATTGAGAATCATTGCGACCTGATCAATATGAGTTACGGCGAACCGACAACGACACCCAATCGTGGGCGATTGGTGGAATTGTTTTCCGAATTGGTCGATAAGCATGGCGTGATTTTCGTTGCCAGTGCGGGGAATGCGGGGCCTGCGTTATCGACGGTCGGTGCCCCCGGCGGAACGACGTCGGCCATCATCGGCGTTGGTGCGTTCGTTTCGCCCGAGATGATGGCCGCCGAATACACGCTCCGCAAGCAGCTACCCGGCATGCCCTATACCTGGACGTCGCGCGGCCCGACGTTCGACGGCGACTTGGGCGTCGATATCTTCGCCCCCGGCGGTGCGATCGCGCCGGTTCCAGGATGGACCTTGCAAGGCAGTATGCGGATGAACGGCACGTCGATGGCATCGCCGAACGCTTGTGGCTCGGTGGCACTGTTGCTCTCAGGGATGAAGGCGAACAGCACGCCCTATTCGCCCTACAGTGTCCGTCGCGCTCTGAAGAACACGGCCCGTCGGATCGACGCTGCCGACGTCTTCGCACAGGGGCCGGGTTTGGTGCAGATTGATCGCGCATTTGATCATTTGACCGCCCATGCCGCTGCCGTCGGCGAACAGCTGCCAATCGAAGCCCGACTTGCGAATCGCAGCGGCGCCAGAGGAGTTTATCTTCGCGAGCCACACGAAGTTGATCGGCCCACCGAGACGAGCCTTCGCGTTCGCCCCGTCTTTCCGAAAGGAGCAGACAACAAGAACAAGGTCGGCTTTCAGCTGCGGCTTGCAATCCAATCGACTGCCGAATGGGTGACCACCGGCCAGTTTCTACTGCTGACGCAGGGCGGAGGGACATTCTCCGCACATGTTGATCCAAGCGACCTATCGCCCGGCGCGCACTTCGCCGAGGTTTGCGGTTACGATTCCGACGCACCGGACCGTGGTCCGCTGTTTCGATTTCCGATCACCGTAACGATTCCGGATGAATCTGAGAGCGACGACGGATCGCGTTTCTCAGGTCAGACCACGTTTCAGCCAGGGCAGGTTGAACGCCACTTTGTTGCGGTCCCCGCCGACGCAACATGGGCCACATTGAAATTGCGCTCGCGGACAGATGCCGGCGAACAACGGACGTACGTGGTGCATACAGTGCAAATCGTTTCGGGCCGCTCGTACCGAGCGACCGAGAATCGGCGGTACGTTTCATTGAAGGGCGGCGAAGACAACGTACACGTTCTCCCGGTGCTTGCAGGACGAACGTTGGAAGTCTGTATGGCCCAATACTGGTCGAGTCTGGGAACATCGGAGTTGGAATACGAATTGACATTTCACGGCATCCTTCCGGACGACAACTCGCTGACGCTGAGCGCTGCAGAGCCGACCGTTAGCGTCAACGTTGCTGCCCCATTGTATCGCCAGCGGATCGCACCCACGGCGAAACTGACCACCCATCGCACCACGCTGAGCCCAACGTCGGCGGACATAAAACCGCTCGCCCCCAGTCGCGACGTGTTACCCAACGGACGACATCTTTACGTGTTGGAATTGACCTACAATTTTTCGCAAGCCAAGTCCGGCACGGTGACTCCGAGTTTTCCGCTGAACGATGACCTGCTGTACGATTCGTCGTTCGGCACACAACTCTGGTCGATCTTCGACGCTGGAAAACACCGTATAACAACCGATGACATCTTTCCCGGTTCGGTCAAGCTCCGGCAGGGTAAACATGTATTGAAGTTGCAATTGCGTCACGATAACGTGGCGAAGCTCGAAACGATGAAGAAGGCATTGCTGACACTCGATCGGCCGCTGTCGAGTCCAGTCTCGTTGGGTGTTTACGGTTCCCGCGCCGCAGCGGTGAGTCGCGGTGGAAGATTTCCGTCGTCGTTACTCGAACGCGGCGAACGGGTTTCGCTGTGGGTTGGCGTTCCTGCCTCTGTTTCATTACCCGCCGGCGCGGCAGGCGGAGACATTCTGTTGGGAACCGTGACCTACGGGACGGCCCGCGACGGTCGTCGTCAAAGCGGTCAACGGCCCGGCGGATTTCCCGTGCAGTACGTGATCCCCAATCGCGAAGGCACCAAGCCGCGCGGCGCGGAGTCGCCCAAGTTGCCCGCCGATGAAACTGCGTTTCGCATCGCCAAACTTAAGAGCCTCATCACCGCTGCCGACGATTCACAGTTTAATCGATTGGCGGAGCAGATTCTGAAGGAACACTCCGAACATTTACCGACGCTGGTCGCGCAGTTGCATCGTCTCGATCAAATCAAGAACCGCAAGCAGCACCTTCCGAAGGTGGTCACAGCGGCCGACGCTGTCATCGCACGACTTCACCCGAAAGAATTGGCGGCCCACTTCGGCACGAATGTGAATCCGGGCGACACAAAAGCCGTACAGTTGCGGAAGACGATGAACGATCACAAAGCGATCCTGATCGACACACTGTACCGCAAGGGCCGCGCCCTGGGTTACATGGAACTGCCCGATGTCGTCGCCAGACATCCCGTCGAAGATCAGCAGGCACACGATAAAGCATTTGCGGAGAACTTTGCTGAATTGGCCCGCTGGGTCGATACAACGGCCCGAGAGTATGTGCTGCTGCACATTCGTCGCGAGCGGCGGCAAGCACGGTACGGCAACGCGCTGCAGTTGCTCAACAAGTACATCCCCAGCTCAGAACCAAATTACTGGTATATCAAGAAGCGACGCGACGTGTTCGAGAAGCTCGGCTGGACGCATTGCTGGGAACAGGAAAAACGCCGGTTGATGATTCAGTTTCCCAAAGAATACGAACCGTTTTGATCCCACGGGCCGCAGCCCGTTGGCGGTGGGCTTTAGATTGTCATCTCGTCCGCGACAGCCATTTCTTGAACAACGATTTGACGAACGGCGTCAGTCGCGTGCGGTTGTAGAGGTCGCCCAGCTTGCGGACCGCTTCGGCCTGTGTGGGATACGGGTGGATCGCGCTGCCGATCCGTTTCAGTCCGAGTTTGCCAACCATCGCCAGCGTGATTTCGGAGATCATGTCGCCCGCGTGTGCGGCCACAATTGTCGCGCCGACAATTTGATCGGTTCCCTCCTTCACGTGAACCTTGACGAAGCCATCGGTTTCGCCATCCAGAATGGCACGATCCACTTCGGCCATAGGCTGCACGAATGTTGTGATCGACAATCCTTGTTCTCGGGCTTCTGCTTCGTAAAGACCGACGTGCGCAATTTCCGGTTCGGTATACGTGCACCACGGAATCGTTAGTGCGCTCGATTTGGCGCGGCCCATAAACAATGCATTTTGAATTACGATTCTCGCCTGAAAATCTGCCGTGTGCGTGAACTGGTACTTCGAGCAAATGTCGCCCGCCGCAAAGATGCGCCGGTTCGTAGTTCGCAACCGATCATCGACCGTCACCCCGGTCCGCGTATCGTATTCGACTCCCACACTTTCCAGGCCTAACCCTTCCACGTTCGGTGAACGCCCGGCTGCGACCAGCAGTTGATCGACCACGACATCGTAGTTCTCATCGTGTGATTCCAACTTCAGCCGAATGCCATTGTCCGCTCGGCTTACTTCTGTTTTCCTGCCGCAGCACAGCAACTTAACACCGTCGCGCAACAGCGCCGCTTTCACAATCTCGGCAGCGTCGGTGTCCTCGCGCGGCAGAATGCCGTGTGTTGCCTCGATGAGAAACACTTCCGAACCGAAACGGGCGAACGACTGTGCTAATTCACAACCGATTGGCCCGGCACCAATGACGCCGAGCTTTGCCGGCAATTCGGTCAGCGAAAAAACGGTTTCGTTGGTGAGATAATCGACCTGATCGATCCCGGGAATTGGCGGCGCCGATGCGCGAGCGCCGGTCGCGATGACGGCCCGTTTGAACTGCAGGGTTTGACCGCCGACGTCGATCGTATCGGGTCCCGAAAAACGGCCGCCGCCAACAAACACGTCGATTCCGAGATCACGAAATCGCGCTGCCGAGTCGTGATGGCTGATTCCTGCCCGCAAACGCCGCATCCGCTCCATGACATTGGCGAAATTGACTTTCACCCCATCGGGGACTTCGATGCCGAATTGTCCGGCATTGCGAACAGCGGTCACGGCGCGAGCCGCACGAATGAGAGCCTTGGAAGGAACGCAGCCGACGTTCAGGCAGTCGCCCCCCATCAGGTGTTTCTCGATGAGCGCGACCTTCGCTCCCATTCCGGCTGCGCCGGCCGCAGTAACCAGTCCGGCTGTCCCTGCGCCAATCACCACCAGATTGTACCGTCCATTGGGCGTCGGGTTCGTCCAATCGGGAGGGTGGACCTGTGAAACGAGCGTCCGGTTGAACTCGTCGGCTGGAAGCACTTCGACGGTGTCAGCTGAATCGGCAATCGTGTCAGTCACTTTAACCAAACTCCAGATATGTGAATCGACGAAGATCGCCGGTTAGGTGGTTTGCTCGGGCGCCGGAGGTCGAAAACGGGACATGATCTTCTTGGCGGCCAATGGAAATAAGCCGAGCAATGCGAAGGCAGCGAACAATTCGAAGTCCAAAACACCACCTGCTCCCTTATCGACTATCTCTTTCAGGCTGGGAATTCGCGTGCCGGCAAAAACGTACACGCAGGTACCTGCCAGCATGCCGACCTGGCTGACCCACCAGAAGGTGCGTACGCGAATCGGTGTCAGTCCCATAACGAGGTTGATGACGAAGAACGGAACGACCGGAATCAACCGCAGCGAAAACAAATAAAACGCGCCTTCACGCTCCAGTGCTTCGTTGAACTTCTGCAGCCGATTACCAAATTTGTTTTGAATTAAGTCACGCAACAGGTAACGGCTCATGAGAAATGACAGTGTCGCCCCAGTGGTTGAAGCGAAATTGACCAACACGATCGCGATCAGCAGCGCGACTGACGAGCCGTATTCGGGTTCGAAAGTCTTGTCGCAAAGCAGTGCAATGCCCAGGGTGAATACGGTCGCAGCCGGTATCGCAAACGCCGTAATGACAACATACATCAGGAACGCTGCGCTGAGCACAATGACGGGATGGGCCTGGGCCGATTCGAGCAACTCGCCCTCTTTGGCTGCCAGTGAATTCAGTGACAGCGTTTCACCAAGCTGCCAGTACAACACGCCGCCAACAGCAGCGAGGAGACCGAGGAAGATCAGTTTTTGTGAAAATCGACCGCGCGTCTTTGATCGTTCAGCAACACGACTCACCGAATCGTCATGTACATCGTCACTCATTCGTTACTCTCGTTTTGGGAATTCCAGACTGTCGCCGTTGCGGCAGCGTCTGAACGATTGAAAACTCGAACCGCACACCGAGACGACTGCGACATCATCGCTGCCGCTGGAAGAATGGGCAACTCCCGCAATCACCCTTGTTTGTTTGACGAGGGAGATTGTCGCATCATCGATGAGTCGCGACTGTTTCTGTAATGCCGCGTTTGCTCGGGGTCATAAACACTTCGCGCCGCCGAATCGGTACGTGAGACGGGGCGGAGATTCCAAGTCGCACGCGCTGTCCTTCCACGGAAGTGATGGTCAACCGGATATTGCCGTCGATCACGATTTCCTGTCCGACCTGTCGAGAAAGTGAAAGCATCTGCCCTCCTTGCGCCGTCGAGAATCTTTTCCGGATTCAGCGACATCGAGTCGCTTCATCGCAGTTTGATCGAGTTGCTGAATGACTCATTCTAGGCGAACACGAGGCAGAGTTCGGTGACTCACTTCACATCTCACATCAGTTTCTGAAGAATCTGCGCCGCCCAAGGCTGCCATATTGGCACCGGCAAGGCAAGGGTCGGAAATTCAAAATACTGCCAATATGGCACAAGTGGGGCGAGGTCGTTTCTCGATATTGCAAATGTCTCACATGGCGTAACATGTGTGATAAAAGAAGGTTGAGGTGTTGTTCTGAAATAAGTCCTGGAGATGATCGATTTGGCACGTCGTTTGTTTCTACTAGAGAACGGCTCCGGCGAGTCTCGTCGGGGGGTGGGGGCTGGGGAGTTTCCGGTCCTCTGCCGATGGATCACATCGCGTTTTACTGGCTGCGGTGTGTCGAGAATTCGTGATGAATCTAACCTGTGGAGGAACGACGATGTCGATGACGATCAATAATCGGTTGGCGGCTTTGTTGGCCGATCCTTTTGACTCTGTGCTGGAAAAATGCGGGCGTGACTTGGCCGGCGGCGGCAACGTTCGCCGTATGTTTGCGCAGCGGCCGGTTCCGCTGACGTTGTGGGAAGATGAACACGGCATCCAGCTTGAAATGGATGTCCCCGGATTGAAGCAGGACGAAATTGAATTGACGGTTGAGAACGGCCAACTCACGATTCGCGGCGAGCGCAAGTCTCCCGAGCGTGAAGGCGAATGCCGACACGACGAACGTCGCTTCGGAGAGTTTGAGCGGGTCGTCACGTTGGCCGACACGATTGATACCGGTTCGATCGAAGCGGTGCTTGAAGACGGCGTGCTGTCGATTGCGCTGTCGAAAAAGCCCGAGGCGCAGCCGCACCGTGTCGAGGTCAAGTATCAAAGCAGTGGGAAGTGAGTGGACTCGGATTGAAACGGTGATGGCAATGTTCCGTCGCCAATCTTTGTCCCGCATCCGCAGTGAGCGGATGCGGGGCGCGGGTCAACCAACGGAATCGAGATAGGGGTCTTGGCCCATTTCCAAGTGTGCGGCTTTCCGCTGCTCTTCCTGGTAAAGCAATTCGATCCGTTGCCGATAATGGCGTCGTTCGATGATGCGCTGGGCCTTGTGGCCTTCCCCCCTTTAATTGATCCACAGCGAGTGAGAGAATCTTGACCGGGCTGAACACCCGGAAAGGATTCTTTGAGATGAAACAGAACCGACACACGGTGGACCAGATCATTGCCAAGTTGCGTCGTGCTGACGT
>JABISG010000111.1 GCA_018699955.1 Planctomycetaceae bacterium | reverse complement strand
CCACGTCAGCACGACGCAACTTGGCAATGATCTGGTCCACCGTGTGTCGGTTCTGTTTCATCTCAAAGAATCCTTTCCGGGTGTTCAGCCCGGTCAAGATTCTCTCACTCGCTGTGGATCAATTAAAGGGGGGAAGGCCAATCGACGCCGCCACCGTCACGCGAAATACGCTCAGCGGAAACGGCATGCTCAACGGGCGGATGACGGCCGTCTACGCTTGGAACAAGGTCACCCGCTTCGACGGAAACTTCTCCAATTCCGACGCAGAAATCTACGGCCTGTTCACCGAGTGGGACTTCGGCTTCAACACGTTGAACGTCGATGCCGGTTTTCTCGACGACGACCCCCGACAAATTCGCCGCGGTGGAAGAAACGTCGGTGGAGAACGAGTCATCGGTGGAGACATGTTTTTCTACGGCGTGAGTTCGACGCAACGTTTTGTCGGCTACGAAAACACGTACAACACGCGGTTCCACGTCGTCGGATCGCATCCGACCGATGGCGAGACCCGCGCAGCCGGCGAAGGCACAATGTTGTTCAGCCAGATGTCGTGGACGCCGCACCACGGCGAAGACCTGATCTACGTCAACGGGTTCTGGGCGATCGATCGTTTCACGTCGCCAGCCCGCGCACCACTTGCCGGCGGACCGTTGGGCGATGTCGGCCTGATGTTCGCCTCGGTTGCCCTCGGGCGATTCGGCCCGGTCATCAACAACAGTGTCAACAAAGACGCCGGTGCCGCCCTGGGCTACCAGATGTTCTTCAAAGGACGACGGCAACAGCTGGTTATGGAATTCGGTGGCAAGAAATCGACCGATGGCCCCGACGACGGAATCCTCGGCATCTTCTGCCGCAGTCAAACGGCCGTCGGCCAAAACTGGATTATCCTCACCGACTTGTTTGTTGCAAAGCAGGAATCCAGCGGCGGCAGCCTGAACGAGGGTGCGCGATTGGAGTTCCTGTACAACTTCTAAGCCGATTTGATAACTTCCTCTCCCCCGGGAGAGGGCAGGGGGGGAGGAAAATTTTCCTTTGGTTTCCCCACCTCCGCAAACAACAAATCCCGGCGGCCATAACAGGCCGCCGGGATTTTTGCGTTTCCTTCGGCCTGCCGGTGCCGACCCTCTACGCTTTCACTTGTCAATGTCCACCAAAAACCCCCAATATGCCGTTCGACTTGCCACAGCGACACGATCTGCTAGACTTCGGCCAGACCGGCGTTAACCCGCTGGTATAAGGCACTTGGGGCGAAAGACTTGCGGTCGCGACAGCAAACAAGGCGTTCGTTTGCCGAAAATGACTGCAGCCCGCCAAATCCGAGTGACGATGAAAAAACTCCGGTAATACCGGTTTTTCAGGCGCCGTAGCCAAGTGGTCTAAGGCAGCGGATTGCAAATCCGCCATCCCGGGTTCGAATCCCGGCGGCGCCTTTCAGAAATGCCCCTGTTTTGCAGGGGCTTTTTCGTTTTCTGTGACATTGGCGGTTGGCTGGAAATCGTCCGTGTTACTCAAAGTGTTACCTGAAACGGCCGCATACAGTGCCGCAGCCGTCGTTTCGGCGTTCCGGCCGACGTAGTATTTCAGCGTCGTTTCGATGCTCTCGTGCCGCATCAGTTCCATCAGCACCTGAGGCATCACCCGTGGCGCCCATCGTTCCCCGAATGATCGCCGCAAGTCGTGGGCGCTGGCGTACTTCACCTTGCCGGTCTTGCGGTCGGTATCGACTGCTACCGCTGCAGCCTTCCCGATGCGTGAGACAACCCGGCCGACCTGCTGGTCTCCCAGTCGATTTGACCGCTCGGGACGGACAGGCAGGGGGGTGAAGACAAACCCGGTTCGCTCGGCTTCCGGTGTCACCAACAGAAACTCGCCGAACTCGGGAGCGATCGGCAGCAGTCTGTCTTGGTTCCCCTTCTCCAATTCTGCCGGAATGTGGAGCATCGGGTATTTCCCCGATAGGTCAACCCGCAGCATGTTGTCATCGTCCCAGGTCAGCATCAACGACTCTTCCAGCCGCAGGCCCGACCACCACAGCCCACGGAGGTAGTGTCGCCACGATTCCACAATCTCCGTCGGCAGTTGCGCAGCCTGGATTCGCTTCGCATTTGTTGCGTCTGCGTCGTCGTCGCGAGTCTGGCCAATGATTCCTTCCCCCACAATTGAAAGCATCCGGTCGAATTCTTCGCCAGTGCATGGCCTGCCTTTCATCACCTTCGAAGCCTTCGCCCGCTTTGGCATGTCGATTTGCGGGACTGCCACAAGCAGGCCGATTCGGTTGGCCCAATTGAGGGACGCTTTCAGGTGCGCCATGTGGCCTTTGATGGTTGACTCCGCGCGTCCCTCTTCCCGCAGCTTCGACTGCAGGTAGCTGATGCGTTCGGCAGTCAGCCCAACCAGCTTTGCCGGAGTGACGATTCTCTCAACGGCATTGAACATTGCGGAGACCTTTTTGTCGGTCTTCTCCGCGAGGCTTGTCAGAACCTCATCCTCGTATTTGGTGCGAAACTCAGCCCACGAGACTTTCGACGGCGACTTGAACCGACCCTCGCGCAGGTCGTGTTCCCACTTAGTTGCAAACCGGTCCGCCTCTTTCCTCCGACGAGTCCCCGTGGACTTTGAAACGTGCTTACCCGTCATCGGATCGACATAACGTGCCATCAGGTTCCGTTGCTTCCCGTAATCAACGACATGTACCTTGATTTCCTCATTCATCGCCTCTCTCCTGAGCAGATTGGTTTTGGGGTCACCAGATTCGTTTCTGTTGTATCTCTGTCGAGATATATCGTACCGCATCCCACTTGTCGGTCAATCTCTTTCGAGATATATTCTCCGTATGAGCAAGAGAAAGTCTCAGCAATCGCCTCGCACGGTCCGCTTACGCAACGGGATCGTGATCGAATTCCGTAGCACTGAGGATGTGATGGATTACGGACAAGCGCTTCGTGACGCAATCGAGGAATCAGGGTTATCGCAGTACCACCTGTCAAAACTGACCGGCATTGCCCAGTCGGCGTTGAGTAAGTTCTTCGCCGGTGGAGAAATCAACCTGTTGACGTTTCAGAAATTGGCAAACCTGATGGGTTTTGAAATCCGACAGAATCCAGACAAGTCACCACGAAAACCATGAATACAGCAATATAGTTGACGATGACAAACTGCTCGCAACCTACAACTCTCTGAGGTCACGCTTGGGCATCAACCGAACTTTGTCCCGCAGAAGCACAATCACCATCGCCGGGTTCTTCTTGAGGTTTTCGGTCATGCATCGGCGCGCGGACGGGTCTGGCTCGTAACACTCCCAGTCGCCTGACAGGATGCTGACAGGCTCACCGGCAGGCATTCGTACTCTCACTTCGCCCTCCCACCAATCGGTCTCTTGGATTGTGACAGCTGGCCGACACCCGACACTCCGCAGCGGCTCTGGCCTTCCCCCCTTTAATTGATCCACAGCGAGTGAGAGAATCTTGACCGGGCTGAACACCCGGAAAGGATTCTTTGAGATGAAACAGAACCGACACACGGTGGACCAGATCATTGCCAAGTTGCGTCGTGCTGACGT
>JABISG010000069.1 GCA_018699955.1 Planctomycetaceae bacterium | reverse complement strand
CTCACCGCCTCGAAGAATCGCGAGCGAAAGCCGCCAACAAACGTGACCGCCGCCGTCGCCGCCGTGTTGTGGCCCGCCATCAACGCTAGGCAAATTCCGTTCTCCCACTCATGAGCAGGCCGGACGCTCACTCAAATCAGAGGTTTACCGTGCTGGCATTCTCAAGGCTGAGGAGCCGCATGATTCGTGATTCAGCGCGCTCCGGTTCTTTCGACCGAGAGCAGTTTGCGCGGCTGAGGGCGGCCGAACGGTGTCGTCATTCCGACCGCAAGGAACGGTCGGCTCTCAGCCCTGACCATGGTTGCCGTTCGTGCCACCGGACGAACCGTCAGTGGTCACGAACGCAAATTGCTGAGATGACCGAGTCCTGTGCGTCTTGGGGCGATTCGTATTGCGACGAAAACCTACCGTTTACAAGAAATGGTGGCATGTTTTGCTTTCAGCGTTCCAGGGTCGTGTGGAACGTAACTTTTGGGAGGTGTGAGGGAGTGTCTCCCGTGCGGATAGCACGGGTTTAGGAGCCCACTCCGTGGCCGATCCCCGCAGGGGGTGGCGTGTGGCACCCGCGAGCGGGCCGACAGAAGGAGGTCGCGAGGGAGCAGGTGAAGCCGATCGCTCCGCCGGTCGTGTCGGAAGCTGCTCCCTCGCGGGCGATAGCCCGTGAGCGGTGTGCCATCCTATTGGCGACTTTTTCGGCTTTCCGAAGCCGCTGCCGTGTCGATCTCCGATCGCCGGCATCTGCTGTGTAGGCTGCCCTGTTGAGAAGGCATCTAACACAGCAAGCACGAGAGCATCCAGCCTGCTGTGGGTGACGTAGTTTAGAGTCACCGTCGCGTCGGTCGCGAACAGAGTCAATGGAATAGACGGTCGGGAAGGAATCGCAGTGACGTCATCCACAATAGGCGACCACCGCCCACCCCGATCCAAAGGTCATCAGCCTCGGTCAACAGAAACCGCGTCGTCGCCCGTGGCGAACGACCAATCTGTGCCGCGATCTGGTTGATGTGAACCGGGTTTTGCTTTGCATCTATCAAAAGCTGTAGGACTTGTCGTTGTAACACTTGGCATGCCAACCTTCGCTGCTTGTCGCGTGCCATCTGCCGGAAACAACGGAGTCGTTCCTCGCGGAGTCGGATGAAAAAGGAACTGTCTTGCCAGCGTGATGCCGTCTGTCCGCCGGAGTTGTAGTTCTTGAAGTGGATGGTGTTATCCATGACGTGATGGGAATGAATTTAGGTAATCAGCGATGGTGAGAGAGCAACAATCCCCTCTCGGCGACACAGCTCATCGAGACATTGCTGAAGTTGGAAGTCTGCGTTTTGACGGAAGCGTTTGCGAAAGAAGTCACTGTTGAGACGCTCAAAGGTGGCTGTCACAATGGCGGTTCGCTCCTCTTCCGACATGTTATCGAAGCGAACCTGAGCCGCGTCCCGGCGGCGTTGCTGTTCGCGTTTCGCCTCGGCCGCCTTCGCATCATCCAACTGTTCCTGGTTTGTCTGTCTTCGTGCCCGATCGTCAAGGCGATCCTTCTTTTCTGCCTGCTCGACTTTGACCGGCTTGGACCAATTCTGTTCAATCGCCTTTCGCAACATTCCCAGCTTGTTGTTGCGTGGATTGCGTTCGTCCAGCCAGGCAATCTGCTGATTGATTTCCTGCAGTCCCCTCCCTTCGAATAGCTCTGTTGCCGTCGCCTTGTCGAATCCGACGTCGGTGAGAAGTCGGTACGCTTCGGAATTCTCAACAGCAACAGCGGCTGTTTGTTGTTTGAATGTGTTATTTCTTAATGTCTTTGTAGCGGTCGGGTTCTTGCCGTCTCCAACCGGTCGGGGTTTTGCCGTGTCCTCGGTCGGGTTCTTGCCGTCTTGCAATTCACCCGGTCGGAGTTTTGCCGTCTTCGCCGAATTCTCAGCTTCCTTCAGCCATTTCACCGCATAGTGTGCCGGGCGGCTCTGCCCACCACCACGCGGATCGAAATTCCCGTCCGAGACACGACGGATAAAGCCCTGCTTGATGGCCCGCTTCAGTGTTTCCGAAAGCGTCGTGCGGTCGCTGATATTTGCGAATCGCTGAATGTAGCTGAATGACAGCGGAGCGTCTGAACGTCTGCCGCCAAACTGGTTTTGATACCCAACAGTGTGACGCAGCACGGTGCCAACCACTTTGCTCATTCCCAATGTTTCCTGTGGGATCAGAACGTCGAAGAAGCCGTTGGGGATGGGAGACCGGTGACCGTCGCCGGAATAGAATCCACGAAACAGCTTCGGGGCATCCGTGTACTGATCGCTGTCAGCCCAGCGAAGCTGGTATTGGGCCGCCTGGCCACGCTGCCCGTTGGCATTTGCGAGACCGGGAGCAACACAGCGAATGAATCCCCCACTTTCTGCCTCGGCAATTGCAGTGGGAATGGCTCGCGTGCTAATCCGTGCGCGGCGTTTCAGATCGAGGTAGGGAATACTGATCTCCTGCGAGAGCGGATCGCCGTTCTGGTCGAGCCAGCCGAGCGTCTGCCGGAGGATGTAAGCCACCAGTCGTACACAGCCCCGCGAGTGATGTCGCAGACAGACTTCAAAAAACTGGTTCGGACAGTAGATGTAGTTGGCCTCCAAATGCTCGAAGCCAGCGAACGGCTGTTTGCCATCTCTGTGTGCCGGGGCGGGAACATTCTTGGATGCTGACATTACGAGTGACGGAAGAGGCCGGAAGCGAGTTTATGGAACGTCGGCGTGTGCTTCTCGAAGGCTGTCTTTGGTCGCTTCTGTTTCGGCTTTGACTTGGATCGTTTCTTAGCCGGTGATTTCTTCCGGCTTGCGGGCGAAGAGTCTTTGACAACAGTGGCGTCCTGTACCGACTGTGACGGCGAATCTGTGGGGTTAGCAACCGATCGCGCTGGTGTGGTTGGCGATGGACCGGTGAGCAAACTCGGCACCAGTTGTCCGGTCGCCAGTCCGCGGGTCAGTCCTTGCGTAACCTCATCCCAGGCACTGATCTGCCTGTCCTTGACGGCGAGTTGCTCGAACAGCTTGGCTTCCCTGCTGTCACTGCGTTGCGCCTCATCCTTTTTCTCCCGCTCAAGCGTTCGGATTCGCTCATGCAGAAACGCAATGTCGCCGTGCAGTGGCGGCTCAATAGTCGGTATCGGGGTGGTATCCGACGACGACCCGGAGTCCTCGGCCTGTTGAGTTGAATGATGCGACGGGCCGCTGCTTTCTTGCGATTTCGACGGTTTCGGCGTCCCCTTCCGTCCGTATTCTTGCTCAAGCCACTCTTCCTTGATGTACCAGGTCGGTGTCATACCGTCGGTCACGAGTTGCTTGACGTCGTTCGTCACGACGTCCGCCGCCTGCCGGACTTCTCCATCCTTGGTGACAAGACGCCAGTGGTCGAGTACGTCGGCGTCCTGCATCGACAGTGCGAGATTCAGGTCGCGCTCCAACGCACGTTGCGAGCGGTTGAACAGCTTCGCGGCTTCGGGTCTGGTGAGGCATCCTGCTGGGGGTTTGATAGGCATGAGTTGTTGGGGGAATTCGATGCGAGCTTACGCCTGACGATCGGTACTCGTCAAATGACGATCCCCTGCTGACGGTCGGTCTGACGATCGGTGTCAGCGACCCCCTCGTCATTCCAGAACTGACTTGTTTAGAGCAGATCGGCAACGCGTCGATCGACATGACGACCGCCAGAATTGGGTTGCCGAGTGACAAAGCGATCGGTGTGGGGATCGGTCTGACGTACGGATGAGGATCGGCTGAGGATCGTCATCAGAGTCCTTTGACGATCGGTGAACCGGTCGGTAGGGGACCTCCAATTTCAACTTGACGATCGATTTGACGGCCCGTCTAACGGCCTGATTCGATAATAGAATGCCTGCCAACCGGCAGCGACCACAGACAATCTCCTTGGCCTGCTCACATTGCGCAGGGAAGCGAGTCGGTCCTTGCGTCTTAATGGTCAATACACTCGGTGCATCCAATTGCTCTCGACAGAACTCGGTCGGTTTGGAAAATCGATGATCGTGGTGACGTTGTACCAACGAATCCGAATTGCAGGGAGGACGATCATGCGAAGACGTAAGTTTCTCAAACAGACGGTAGCCGCTGGTCTCGCTGCTTTCACATTGCCAATTGCCTCATCGACAGGTCGTGAGACTCTACGCAGAAGTGGCGAACGCAAGCTGACGCAATCGATCCCTCTCGACGATCCGGTCGAGCGATTTGAGATGAGGGTAGCCCGAGACTTGGTTCCGCTGTTCGGTGATCGGGACAAACACGAGATGCTTGATCGGATTGGCGCGTTGCGATGCGACCTCGAAGAGTACGGGATCAGAATGCCTCTGATCCGAATTCGTGACTTCGCATATCTCGCCGACAATCAGTATCAGATACTAATCCGTGGGCGAGTCGTGGGTTCACGAGCAGTGCAACCAATTGGTGACTCACCCGAGAGTGACAACCTCGCCAAGACAATCATGCATCCGCATGATGCCATGCTGGCCGAATTGGAACGGATCGTCCGTCGCCGCGCGCATGAGTTGGCGGACCGCCCATCCGTTCCTCAAGACAGCCCAGTCATTATCTCACATGACAGTTCGGACGTCATTGTGAACTGAATCTGGTTGTTACTGGAGATGAACCCGATTGCCGGTTTTCGGCGTTGAAACGCTTGCAGCCAGATTTCACGCAGCGTTGCGATAACAATACCGCAGCATACCGTCGAGCCGCCCGCGGCCGTCGATGTTACCGATAACCTGGCGAACTTTGTCTCGAAGTTCGATGATCCAATTGCCGACCCGTTGATGGCCCGTTGAGTAGATCATCTGCACGACGTACGCTCTTGATGTGGCCGATGTTTCTGTCGGTAGAAGAAACAAATCCCGGGCACGACTTTCGCAACCTTGGTGATCAAGTGGAGCGGGCCGGATCGTCTCCGAAATGTCACGTCTCGGTCCGCTGTAGCAAGCGAATTCTCTTAGTCGTTGGAAAGAACCAAGACCACCCGAACGCCGATGTAGAACGGCGTTGGATTCTCGCGCATGCCGCGATACGCCGACCGACAGAAAAATGGTGGCTCATTCTTCGCAAGCCAATGACCGCCGCGAAGCACATGCGATCTGCCTGTTGCCGGTCCACCAGGGTTTTCATTGGGCGACTGATCGTAGTAATCTGTGCTGTAGAAATCAGAACACCACTCCTCAACATTGCCGACCATATCGAAGAGTCCGAATGCGTTGGACTTGTATGAACCAACGGGACTTGAGTGGCGGACCGAGTCACCGTAATTCGCCTGGGCGGGCGTCATCTTGTTGCCAGTGAAATAACGCGTTGTTGTTCCAGCGCGACATGCAAATTCCCATTCGGCCTCCGTTGGAAGACGATAGCTCCGCCCTGCAGCCTTCTCCTCGGAGATCTCCGACAGCCTGCGACAGAAAGCAGTTGCTTCTTCCCACGTAATTTCTTCGACGGGATATCGGCCCCCCAGCTGTGGCGCGCGGGTTTTACGATTGTGTGATTCCGGAATCACCCGCCGATAGTCATCCTGAGTTACCTCGTAGGCCGCCATGTAAAATGGTTTCGTAATCCGTACGCGATGCTGAGGTTGCTCGTGCGGACTGGCATCAGGATCCGTCTCGGGTGAGCCCATCTGGAATTCACCTGCAGGGATGAGTGGGAATGTCATGCCGAATGAATTGACGATGGATTCTGGCAATGCGGTCGTTTGCGGCTTCGGCTTGTTGTGAGGGGGGCCTTCTCTGGGTTCGTCTGTGGAGACTTCTGCTTCGATACTCTCGGGTCGTTGCGCACCGTCTTTGACCAACGACTTCTCATTATGTCCGAGCGGTGGCAATAATGCGTTTGCTCGCGTGTCTCGCGCCCGATCTCCAGGGACAGAAGCCGTTTGAAACTTGTCGGCCAATCCTGTCTTCTCGTCACCGCGGAATAAAAGTGTGGCGGACCATAACAGCAGTGCACCGGCGACTCCCGCGACAGCCCAAGTCCAACCAGGAAGTCGCCGTTTCGCAATTCGTGCGATCGCCTTCGATGAACCGACTTCAGCAGGCACTTCAGGAATGGCCACCGTCGATGACGGCGTGGCAGTTGATCGCTTTGGTGTCAGTCGATCATTTGTCTTTGCGTCGCTCCCGTCCAATCGACTGGAATTACTAGTGTTACCTTCAATTGGAACAGCACCGGCCGCGTCCTCGTGTGTCCGGCACTTACTCTTAATGAAGCCAGTGAGTACCTGCGCAACTTCGACCATCGAGTGATATCGATCCTCGGGCTGTTTAGCCATCATCGTCACGCAGATGGCTTCCAGTCGAGGATCCAAGTCGGGACGAAATGTCGATGGCTTTTCCGGTTCCTGCGTGAGGATCTGACCAAGGACAGCCGTAATGGGGCCATCAAACGGCACTCTGCCGGTACACAGTTCGTAAACGATGACACCGAGACTGTAGATGTCGCTTGACGGACCGACGCGGTTAATGTCGCCGCTGACCTGCTCGGGGGACATGTACGCAGGCGACCCCAAAATGCTTCCATTCTGCGTCAGACGTGAACTTTCATTCTTGTTCAACTGACGAGCAAGCCCGAAATCCATGATGACCGGCTCGTTCTGTTTATCGACCATGATGTTGGCCGGCTTCAGATCGCGGTGTATGACACCTTCGTGGTGGGCGGCTTCGAGTGCAATTGCCAGCTTGCGGGCAATGATTGCGATGCTGCGCTCCGATTGTTGTTTGGCGGAGTCAACGTATGCTGAAAGAGGATGCCCATCGATGTAGGCCATTGAGATGTACCGAACACCCTCGAACTCGCCGATATCATGGACGGGACAGATATTGCGATGATGAAGCGTCGCGGCGGCTCGGGCCTCCCGATAGAAGCGTTCCGTCAGCTCCACATCGTTGTCATCGACTTTGGGTATCTTAAGAGCTACGCGTCGTTCGAGTTGGCTGTCACGAGCGAGGTAAACCGTTCCCATGGCTCCTTCGCCGAGAATCTTTTCGATGCGGTACCGGCCGAGGATCTCGGGAATTGGATGTCGCTGTTGTTCCGACGCGCGATGTCCGCGTTTTTTCGAAAGTTCCATGTGGATTTCCGCCAGGAGACCATGCAGAAGCACGCGATGTTCTCGTTCGACCGAGTCCACGTACTCATCAACGCATGGCTGACCGCCGCGCATCAAATCTGCTTCGAATGAGTCACAAATGGCGTCCAGTTTCCGCTGAACAGCAAGCGGAACGGAATCCAGGTTGCCTGCCACCACACACCCGCCTTATGCAAACAAATTGATTCCGATCACAACGAAACATCGATTTATCCGAGATATCCAGCCGGTAAATGCCCCTTCCAAATGTTACGGATCAAACGCAGTTTGCGCTCGACCGAACTGACGCTCAGTGTGAGAAGCGTAGCGATCTCCGCATTCGTGTGATTCATCATTCTCATCAGGGCGATTGACCGTTGAACGTCATCGAGTTCGAGGAGCATCTCCTCGCAAGTGAGATCAAAGTCCTCAGCCACAACCCGATCCAGAACGTCGTCTAAGTGGAATTTTCCGCCCGATGGGTCGTCAATTGCTGATTCGCAGAAGACTCGTCCGTCGCCCCTCTTTTGAGTATTTTCCCGCTCTTGGTGTTTTAGGGCTTTGCAAAGCGTAATCTTTCCCAGCAGATTCCAGAGGCCATCCCTGTTAATGCCATCTCCAAAGTCGCCACGCTCAGCCCTTTGCCAAAAACTACGAAACGCACTCTGAACTGCGTCTTCTGCGTCGACAAACCGGTTGTCGCGGTGTTTGAGTACCTTTCGCGCCAGGCCCAGCATTCGATGACCGTAATGATCCCATAGGTCTTTTGCAGCATCTCGATCTCCATACCGCAACTGACTGAAAAACTGCGTGACTGATGTCTGCGGAGCCCCCTGCATTGTGATACTCGGTATTTGAAGGTTTCCAGGGAGGTTCGTCGAGTTGTTCTTCTAAACGTGCAGTTTACACTAAAACGCAGTTGATTTCTTGAATTCAGGAAATCAACCATTTATCTGGCGAATTCATGAAGGTCGCGAGACCGAATTCGGAACTTACATGATAGCGGACAAATTCAGGACTGGTTCGCAGGTCAATCGACCATTGGGCAGGAGCAACTGTGTTTTTACTGCACAGGCTGTGCCCCCGCCGAAATGTTACGGATTCCTGGTCAACAAACTGTTTTCTGGAGTTCGGCGCAAATGCTGAAGAGAAATCTGCATCGGTTTGGATTTACGCTCATCGAACTGCTCGTGGTGATTGCCATCATTGCCATTCTGATCGCACTGCTCTTGCCTGCAGTGCAGCAAGCAAGAGAGGCAGCCCGTCGCGTCCAGTGTAAGAGCAATATGAAGCAGATCGGCATCGCCCTGCACAACTATCACGAACAGCACAGTATTTTGCCACCTGCGGGTATCGCAGGTGCCAAAACACCGTTTTACGCCGTTTGCCCCGATTCAACGCCAGGGGACGATTTTCAAAACAATCGCGGTTTCTACATTGGCTATGCGGGGCTGCTGCTGCCGTTCATCGAGCAGTCTAGTCTCTACAATATGATCAATCACGAAACCGATCGCATGAATACAAACAACGACGTTTGGAAAACGTTCCTACCGGTTTACGCATGTCCGTCGGATCCCGCGTCGAGTAGCTCGACTCCCTTCAGGGCACTGCCCCCAGCTGCTGGCGGCACAGAGACGGTATTCGCCCGGGGCAACTACGCAGCCATCGGCGGCGATGACCAGATCGACGGAGGATCAGTCTTTTTGCGAACTCCCTGGGGCCAACTCGACGCCGCTCACCGCGGCGCAATGGGAATTGCGGGGGCGGCTCGTTTTCGGGACATCACTGACGGCCTGTCGAACTCGCTGGTCTGCCTCGAAGTGCGAGCTGGGCAGCATCGCAATGATCAGCGCGGATCGTGGGCATATGCGGCAGGATACACGGTATGGGGGATCAACCATATTAACGCGACGACAGACGTTTTGTATCGATGTGAGAATGCTCCTGCATCAAACCCTTGCACGCACAATTCCAATGACACGCGCTTCGGAGCCCGTAGCGCACATGCTGGCGGATGCCACGGCCTGTTGGCTGACGGTTCTGTCCGCTTTCTCAGCGAAAACATGAATCGGCAGACGTACTTCAACCTGCGGTCAGTCGCTGATGGTGAAGTTGTTGGTGAATTCTAAAGTAACCATAGATGAGGGTGCCCGGGATCAACGTTCGAAGTTCTGCGCTGTTCTTGATCGGGACGATTTTATTTTGGTGGATGCCATGGTGAGGAGCAAGAACGCCGACAAAGCTGACGCGGCCAACCGCGAGCTCCAGAGTGGCATTCTTAACGCTGGCTTCACAGACAACACAATTTCAATCAAGCGAGTCAGAACTGGGATGCCTGAATGACCTGCACATCACCCGCGGAACGTTACCAATTGGTAACATCGCCAGCCAAACGAGGCGTGAGAATCGCTTCTAAGCTACGTTCGGCATCGTCCACGATGGAAACGACCTGTGATATCGTACCGATGACTACTCCACAGAAGCACCTGAATCAAAGAGGAGAGCTCATGTCAGGCAAGAGTTTTTGCGTTGCGGTTTTGGCAATTGCAGTGGTGGCGTCCCAATCGTCGGCAGCAAAGCCAAAGAAAAAGCCTTTCCAGTCGCGACCGTCATTCCGCACACAATTTGGCACTGGTGATATACCGCCGCTGAAATCCTGCATGGAGTTTTCAAAGGAAACCGGCACGTGGGTGTGGCTGAAGGACTCGCCTGGATTTACGAAAGATAAAATCAAAAACGACGGATCGCGAGTGACCGAGAGCATGACCCGCGGACCGGTTGCGTTTGCGTTCGGCAAGAACGCATCATTCGTTGCGCAGTTTAATGTAACGACCATAACACGGAATCGGTTCGGGAGAACAACGAAGACGGTAGTCGGGTACACCCGCAAAGGGACATGGAAACTCGAATACCGCAAGCCGACCGCCGCTGAATGTAAGCAGCTGGAGATTTCGGAAGACGTCGATGCATTGCTACATTTTCTAACGATGAATTACGTCGGAAATGACGACGATAACGGAGTCTTCCGGGAGCTACACGCAGCAGGTTCGGCCAACGGCACGAACCATTTCGTGATGTACGAGCACCGCGATCCGAACATCAAAGATTCGATCCCGGTGTCCAGATTAAATACTCTGTCATGGGTTGAACTGAGTACGTTCTATTCAAATGTGTGGCCCAACTCAGGAATCAAAGACGGCCGCAATTATCTGAGAATCATGACTCTCGTGCATGGGCAGTGAGGTACTCGGAATTCCGCTTCCCGTTCAAGGTAGTGACGCCACCTTGATTTGCAGCGGTGTAAACGACAATCACAAACGACCGATGTTCTGTATCGTTTTGCGAATTCCTCCGAGTCATACCCGTGCGTTCACAATTTCAATGACACACGAATGGGAGCTCGCAGTGCACATTCTGGTGGGTGCCACGGCCTCTTGGCAGACGGTTCCGTCCGCTTCTCAGCGAAAACATGAATCGGCAGACGTACTTCAATCTGCGGTCGGTCGCAGATGGTGAAGTTGTTGGTGAATTCTAGTGTAACAGTAGATTGAGGATGCCTAGGATGAAAGGTTCAAGTGTTGCGTTGTTCCTGATCGGGGCGTTTTTGTCTTTGGGGCTTGCTTCATGTTCGTCCGAAACGAACGATCCTGTTTCTGAAATTGTTGTTGATCCTTCTATGGATTCTGAAACGTACTCTTCGTGGCCGACGGACGGTCCGCCAGAGGGGACTGCCAAGGGCAATGTAAAATCCTTTGTGCTTTCCCAACTTGTCAATCCTTCATCAGCGAAATTTGGATCGATGGATTGCGTAAAAAGCCGCAATGCTTTCAAGAACGAGAATGGCTCTTGGGAAGTCAAATTCTGGATCGAGGCGACAAACAGCTTTGGAGCAACTGTCCGAAGAAGTTCGTATGTGTTCGTTGATGATTCAGGAAGCACGATCAATTACCGAGATGTCGGAAGCGAATCAAATCCGAGTGGAATCTTACACAGTTTCGGCGAGCGAGAGATCGAATCAAATGCGAGAATCTCCAAGTAGACAGGCTTAAACAGGTTGTGTGTTTTCAATGACCAAATGATCCAAGGGGAGCAAAAAATGAGGTCGTATCAATTGGTGTTAGCAGCGGCCGTGTGTCTTGGTTTTGCTTCATTCTCATTACTGACGGGAATCGAGAATGTGGTGGTGGCATCTCAGCCAGCCGTCGGTGATGTTGCGGCTGGCCGGAAGAATGTTACGGTCTTTGCTAGAAACGCAGCTACGGCAGCCGCAAAGGCGATGGCCCAAAACCCCGGTTGGAAGGTCGTTTCCGTCAAGAAGATCAACAGCGACCCGACGAGCATGGCATTCAGGGTGGTGTTGAAGAAGTAGCTGACCTATCTGCCGATCGGATTGATTTCTGTAACCAATCGAATGAGCAAGAGAAGAATGTCTGGTCCGCGACTCGAACAGAATGATTGAGCAGTTTTGCGGATACCCCTTCACCCAATCGATCTTCGGTGCGCCGGAAAACTCTCAACACCAAACAAATAGACAGCAGTACTTCGGTTGAGAATGCGAAGTTCTCGCGCCCCCCTGTTTATCGATTAAGTTGTTCGTCGCAATATTTTCACGCCATGCGAAACGCGACACAGATCCAAACAGGTGAGAACGCGCGCGGAAAACCTCAGACTGTAGTGGTAAAGAAGCAGGTTTAGGGTGCAGGGCTCAACGAAACCCGACTGGATGCGCTTGCAATCGCTTATGTACTGTGTTTGACTGCACAGATCAATCTGCACAGAAGAACAATACGATCCAGACGTAAGCAACATCTCGCGATCTGGACACCTCGACGTCGCTGTCGCCTACCGGCGTGGCACTGTGGAGTTGAGTCCAGTGTTGGTGGTTCGTGCCGCGAGATCTCCGATGGTTCAGATACTTGTTTCGTTACACATAAGGTAGACGTTATGAACGAGAATCGTGATTTAACAAAAAGTCCACTTGGCATTCAACTTGTTGTGTTGATTGTCTTGCTTGGCCTTCCCCCCTTTAATTGATCCACAGCGAGTGAGAGAATCTTGACCGGGCTGAACACCCGGAAAGGATTCTTTGAGATGAAACAGAACCGACACACGGTGGACCAGATCATTGCCAAGTTGCGTCGTGCTGACGTG
>JABISG010000060.1 GCA_018699955.1 Planctomycetaceae bacterium | reverse complement strand
TCCTGTTGTGATCTTGCATACCATACTTGCTCACCTCAGAATCACAACGTCACAGGTATGTAAACTCACGCCGTGGACGATACACGTCGCAGCGATTTCGGAGACACGAGGCGATGACCGACGAATTAGACATTCACCGTGCGACCGAATCCGAACGGATCGCGGCGTATCGCAACGTGCATGAAGTGTGGGGCGGGGCGTACGGCATCGACGAACATGTGAGCCGCCGTCTTGCATCGGTGCAGCACAATCGCGCGCTCTGGTATGTCGGCTGCGTCGATGGCCGGGTCGTCACATCGCTGGGATGTTTTCCGCTACAGTTTCGCATTCGGGGCGAAACGCAATCCGGAATCGCCATTGGTGCCGTGCATACCGTCCCGGAATTTCGTGGTCGCGGATTCGCGCCGCAACTTATTGAGTGGACGGAGAGCGATCAACGTCAGCAAGGCGTCACGGTCAGTCTGCTTTATTCTGACATCCCGCAGGAATATTACGAACGGCTCGGGTATCTCGTCTGTCCAAGTTGGGAAGCGAAAATCGAAACGGCCGCGGCCTTTGCCGCCGCGCGAGAACTGCTTCAATCCTCACCGGAATGTGGGTTTGAAAGGATCTCCCGTTTCAAGAAACGGCCGACACTGGCCACGCTCTACGACAACTATCACGCTTCAAAGGAAATTTTGATCAACCGCGATGAGGCGTATTGGGAGTTTCTGCTCGCCAAGCAGCCGGATGACGAATACTTTCTGCTCAACGACCCGTCGGGTGATCCTGCCGGATATGTGCGACTGCGGACAGAGTCGGAACGATTACTGGTCCGTGACTTCGCAGTTGCAGGGAGCGACGACTTGAACTTGCTGCTTGCACATGTCGTTTGCAATGCAGCAGATCGCAACTTGCCGACGGTCGGCGGATGGCTGCCCGATCTGCCGGGACAGCTGGCGTTCATCAAACTCAGCCAGCGCGCGCAGGAAATCACGATGCTCAAATCGCTCGACGCATCGCTCGCGATCGACGAGAGTGTCCGCGAAGCCGCGCAACACTTCGTCGAAATCGACCACGTTTAGGCAACCACGTTTAACCGCCATCGTCGGCGGTCAAAACTTCGGTTGCAACTTCGTTCAGTGTGATTGTTGCATCATCGTCGCTTACGCGTTCGGCGAATCGGCGGGGGAGTCGGCAGTTGAGCGTCACGCGGGAGTCGGTGTAGCGGCGATCGGTGATTTCACCGTGCTGTGCGAGCCACGCGAGCAATTTTCCATTGCCTGCACTCATTTCGACTTCCGCATCGACATAACCACTTCCCAAACCCGCCCCGACCTTCTTCGTCAGCCGGTCGATTCCTTCGCCAGTGGCGGCACTCACGCAAATCGCATTCTCATGCCGAAGGCGAAGCACATCAACAATCGAACGGTCTTCTGCCGCGTCGATCTTGTTGAGAACGAGCAACGTGTTTTCGCACTCAATCCCAACCTTTTCCAGCACCAGATTCGCCGTTTCAATTTGCTCGTTGGCTTCCGGGCTGGTGGCATCGACCACGTGCAGCAGTAAATCGGCCTGCCGTGCTTCTTCCAAGGTTGAACGAAACGACGCCACCAGATGGTGCGGCAAGTTGCGGACGAAACCGACCGTATCGCTCAACAGTACCTCGCCCCAATTCGGCAACTTCCAACGGCGCGTCCGCGTGTCCAGCGTTGCAAAGAGTTTGTCGGCCACAAAAACGTCGGCATCGGTCAGCGCGTTCATCAACGTGCTCTTGCCGGCGTTGGTATAACCGACCAACGAGACGGTGACCTGATCGTTACGGCCGGAGACCGTTTGCCGTCGCCGCTTTTCGATGCCTTGGAGTTTTCGCTTCAGTTCGGCGACGCGGCGGTCGAGCAAGCGACGGTCGGTCTCCAACTGCTTTTCACCCGGTCCACGACCGGCACCGACACCACCTTCGATTCGCTCCAGGTGCGTCCAGAGTCGTTTCAATCGCGGTCGAAAATAGAGCAGCTGCGCCAATTCCACCTGCAGCCGGGCTTCGTAGGTGCGGGCATTGGCGGCGAAGATGTCGAGAATCAATTCGCTGCGATCGACAATCACTGCGCCGCTTTCCTCTTCGACGTTGCGTCCCTGTGCCGGCGTGAGATTATTATCGAAGATCACCATTTCCGCGCCGCGGCTGGTGACAAGTTGGGCTAATTCTTCCAGCTTGCCCGTTCCCAAGCAACTGGCGGGATGCGGCCGTTCGCGAAGTTGCACCAACTCGCCGACCACATTGACGCCAGCCGTTTTGACCAGCCCCCGCAATTCATCGAGGGCATGCTCCTTTTCGAGGTGGCTGTCGGGGGAAACCACAGCGGCCAAAATGGCTTTCCGCTGCTGAACCTTCAGTTCTTCGCGTTTGGGATCTGCCAAGGAGTTGTCCTGCCTCCAAATTGATGAAAGAGAAATCGGCCGATTGTCGCTGCTTTCGATTTTATGCCCACCCGCTCTGCGGAGCAACAGGGCAATGTTGTAGACCCCGAAAGCGGTGAAAAGTTCACAGGTTGGGCAGAAGTACCGTAGCGTTGCCGTCAAGTTCCGTTTAACCGGTAAACATCCACCCAACCGGCGCCGGCGGCAGTTTCCGACCGATTCGACGGATACCGCCCATTTCTGCGCGAACCTCTCCGTCTGGTGCATTTGAACTGGCAGATTCTGCCGAAACGCCCGATATGTGGTTAAGCAGGGGTTCCCCACCCACATTCTGCACGACATCGCGGCCGGCACATCCCCGTAGCCCACCGATTGACAACCCAGAGGAGTTTCCCGTGAGCCATTCACACATTCCCGTCCGGCATTTGCTGAAACAAGTGGACATTTATCGGGCGAACCGCGACAAACGCGATGCCCGCCCCGAATGGGTCACCGCGTTCATCGACAACGTCGCCGATTTGTTCGAGCCGATGTTTGACGACGGTCGTGTCGGCTTCGACTGCCAACCCATCGAAGATCGCTGGATCGTCGGCATGTATCTGGGCGGCACTGAAATTGTTGGCGGTTGCGATGATGGACAGTTCCAGCACACCGACTTCCAATTCGATTTGATGCAACTCACCGAGCTGTTCAGTCAGGTTGACGAACTGCAGTGGAGCGCGTTTCCGCATCGTCCCGACGGCGATCAAATGCCGGCCAGTTCGTTCATCACCGTCGAAGGCCGGGTGGGCGAACACGCCATCCGCTTGCAACTGTATTCCGTCCCCCCCACCGACGCCGGCCCCGCACTCCGCCAATACCAGGACGGCCGCTGCACACCAGTCTAAATGGCGAGCCGCCGGTGTCAACCGGCTGGTTTTTCGGCGTCTCTGTGCGATTGACTGCTCGTAAACACCAGGGGGTTTACACCCCCCGCTCGCCGACGCGCCGCGTTCGTTGCTCAGAACTCGTTGGCACGGAGTAGTGGTTGCCCGAAATTGTCGCCGTTCGGTGTCATCAGTCGGGCGAAGATTCGCGGGTTGATGTTTTTCGAGAGCGTCTGCACGCGGCCATCACAGAACGCGACGAAAACCAGTGTCGGATGACTTGAACTGGGGACCGGGGACTGCCCCGGAAGCGAACCGTCGTTGCTGTTCATCCAGAATGCCCCGAGCGTCTTGGATTGAATTTGCAATGGCCCATCATCGGACGACTGCTTTTCAAATCCAAGTGCATCGCGACCCATCACAAAGGCGATGTCCATCGTCTTCCGCGATGCCCAGTTGTGGGCGTTGAGATTCTCGCTGAACATAATCGTCTGCCCCATTCCGTCACCTTGTTCGATGTAATCCAGCGTCATCCGGAATCCGTCGTTGTGACTCCGCCAAAAAACACCGCTCGCCCGACTGACGGCCCGATCGTCATCGTCGATGTTGCCATCGCCGTCCCAATCAATATCGGCCGTGTGCGTGCCGACTTCTGTAACCCGGCCCGTTTTGGAATCGACACGAAAATTCCCATAGCCGGCATTGGCCACATAGCTTAGGCCCATCGATTGTCGATCGTTGTTGGGGTCGTCGGGGCACGTAAATGCCCTGATCCAAATCGGCGTTTTCGATGCCCCAGATTTGGCGGTGAAGTCACGGTAGACCGCGTTGGCGTCGAGCGACGGCAGCAAAGCGACCGGCCAGCCGTAGGTGCCATCTTCCAACAACGGCAACTCACCATTGCGGCTCGCTGCATAATTGTGAGTCGCCAGGGCGAGTTGCTTGAGGTTGTTGAGACATTCAACGCGGCGCGACGGACCTCGTACAGATTGGCACGCCGGAAAGAAAAGCGCAAAGAATAGCCCGAAGACGAAAATGACCGCGAGAACGTTCCACACCGAGACACCGGCTCGGTTCGAGTGAACTTTCTTCAACAACGATTGGTGATTCACGGTGACTGAATTGCATCGTTGCATGGTGAATATCTCTCGGCGGTGCGGTGACGTTTGATCGAGGCGACCCGTGTCCTGATCATCCCCCTGCATTCTACGGACGTTCACAAAATCCCCGCTACACTTTCTGACGCCAACGCGACTTCTCCCCCCAACGCGAGCCGTCGGCTTTATGCCGTCGGGAGTTCACAGAGTCTCCTCGCATTGATTGCTCGAACACGTCCGGGGGCATTAAGCCCCCGGCTCGCCTTGGCGGGCGTGATAGAAACCGGCGGCGGTGAAGATTGCGGCGAACAAGAGGTAACCAATCGCAATCCCGACGCTGCGAAACGCCAGCGCGCCTTCGACCGGTTGCTGAAACGCGAACAGGAAATCGACGATGTTCCCACCGAACACCTGATACGCGTGCGTCAGTCCCGATGCGGCAAACAGTGCGGCGATGCTCGACCATGCTGCCGCTACGTAGAATTTGCGATCAATGAGAAACGCTGCAATTGCCGCCAGAAACATGCAGGTGAAAATGAAGCCACGTTCCATCACAATCATGCCGTGAATGAGGAAACCGTTGACGTCGGAATTCTGTGAGACCTGCAATAGCTGCTGAATCGTCTTCCCGCCGGCGGCAATAAATGCCCCCTGTGTCACCGTCCAACCCCAGGCGGCGATGCCGGGGAACAGGCCGATGGCGACTGCCGGTGCGTGTTCGCGCGGCGTGACCTGAAATGCCTGGGCGGTGATGATAATGCCGATCCACAACACAATCGCGATGCCCGCTTCCATCGGCACCACGCGGCTGATCAACCCGACGGTGCCGGTGAGGCAAATCGCAACAACAACGATTCCGTTCAACGTCGAATAGCCGGCCCGCGCTCCCAATCCCTTCCAACCGGGGTGGCCGATGTAGATTGTGGTGGGGAAGCAACTGCCAAAACAGGCGGCGACGATTGTCCCCACGCCGTTGGCCGCCAGCGAACTTCGCGTGTCGTAACTGTCGCCCGCCGCCTCGGCCGACTCGATGTTCTGCAGGCTGCCGATGACGTTGAACAGCCCCATCGGCACAATGACCGACAGATAACGCAGCCACGTTGAAGGCTGCGAGAGTAACTCGAAAATCTCACCGCCAGCAAATTGCGGCCAATGCCACGCGCTCTGTGCGGCGGCTTCTTTGACGGCGTCCACGCTCATCGCCGGTCCGGCGACCGATTCGGGAAGGAAGAACGGCAGCGTCCACGCGCACAGCGTTCCCAGTAGCACGGCGACAAATCCGCCCGGCAATCCCAATGGAAGCTGAACGCGCGAGAAATACGTGATGAGAATCACCGCCAACGGCAACATCGCCACCAGCGGGCGATGAAAGACTTCCAGCGCGAATTTCATCGCAATGAAACCAATCGCGATGCTCGCCAAAGTTGACAACAAAGCGGCTCGTGGCGTGTTGCGGCGAATTCTTTCGGCCACGAACGAACCGGCCAACTCAATCAAACCGCTACCCAGGCAGGCGAGTAAGCCCATCTGCCACGCCAAGCGGGCACTGCCATTCGACCCGTTGTAAACCGGCACCATCACAAAGAAGACGTAGACCAACAGCGACGGCGTGTTGATGCCGTAGGGCAGGGCGGTCACATCGCTGCGGTTCTCCCGCTTCGCCAACCGATGCGCCTGCCACGCGTAGAAAACATTGCCCAGCAGAATACTGATTGCCGCCCCCGGCAGAATGTATCCCACCAGCAACGGCGAGTTATGCGAGATTCCGCACACGCCGCACAGCACAACGATGAGCAATAGTTGCACCAGATTGTCGATGAACAGCCCAAAGAAGCCATCGAGGTCGCGGCGTGCAAAGAGCGGATAGGCGACGGTATTCATGTCGGCAGACTAGCGATGACTGAAATGAGCGTCAACCGGCAAATCATGGCCACCGACGGGCCGGCCGTGCTATGATCTTTGGGTCGCGTAAGGATTTCGGTTTTTGACGCAAAGTCGCCAAGGTGCAAAGTCTCGCAAAGAGAATTCCACGAAGACCGCCCGAGAGACTCTTCAAAGCAGGCGACTGCGGTCGTTGAATCACAAGGAGCGCTGACAGTTTTCAAAATATCGACTTTGCTTTGCGCATCCTTTGCATCTCTGCCCCTTTGCGTCAAGAATCTTTTCTGCCAGTGTTTCTTCTTTCTCAGAAAACGGCTCTCATTTACTCAGGAGTTCTCACCATGCGTCGCAACCTGTTTCCTGCAATCCTCGCCGTCGTTTGTGCGGTTTTGTTATTCACCACCTGGTCGGCTCGCAGTGACGTCGCGAAATCGGACGGCGGTCTGCCTGGTGCGCGGCCGGCGATTGATGCCGCCAAATTTCCCAGTTTGCAGGCCGCGTTTGACGCCCTGCCTGCCGAAGGGGGCGTGGTTAATCTTCCCGCAGGCACCTTTGAAATCACCGAACCGTTGGTCCTTTCTCGCAGTGACGTCTTAATTCAAGGGGCGGGAACGGCGACGCACATCAAGAACGTCAACACCGCCGGCAAACCGGCACTCGTTATCCAACATCCCGATGGTAAGAAGGTCAAAAAGGATGACCGGCTCTGGCGGGTGATGCTGAGCAACTTCCGTATCACTGGAAACGAGAAAAGCGGTCATGGCATCGAGGCGATTCTGGTCAACGAGATTCTGCTGCAGGGTGTCAGCGTCAGCTATCACGGCGGCGACGGCGTTCGGCTCGATTTCTGTTACGAAGACCCCCGCGTCTCCAATTGCCTCATCACCTACAACAAGGCGACCGGGCTGAACCTGATTGGCTGCCACGACATTGTCGTTTCGGCCAACCAGTTTGAAGAAAACCAGGACGCGCTGCATTGCTTCGACGGCTTCAACCTCTGCATGACGGGCAATTGCCTCGACGATCATCTCGGTCACGGCGTTGTGATTGAAAACACCTACGGCTCGGTCGTCTCGGGCAATATGATTGAGGAGTGCAACGGCACGGCGATCATCCTCGACCGCGACTGTTACGGCAACACGCTCTCGGCCAACATCATCGCCCACGATGGCGGCGGCATCGATCTCCGCGACGCCCACGGCTGTGCGGTCAGCGCGAACACCTTCACCATCATGAAAACGCACGCCCTGCGAATCGGCCCGGGCAGCGGCCGCATCACCGTCACCGGCAACAACTTCTCCAACAGTTACGTCGGCGACGGCAAAGTCCGTCGCGGCACCGAAGACCTCGCCGCCGCCGGCATGACGCTCGAAGGAACGTCGAACGTCACGGTCTCGGGCAACCTGTTTGCCGACGTCAAACCCAAAGCGGTGTCCGCCGAGGGCGAACCAAGCCGCGGCATTCTGTTCGCCGACAACGTGCTGGTGGATGTCGAG
Organism: Planctomycetaceae bacterium; assembly: GCA_018699955.1. Taxonomy (GTDB): domain Bacteria; phylum Planctomycetota; class Planctomycetia; order Planctomycetales; family Planctomycetaceae; genus JABISG01. Next base: position 3,990 of record JABISG010000060.1, on the reverse strand, counting down.
AGCGATCATGGAAAACTGAAAGAGTCGCGCGTGGACGGGAATCTGGGCGAGTAACCGGCGGCGAAGCGAAGTGGATCAGGAGAACCGCATCTTCACGAGCGATCATACAGGACAATTCAGCCGTGGAAAGCAATAAGACCGACGGTGACGGCGCGGTGGAACCGGAACTTGCCGCGCCGTTGCGGAAGAGGCGCTGGCTGGTATGGCTCGCCGTTGTATTTGTAGCCGTTGCTGTCGTGGGAGTTTTGTCCGCCCTGCGAACTCGAAATCTGACAGCCGGGCAGATCGTCGATCAACCGGGGCAGTATCTCTCGCCCAACGGTAGCTTTCATCTCAAGATAACTGAGACGAAAGAGGGCAACATTCGGCTGACTCGGCTCAACTCGAAAAGGCGGCATTATTTCATTCCATCCTCTGTGGAAACCCTTCTTTTTGAGTTCGAAGGTGAAAGAGAGTGGTTTTTCTGCTTCGACAAGTATGATCGCTTGTGGGTGTTTCGGGGGAAATGGAATTCCCAGTGGGGAGAGACTCATGAAATTTCGGGCGGGTTTGTTCCCCATGTACCCGATGTGTTGCGGGAAGGCTTTATGTTCAATTCGGGCCAAATATTCAGTGGGTTCAATGCGGTCTCATCGACCGGCGATTGGGCGGGTGTTCCGCCGGAGTTCTTTGATCGCATGCCGGACAAACGGAATGGCAAGTGGGGAAACATTACGTTGATCCCCGATCACGCACCGCCGTTGACGCGGCAACAGGAAAGTATGGCAAGAGAGACGCTCCGACGCCGATAGAATGTTTGGAGAAACGGCTCTCCGTCGAAAAACGTCGCATGTTGTCGCGTCATTCGACGACGGTTACACTTGAGTCGCTTACTGATTCACAGCACGACAACACCCCCGCATCGAAGAGCCAGAATTGATTACTCCGACTCCAAATCCATTACAACCGCACGACCGTTGGATGCATGCTGCGCTCAATCAGGCGCGTGTGGCGTTCGAGCAGGATGAGGTGCCGGTGGGGGCGGTGGTTGTGCATGGGGACCGCGTCATCGGCGAAGGGTACAATCAACGTGAAGCCCTGAACGACCCGACGGCGCATGCCGAGATGATCGCGATCACGCAAGCGTCCGAGACTCTGGGGAGTTGGCGGCTGCTGGACTGCACCTTGTACGTCACGTTGGAACCCTGCCCGATGTGTGCCGGCGCAATTGTGCAGGCGCGAATGCCGACGGTGATTTACGGCACAACCGATCCGAAAGGGGGCGGTTGCCATACGCTATTTCAAATTACCGACGACGCCCGACTGAACCACCGCGCGACGGTCATCGGCGGCGTCCTCAAAGATGAGTGTCGCCACCTGCTGCAGGAGTTTTTCCGGCAACAACGCGCACTCGGCAAGAAGTGATGTGGTTTGGAGTTTGGCGGTCATTACGAACCGCCCCTCAGTTTTCCGGTGATGACGTAACCGAGTACGTTCACGATCTGATCGGGGGTTTCCGCTGTCGCCAGCGCGGCGGCATCGACTTCTTTCAGCGCGTGTATCAGTTCCGGCGAATGCAGCGTGATGATCGGCTTGCCTAATGCGGCGGCGTAGCCGACATCGAACGCGGCGTTCCACTGCCGGTACTTATCGCCGAATCGCACAACAATAATGTCGGCCGAGTCGATCAATGTGAGGTTGCGAATCGCGTTGACCTTTGCTGATTTATGGTCGCGCCAGAACGGCTGTTCTTCTTCGCCGAGAGTGACAGCGCCACAGTCATCGCTGGAACTGTGATCGGTCACCGGCCCACAGAACTCCACCGGCAGGTCGGCGTCTTCCACACCGCGGCGAATCTGCTCCCGCCAGTCGCTGTGAATCTCACCGGAAAGATAAACGCTCCAAATACGATCCATCATCACAGCCTCTATTTCAATTTTCGATGTAGCAACAGTCATCAGTTGGCTGCTGCCCACTTCGCACTAACAGCTACACTCTCTCTGTCAAAGCTGCTGTTCCGCGACTTCAATCGCCTTTTCCAATCCTTTGGCTTTGCTCAACGTTTCCTGATATTCGTTGGCGGGGACGCTGTCGGCGACGATGCCGGCTCCGGCCTGGATGTAGACCGTCTGGCCCTGCATGACTAACGTTCGCAACGCGATGCAGGTATCCATGTTGCCGGTAAAGTCGATGTAGCCGACGGCGCCGGCGTACGGTCCGCGTCGATGCGGTTCGAGTTCGTCGATGATTTGCATCGCCCGGACTTTCGGTGCTCCTGAGACCGTGCCGGCCGGCAATGCGGCGCGTAATGCCTCTAACGCCGTCGTTCCTTCTTTGAGTTGCCCACGGACATTCGACGTAATGTGCATGACGTGACTGTAACGCTCGACGACCATCACGTCGCTCAATTCCACGCTGCCATATTCGGCCACCCGCCCCACGTCGTTTCGCGCCAAGTCGATCAGCATGACGTGTTCGGCCCGCTCCTTGGGGTCGGCGAGCAATTCGTCGGCCAGCGCCTGATCTTCTTCTTCTGTTTGGCCGCGTCGGCGCGTTCCCGCCAATGGTCGCACGGTCGCCTTGCCGTCTTCCACGCGGACCATAATCTCGGGCGAACTTCCCACCAATGTCACCGTCGGGGTCTTCAACAGGAACATGAAAGGACTGGGATTCACCACGCGCAGCGCGCGGTAAATGTCCAATGGCCGCGCCGTCGTTTCATGTTGTAGCCGTTGGCTCAGCACGACTTGAAAGATGTCGCCCGCACGAATGTACTCCTGACACGATTCAACGGCCGCCTCATATTCCTTTTGGGCGAAGTTCGATGTCCAGGATGAAGCGACATCGCTTTCGACGGCGATATCGGTCAACTGCAGATCGGTTCCCCCCTGCTGCAACTGTTGGCAAATGTCATCGACCCGGCCGCATGCGCGGTTATATTGTTCGCGCAAATCGCCTTCATTGACCTTCGCATACGCCACGACCAGCACCGTCTTGTTGATCTGATCGAAGACGACCATCCGATCGTAAAATGCAAACGACATGTCCGGTAAACGGCGGTCGTCTTCCGGCGCGTTCGGCAAGTTCTCCGTGTAGCGAACGACGTCGTAGCCGGCGTACCCAACCGCGCCGCCCAAAAACCGGGGCAGACCGGGCAGGGGAACGGCTTTGTATTCATCCAGCCTCCGGCCAAGCTCATTCAGCGGGTCATCGCAGTCGAATCGCTCCTGGTTTCCGTCACGAGTGACCACGATTTGGTTGCCGTAGGCTTCAAGCTGCAGGAACGGATCGGACCCGAGAAAACTGTAACGGCCGATTTTCTCGCCGCCGATCACACTCTCGAACAGAAACGAACACGGACCCCATTGAATCTTGCAATACGCGGTCAGCGGCGTCAGCGTGTCGGATACGAGTTGCCGATAGACGGGGACCAGATCGGCTTCTTTAGCCAGTTGGCAGAATTCATCGAAATCGGGGCGGTGCTTCATGGGTTTGCTACGATGGAATAAATCTTAGCTGCGATGCAATGCATCGCAGCCGTTGTGAACGGGTCCTGACTCGTGACGCTGCGATGCATTGCATCGCAGCTAATGGTCATGTCGCAATGATAGCCGCCGATCGACGTGTAGTGAATTCACTACGTGATTTGCGTTCTAAACCATTCCACGGGGGAAACGGCGGGATGGCGGATTTCGCCCCATCCGCAATATCAGTCAGTTGTTACGTCGGAATCTGTCGCACGGGCGTCGCTTGACAGCGCTGGGGGCAACGCTAGAATTACACCGGCCTGTCGCTGGCGGCCCCACTGCCGATGGTGGTTGATTGCCGATTGCGACTTGCGACGCGACATGGCCGCACGTTTCTCAATTGACGCAGTTGTGATTGGACAGGTTCACTTCGATGAAGAAATGTAGCCGTTGCTCAAAACCGGCCACGCTGCATATCACCGAGTTGCGTGAGGGCGTCGTCGATGTCCTGCACTTGTGTGAATCGTGTGCGCACGAGTATTTG
>JABISG010000064.1 GCA_018699955.1 Planctomycetaceae bacterium | reverse complement strand
GGCATCTTTGCCAACTTCAATCGTTCCCATTCGGTCATTCAGTCCCAACTCGCGGGCCGAGTTGCGTGTGATCGTCTGCAGGGCGTGATCGGGATGCATGTTTCCGTATCGAACCGTCTTGGCCGCTTCGAGATACAGGTGACGCACCAGTTCCCGGTCATCACTTTTGATAACGATATTTGCCCCGGCTTCTTTCAACAGGGCCGCGTTGTGGGGGATGGCATCGAATGCTTCGACCTTGTACGCCCACCAGTCGGCGAACGTGCTGCAACTGGCTCCGTGAGCCACAATTTCCGGCGCGACCTTATAACCTTCCAGCACGTGCTGCAGCGACCAGACACGAATGCCCAGGTCGGAAGTGACGCGCAACAGCATCAGGATTTCGTCGGAACGATAACAGTGCGAATGGATAAACTTGCGATGATTGACGATGTCCGACAGCGCTTCCAGGCGCAGGTCGCGGCGAGGCGGCAGCAGAGAATTTGGCTTTTCCGACGTGGCAGCCCTCTTGCGTTCGTACTCCATTTGCACGCGGCGGTAATCGATGGCTTCCATGAACGCGCGGTTCAAAGTCGCCTCAACTCCCAACCGGGTATTGGGAAAACGCGTCGTGCGATACTTAACATTCTCACCAAGGGCGAACTTCACGCCTTGCGGCGCGTCGTGCAGAATATGTTCGGAGGCCGTGCTGCCGTATCGCAATTTGACGACGGCATCTTGCCCACCGACGACATTGGCCGAACCGTGCAGCAGCCGCGCCGCAGTCACACCGCCGGCCAACGCGCGATACTCCGACGTGTCGGCGCTGTTCACGGCATCCTTGATGCGGACTTCCGGAACGATGGACAGCGTCGATTCGTTGACACCGGAGGTAATCATGATGTGGCTGTGCGTGTCGATAATGCCCGGCATAACAAACCGGCCGGTGGCGTCGATGACCTTCATTCCCGGTTCCGGTTTCAGATTCTTGCCGATGGCGGCGATCTTGCCGTTCTTCACCAGAATCGACGTGTTCGGCAGCGTCTGGGCCGTTGCCGTCAGCACGGTTGCGTTCTTGATGAAGACGTTGCCGCCGGTTTGAATTGTTCGACGCAGACGGTCCGATTCCAATTCTGTTGGCCGTTCGTTCTTCGTGGCAGCGTTGGGGATTGGCGCAACAACGGGAGCCCCGAGTTGCACCAGACCAGGATTCTGCTCGGCAGCGTTTGTCTCTCGCTCGCCCGACCATTTGGTCGCCGCCCCGAAGGCCGACTTGAGTTCACCCTCGATTTGCCCCTCCTTCAGGCGTCCGGAAAACTTCAATGCCAACGTACCTGAACCGGTCCCGATGTTGACCACAAGTTGGAACGCCTGCTTGTCATCGATGTTGCCCGAAGCGACTTCACCGTCTCCCTGATCGCTGGAGAAGGTGCCGGCAAGCTTGTCCTCCGATTGCGTTAGCGTCAGTGTTGCGGTCTGTTCTCCGGCGGCCGATTCGATCGACAGATTCCATGACCCCACGATGCTGTTTGGATCAGCCGCCGTCTCAGCTGTCAGCGGTTTTGCTTCGTCGTTGTAATCCGTCTTTGTGATGCCGGTGAAGACGTGGCGGAGCTTCGCGTCTTCATGATCGAACGGGCCGGTTAGTACGACGATGTGCGCCAGTTTTCCAACGGCCAGCGTTCCCAGCCGATCTTCGACACCGAGAATCGCGGCGGCGTCGGACGTTAAGGCAGCCAGCGCGTCGTCGCGCGATAAACCGGCGTCAATCGCTAACCGTAGATTCTTCAACACGTCGGCGCGGTTTTTCAAACCGTGGCTGCTGATGGCGATGCGGACTTTTGCGGCACGCAAGGCGGCGAGTCCGGCGACACGTTCTTTCCAACGGGCCGACTCATCTTCCTGAACTCGTAGGGGCGATTTCACATCGGCAACCAGCTTGTCGGTTGTTTCGGGAGCGGCGACCTTCGGCTCACTGCCAAAGTTGATTTCGGCGATGACATCGACTTTGTATTTGCTGAGTCGCATCGTGGCTCGCCACGCTTCCCGACCGCCCCAAATGGCGGTCTGAAGGTTGAACTCTTGCGCGATGTTCAATGCGCGGTGGATTTCGTCGCGGGTGTCAGCCCGGAAGATGGCCCGCTGTTTCCGATGCAGCAGTCGGTCGAGCGCTGCCAAAGTGCGGTCCACGGGCGGTTGCCCAACGCCGGGCTTTCCAGCGGCATACAAATCGTGGTGCACACGATATCGCTGCGCGTCGAGGAAACCTTGCCGCAAATGAGCCGTTGCCCCCATAAGCGTCGATGGGTATGAGCCACCCGATGGAGCAAACAATCGAAACTCCGCCAGCGTGTTTTCGGCCAAAAGCGATTCACGCAGTGGCCGGCCGCTGCTGTCGGTGAGAACTCCCTGTCCCGAAGCCACTTTGCCGTTGGGTAGCGTATGGAATGAAGTGAAACCGTTTTTGCGAAACGATTCGGGCGTGGCTGCATCGCTCTTCAACGCATCGGCCGCGTGGAACTCTGGTGTGAAGCTGTGTCGGTTGTCGGGCCTTGTTGCAGCAAGAACGTAGCGGGTGAAATCGACCTTGCGGCCCGGAACCGGTTTGGGCAGCCGGTTGGAATCGATCGTATCGGCCGTGCCGGCATCGATAAAGCCGGCATACACAGACATTCCCGTCGCGTCGATCACTTCGGTGTCGGCCGGAATCTTCAGCGACTGTCCGATGCCAACGATGACACCATCGCGTATCAGCACGTCGGTGTTGTTCAAGACCTCACCGGGACGTGTGACGACAGTGGCGTGGACGATTGCGAATGCGCGCTGCCGAAATCCAACGGTGCGCGCGGATTGCGCATTTGTTTTGCCCGACATCGCTGCGACGATTATGAGACCAATCGTTACACTGCAATACAGTCGATGCATTCCGCGGCGGTGGCCATCGACTTGTTGCTGAGAATGTCGTTGCGTCATGGTGAATCTCAATTGATGGAGAATGGATAGCTGATGGAAGATGGAAAGTGGTCCGGCTGAGAAATCGCGTTAGCTGAAAGAATTTCGTGCGAGCGCGCCAGCGGCGGCAATGGTGATTGAGACAAACGATTCGAGAGGCAATTGGTATTGCTGTTGGCGAGAGCTTGCCACTCAGACTTGGGCCAGAACAGGATTTGGCTCGGTTCGGACCAAATCTGCCGTGTGACAGAAGCCTGTCCGATTTTGCGGACGAGTGCTGATTTACCGAACGACGTGATTTCTCCAGATTATCAGACAAATCCGGCTGTTTCCAGAAAGTCACGAAAAGTGTGGATTTCGACAAAATCATCAGGAGCTAGAATTGACAGAAACGCAACAAAAGTTATGATGGTGTGAGTCTTGGAGTCAGTTGATCAGACTTCGCGGTCCTCGTTGCTCCCCCACTCGGTGAATTGATTGAGTGGGCGTTGATTAATAAACGAGTTGCGAAAATCAAGTTGACCCGATGACTGGCTGTTTGCCCCCGCTTTTGGATGTGGCTCTCGCGCACGCGTCGCTGGAAATGTCAGCGGCAAGATTCACCGGGCGAGTCCATCTGGGCGCCATCCTACGGTGGTTGGTTGTTTGGCGGGGAAGTAACTGTCTCATACCGCTCAGGCCATTGGAATTCCCCATTGGGGATTTTCGACGGGTGTTGCCAGATCGGGCGTTGATCACCAGATGATTCGGTCGTCACTCAAACGAAACAATTGTCTGCGCGCAAATATGGGAAAACGGCAGAACTGTTTGCCTGGCCTGCGAAGTCGTCTGTGGCGGCGCGTGAGTTATGGATTTGAAGGGTTTGAAAACACCGGCTTTGCGTTGTCTCTGCAGGAAGCGTTTTAGTAGCTCGGTTTTTGATTTCATGGTTTTGAGGATGGAAGTTCTTAATGGGTTCTAACAGTGCCAGCACGTCGGTCCGATCAGGGCGGCGCTCCAAGCGGGTTGTTGACGCGGTGCGTGAGCAGCGAGACCAGACGGTCGATGACCGACAGCTTCCAAAGAACGAAACTGCCGGTAGCGTCGTGGGCGTGGCGGAGAGTTCCAGTGTCGTCCTGGCAGACGATGGTGGAGGACCACCACGAAGCAATGAGGGCGGTGGTCGGCCCAAGAGTGGCGACGGCAGCGGTGGTGGTTCCACAACCGGCAGACGTCGACGTCGGCGGCGACGCAGAGGTGGTGGAGGTGGCGGAGGCGAAGGGGATGCACGCAACAAACAAGGTGGCTCGCGCAACAACCGCTCGTCACGGTCACGGCGACCGCAGACCAAGAGCCAAAACGGCGAAGAAGTGACCGGGACCATTGAAGGTGTGCTCGAGTTGCATCCCAAGGGTTACGGATTTCTGCGCGATCCCAAGAAGAACTATATTGCGCAGGGAAGCGATGCGTTTGTCTCAAGCTCGCACATCGAAAAACACAATCTGCGGGAAGGCATTCTCATTCGGGGTGAGGTCGGATCCGGATCACGTGATCAGGGGCCGCGACTCAAAACGATTGAAACCATCGACGGCCGCACTCTGGAAGAGTATCAGGAGATCAAGCTTTTTGACGAACTGACGCCCGTCAATCCCTGCGAGCAAATCCGCCTCGAACGCGGTGCAGCGCCGATTACCATGCGCGTCATGGATCTTCTCACGCCGATTGGAAAAGGTCAGCGGGCACTCATTGTCGCGCCTCCGCGTACCGGAAAAACGCTCCTGATGCAGGACATCGCCGACTCGGTCAGCGAAAACCATCCGGAAGTCGAACTGATCGTTTTGCTGATCGACGAACGCCCGGAAGAAGTGACCGAAATGCAGCGCCGCATCAAAGGTGAGGTTGTTGCCTCTTCGATGGACCGGGAAGTCGAAAGTCACATTCGGCTCAGCCAGCTAATTATCGAGCGAGGAAAACGCCTTGCCGAAGCCGGCAAAGATGTTTTTATTCTCCTGGACAGCATCACGCGGACGGCACGTGCCTTCAACAAATGGGTCGGCAACACGGGCCGCACCATGTCGGGCGGCCTCGACGTTAAGGCGCTCGACATTCCCAAGAAGATGTTCGGAACGGCACGTCGATTTGACGAGGGAGGATCGCTGACGGTCGTCGCCACCGCTTTGATCGACACCGGTAGCCGGATGGACGAGGTGATCTTTCAGGAGTTCAAGGGGACCGGCAACATGGAAATGGTCCTCAGCCGGGAACTGGCCGACCGCCGTATTTGGCCGGCAATCGATATTCAACTTTCCGGCACCAGGCGGGAAGAGTTGATTCTCGAAGAGGAAACTTTAGACAGCGTCGTTATGCTTCGTCGCAGTCTCGTTTCACTCAGCACCGTCGAGGCCATGGAGCAGTTGATCAGTACGCTCAAGAAGTTCCCAACCAACGCCGAGTTCCTCAAGCGGATTCGCGCCGTACTATAAGAAACGGTCGCGCGACATTAGTTGGCGAGCAGAGGGTGTCAACCCACCGGTCCCTCGTCCGCACGGTACGCGCCGATTTCAACAATCGATCAGTGCTAGCGGCGATATGAGACTGTCGGGTAGGACGTTTGCCAACGACCGAACCAGGGGATTTGTGGGCGAACGGATCGCATGTTCGGCCTCGATGCGGAACGGCCGGTTCGACGGCGCGATTGAATGCGGGCCTCACGCAATGCGGCAGCGCGAGCGGCACGGCGGAATATCAGTTCCTGCTGGGCAGACGTGCGGCGATATCGCAGAATTGTATCGTCTGTATCGGGGGTGGGACGGGCGATGTCATTTGCCGTTGGCCGCGTAACGGTAAATGCCGCTTGTGCCGACGCTGCCTCGGGGGCAGCCAACAGTAAGATGAAACCAAGACCCGCGTAAAGACTTCGCATCGCGATCTCCAGACGATGGGGGTCAACCGCCGCTTTGGGTGATCACCCCGATCCGACATCCCGCGCCGCCAACGCAGCTGGACGACACATTAAGTGTCAACATGCTGCAGGCACCGACCGTCGGCGCAATAGGCGGAGGCCGGTATCGATTCTATCGGATGAATGACGGTTCGGGGTTCAGCCTCACGGCCGATTTGCCGCCATTTTAGGCCGAAATCTGCTATGTCATTCCGCGGTCGAGCAGGCGGCCGAGCCGTCGGAAGTGGCCTCCCCGCTTCGGAATGACGCAGACATAGACAAAATCGCCGTCTGTCCAACTTACCGAGGTGATCCCACTACCGGCGCCCGCAGGGAGCGCTGTGTTGGTCGGCGGGGGATTCACCGAGTCCACCGGCAGAACCAGCAGGTAACCCGTCACAGGAGTTCGGCGGTGTGTGAAGCGAAACTGATACATTGCAATTGCCAATTTCGCCCCGTCTGCCTGTTGGTACGCGTACGACTTCGGTCCGTCAATCGCTAGCCCTTTCGGAAGCGATTCCCAGTCGGCAGGCAATTCGGAATCATCACCACCGTATTCCGTCAGGCCGTCGAAATTGGGATCCCGGCCGGTGATCGATGTTGCAACCTGAACCGCATCAACGTGTGTCGAACTTCCTGAGAGAAGCTGCCAGCCGATAACGCCGATGGCGAGGGAGGCCGCCGTCCCCACCACCAGGCTCATCCAGCTGCGCCGCTGCAATGCGGCTTTTGGCTTAGCTGTTGGCGCGGCAACAGTCTCTGCAACGTCGGCCGTTTCGGAACGCTCTGCCAAGTCCGCGAGCAGGCGGGTTTCTAAATCATGCGGCACGGGAATGTCGCGCATGGCCGAACCAATTTCCCGGTCCAACTGCTGACGGCGCAGAAACTCACTTTTGCATTCGGCATGCGATTCGATGTGCGCAGCCGCCTCGGCCAACTCGGGATCATCAAGATCGCCGGTGTCGGGGCGGACCACTTCCAGAATTTCCAACGCCGTTCGACAATCCATTGTGATCATCTTTCGTGATTGGTCGATCCATCGGGCTTTCAGGTTTGTTGGCTTCCCGCTGGCTGAAACGATGCCAGCTTTTGCCGTAAGTGTGTCTTGCCGCGTGCCAACCGGCTCATCACAGTGCCAATCGGCACGTCCATCTGTTCAGCGATTTCCTTATAACTGAACTGCTCGAAGTAGAACAAGATGAGTGGAGTGCGAAACTCTTCTTCTAACTCGTTCAATATCGATTGCAGTTGTTCGTTGTCGAGGCGGATATCCTGCGGACACTCTTCCCCCGGCTCGGGAGCATGTTCGAGTGAAAGCAGCTTCGTTCCCGTGTTTCCTCTCAGACTTTTCAAGTAGGCATTGCGTGTGATTGTGAACAGCCACGCTTTCCCGTTTTGCGGATCGCGGAGCTGGTCGATTTTCTGGTGAGCGGTGAGAAACGACTGCTGAACGAGGTCTTCCGCATCCGCCGATTTGCCCGACAGACGAAACGCATACCGGTACAGCGCTGCATAATGCTGCTGCACCAGTTGGGCAAGTAAGGACGCGGCTGAACCGTCGGCCATGATCATCTCTCGAACAAGTGATCCGTTTCCGGCTCGGTTTATTCCCGGAAGACGTGCGATTTTTCGTTTACGGTAGCAATAATTTAGTCGACCCGTCGAGTCGGCGGGGTGGTGCTCACTCTTTCATCATACGAATTCGAGGTGAAAATCGTTCTCACGAATCTTTGGAAACTCGGGAAAAACCGGGAATAGAATGGCAAATTCGCGCGTCTCTGCTTCTAATGACACGAATTGAGGGGACCACAGTGACGGTTGCAGCCGTCTATGGAATCTGTCGGTGATGATCGAACACAATGTTAACAAGGAGAGACCCATGAAGAAGCTGATGAGTTTGATGACTTTGGTCGCGTTGACGGTCTTTGCCGTAGGTTGTGGTGGTGCCGAAACTCCTGCACCAAACGGAAATGGTAACGGCAACGGTAACGGCACACCCGCGGAAACACCAGAAGAAACCCCTGCGGAAACACCGGAAGAAACACCGGAAGAAACTCCTGCGGAAACACCGGAAGAAACGCCTGAAGCCACACCTGAGGAAACGCCGGAAGGTCCTGAATTGAAGAAGCCGGCCGAAGATCCCGAGGCCAAACCGGAAGCGAAGCCCGAGGAAAAGCCAGAAGCCAAACCAGAAGCCAAACCAGAAGCCAAGCCAGAAGCAAAGCCAGAGGCGAAACCAGAGGCGAAACCAGAAGCCAAGCCAGAAGCCAAACCAGAAAAGGCGACGGCGGACGCTCCTAAGGAAGACAAGAAGGCTGTCGATGACACCAAGGATGACGTGGACGAAGAAGACTAAAGCCAGCGAGTAATGCAACAAGGCCGGGTGAAATTCACCCGGCCTTGTCTACGCGCGGTTGGAAACGACCAAGGTTGTTTAACGCGGCTTGCCGAGAATGACCTTGAGCTTCACTTCTTTGCCTTTGCGTTGCACGACGATATCGACTTCATCGCCCGCTTTGAATTTTCGCAGGGCCAAGTCGAAATCGCTGAGGTTGCCAATCTTCTGGCCGCCGAGGCCGACGATCACATCGCCACCTTTCAGCCCACCTTTCGCAGCGGGACTGCCGCCGGCGACGGCCATGATCGCGTAGCCCTTGGCGTTCTCAGCGAAGTCGGGAATGCTGCCAAAGTAGGGACGGCTGCCGGTGCGTGCCTGCGTCGACTTCCGTTTGACTTCGATATATTTTGGCCGTTCTTTGGTGGCGATGGTGCTGTCGGCGACCTCTTCGACCATCTGAACGACGCGTGACATCCCGGCGAGGTTGATCTTGTCCCAGTCGTCGGTGGGGCGATGATAATCTTTGTGCGTGCCGCTGAAGAAATGCAACACGGGCATCTTCTTCCCGTAAAACGAGGAATGGTCGCTCGGGCCGAAGCCGCCTTCTTTCAGCGTCAGTTTGAAGTTGTGCTTCTTTCCTTCCGCTTCAATGAGCTTCTTCCATCGAGGGGTCGTGCCGATTCCGTACACCACCAGCTTGTCGTCGGTCACCCGGCCGACCATGTCCATGTTCAACATGGCGATGGTTTTTTCCAGCGGGAACACTGGATTCTTGACGTAATGAGCCGACCCGATCAGGCCGCGCTCTTCGGCGGTGAAAGCGATAAACACAATGCGGCGGGCCGGCTTTTTATCGCGGGAACCGAAGCGGCGGGCCAGTTCAATTAACGCGACCGTCCCCGATGCGTTGTCGTCGGCACCGTTGTGTACAGCTTTGCTTCCCGGTGCGAGCGAACCGCGTCCGCCCATGCCGACGTGATCGTAATGAGCGCCGATGACGACCGTTTCGTCGGCAAGCGGACCTTCGCCTTCCAGCACGCCGATGACATTCTTGACTTCGACCTTGGTGACTTCGAGCGACGTCTCTCCGGTCGCTTTCCATCCTTTCAGGGCTGTAGTTTGTGGTTTGACGTCTTTGTCGATTTCCGCTTCCAGATCCGCCAGCGACTTCTTCAGCGACGCTTGCAACAACTGATCGACGGCTTTCACGGTCACGTGCAAAATTGGAATCGATTTTCCGCTGGCATTGCCGCCGTATCCAAATCGCATCAATGGGTCGTCGTCATCCGTTTTGTCGGCTGCCACTTTTGCCGCATTGAGCCGCTTGACCGATTCGGCCAGTTTCTTGCGGGCGGCAGCCGTCTTCTCGGCGTCTTTCGCGTCCGTCTTCACCAATGCTTCGGCCGCAGCAACCAACCGTCCGGTTTCCTTTTCGACCAACGAGTTATCGTTCTTTGCATTCTTGCGAATGCTGTAGGGATCGTTGACGAACAGGATGGCGGCGGCCCCTTTACCGAACGCGTTGCTGACTTTCGTTCGCAGCGAAGCATGTACTGAAACCGGTCCGCCTCCGCCGAACTTGCCGTGCGGGTTTCCCTGTTGGGGATTTCGCCGCATGATGATGACGATCTTGTCTTTCAGGTCAACTTCGGCGAAGTCCTGGTATTTCTCATCTTTTGCATCGATGGCATAGCCGCCGAAGACAATGCCGCCGTCAAATTTTCCCGCTGCGCCGAACGAGCAGGTTTGAAAATCGCCATTGATCTTCAGGTCAATCGACTTGCCGTCCGGTCCGGTAAACGCCAGCGTGTTGGTCTTTCCCAATTTGCTGCCGGTGGTCATGGTGAAGGGCTGAAATGCTTCTCCTTCAACCGTCGTCACGTCCAGCCCGGCTTCGCGGAAGGCATTGCGAACAAAATCGGCCGCCTTGTTCAGGCCGTTCGTCCCGACGCCGCGGCCTTCGAGTTCGTCGGACGCGAGGTACTTGATATCTTTCAGCAGCCGCGATTCCGATTCGTTCGCCGCTTCTCCGAAGACGGGAAACGTGGACAGCACGGCAAGCAATCCCAGTACGACGGCGGTCGGCAACGCGGTAAATCCAAGACGATTGACTCGTTTCATGGAGGCGAGTCCTTTATGGCTCGAAGCAGGTACGGGTTTGGAACGACAGGTGTTATTGTATACAACCGCCCGAAGTCGTGGCCACCACAACCGATCGAAATTGAGCGGCCGAGTGTCATTGGGTGCCACTGGCGACACGCCATTGGCACCCAATCCGACGATGAATGAAGCAAATGTGGAATTGAGATCAGACGAAATGAATGCGGCCAAACCATTGTCTTATGATTTTTTCGCGCCGGGGCGAATCGTCTTCGGCTGGGGACGACGTACGGAAGTGGGAACGCTGGCGGCGTCGCTGGGGCGACGTGCGTTTATTGTTTGTGGTTCGCGGACATTGTTAGCAGCCGGGGTGATTGACGAGCTTGCGGAGTATCTGGGGGAAGCGGGAGTTCATGCCGTGCAATTGGCGATGGTATCCCGTGAACCGGAGGTGCAGGACGTTGATGAGGTCGTTAGTTCGCTGCAAAAATGTGACGCCGGCGACGGTGATCTGCTGCTGGCCGTCGGCGGCGGTTCGGCCATCGATTTGGCTAAGGCGGCCGCAGCGCTGGCGACGAATCGTTGCGGAGATTCGGTCGTCGATTTTCTGGAAGGTGTTGGGCGCGGCCTGAAGATCGAACGGCAACCGTTGCCATTGATGGCGATGCCCACCACCTCGGGAACGGGCAGCGAAGCGACCAAGAACGCAGTCATTTCTTCTTACGATCCGCCGTTCAAAAAGAGTCTGCGATCGGAAATGATGGTGCCGAATATTGTGCTGGCCGATCCGGAACTGAGCGTTTCGGTTCCGCCGACAGTGACGGCACACACCGGAATGGATGCGATTACGCAATTGATCGAAAGTTTTATCTCAAATCGCGCGCAGCCGATTCCGCAAGCGCTTTGCATTGCCGGCCTCAAATTGGCCGTCCCGTCCATTGTCGCTGCGGTGGAAGAAGGGCATTTGCGCGGCCCGCGAGAGAGCATGTCACACGCGTCGATGCTGTCGGGCATGGCGTTGGCCAACTCGGGGTTGGGATTGGCACACGGCGTCGCGGCGGCTTTGGGGGTTCACTGCCGCGTGCCGCACGGGTTAGCCTGTGCCGTCATGTTGCCGGTGGCAATGCGGGTGAACCGTGATGTTCGGGCAAGCGAACTGGCCGAGTTGGGCAGGTTGTTCACCGGCCAAGCTCTGACCAATGATACCGACGCGGTGGAAGCGGCGATTGAGACGATTGAGACAATCGGCAAGCGGATTGGCGTGCCAACTCGACTGTCGGAAATCGGAGTGCAGGCGGAGCAGTTGCCCGCTCTTGTGACCAGTTCGCGCGGCAACAGCATGAGCGGCAACCCACGCGAACTCTCCGACAAAGAACTTCTGGGCCTGCTAAAGGGGATGCTGTGATTCTAGCCGCGGGGCTCACGCCGGCCTGGCAGCAGATTTTGTTGTTCGATCAGTTTCAATCGGGCGAGGTGAATCGAGCGCAAGAGGCCCACTGGTGCGCCTCGGGCAAAGTGTTGAATGTTGGCATCGCAGGACATTCGCTGGGCGAACAGTTTCGCACGCTGGCGATGCTCGGGGGATCTGGCGGCGAGGCGATTCGGCAGGAATTTGCCGATTCCGAAATCGATGCCCGCTGGATTGTGACTGAGACACCGACGCGCGTCTGTACAACGATTCTCGACAAATCCACCGGCGTGACAACCGAACTGGTTGAAGAGTCGCGAACGCCGACGGAACAGGCGTTGGCCGATTTTGAAGCGGCATACACAGAAGAATCTCAAGACGCGGACATCGTCGTCCTCAGCGGCTCGTTGCCGACGGGAGTGCCGACAGATTTCTACAGCAAGCTGCTGGAACGGACAATTTGTCGCGTCGTCCTCGATATTCGTGGGCCGGAATTGTTGGAAGCGCTCCCTCACCGGCCGTTTCTGGTGAAGCCGAACCGCGAGGAGTTGGGGAAGACATTCGGTCGGGATCTGTCGAACGATGACGATGCGATCGCAGCAGTCCGGCAGACGATTGAAATGGGGGCCGATTGGGTCGTGCTGACCGACGGCAGTCGCCCGGTCATCATCGGCTTCGATGGCGGGCTGTTTCGCGCGGGTCCGCCGGAAGGCTTGAACGTGGTGAACCCGATCGGCTGCGGTGATTGTCTGGCTGCGGGGATCGCAGTCGCTTTACAAGGGGGCCGAACTCCAATCAACGCCATCCGCTTCGGCATAGGCGCCGCCATCGATAACGTCGAGCAGTTGCTGCCGGCCCGTCTCAACCGCGCACGCGTGGAAGCCGTCGCAAGATGGGTCACACCGGAGCGGATTTAGCGGTGGTTTGGGGTGAGCTGACTGACCGCGTGTCGGATTGTCAGGAAACGGTCGAACCGCATGAAGGCGGTCACTGCGAACCCTCTTTAGACGGCTCGCATGTACAACACGGCGCTGTATGCGACGACGGCGCCGACGGCGAGGATCGCGAAGCTTAGTAGCTTTCGAGCCGTCTCAACTCGCTTGTGGGCGATGATCTGCACGATGAGGAACACGAACGCCACCATCACGAATTTGAAGTAGACCATTCCCTTCGGACCCCAACTGTCGATAAAAAACTTCGCAACCGGGTTCGATTCGACGTGGCCGCCGTGATGCAGCAGCTTGAATGTCAGCACGACATCGGCAATGCTGAAACAGAGGAACAGCAAAACTTCGCCGCTGAGGTGCGTGTGCAAATTGGAATGCGTCAGCACATTGCCTTTGGACTTCGACCGAGACTTGCCGTCGCGTCGTCGAACTTCTTCTGACATGCCACGCCTCCCGAGTTGGCAATGTGATTTCACAGCTGCGACTCTATGAGTTGCAGACGCCTGTAGTGGAAACGTCTGCGATGCGTTGCATCGCAGCTGCGCGAATCATTCGTCTTAAGCGCGGATCAACTTGCGCAGCCGTTCGATGTAGCCGGGGATTGCTTCCCTCGGCTCGTCCTTTTCTTCGTACTCCAGGACCACATAGCCGCGATATCCAGCTTTCTTCAGGATGCCGACGATGCGTTCAAAATCGGCCTCTTCCTTTTTCCCTTCGCGGCTGATCGCCGTTTTGATTTGCACGTTGATTGCGTAGGGGGCAATCTGTTCGAGATCGCGGTAGGGATCGTCGGTGCGGAAGTTTCCGCCGTCGAAGTTCACGCCGAACCAGGGCGACGGTTTGACGCCGTCGATGATTTTCATCATCTGTGCCGGAGTCGCAGTAATGCCGCCGTGATTTTCCAGCGCCAGGAATACGCCCTTTTCGGCGGCGTAGACCAGCGATTGATTGATACCCTCGACACAGCGGGCAATCGATTCCGTTTCATTGCCCCCCTTGGGCACACGGCCGGCGAAAATGCGAATCACCGGTGCGCCCATGGTCGCAGCATAGTCGATCCACTCCCGCGTCATTTTTAGTTCCGCTTCCAACGCCTCGCCGGTCTTGCAGAAGTCGTTGCCGATGGCCGTGCCGGAGATATCCAATCCCAACGCAAACGTCTTCTGCTTCACCTGCATCAGGTATTCGTGCGTGATTTCGCGGGGGAAGTAGTAACCGGTCAACTCGCAGCCGTCGAGATCCAACTCGGCACAGTAGTCGATGAAGTCGAGCATCGTCATCTTGGCGTCGGCCTTCGGTGCGCGAAACCGGTTCGAGAGATACCGATTGAACGAATAGGCCGCCAGACTGAGTTTCATGCTCGGCCCGCTATGCCGCTTGAGCGGGCCGGCAGCCGGAGCGGTTTGAGCCGCAATGCCGGAACCAACGAGAACGCCGGCTCCCAGCAGCGATGACTTCAAAAACGAGCGACGGTCGGCCGATTGGATGGGGTTGGTCACGATCTGTTCTCTTTCAGTTGAATTGGCAGGCGGCACAGCGCCGCCATTTTATCTGTATTGGTCCGCGAACCGTTAATACCATGTTGTGTCTATTCTGCCACACGATGCGGGGCGATGAAAGCCCTGCGGGCGAACGGCTGCAATTGCAATGTCTGGGGGCGTCACTACACTTGTTGGAATTCCCACGGGGCGCTGCCCGTGGGCTTTGCCCGATTGAACAATCCGAAATCCGAAATCCACAATCCGAAATCCACAAATCCTATGCCCCGTTACGATCCGAAACGAATTGAGACCAAGTGGCAGGCCTATTGGGACGAGAACGAGACGTTCAAAACGCCCGAGGAGCCAACCGGGCCGGAGAAGCTGTACGTGCTCGACATGTTCCCGTACCCATCGGGAAATGGGCTGCACGTGGGACATCCCGAAGGGTACACGGCGACCGACATCACCTGTCGATTCGCCCGCATGCGGGGAAAACATGTGCTGCACCCCATGGGGTGGGACGCGTTCGGTTTGCCCGCCGAACAGCACGCGATCAAGACCGGCACGCATCCGAGTGTCACCACGTACAAAAACATCGACACCTTCCGCCGACAGTTGAAAATGCTCGGCTTCAGTTACGACTGGAACCGCGAGTTTTCGACGACCGATCCGGACTATTTCCGTTGGACGCAGTGGATCTTCCTTCAGATTTACGACACCTGGTACGACGCGGCATGTGAATGGACCGGTCCTGACGGTAAACAACGCATCGGTCGCGGGCGGCCGATTTCTGAACTGCCCATTCCGCCGGAAATTCAAGATTCGGGCGAAGAAGCCGTGCGGCGGTACCAAGACAAATATCGGCTCGCGTATCAGCACGAAGCGCCCGTTAACTGGTGTCCCGCTCTCGGTACGGTGCTCTCCAACGAAGAAGTCGATGCCGAGGGCCGCAGCGAACGCGGCGATCATCCGGTTGAGCGATTGCCGCTGCGACAGTGGATGCTTCGCATTACCGCCTACGCCGACCGTTTGGGTGACGATCTCGACGGCGTCGATTGGACCGAATCAATCAAGTTGCTGCAGCGGAATTGGATCGGCAAAAGCCACGGTGCGGAGGTGGATTTCTACATCGGCGCGCCCAACGCCGAACTGCAGACCGAACTCGGGACACCGGTTGGATTCGAGCAATGGAAGGCGATTCGTTCCGGCGGCGGGCTGCCGCAGGAAGCGGGCAGCGATGTGCTGCGCGTCTACACCACGCGCCCCGACACCTTGTACGGTGCGACTTACATGGTCCTCGCTCCAGAACATCCGTATGTCGAACGGTTGACGACAGCCGGTCAGCAACAGAAGGTGACCGAGTATTGTCGGCAGGCCGCACTCAAAAGTGATCTCGACCGCACCGATCTTGCGAAAGAAAAGACGGGCGTCTTCACTGGTGCGTATGCAATCAATCCGGTCAGTGGCGAACCGGTACCCATCTGGGTAGCCGACTACGTGCTGATCAGTTACGGCACCGGCGCAATCATGGCGGTTCCCGCACACGATCTGCGCGACTGGGAATTCGCCGCCGAGTTCGATATTCCCATCACGCCTGTCGTTGCGCCGCCGGTAGGTTACAAGCCGTCGAAGGACGAATTGGCGTTGGCACGCGATGTCGATGGTGAGAAGGAATGCGCGTTTGTCGGCGTCGGCACGGCCATCAATTCGGGTGATTACAACGGGCTTTCGACCGACGAGTTCAAGCAGAAGATTTCTGCCGACCTTGCAGAGCAGGGACTCGGCTCGACGGCGGTCAATTACAAATTGCGCGACTGGCTGTTCAGCCGGCAACACTTCTGGGGCGAACCGTTTCCCATCTGGCACGAATTGGACGACGACGGCAACCTCACCGGGTTGTTGCGGGCGGATGCCGATTCCGAACTGCCGGTCACGCTGCCGGAGAACTTCGACTTCAAACCGCACGGCCGCCCCGATCCGCCGTTGGACGAAGCGCCGGACGAGTGGCTGTTCAAGACAGCCGACGACGGCACGAAACTCAAACGCGAAACCAACAGCATGCCGCAATGGGCCGGCAGTTGCTGGTACTACATTCGGTTCTGTGACCCGAAGAACGACCAGCAGTTTATCGACCCGGAGAAAGAAAAATACTGGTTGCCGGTCGATCTCTACATCGGCGGTGCCGAACACGCCGTGCTGCACCTGTTGTACGCGAGATTCTGGCACAAAGTCCTGTTCGACCGCGGCCACCTCAGCATTCCCGAACCGTTTCAACGGTTGGTGAATCAGGGGATGATTCTCGGGGAAGCGGAATTGACCGGGTTCAAGGATCAATCAGGAAACTGGCTATCAGTCGAGCAGGTCCCCGCTGATAATTTTGACGGCGAGCGAGTCCAACTTGATTCGGAACAGGTGACAAAGAAGGGCGAGAAGTTCGTTCTGAAGGAGAACCCGGCGATCATCGTTGAGAGTCGTGCCCACAAGATGTCCAAGTCGCGCGGCAATGTGATCAACCCGGATGATGTGGTTGATCGTTGCGGGGCCGATGCGCTGCGGTTGTATGAGATGTTCATGGGACCGTTGGAACAGGTGAAGCCGTGGAACATGAGCGGCGTGGAAGGTGTCTTTCGGTTTCTGGGCAAAGTGTGGCGGATGATTGCCGACGAACGCGCTGACGATGTTGGCCTGAACGCCGCCGTGCAGGATGCCGCACCGACCGCCGAACAGTCGCGGGTTTTGCACAAGACGATCAAAGCGGTCACCGAGGACATCGAAAAACTCTCATTCAATACGGCCATCAGCCGGATGATGGAATTCACCAATGCCATCGGCTCGCACGACGTGCGGCCCGTGTCGGTGTTGAAGCCGTTTGTGCAATTGCTTGCGCCATTCGCCCCGCATGTTGCCGAAGAATGTTGGCAACTGCTGGGCGAAACCGACACACTGACCTACGCACCCTGGCCGGAGTTCGATGAGAAGTATCTGGTCGAATCAGAAATCGAAATCCCGGTACAGGTGAACGGCAAACTACGGGCGAAAATCAAGATCCCCGCCGATGCCGATCAGACAACCATGCAGACAGCCGCTGAAGCCGACGAAACCGTGGCAGCCAATCTGGACGGCAAACAGGTGGTGAAAGTCATCGTCGTGCCGGGACGCATGGTGAATTTTGTGGTGAAGGGGTGAATGTCTCAAGAAACCCGGTTTTTTGAAAAAACCGGGTTTCTGCACGCCGAAATTGCGGTTTACCGCCGCCCGTGGAACCGCTAGATTTCCCCCTCCCAATTCCGCTCGTTCTGAGCGGATCTTTCTCCACCATCAATTCCCCCCGTTCAATCCCACGGAGTTTGCCGTGCGTTTCTATCGATGCGCAACGACCGCATTGTTGCTATCGGCCATAGCGGCTACGCTTCGTTTTGTCGTACCGATGATGGCTGGCGATGGAGAGGCTCCCGTGCTGAAAATTGAGAAGATGTACCGCGATTACCGGCGGGAATTCCGTGATGTTCCCGATGTGACCGCCGCCGAATTGCGCTCGCTGCTGGAGAACGGCGAGGTGTTGGTTGTCGATGTGCGCGATGCGAATGAGAGAGACGTTTCGACGATTCCCGGTGCAATCACAGTCAAAGAGTTTGAACGCGATCACAGCGACAGTCGCGATGCCTCCGTCGTGACTTACTGCACTATCGGTTATCGCAGCGGACTTTTTGCGGACCAGTTGCGTCAGCGGGGGGTGACGGTGCTGAATCTCAGCGGGGGAATTCTGGCATGGAGTCATGCGGGCGGCCAACTCGTCACACCAACCGGAGATCCAACCAAACGCGTCCACGTCTACGGTCGCCGTTGGAATTTGTTGCCGACGGATTATGACGCCGTCTGGTAACGCCCAATCGTTTGACCTGTTTTACCATGATGCAGAATCGTGTCGGTGTTGTCGGGCAGAAGCGATCCAACTGGTTGCGGTTGAAGGGTTGCTTACCGTACCATGCACATCAGTTGGGCGGGTGCTAGAGCCGGTCGATTGTCATGACGACAAACCGTTGAGACCTGCACGCCGAACTGCCAACACGTTGCCGGAGCGGCCTGATAGGTACGGCGGCAGAACAAGCGGGGGCAAGATTGTGAGCGGTGACGCGAAAGGGCCGAGCAGAAGGCAGGGCAAGTCGCCCCGGCATACCGCCTCAGGTGGTGAGACCCCGCGTCCCAATCGTGAGACCAGCAGTTCCCCACGCGTTACGAAAACACCGGGGAAAATCGCTCGGAACTTCGGTCGTTATCGCATCATTCGCCGCCTTGGCAAGGGGGGCATGGGAACCGTCTTTCTGGCAGAGGACACGCAGCTGCAGCGGCAGGTGGCGCTGAAGATCCCGCAGTTTGAATCGGACAACGATCACGAATTGCTCGAACGTTTCTACCGCGAAGCCCGTGCGGCGGCCACGCTGAACCATCCCAATCTCTGCCCGGTTCACGATGTCGGCGAGATCGACGGGATTCATTACCTGACAATGGCCTTCATCGAAGGAAAGGAACTGGCTGACTTGGTCCGCCCCGGCGAACCGCTGTCAGCCGAAGCTGCGGCCACAATTGTGCATAAGGTGGCGCTGGGAATGGCGGAAGCGCACGACAAAGGAATCGTGCATCGCGACTTGAAGCCGGCAAACATTTCAATGAATCATCGGGGCGACCCGGTGGTGATGGACTTCGGCTTGGCGCGACTGACAGACAGAGGTGAAACGCGACTCACCCAGAGTGGCGCGGTCATCGGCACGCCGGCGTATATGGCACCGGAGCAGATCAAAGGAGAAATCGATGCCATCGGCCCGGGCTGCGACATCTACAGTCTGGGCGTCATTCTGTTTGAATTGATGACCGGCGAGATCCCATTCGACGGACCCATTGCGGCGGTGCTTGGGCAGGTGTTGACACAGGAACCGCCACCGCCGTCGAAGTTTTGTCCAGGACTCGATCTGCGGTTGGAAGCGATCTGCCTGATGATGATGTCCAAGCAGCGCGAAGACCGCTACGACTCAATGTATGCGGTGGCCGATGCATTGGGCGCGTTCTTGTTTGAAACGACCCGCAGCGGAGCATTTCTTCCGAGTTCCGGACCACAAAAGATTGCCGCCGATGCTTCCGGCACCTACAAAATTTCCAGTTCCGACGAAGAGACCAGACGGGGCCCACGCAAACGCGTTCCAATGTCGGAACGCATGTCGGCGGCATCCGGGGTTGTCCAGCAGTCGGTTGGTACGGTACGCGACTGGGCGGGACCGCGCAAGAAGCCGTTGGGGATTGCCATTGGGGCAGCAGTTTTATTTCTCGTCGCTTGCATGCTGGCCTTCCAATTCTTCGGCGATGCGGATGATGGCAGTAACCAACCGGGAAGCACCGACGAAGTGATCGTCGATAGCAGTCCCGGACGCCGCAGCCCGGAGAGTGACGATACAAATGGAGGCGATACAATCGGAAGCGGCACAAACGGAAGCGGCACAAACGGAGGCGGCACGAATGGAGGCGGCACGAATGGAAGCGGTGCAAATACTGGTGTGACGACGCGGCCGAACGACAATTCTGGACGAGGAAACGGGGCTTCCAACGGCCGGCTCAAAGAGATCACGAACGGCATCGGCATGCGGCTGGTATTACTGCCCGCGGGCGATTTTTCGATGGGAGAATCGGCATCTCAATACGCGTTCGATGACGAACGGCCGCGGCATCGCGTCTCCATCACAACGCCAATCTACATAGGTAAGTACGAAGTCACGCAGAAGGAATACGTGGCCGTCATGGGGACCAACCCCTCGTTTTTCAGGAGCGATAATCGACCGGTGGAATCGGTTTCGTGGAACGACGCCCGAGAATTTTGCCGGAAATTGGGCGTGCAGGAGAACGTCGTCTATCGACTGCCGACCGAAGCCGAATGGGAATACGCCTGCCGCGCCGGTTCCACGACGTCATGGCATTTCGGCAACGACGCCAGCAGGCTCCGCGATTATGCCTGGTCTTTCGATATCGCGGGCGGATCGACCAGTGAAGTCGGACGGCTCAAGTCGAACGATTTCGGCCTGTTCGATATTCATGGCAACGTTTCGGAATGGTGCAGCGACTGGTACAGCTTCAATTACTATTCCGAGTCTCCCGTCGCCGATCCGCAAGGCCCCAACCAGAACGATGCAGCCCGTTTGGGTTACACCAAGGTCGTGCGCGGCGGCAGTTGGGATTCGACGGCGGCCACCTGCCGATCCGCCTATCGCGGCACCAGCTCGATGATGGTCCGCACATCACGCACCGGTTTCCGCGTGGTGAGAGTCGATGGGAACTAGTCGATCGCCGATGAGCGCGTCGGCAGGACAAATGGGGGGATGAGTGTGAGCGGTGACTCCAAGCGACCAAGCAGCCGACAGGGCAGGTCGCTGCCGCATTCCGAAGCAGGCGGCGATACGCCCCGTCCCAATCATGAGACCCGCAGTTCCGCCCGCGTTACGAAAACGCCGGCCAAAATTTCCCGGGAATTCGGCCGTTACCGCATCATTCGTCGCCTCGGCAAAGGGGGCATGGGAACGGTCTTTCTGGCCGAAGACACACAACTGCAGCGAGAAGTGGCGCTGAAGATTCCCCAATTTGAGTCGGACGATGACCACGAGTTGCTGGAACGTTTCTACCGCGAGGCCCGTGCGGCGGCTACGTTGAATCACCCCAATCTCTGCCCGGTTTTCGATGTCGGCGAGATCGACGGCATACACTATCTGACGATGGCCTTCATCGAAGGGGAGGCTTTGTCCGAGATGGTCCGCCCCGGCGAGCCGCTCTCAGCCGAACAGGCCTCGGTTATCGTGCACAAGGTGGCCCTGGGAATGGCCGAAGCACACGAGAAGGGAATTGTACATCGCGACTTGAAGCCGGCGAACATCTCGATGAATCAACGGGGCGATCCCGTCGTGATGGACTTCGGCCTGGCCCGGCACAACAACAGCGGCGACGCACGTCTCACCAAGAGTGGGGCGGTCATTGGCACGCCGGCGTATATGGCACCGGAGCAGATCGAGGGGGACATTGATGCCATCGGGCCGGGCTGCGACATCTACAGCCTGGGCGTCATCCTGTTTGAATTACTCACCGGTGAGATTCCATTCGACGGACCCATTGCAGCGGTGCTTGGGCAGGTTTTGACACAGGAGCCGCCTCCGCCATCAAGGTTTCGCTCCGACCTTGATATGCGGCTGGAGACCATCTGCCTGAAGATGATGGCCAAGCAACGCGAAGACCGTTACGCTTCGATGTTTGAAGTGGCCGATGCGCTGGGAGAGTTTCTGTTTGAAACGACGCGCGCGGGAGCCTATGCGAGCACCTCCGGTACATCCGCTGCCAATGTGCAGACTGATGCCAACGAAACAGTCGGCGGCGGTACGAAATCGCGGCGAACCATATTCAGTTCGGAACGATTCACTGCCGTGTCGCAGTTCGTACGACGGTCGGTCGAAACAGTTGGACAATGGTCGGCACCGCGCAAGAAGTCGCTGGGGATTGCGATTGCCGGGGCGGTGTTGTTTCTCGTCGTCTGTATGTCCGCCATCCAATTCTTCGGCGATGCGGACGGGACGCCAAGCCAGATCACAGATGGAATCGGCACGCGGCTGGTGTTGATTCCGGCGGGCGAGTTTTCCATGGGGGATTCCGCATCGCATTCCGGCTTTGACGACGAGCGGCCACGGCATCGCGTCACCATCACAAAACCATTTTATATGGGCGCATACGAAGTGACACAGAAGGAGTATGTGGCGGTCATGGGCGAAAACCCTTCTGAATTTGAGGGTGATAACCGGCCGGTGGAAAAGGTTGCTTGGAATGACGCTCGCGAGTTCTGTCGGAAGTTGGGCGTTCAGGAAAACGTTGTCTATCGACTGCCTACCGAAGCCGAGTGGGAGTATGCCTGCCGCGCCGGTTCGTCGATGCCGTGGCATTTCGGCGACGACGCCAATATGCTTTCCGAGTATGCGTGGTCGGCCGACACCAAACGCGGCACGACCAACGAAGTGGGACAGCTCAAAGCGAACGGCTTCGGCCTGTTCGATATTCACGGCAACGTCTTGGAATGGTGCAGCGACTGGTACAGCGCCAAATATTATTCCGAATCGGCAGCCTCCGATCCGCAAGGGCCGAGCGAGGGCGATGCCAACCGTGAGGGGATTACCACCAAGGTGGCGCGCGGCGGCAGTTGGGATTCGTCGGCGGCCACTTGCCGGTCCGCCTATCGAGGCACCAATGGGATCAAAGCCAACTCGCCACAGACCGGATTCCGCGTGGTGAGAGTCGTAGAGAATTAGCAACGTGTCAATTTTCAGTTGACGAACGCTACGCCAGATCGAAGGTTTTCAGCAGAGCGGCCAGGGCTGGTTCACCCTGTTCGGCGGCAACGACGGCGCTCATACGGATTTCGCTGGTGTTAATCATCTGCACGTTGATGTCCGCATCGGATAGAGCGCGAAACATCTTCTCGCCAACTCCGGTGTGACTGCGCAGACCGATGCCCATCGCCGACAGTTTCGCGATTTTTCGGTCGAAGCTGATCTCGGCATCGGGCCACTGCAGAACCACTTCGCGCGTCAACAGCAGGCATTGGTCGAGGTCGGCCAGCGGGACGGTGAAGGAAAGGTGTGCATTTCCCTCGTGGCCGACATTCTGAATAATCATGTCGACCATCATGCCCCCTTCGGCCGCGGCGGTGAAGACTTCGGTCGCCACGCCGGGGACATCGGGCAGGTTAGCAATCGTCACCCGCGATTGGTCGGCGTCGAATTGTACTTCGCTGACGACAATATCTTCCATGCTCGACAGTCGCGCCACCACCTCCTGCTCCAGTTCGTCGTGCGACGTGCCATTGGACGGCTTACCCGGTTTGTTCTTCCAACCGACCGAGGGGCTGCCCGATGTTTCACGGTGCAGCTCAAATCCTTCATGGACAATTCGGACGGCCTCTTCGCAGCAGTCGCGATCGACCAGCACCGAGATTTTGATTTCGCTGGTGGTAATCATTTCGATGCTGATGCCGGCCTTTGCCAGCGATGCGAACATCTGAGCGGCGACACCGGTGTGCGTTCGCATGCCACTGCCGACAGCCGAGACCTTCGAGAGATTGGTGCCATGCATCACGCGGCCCGCGCCAATTTTTCGCACCGCCTCTTCGGCTGCGGTCAGCGCTTCAGCCAGGTCATCTTGCGGAACGGTGAACGACACTTCGGCCAGTCCGCCCGAACTGACATCCTGCACGACCATGTCAATTGGGATCTTGCGTTCGGCCATCTGTGAGAATATGAGTTTCATGACACCGGGACGGTCGGGCAATTCGCACAGGCTGACACGGGCTTCGTTTCGCACCAACGCCACGCCGGTGACGATGGGCAGATCCTGCTCGGTCTCCGGCGCGATTAACGTGCCGACTCCGTCGGAATAGGAAGGACGCACGCGCAGCGGCACCCGATACTTCTTGGCGAATTCGATTGACCGTGCATGCATGACCCCCGCGCCCAGGCTGGCCAGTTCGAGCATTTCGTCATACGCAATGCGGTCGATCTTGCGGGCTTCCGGAACGATTCGCGGATCGGTGGTGAATACGCCTTCGACATCGGTGTAGATTTCGCATTCGTCGGCACCAAGCACCGCCGCCAACGCCGCGGCCGTCGAGTCGCTGCCTCCTCGTCCAAGCGTGGTGATGTTGAACGCACGATCGCGGCCCTGAAATCCGGCGGCGATGACGATGTGTCCCGCATCCAGTTCCGCCCGCATTCGTTCGGTTGAAATGGTCTGGATGCGCGCTTTGCCGTGCGATGAGTCGGTCACAATGCCGATCTGTGTGCCGGTGAGGCTGACGGCCGTTTCACCCAACGTGCCGACGGCCATCGCCATCAACGCTCCCGATTCCTGTTCACCTGTTGAGAGCAGCATGTCCATTTCGCGTGCTGGGGGCGTCTCGGTTATCTCGGCAGCCAACGCGATCAATTCGTCGGTCTTCTTGCCACGTGCGCTAACGACCATCACCACCTGATGTCCGGCTCGCTTCGCCGCCACGGCTTTTTGTGCCGCCGCCTGAATCTTCCCAGCGTCGGCGACACTGGTCCCCCCAAATTTCTGCACGATCAACGCCACGTGATTCTCGCCTTTGTCTTCGGTTGTTTCGCCGCATGTGGGCTGGTACTGAAAAACGTCTACCTGCACCGAGAATAGCAGATCAACCCACCGCAGGAAGCGCACAGGGAGTTCCGATTTCTCCACGCAGGCCGGGTTGCGTTTCGGGGACGGTAATTCTGTTTGCATTGTGGTCGTTTGTCCGCCATGCTGTGCGGCATGGAGTGGCCGGAAAACATAGGAACCATCACATGGTCAATCTCAAGTCGCGAACCTCGATTGCCGTCATGTTGCAGCTTGCCCTGATCGGCTGCGGCCCCGAGGGACCATCTGGCCATTCTGACGATCCGCTGCAATTGCACCTCGCAGCGAACGACGACGGTAGTCTCAAACAGATGACTTTCAATGAGCAGACGCTGGGGAACAACGACGGCTCGTTCGAGAAACTCGCGACGGAAATCAAGCAGTTCGTATGGAAGAATGGTAAGGCGGAAGGTTCCGACCTTCAGATCGATATCTCCGCCGATCAACGCCTTCGATTCGAGTTTGTTCATCGAGCAGCCAGCTTATCGGCGGGGCGATTTGACGAGAAAACCGCAAGCTGGAGCAAACGCATCAATGACGTTCGATTGATCAACCCGGCCGCTTCTCAATCGACCGCCGTCCCGCACAGTTTCTCGATTGATGTACCGTTTCTACCGGAACCAGATTACGGAATGGTTGGTGTCCCCGACGTCAAAGTCCGGCTGACGGCGAATGACGATGGCTCGCTGGAAATGCTGACAATTGGGCGACGCAGATTGGGAAATGACAACCAAGCGATTGACGGACTGAATCACGAAATCCTGAAGATCATCGGCGAGCCGGGCAACCCGTTAGTGGCAGATATCGAAGTCGAGATCGATGCCGACGGGGTGTTGCGATATCAGCACGTTGTCGAGGCGATTAAGGCGTGCAATGGCCGGCTCGGTAACAATGGGTGGGTTACCTACATCGAGAAGATCAAGTTCGCCGGAATCGGCAGTTCTCGCGGTCAGGATGAGTTTTTACACGAGATAGACTTATCCATTGATGTTCTGGAGACCGGTCCAGAGAAAGTTCCTGGTATTCACTTGCCGCCACCAGTGGAACCGCCAAAGTGAGCGACGTGGGCTGGATACCTGGCTCGAATAGGGGGCGTGTGGTCCAATAGGGGCAATAGGATGTTTGCGACGGCAGCGTGGCCTGCGGTTTTCTGCGAGATGGCCAATCTTCGGCAAATGAATCTCGCAATTCTTTGTGGGATGACTACACTTACACTCCAGTATGGAGAGTTTAGGGCGAATGGATGTCGTAGAAAAAAGGAGCAGCCCAATGCGGGAACGTCGTGTCGAGGGAATGGAGTCGGAAAACGGGATGGCAGATGATTCGTCGATTTTGATCGATGGCGCACATCGGATTGAGGAGGATGTCCAACGCGAGCTGCTTGCTCAGGCGGGGCTGCAATTCTCATCGCTGGTTGTCCGCCGAGTGCCGAACGGTGTTTGTCTCGAAGGCGTGCTTGAGGCGGACGATGTCGATGCTGCGTCGTCGAGTGTCTGCGGTCTTGCCCGACGCGTGGCCGGTGTGCAAGAGGTGTTGAACCATCTTGTCGTCCACCAGGCGAACGGTGATGTGCCCGCGAAAGGTTGAAAAAGGCCGGCCTGGCGTGTCGCATCGAGCGGATTCTAGGGGCGTAGCTGAAATTTCAGATTTCGTCTGTACCCGGTTTGCACCTTGTGATACTGTCCGCGTTCGGAATTTTCTCGACAGGTTGTCTTTCGAGCCCATTCATGGACATCTCGTCCAATTTTACGTGTTTAACTACCTTTTTTCGCCGCTCTCGGCGGAAACCGGTGACTGTAAGCCATTGAGGGCTTAATGCCGCCGGATGGGAAATTGCTGCGCGTGAAGATTGTTTTCAGTTAAACGGGAACACGACAACCTTTCGTCTGGGTCACGTCACGTTGCGAAATGGCAAGGAGGCCATCGTGAGTTTCGGAAAAACTCAACAGCAGGACGTTAAGCTTCAAATTCGCTGGCTTATTCGCCGGGATATGGTGGAAGTTCTCAAAATCGAGAGCGCCAGCTTCGAATACACGTGGAGCGAAGAAGACTTTCTGCGGTGCTTACGTCAGCGCAACTGCATCGGCATGGTGGCCGAGCAGGACCACGAAATCGTGGGCTTCATGATTTATGAATTGCACAAATCGAAGCTGCGGATACTAAACTTTGCCGTTGCCACCGAGGCACGTCGGCGGGGGGTGGGTCGCCAGATGATCTGTCGCCTGATCGATAAGCTCTCGCAGCAGCGACGCAAGGAGATTGTGCTGGATATTCGCGAAACGAATCTCCCGGCACAAATGTTCTTTCGCAGCGAAGGATTCCGCGCCATCCAGATTCTGCGGGATTACTACGACGACACGGACGAAGACGCCTACGTGATGCGGTACCAATTGGCCGGCATCGACGAACCGCGCTCGCCCTACATGATCAAGAATCGCATTTCAGAATACGACGAATCGGAGTTGGAAGACGTGTAACGAGTGCGTTTTGCCGCCTCTGCCCAATAACTGGAAATACAACAGCCTTCGGTCGATTGGCCGAGGGCTGTTGTCGTTTGTGGTCGGCGAGCCGGCTTGGTGTATGATTGCGGTCAATTCACGGCGCGGCACGCTACGCTTTCCCTCGGCCAATCGCTAGAATCTCCGCCGGTGGATGGCTGAGGTGTGTTTTGAACTCCCCAGACCATTTGTAATTTCAGTCAACACGCGGCATTGCGAAGTGGCAGGGATGGCGAAAGCGAAGAAGGCCGCAGAAGTCGAAGCCGAAACCCAGGAGATCGGGCGATCTCTATGGGATCGCTTGGAACGCCGCACGCCAACGTTGTTCGAGCGACGTTGGTGGGACGACCAGATTCTCTCGTGGGCGATGTCCGACGAATCGGTCAAAGTGCAGATGTTCCGCTTTGTCGATGTGCTGCCGATGCTCCGCACGCACGAGCAGGTCACGCAGCATCTGCAGGAATATTTCGACGAAGTTCGGCAGCATTTGCCCTCGGCCGTGCGAATTGTGATGGACCTTTCGCAGCCGAACTCAGTGTTAAGCCGGGCGGTGGCGTGGAACGCCCGCAAGATGTCGACCGGGATGGCCCGCCGTTTCATCGCTGGCTCCAACGTCGAAGAAGTGCTGCGATCGGTGGGCAAATTGCGCAAACAGGGATTTGCCTTCACACTCGATTTGTTGGGCGAAGCGGTCGTCAGCGAGCGTGAGGCGGAAGCGTATCAGCAATCGTACGTGGAATTGATTGACGGACTTTGTCCGCAGATTAACTCCTGGCCCGAAGCAGCGCAGATCGACCGCGACGAACAGGGGCCAATTCCGCGGGTTAACGTTTCGATCAAGCTGTCGGCGCTGTTCAGCCAGTTCCAACCAGTTGACCCGGCGGGAACGGCCGAAGGGGTCAAGGCGCGGCTGCGATCACTGCTGCGTTCGGCTCGTGAACGCGACGCCTTCGTCAACGTCGATATGGAACATTACGCATACAAAGACCTGACGCTGGAAATCTTCAAGCAGGTCTTCATGGAAGATGAGTTCCGCGACTTCCCCGATTGCGGCATCGTCATTCAGGCGTACTTGCCCGATGCCGAACGCGATCTCAAAGACTTGCTCAAGTGGGTGAAAAAACGCGGAACACCGGTTTGGGTGCGGCTGGTGAAAGGGGCGTACTGGGATTATGAAACCGTTCATTCCCGCTACAACAGTTGGCCAATTCCCGTCTACCTGCAGAAGTGGCAATCGGACGAAAACTACGAGCGGCAAACTCAGTTCTTAATGAAAAATTACAAGTGGCTGAGGCCGGCGCTGGCCAGTCACAATTTGCGCAGCTTGGCGCACGGTGTGGCGTGGGCACGAAAACTGGATGTTCCGCCGGCAGCGTGGGAAGTCCAAATGCTGTACGGCATGGGAGCCGACCAGGCCCAAATGTTTACTGAAATGGGCCACCGCGTTCGCATTTACACTCCGTTCGGCGAGTTGATTCCGGGCATGGCGTATCTAGTGCGGCGGCTGTTGGAAAATACGTCGAACGATTCATTCTTGCGGCAAAGCTACCGGGAACACGTTTCGATTGAGGAGTTGATGATGAGTCCAGCCGAAGTCGGCGCACAGACCGCGCCCCCGGAAGAAGATGCAGTGCCTGAGTTTGTGAATGAGCCGCACGCCGATTTCAGCCGCAGCGAAGTCCGCGACGCGATGCAGGAAGCGTTGGACGATGTCGCCGCGGAGTTGGGCGGTGAATATCCGCTGATCATCGATGGCCGCACGGTCGAAACGAGCGCGACGATTATCTCGCGGAATCCGTCCCACAAGGATCAGGTTGTCGGGACGGTTTCATCGGCAACGGCAGACAACGCGGCCGACGCAATCGATGCAGCACGTCGCGCGTTTCGTGGGTGGGCAAACCTCGAAGTGGAGTATCGCGCTGAATACGTGGAATTGATCGCCTCGGAGATGCGAAACCGCCGGTATGAGTTGGCGGCATGGGAAGTGTACGAGTGCGGCAAGCCTTGGGCCGAGGCCGATGGCGATGTGACCGAGGCGATTGACTTTTGCATCTATTATGCTCAACAAATGCGGAAGATGGCGGTTCCCCGTCAATTCGATTTGCCCGGCGAGGAGAACAGTTACTTTTATCGTCCGCGCGGTGTGGTGGTGGTTATTGCGCCGTGGAACTTCCCGTTGGCAATTCTCACCGGCATGACGGCGGCCGCGCTGGCGGCAGGAAATACTGTGGTGATGAAGCCGGCCGAACAGTCGTCGGTGGTTGCCGCCAAGTTGATGGAGATTTGCCAATCGGCGGGCTTTCCCGACGGCGTCGTGAATTTTCTGCCGGGTACCGGTGAGACGATCGGCCCGGAACTGGTCGGCAGCCCCGATGTCGATTTGATTGCTTTTACCGGTTCGCGTGCGGTTGGGCTGGAAATCAACCGGGCGGCTGCACAACCAGACGAACGCCGCGCATCGGTACCCCGCGTGATCGCCGAGATGGGGGGCAAGAACGGAATCATTGTCGATGACGACGCCGACCTCGACGAAGCGGTCGCCGGCGTTTTGAAAAGCGCCTTCGGTTATGCCGGCCAGAAATGCTCGGCTTGCTCACGGGCGATAGTCCTTGAAGCCGTGCATGACGCATTTGTCGAACGGCTGGTCGAGGCGACAAAGAGCCTCGATGTCGGTCCGGCCGATTTGCCGGGGACGGCAATCGGTCCAGTGATTGACGAAGAAGCTCAGCAGCGGATTCTGGAGTGCATCGAAGCCGCCAGAGAAGAAAGCACGTGTGTGTTGGAAGGTGAACTCGGCGATTCGGGAGAAAAAGGATACTACGTCGGGCCACACATTTTCACTGGCGTTGATCCGCAGTCCCGGCTCGCGCAAGAGGAAATCTTCGGGCCGGTGTTGGCCGTCATCAAGGTCAAGAATCTCGACGAAGCGATCGAAGTGGCCAACGGCACCGACTACGCGTTGACCGCCGGCATGTTCAGCCGCAGCCCGGAAAATCTGGCACGTGCGCGAAAAGAACTGCAGGTGGGCAATCTGTATTTGAATCGCGAAATCACCGGCGCGCTGGTCGAACGGCAACCGTTCGGCGGATTCAAAATGTCGGGCATGGGATCAAAAGCGGGCGGCCCCGATTACCTCAGCCAATTCGTGATCCCGATCAACGTCACCGAAAACACCATGCGCCGCGGCTTCGCACCGCCGGCGGATGAAGAGAAGTAGCCAAACATCGCTTACGGTTTAGCGGACCTTGAGGCTCTTCTCGTTCGCGAAA
The DNA here is from genome assembly GCA_018699955.1 of Planctomycetaceae bacterium. GTDB lineage: Bacteria > Planctomycetota > Planctomycetia > Planctomycetales > Planctomycetaceae > JABISG01. The sequence continues at coordinate 5,025 of JABISG010000064.1, read as the reverse complement.
CCGCAAGGGACCTTCGGGCTTCAAACCTCAAAACAACTCTTTGATCAACGTTGGGGGGGTGATGTCGAATGAGCGATTCTCCCGGGCTTCAATTTCGGCGGGCGTTGGACAATCGGCCGTTACCGATTGTGGGGGTGTTTAACGCGCTGACGGCGCGGATGGCGAAGGCGGCCGGGTTTCGGGCGGTGTATCAATCGGGGGCTGCGCTGTCGGCCGGCTTGGCGGCGGTGCCGGACATTGGGTTGGTGACGCAGACGGAGTTCGTGCAACAGGGTGAGTATCTGGCTCGCGCGGTCGATGTGCCGGTGATTTCCGATGCCGACACGGGGTTCGGCGATGTCTCGTCGGTCGAGCGAACGGTCGTGCTGTATGAGGCGGCCGGATTGGCGGGGCTGCATCTGGAAGATCAGCAATTGCCAAAACGCTGCGGACATCTCAGCGGCAAGACGCTCGTGGAAACATCGGAGATGGTGGCGAAGATCAAAGCGGCCGTTTCTGCGCGGCGCGATCCTGATTTTGTGATTATCGCCCGCACCGATGCCCGCGGTGTCGTGGGCATCGACGAAACGTTGGACCGTGCGAAAGCGTATGTCGAGGCGGGGGCCGACATGGTGTTCCCCGAAGCACTGCAGTCGCCCGACGAGTTTGCGCGATTCGCCGAAGAGATTTCAGTGCCGCTGATGGCGAACATGACCGAGTTCGGCAAAAGCCCGTTGCTGTCGGTGCGCGAGTTGGGCGAGATGGGATTCGCGGCAGTGTTGTTTCCAGTGACGATTTTTCGCGTGGCAATGAAGGCGGCGGAGAAGGCATTGTCGCAACTCGCCGATATCGGCACGCAACAGGGATTGCTGGACGACATGCAGACGCGCGCGGAACTGTACGAGTTGATCGATTACGACGGATTCGAAGAACGCGACCGCGAGTATTTCGGAACGCCCGGCGAGCGGGGAGAGTAAACCTCCCTGGTGCGTGCGGTATTTCGCATCCGATTCTCAATCAAATGGTAGCTGGATTCGCAAGAATTCAGGTCATTCGGTCTGAATTCTTGCGAATCCAGCTACCGGTTTACACCGGCCGCTCGCCTTTTTTTGTGGATTCTTCCAGGCGATCGACGTACTCTTCGCTCATGCCCGTGGCCAATCTTGGGGCGCGTTGGAAGTTGTCGCCGCGGGCAACCTCTGGCCGAAGCGGCCAATGCAGGTTGGATGTGTAGGCGTCCCAGTCGGATTGGTCGGCCGGCTTGAGTTGCCGCAACCAATGCAGGCCGAAGGTGACGTGTTCGATTTCATCGTTATGAATGACGCGCATGAGGGCGGCGCTGCGTTTGTCGTCGGCGGTCAGGAAATACTCTTCAAATTCGAGCGTGTGATCGAGGTTGCGAACTTCAAAGGTCAGCGGTAAACCGGCGAGGTAATCGAGAACGCTTTCGAACGCCTGTGCCTTTTTCCAGATGTAACAGTTCACCGGCAGGTCGCCGAAGTTGAGGCCGAGCGCGGCGGCTCGTTCGGCGTGCATGCGCGTGTGGCGTTGTTCATCGAAAATGATGTTCGTTAACCCCATGCGGAATTCGGCCGGCGCATCGGGAAACGCGCAAAGAACGAACGCCATCACTTCGGCCGCCTGCAGTTCGTGGTTGGCCATAATGTGATGTGCGACTGCCCGCTTGGCGGGATCGTGGAACGCAACGGGGGCGGGCATATTGGGAGCGGTTCGCGGGCGGGCAAACTGCAGATTGGCAGGACGGGTCGGCACGGTGATTCGCAATGCCTCGCCGGGCGACGTGTCGGTGAGCGCCGAAGAGGGGGCGGCCAATTTCACGTCGAGTGTTTCGCCGCAGAGGATTTGCAGTGCGAAATCGCGGATTTCCATTTCGGGTCTGGTTCCTGTGGTGCGACGTTGTTGGAATGCGTGATAGAATGATTGTCGGGGAAGGACACCGGCACGTCCAGCAACCATTGAGAAAGATGGGTGCCACTGGCGACACGCCAGTGGCACCCGCTAACAGCAGGTGTTAAGAGACATCAATACGCGGGGGGCGTTGCCCTCGCTGCGAAGCGGGATATGAGTGAATTGGAGACGGCGTGGCCGAACAGGACGTGTTGATTCGCATTCGCGAGTTGTTGCAGCGAAACGATGTTGCGTTTCGCGAGGTGGAACATGCGCCGACATTGACGTCGGAAGAATCGGCCCGCGCCCGGGGCGAAGACTTGCGAATTGGCGGCAAGGCGCTGCTGATGAAATCTGGTGACACGTTCCGACTGTTCGTGCTGCCGGCGGATCGGAAAGTCGATTCGTCGGCGATTCGTCAGGAACTGGGAATTCGCAAGATGCGGTTTGCATCCCGTGACGAGTTGCTGGAGTTGACCGGTTTGGTACCCGGCTGTGTGCCACCGTTTGGGAAGCCGGTACTGCCGTTCGATCTGTTTGTCGATGCGGCGATTCGTAAGAATGATCGCATCGCTTTCAACGCGGGATCGCTGACGAACTCGGTGATTATGGGGGTGGATGATTATTTGCGCGTGGCGGAACCGACGGGGGAGTTTGGTTTTTCGGTGACGGATTCGGTGACGGAATAATTGTTGTGAAGGTGGTTGGTCTCACGGGGCGCGATCCGTGGGCTTTGTGGGTCGGTTAGGAACTGGGTCGGTGATCGTCCCTTTTCCACGGTGGGGTGAGCCCGTAAGATGGGAGCTATGGGGCTGCTTAGCCGGGGGCCACGAGACCGCAAGCGATGTTTGGAGCGAGTTGAAATGAAACGATTGATATGCGCTGTGGCGGTGTTGGCTTCGGTTTCGGTCGCAGGGCAGCCGGCGAAGGCGGCCAAAGATCCCAAGAGATCGTTGTCGGTTCGCAAAGCGCTCGATTACCTGGCGAGCGAGCAACGGCGACAGGGATACTGGGAAGCGAACGGCGGGCAATACCGCGTGGCGATGACGGCGCTGTCGGCCAACGCGATGGCATGTGAAGGGTCCACAACGACCCGTGGTCGGTATTCCAAGAACATCCGGCTCGCCGTCGATTATCTGCTCGGTCTGGCACGGCCGAATGGGCTGATTGGATACAAGAACGACTATCACTATACATATGGTCATGGTTTTTCGATGCTATTTCTCTCGCAGGTTTACGGCGAAGAGGAAGATGCCGAACGGCGGGCCGAGCTAAAACGGGTGCTGACCAACGCGGTCATTTTCAGCGCCAGCGCACAGACGACGCGGGGGGGCTGGGGGTATGTGTCGGCCAAGGATGGGAACGACTTCGACGAGGGATCGACCTGCATCACACAAGTGCAGGGGCTTCGGGCTTGCCGCAATGCCGGCATTCCCGTATCCAAAAAGATTATTGAACGCGCGGTGAAATACATTCAGGATTGCACAACGCCGGAAGGGGGCGTGCAATACAGCATTCGAGGCGGTGGCCCGCGTCCTCCGATAACGGCGGCAGCGATTGCCTGTCTGTTTAACTCGGGCGAATACAAATCCCCGTATGCCAAGAAGTTGCTCGCATTCTGTGAAAAGAACGTCTGGCCTGGAAACTCGACGCGGCGTCAATCGGGACACTGGCATTACACGCACTACTATTTCTCGCAGGTCATTTATCGCATGGGCGACGAGAAGTGGAAGAAGTACATTGGGGGAGTTGGGCAGGACATTATCCGTAAGCAGTCGGCTTCGGGTGCGTGGAAAGAGGGGCATGTTGGTCCGGTCTACACCACGGCGATCAACGCGACGATCCTGCAGATCGACAACGGCTACCTACCGATTTACCAGCGCTGAAGTGGCTGGTTTGTCGTAGGTAGGTGCGTAGAAGGCTCCATTCCAGATGGGCGTCCGCACCAGTTCGGTTCGACCGTGCGGACTGTTGCACGTCGGACACGGATCGTGACCCCTCCAATTGTGATTTTCTGTCAAGGCGGCACAACCGAGTGGCCGATACTCGGAGACAGGGGAATCCGAATCGTCGCACGACAGCAGAGATGCTGCGTCGGCGGGTTCGGCAGCGGTCGCCTTTTCATGGAAGGGCAAGTGTATGCGGCCACGATTGAGGTTATTTATCGGCGACGAGCAGGGTGGCTCGAACATCGAACCACAGGTGACCGTCCGTTTGGGTGACATCACACAGGCGCTCACCGACGCCAGCCAAGAGGATCGCACCTGGTTGAACGACTTCATTAACGATGAGGTACGGGTTTCTACCGATTTGTATGAAGTGATATCTTCGTTCTCGCATCTGCGGCCTAGTGCTTGAGCGCATTTTGCTCGTCGCGTCGTGGAGCCGTATTGGGGGACCGGGCGCTCGCACACAGCGCCAGTAAACGAGCGGTAATCGCCGCGATTGGCGGCGGGAGAGGCGGTCGGCGTGGTTCGCAGGCTGATAGCCGGGTTTGTCATCGCCGTTGGCCTGTTCGCCGTTGCAATCGGTGTGCAGCGTTGGTTCGACACCCGTGCCGCAGAATCGGTCGTCCATGCGTTAATGGCGTCGGTCCAATCGGGTGATCGCGACGCCATGCTCGGGCTTCTCACTCCGGATCGTCGAGATGTTGTGGCCGATGCGCCTTCGACGATGGCAGGAGGCGAAAACGCCTGGAAAAAGCAGCGGGGCATGTCCTACCGCATTCGCAATGTGGAAATCAACGGCGACCGTGCCGTTGCCAGCGTGACTGTCGAAAAGGACGGTTACGTCGTTCAGCCCACTGTCTATCTTCAGCGAGGCGAGACGTCACGCTGGAAAATCGACCGGATTGAGGACCTGCAAGAGGATCCCCGGTATTTGAAGGATGTGCAGGCCTACGAGCGGCAGCAGGGCGAACAGCTTGCCGAAGAGTTGAAAGAGGCGTTCGACGGCCGCGACGGTGTCACAATTGAACGTGTGACGACCCCGGGGACTCCCGGCTCTGGCCGCTGACCTTACCCCCTTTCGTTGATCCACAGCGAGTGAGAGAATCTTGACCGGGCTGAAAGCCCGGAAAGGATTCTTTGAGATGAAGCAGAACCGACACACAGTGGACCAGATCATTGCGAAATTGCG
>JABISG010000068.1 GCA_018699955.1 Planctomycetaceae bacterium | reverse complement strand
TTGAACCGTGGGCGTATGTTCGAGAACTTCTGATGCGACTGCACGCCGAGGGTGGCCGGCTGGAGGAGATGCTTCCCGATCGCTGGGCCGCCGCACATCCGGAATCCGTCTTGACTCACCGCCTCGAAGAATCGCGAGCGATAGCCGCCAACAAACGTGACCGCCGCCGTCGCCGCCGTGTTGTGGCCCGCCATCAACGCTAGGCAAATTCCGTTCTCCCACTCATGAGCAGGCCGGACGCTCACGGTATTCCCGTATGTCCGCGATTCGACGAGTTTCGCGGACAGAATCGGGCTATAGCGGGTGTGTCCGGCAGCCAATATGGTTTCAACGATCGGGAACCGACTTCTCTCGGGCGTCGTTTCAGTTTCTTGACCCTACGGGCCCCCCTGATCGAGACCCGCGGGGTGATGATTGAATGGGCGGTGTGCCAGGCTCCCCTGGGGCAACTTGAACTTGCTTGACCAACTCCGGATCGCCGGGCCTCACTGAACTCTTCAATCCCTTGGCTCAGCCGGTCCGCCTCCGCCTCACTCAAACGACCGTCAAGACAGGCCTCAATCAGAGCGTCGAGTTCGCAGTTGTTGTCCTTATTTTTCATTGGGACCTTCATCGTGCAGGTTGGGTTTGAGAATTAACGCAATCGCGCAGCGCGACCCTTGCTTTGGAAATCGCCACGCGAACTGCGGTCGATGTCATCCCGGCTGCTTCCGCCATCTCCAACGAACTCTGCCTTCGGGAATAGCGCCGCCATAACAGATCACGCACCTTCGGAGCCAGCTTCTCAAGGCATCCTTCGAGGGCGTCTTCCCTCTCGCTCAACGACTCAGGCGAGGGCGCATTGTTAGAATGGGGTCCGGTCCGAGCTTGGATCGGACCCAGGCTCAAGCCATCTGGGAAATGTCGGCTGAAAAACTTCATCAGGTTCAATACACTGATAACCGTCCTCAATTCTATTTCGCCGATTGTCGCGAACAGGATCGCGACGATAACCGCTTTCGCCACAGTGTAATTGCCAGCCTCACCACCAAGGCGGCCCAATGGGCATATGAAAAAGAATGGCGATGCATTGATTTTGTCGCCGCTGGTGAACGTCCCATGCCAAACGACATGTTGAACGGCATAGTTTTCGGCTGTCGCACCTCCGATGCTGACAAGCAAATGGTTCGCGAATGGGTACAATCGACGCAGGTCGATCGGTCACATTTTATCAAACGTCTGAACGCGATGGACAATTCACACTGGACATCCAAGTGAAACGAGAAACGTCCGATGGAACTACGAATTTCTTTTGTCTTTGGCTTGTTTGCCGTACTGCTGACCACTGTCGCGGCGGCTGAATCAAAATACAGCTCTAAAATCTTCAACGGCAAGGACCTCACAGGTTGGGAAGGGAGCAACAAATACTGGTCGGTGAAAGACGGGGGCATTGTCGCGAAGTCGACGAAGGACATTTCGCGGAACGAGTTTCTGTGGTCCGCTACGGAAGTGAAGGATTTCTATCTGGCTGTCAGTGTCCGGCTGACGCCGCACAACCGAAACGGCGGAATACAGTTTCGTTCAAAGCCGAACAACAAGGGGAGCCGCGCGATTGGTTATCAGGCAGACATGGGACACGTCGCCGGACATGGCAACCTGTGGGGCCGGTTATATGAAGAGGATAGACGAGGAATACTCGATTGGAACACGCACGGCATCAAAGCGGTCAAGCCAGGCGAATGGAATCGCTACGAGATTCTTGCTGTCGGGCATCGGATCTGGACCGCAGTCAACGGCACTCTTTGCACGGCGATCGAAGATCCTTCCGGCGATTTGTCCGGCCGACTCGGTCTGGGAATCAGTGGAGGTCCGGCGAAGACCGTGCAGTACCGGATCCTCGCTTTCTCGCATGATCCTGACGTAACGCTGGCGGGACTCAATGAAACGCAACTCATCGCAAAGCTGAGGAAGCCGGGAACGAACGAGTTAGTCAATGCAGACGACTTCGCTGCCGCGCGAAAGGCTGCTGCTGCGTTTCGCGTTCCCGAGGGTCTTTCGATTGATGTCTATGCCGCCAGGCCGCAACTGACCAATCCGGTTGCGATCTGTCTCGACGAGCAGGGGCGAGTCTACGTTGCCGAGGACCATCGTTTCCTCGCAGGCACGCCAGAGAATCGTAGTCACAACTTCATGCTGGAGGACGATCTGCAGATCACGACGCTTGAGGATCGGCTGGCAATGCAGAAGAAATGGGCCCACAAGTTCGACAAAGGCTTCGACTGGTTTACGCAAAAATCCGACATCGTGCGGCAGTTGGAAGATAAAGATGGCGACGGCCGGGCCGATGTGTCGCGTGTGTTTGCTGATGGCTTCGACGGTCCGCTCGATGGCCTGGGTTCCGGCCTGATCGCTCGCGATGGCAAAGTCTGGTACACGTGCATCCCCAACCTCTGGTTGCTCGAGGATCAGAACGGTGACGGCAAGGCCGAACACAGGAAAAGGCTCCTCACCGGCTTTGGCGTCAACGCCGCGTTCTATGGCCACGACCTGCACGGACTTGTGTGGGGAGTCGACGGCAAGTTGTACTTTTCCGTTGGCGACCGCGGTGCTCACGTCATTACGAAGGAAGGCACGACGATTTCCAATCCACGGCAAGGCGCCGTCTATCGCTGCAATCCGGATGGGACGGAGCTGGAACGAGTTCACCAGGGACTCCGCAACCCGCAGGAACTGGCGATCGACCAGTACGGAAACGTATTCGCTGACGACAACAATTGCGACAAGGGCGATGACTCGCGACTGGTCTTCGTCGTTCCTGGCGGAGACAGCGGCTGGAACATGGCCTACCAGACTATCGCCCAGCCTTATCTAACCGGGCCTTGGCACGCCGAGGCGATGTGGCATCTTCAGCACGACCTGCAGCCCGCGTTCATTGTTCCGTCGGTGGGAAAAATTGGTGCGGGACCCTCGGGCTTTGTGTTCTCGTCCGGCACCAGCTTACCGCCTCGCTACCGCAATCACTTCTTCTATTGCAACTTCACAGGCAACGGCGGTGTCGAATCGTTTGCAGTCAAGGAACAAGGCGCGGGATTCACGATCGCCGATCATCACGACTTCTGCAAACCGATAAAGGCCAGCGACGTCGATTTCGGCTACGACGGGAAGATGTATGTTGCCGAATATCCAACCAGCCCCTGGAAGAGAGCAACATCCGGGGGCCGCATCTATACGATCTTCGACAAGACTCGTCTCAGCGAACCGGTGATCGCCGAAACTCGAACGCTATTTGAAAAGGGCTTCCGTCATCGAACGCCAGAAGAACTGACGTCGTT
>JABISG010000063.1 GCA_018699955.1 Planctomycetaceae bacterium | reverse complement strand
TCAGCACGACGCAACTTGGCAATGATCTGGTCCACCGTGTGTCGGTTCTGTTTCATCTCAAAGAATCCTTTCCGGGTGTTCAGCCCGGTCAAGATTCTCTCACTCGCTGTGGATCAATTAAAGGGGGGAAGGCCAGGTGGTACAAAGATCGGGGGTAGGCCACTGTTTGGCATTCAGCTTGCCCAACCACGGAATTGTCTGGCTGAGATTCATATTCGCCCGCTGAGAGCCGGAAGCGGTCTCAATCGGATCGCCGAAAACATTGGCTCCCAGTTTGGGGTCCGGCAGCTTATCGACAAAGTGGGAACGAGCCGCCGCCGCCTGATATTCCTGCTCCAACCGAGTGAGACGGGGATTCTGCTCGATCGCGATCTGCTCCAGTTGAATCAACGACATACCAGCAAGCGGCGACTGCTGCGTTTCGCGACCTATGTCGATTGGTTCGCTTCCTGTCTCCGACGTCTCCTGAAATTCGACTTGCCGGACCGCCGTCTCGACCGCCGATCCGCCAGATTGTTGGCGTTCCGTACTTTCGGCGGCATTCACTGTCGGTGCAGAATCGAGATCGCTCGCAATGCGCTGCGACCGCGACGACGCGCATCCACAGACGAGCGCCAGCGTGAGGAAAGTCGTCAGGGTGATTGCTCCGCGCTTCTGCATCGCCTCGCCTCTTGAATTGCGTCTCTACCCCCCAACATCTACGGGGAGCCGCGTCGTCGGTCAGAATGACTGAAAAAGGTGCAGCGGCCGACGGCACGGTCTCTCTCACTCATCGTCCGTTTTCTCATGCCGGCTGGTTATCGATGTACCGATCCTGCCGGTTTTCCGAGTAATGCCGTTCCGACTCTGCGGGTTATGCCGAATTTGCGGATACCGAACGATGCACAGGCATGGAGCCACATCCCGGCCGCATTTGAAGCAGTCGATTCAAATTCGTACCCGGAAATACTATCGACAAAATACCAATTGGCTTTCTGTCTCAGCTTTGCAGCAACCGGAACGACAGCCCAGCAATTGTGGCGGCGACGGGTAGGGTGATGACCCAGGCCAGTAGGATCTTGGCGATGCCGCGCCATTCAGCTTGCCCGGTAATGGTACCCAGACCGAACAGCGAGCCGCACGAAACGTGTGTGGTCGAGACGGGCAGGCCCCAACCGCTGGCGAAGATGACGGTGATGGCCGTAACAAGGTTGGCGGTGAATCCCTGACCGGCGTTCATTTTTGTGATGCGGTGACTCATGGTTTCGGCAACTCGTCGCGAGTTGAAAAGGCCACCGGCGGCAATGGCTCCGCCGCATAAGGCAAGGGCGGCAAAAGGCGAAATGCCGGGGGCAACAAGAAACAACGCCGCGATTTTGGGCGTGTCATTCAGGCCGCGGGCAAAGCTCATCAGGCCGGCAGTGAGGTAATGCCCGCCGTCCAATGCCTTCGCACAGTTGACGCCCAGCAGCCGACCCTCGTAACGGTCTTCGCAGCTGACCGGTGTGCCGAGCGAGACCGACAGCGTTTCGGCGCGCGCAGCCGCCAGTACCGGAGTCAACAACGGCACGACTTCAACCGTCTCGACGCCGGCGCAGAAACAGCTGGCTTTCGACAAACCCAACGCAGCGCGAAACCAGCGGAATGCAGGATAAAGCAAAATGGTCGCTCCAACCGCAACGACGGGACTCAGCAAGAGGGGAACGAAGAACTTAACCAGCAAAGTTGGCCAGGCGATGGGAGCGGTGGATGCCAGTGCTGCGCCAGTTAATGCACCCACCAGCGCATGAGTCGTCGAGACCGGCATGCCCAAACGTGTTGCCAACAGCACGGTGAGACCCGCTCCAACGGCGATGGCCGTCGCGAATACCGGATTGGCGGTCAATTCGTTGGGAATGATCCCTTTCCCGCTGAATCGCTGCAGGAGTTCGCCAGCCAACCAGATGGCGCACAGCGAACCCAGAAGCGTAGTGAGGGTCGCCCAGAGCAGCGCGCGTTTGCGGTCGGTGGTCCCGCTGCCGAACAGCGTGGCGACGCCCTTGAAATTATCGTTGGCTCCGTTGGCGTAGGCGAGTAGCAGGCCGGTAAGCAATATCGCAAATACGTACATGCAGCTGAGATTTCCGTTCCAGGAATGAGTCCATTCTCTCGTTCCCACGCTCCCGCGTGGGAACACAAGTCTCGGGCGCTCTGCGTCGCGATCACTCAACGATCTTGTTCGCCGGAATCATTCCGATGGCCCAACGGTCTTGCTGTTGGGGTGAAACTTCTTCCACGTATTAGCGTAGGAAACGATCCCCACCAGTTGCTTCAACGTCTTTCCTTTGAGTTTCCCTTCCACAGCGACACCGGTGTTGCTGTTCCAGGTCGTGCCGGTCTGCATGTCGTGCATGCGTCCCTGTTTGTCTGCCACAAACATCAACGATCGGTCATCGACTTCACTCGAAAACAGGTGGGCCGCCGTGCTCTCTTTGTCGAAAGTCACGACCACCGGCGATTTTTCCAGTTTCAGATTGAGTACCGGATTCTTCAGCAGCATGTCGAAACCGGCCGCGTACGGTTGAGCATCTTTGACCCAGGCAAATACGAATCGACTCGGATTGCGGTAGAAATCTTTCACATAATTTCGGGACGTCCGCGAGATGTTCAGAACGGTCGTCTGAGGATGCTCGCGTTTCCAGGCCTCCCACGTCACCATTTCGGCCGGCAGCGCCTCCAACTCGCTTCCCTTCAGCGGTCCCTTTAACGCCTCCCCGAGCAGATGGCTCCAAAGCGATTTCGTCTCTTCATCAATCATTATCAGACTGCGGTTCCATAACATGCCGGACACGGCCAGATTGATCGTTCTGTCGCCAACTTTTCTGGTGTAGACCACACCGTTGTGACAGAGGTGTCACCAGGTGGCGGCAATCGGTTGGCCTCCCAGCGTATCGTTGATGATCTCGCGTCGGGGACCCGTGAGCATGTTGATGGGATAAGCCCGAGCTTCTCCTTTCACAACAACGCCAAGCACGAGTTCGCCGTTGGCAACTTGCCCGCGAACCTGTTTGGCCTTGATCGACGGGGCATCTTTGATAGCCCGCTGGACCGCAAGCAGGCGTTTCGGTTGAAAGTCACGCTCGCTCTGGGACTGCGCGACGGCCGACGGGGCGGTAGCCAGAAAAAACAGGCTCAATGCCGATGCGACGAATAGACAAAGTTGCAAACTGCTCTGTCTGGCCAGCACACGCATGGCGATTCTCCCAGTGGTTAATTGCAAAGAACTCTCGATTCGATGGCATGTTCCATACATCATAATGTTCGCGATCGCGTCGTCTGTGCGTTTTCTCACAGGTCGAGAAAAACCAAAGACTTCCCATCCGTGTACTCTTCGATACACGATTCTCGCGACCTGCTTATCGTACATCAACGCTAACGCGCTGCATCAGGGGACACAAGTTCGGTGGTCGTTGCGGTTGTCATCGAGCATTGTGAGGACTCGGTCGGGAAGGACAGAAAATCGCGCCAAACAATGCCTGAAGATGTGACAGATTGCACGGATCGACTTTTCTGGTTCTCGCTCGTCTCACCGGTTATGATGAAACACAGGCCGGGATGCCCGCATCATTTCCTGCACCAAAACAGAATCGAAGCAGCATGAAACCTGTTTTCATCGCATTATTTTTCTCCGCCGCACTTCTTGCTTCCGTGTCGCATGCACGGGCGGAAAGGGATGCCGCCCCGTTTGGGAAATCTGTCGCCCCAATTCTCATTAAGAATTGCCTCGGCTGCCACAACCCCACTGATCCGAAAGGGACACTCGACCTTTCTCAGAAGAAGGCAATGTTGAAAGGTGGCGATAGCGGACCCGCCGTCGTCCCCGGCAAGCCGGACGAAAGCTACATCATCGAACGCGTTGCGGATGGCTCGATGCCTCCCGAAGGCAAGGGGAAACGGCTGACGAAGACCGAAATCGACACACTCGCTCGCTGGATCAAAGCAGGAATGTCCTGGCCAAAAGGCAGAGTTCTCAGTGCGTTGGAATTGACCACTGACAAGCGAGCCGGCGTCGATTGGTGGTCGCTGCAGTCGATTGTTCAACCGGCCATCCCACAGGTCGAGAACTCGGAGTGGCCCGAAACGCCGATTGATGCGTTCGTTCTCAGCAAGTTGGAAGAACGCGGACTGCAACCGGCGCAACCGGCAACGAAGCGAACACTCATTCGCCGGGCCACACTCGATTTGCTCGGTTTGCCTCCGACTCCCACAGAGATTGACCGATTTCTTGCCGATGATCGTCCAAACGCTTATAGACGATTGATCGACCGGTTACTCGCCTCTCCCCGCTACGGTGAACGCTGGGGCCGACATTGGCTCGACGTCGTTCGCTATACCGAAAGCGACGGTTTTGAACACGACAAGTTCCGCCCGCATGCCTGGCGGTACCGCGACTACGTCATCGACAGTTTCAACGCCGACAAACCGTACAACCGTTTTGTGACTGAGCAACTCGCAGGCGATGTCTTGCAGCCGGTAACGCGCGGCGGCCTGATCGCCACCGGGTTTTTAGTCGCAGGCCCCTGGGATGAAGTGCAGTACGTGGCTGCCAGCCAAGCCGAAAGGAAACGCGCTCACGAAGAACAGATGGCAGAAATCCTGGCAACGATTTCGCAATCGTTTTTCGCGATGACAGTCGATTGTGCTCGTTGCCACGATCACAAATTCGATCCCTTCCCGCAGGCCGACTACTACTCGATGAAGGCCGTCTTCGATGGCGTGGATCATTCCCAGGGAAGAACGGTGGGGAACCGCTCCATTCTCACGGCCGCAGAAAAAAAGCAGCACGCTGCCGCCATCGCTCCCATCAATCAGCGAATCAAGCAACTACAATCGCAAATCGCGGTCATCGAAAACCAACTCCCGCAACCGGCGACGCTGGCCGACGTCAAACGGCTTTCCGATTCACTCGTTCCCGGAAAGTTTGGTAAGGCATTAAACACCAAAGTGAACACGGCTTCGCTTGCTTCCCAAGGTGTGTTTCACACGCCGCCGTTCACCGTCGAATGTTTCGCCAAGCTCAACAGCAAGGCCGATTTCAATGTCCTCGTTGCGAACAATTTGAAAAGCTCGGCCGCTCACTGGGAGATATATTCTTTTGCCGGTGAGGGTGATTTCAGTGCCTACCTTCCTGGCTACAAACCGAACACCGTCCGTTCGGGCGTCAACATTACCGACGGAAAGTTCCATTACCTGGCCATGCAATTCGACGGCAAGCAACTGCGGTTGTACGTCGATGCCAAGCTGGTCAAAGAAGCAACACTGCTCAAACAGGCCGGCACCGAAGATGTCGGCCAACTGTATCTCGGCGGGTATCCGCCTCACAAAATCGGCTGCGACGGAGTATTGGACGAGGTCCGCATCTCCCGCGGAATTCGCCCCATCGACGGCATCCCGCCGGGTCCGTGGACGGCCGACGAAAACACACTCGGCTTATGGCGGTTTGATAAAATCAATCACAACCAGTTCGCCAATTTCGTCCCGTCACAATCCGGCAAGAATGCAAAGCAACTCGATACCGAGCGACAGGTTCTGAACGAACAACTCCAGGTCACTCAACAAGAATTGAAGTCGCATACCATCCCGCTGGCCTATATCGGTTACCGAAATCAACCGCCCCCCACGCACCTGTTATTGCGCGGCGATCTCAAGACCCCCGGGCCGGAAGTTGTTGCAACCGGTTTTTCCAACATAACAACTCCCAACCCCCAATTCGGTCTCTCTTCAAAGTCACCCGAAGGAAGTCGTCGGCTGAAGTTCGCGGAATGGGCCACATCGCCCGAACACCCGCTGACGGCCCGCGTGATTGTGAATCGCATCTGGCAGTATCACTTTGGGAAGGGACTCGTCAAAACGCCCAGCGATTTCGGATTCAACGGCGGACTTCCTTCTCACCCGGAATTACTCGATTGGCTGGCAACAGATTTCGTCCGTCACGGCTGGAGCATCAAGCATCTGCATCGCCGAATTATGCAGTCGGCCGCCTATCGGCAATCGTCGGCCATCAATCAACGAGCCGCCGAGTTGGACCCGGACAATCGTTTCCTCTGGAAGTTTTCGCCGCGTCGATTGGAAGGGGAAACGGTACGCGATGTGTTGCTCGCTGTGAGCGGGGAACTCAATCATCAGATCGGCGGCCCCAGTTTTCAGCCGTTTACGGTCACCGTTTTCAATACGCACTTTTACCATCTGTTCGACAGCGAAAAATCGCAATACAACCGCCGCACCGTTTACCGGGCCAACGTGATGACCGGTCGCAGCCCGCTGCTCGACGCATTCGACTGCCCTGCCCCGTCAATCTCGGCTCCCAAGCGAGCCAGCACCACCACGCCGCAACAAGCGCTCGCGTTGATGAACGACTCATTCGTTCTTCGGCAAGCAGAGCGATTGGCAACGCGAACACAGGAAACTGTTGGCGGCGATGCGAACAAACAAGTTCAACAGATTTATCAACGAGCACTCGGTCGAACGCCGACACGAAGCGAAGCCACCGACATGGTGACACTCGTTAAACAACACGGACTGAAAACTGCCTGCTGGGTGCTGATGAATTCCAGTGAGTTTCTCTATCTCAAGTAACCATAGTTGCAACGAACGATGATGAAACACCAATCGAACTCGCCGATCGAAACGCCCCAGTCGTTTCTCGACCGCAGAGGATTTCTGGGCAACGCTGCCACCGGGTTGGGCGCGGTCGCATTGGCGTGGATGTTGGATCGCGACGGCTACAGCCAGGCTGCTGAAAAGCCCTCTTCAGTCACGGGCCGCTTGGCGGGAATTCCGCACTTCCCGCCCAAAGCCAAACGTTGCATCCACATTTTTTCGCCGGGCGGCGTCAGTCACGTCGATACGTTCGACTACAAACCGGAACTCGAAAAACTGGACGGCAAGAAACTTTCGGGCAAAGGTAAGCTCGACCCATTCTTTGGGAAGCCAGGCGTGCTGCGAAAGTCGTTTTACAAATTCAAACAGCACGGCGAAAGTGGCAGTTGGATCAGCGAACTCTTCCCGCATCTGGCCACCTGTGTCGATGACATGACCTTCTTCCACACGCTGGTTACCAAAAGCTCATCGCACACGCCCGCCTGTTTTCAGATGAACACCGGCTTCACGATGAACAGTTTCCCGTCGCTCGGTTCGTGGTTGTCTTACGGACTGGGTACCGAGAACAACTCGCTGCCCACGTTCGTCGTCTTGCCCGATCCACGCGGACTTCCCAACGGCGGAAGCAACAATTGGTCGCAAGGATTTCTGCCGGCTCAACATCAGGGAACCGCCTTCGCAACGGCCGTGGGCCAACAACCTATCGCCAACCTCAAGACGCCCGATTCCATTTCGACAGCATCTCGCGACGCGGCCAGACGATTATTGAAAAAGGTCAACAGGCAATTCGCCGGCCAGTTCCCCGGCGACAACGAGCTGGCGGCCCGTATCAAATCGTACGAACTGGCCGCCCAGATGCAGACCAGCATTCCCGAAGCGGTCGACTTCCAATCGGAATCCGCCGCCACACAAAAAATGTATGGTCTGGACAACAAGAAACTGGCCGGCTTTGGCAAGAACTGTCTGCTCGCGCGGCGGTTGTTAGAACGCGGTGTTCCTTTCGTGCAGGTGTATAACGGCGGCGCACTCGGATCGCCGCGCATCAATTGGGACGCTCACGAAGACCTCGTCCGCAACCACAACAACCAGGGCAGTTTGCTCGACCAGCCGGCGGCGGCCTTGCTCAAAGACCTCAAACAACGCGGCATGCTGGAAGACACGCTCGTATTCTGGTCGTCCGAATTCGGCAGAACGCCCTTCACGCAAGGCGAAGGCGGGAAAGGCCGCGACCATCACCCGCTGGCCTTCACAACCTGGATGGCCGGCGCCGGTTTGAAACCGGGCTACCATCACGGCGAGACCGACGAAGTCGGCTATCAGCCGGCCATCAACCCAACCACCGTCTACGATTTCCACGCAACCATTCTGCATCTGATGGGAATCGACCACACCCGTCTCACCTACTACTACAACGGCCTGAATCGACGGCTGACCGACGTCCACGGACACGTTGTCAAAGATGCGCTGGCGTGATTTCGGCCGGCCGACATCTTTACCCAAACAACGGTAGCACCGGATGCCCTGGCACGATGTAGTGCGGCTTTCCTTCAAAGTCGATCACCTTGGTGTTGCGGTCGTAGCCAAGCGCGTGATAGATCGTCGCCACGAAGTCGCTAACGTGGACAGGGTTGTCCTTCGGAATCGCGCCGTGGTTATCGCTGCTGCCGTACACTTGCCCGTCACGAATTCCGCCGCCCGCCAGCAGCGTGCTGTAAACCGATCCCCAATGATCGCGGCCGCCATTCGGATTGATTGAGGGCGTGCGGCCGAACTCGCCGGTACACACCACCAACGTTTCGTCCAACAATCCCCGGTCCGACAGATCTCCCAATAACGCGGAAATCCCCTGATCCATCGGCGGAAGATTCTTCTTCATCGTCGGAAAATTATTCGCGTGCGTGTCGAAGTGCGTGAACTCCTTAGTCAGCGGCCAGGTCACAGTGACCAGACGAACGCCCGCCTCAACCAGCCGCCGAGCGACCAGACAACTACGGCCGAAGTCGTGATCCCCAAACCGCTCGCGCGTCGTTTGCGTTTCGTCATCAACGCGAAACGCTTGCCACTTCGGCGAGGACCGCAGCACGCCGATCGCTTCTTGCTGGATGAATCGTGAATGAGAAATGGAAGCCGTCTTGCCGGAAAATCTATTCCGGTCCAACGACTGCAACAGATCCACCCGTTGCTCGAAACGAGAGCCGGTGTTCTCGGTTCCCGGCACGAAGGCCGACGGCAAAGTCCCCGGTTGCCCGCCTTTGTAATCCATCACCAGCGGATCGAAACGCGGCCCCAAATATCCCGCGTGTTGGCCCGCCCATTCCTGGCCCGGTCCGTCCTGCGTGATCCACATTGGCAACTGCACGGCCGTCGGCAACTCGCCCCGGCCACCTTCGAGCTGCTGTAACACGCCGCCAATCGATGGCGAATCGCGCCGACTCAGCAGCGGCTGCCCGACGCGCGGTGCGTGTTTCCAACCGGTCAGATTGTAATGCACTCCCGTGGCGTGAAATGTCCCGTCGTGATGCACCGAACGGATCAGAGAATAACGGTTCGCAAGCTCGGCCAAGCGCGGCAAATGTTCGCAAATTTGCAGACCGGGAACGATCGTCGAAATGGGCGAAAACTCGCCGCGCACACCAACGGCTGCTTCCGGCTTCATGTCGAACGTCTCATGCTGCGGCGGCCCGCCAATCATGTACAGCATGATACAAGACTTGGCCGTCGCCGCGCTAGAACCGGCACCCAGCGCATTTCGCGAACCCAAAAGCTGCGGCAACCCAAGCCCAAACGCCGAGACACCACCCGCCCGCAGACAGACCCGCCGCGAAATGTTCTCGACTTGTTCGACCTCGCTCAATGCCATTCGCTGCAAACTCCAGAACTTCACGCGTCTTACTGGGGTTAATGCTTCCCAAATCCTACCTTGATCGCCGCATGAACGCGAACCGAAAGCCGTCGTCCACTGAGTAATTCCTACCGAGGGAACGTTCGACATCCGTTGGTGCCTGTTTGAATTGCTTGCCTGTTTGAAATTGTTTGAAAATGCCAACGCGAAAAATGTAACAGGTGTGGTCGATGCAGAGTTTGAATAGAACAATGTCTGCATCTCCGCTCCGAGAACTCTCGTCCCCCTCACGCAAACATCTCATCACCCTGGGCGACATCTGCGACGACCCCTTTCGACTTCTTGGATAGATGGCTTCTCACCGAGACCGCACTTGGTTGCGCTGAATGAGCGAACTCGCAACAGGACAGCAAGCAGCTTGATGTCAATGACCGATCCGGAACAGAAAGTCACCGGGTTGAAAACCATATTTCCAGTCAAGCCGACCGCCATCGTCGCGCTGATCGGAGCCGACTGAATAGACGGTTGGTCGATCGTCGATGAGAGCATACCGCAATGGCTGCCCAGAATACGGGTCTGTGGGGATTGTGCGCATTTCCGTTTCGCGGACGGCGGCGTCCAACGTTGGTGGATTCCGTCGATGCACTACTTGATAGCGGCGAATGGTAATCAATGCCTGAGCCCCATGAAGCCGCGCTTCATTGCGGGCTGCCGCTTTCCGCAGGATGCTGACTTTGGGCATCAGAAACATCGTCGCTATTGGTACGTCTAATGGTTTCCCTCGCGTCTTTGCCTCTGCGAGCGACTTCTTGGACTTTGCCCGCAATTCGTCGAGTGCCGCCTTGACCGGATCATCATTTATAACTTCATGATAGGGACGCTGGAAATGTGCCAGTGCCAGAGAATACAACCGGTTGAGTTCCGACCATTCGAGATCGTAATTGACAAGTTCGGTCGGGATCCCGTTCAGATACCTTTGCGTCGCGCTAGCCGACAAGGTGCCCTGCTGCAGCATGCTCAACATGTCGCCTTGCAGCACGTAATCCATTCGAATGCCCTCTGAACACGGATCGAACCGCTCCCGCTCATGTTGAATGAGAGCCGCCAGCAGGCGATCCAGTTGTTGGGGAGTCAAATCGTCGCGTGCTAGCAACAACTGCTGAAGTACATCAAAAACATATGCGTCGATCGCAAACATCACTAACTGGCAGATCATCGGGCCACGCGGACCGATATCTCGAGACATGCGCAGTGTGCGAGTAATTGCGGGTTCGGCTAGGTCGATTTGATTGTTGGTGCAGGAATGGTAGGCCTGCAGAACAAACAGTCGCGCGAGAGTTCTGGCGGCTTGTGCATGTGGCAGAACTGCGTCCAATCCCCGACCGGTTACGAAGACACACTGCTTCCGCCGTTGCGCTTCGTCAATCATCCCCATCGCAGTGGTAGTCTGCTCGATGATCTGAGCGACAGCGTCCCGATCCTGACCTGCCAACTTTGCAGGCGGGGTGGCAGAAAGAGAGTCAATCTGCCGGTGGATTTGAGAAATCTCATCCTGTTTCGACTCTCGCAATGCTTGCGGGAGGACAAAACTCATCTCTGTCGAAAACTGGGCCAGAGCTGGGAAATAGAGAGGTGCGGCGTTGTCTTCCGGCGGCATTCGGCTCTGGAGAAATTCATGAACTTCAAACGGTTCGTCTTTTCGTTTGCCCACCCAATCAGGAATCGAAGCGTCGGCACTTGGCAGTTCCGTGATGTAAGATAACGGCGGAGTCACTGGCTGTCTTGCGGTGACTCCCGTCTTGATTTCCCCGGGCGTGCTGCGGTTCGAGTCAGACGTGGAATTCGTTATGCCGGCTGACGCCGGCTCTTCCTCAGGCGCCTGTTGCGAGGTAGGTACAGACCCACTCTCCGATGATGTGCATCCAGAGGCCAAGACATAAATGCCTGTGAGTCCGAGGACCGTCAGCAAGTTCGGAACAAGACGAGGACGCATGGCGTCGCTCCCACAATGGCAATCTGGAAAATGGGCAGGTACGGAACAGAATTATCCTATCGGGTGGCACGGAGAATGGCGAGCCGTGGCGGTTCCACCTCACTTCTCACGATCACAGCTTGTGTGTGGCATTCCGCTGTGCCTCCCAATCCCCATCAATACCCCTGCCGCATCGACGTGCTCACCAGTCGTGGGGCGATGCGCGTTAGTTCCTTGCCCTGATTGTCGTAGATGATTGCGGTGACGTGGTGAGCGGCGGGTGGCTGGGGTCGAAGCGTAGCGAAGCCCCCAGACGAACGCTTCTTTTACGGCACCCACTTCGATGTCGTCTGTGGCTGACGGCCAAACGCTGCACAAACTCCTTTCGATGCTTCGTGCCCATTCCAGCGATGGTGCCGGTGTTGAAGCGAGCAGGCACAAAAAAGGTCGGCCACACATCGTCTGGGGGCTCCCTACCGGTCGACCCCAGCCACACCGCCGGTCAGTCGCACCTGGCGGTTGCTGTGGGCCGGTCGGATTTCAACGTGCCGGCAAGGCGAGCGGCCGGTGTTAACCGGCTGGTGCTTTGGGAAACCCGAGGGTTGACACCCCCGGCTCGCCTGGGGACATCGCTGCTGACAGGTAGCGAGTCAGGTCACGTTGAGCGCGGGAACTTGCCTTCCAATTCCCATCAATACCCCTGCCGCATCGACGTGCTCACCAGTCGTGGGGCGATCCGTGTTAGTTCTTTGCCCTGTTTGTCGTAGATGATTGCGGTGACGTGGTGGGCGGCGGGTGGGGCGAGGTCGTTGGGCCAGCTGGCGTAGGCGCGGGCGAAGTTGCCTGCTTTTACCATGGGCTGTGTCTTCGCTGGGAAGTCGCCCAGGGTTGCTCCTGTCAGGTCGGTGAGTCGGAAGACGATCTTGCCGACCATGTCGGTGTGGTTCGGTGGCAGGCAGATGATGCCGTGGGCGTGGGGTTTGTTTTTCTGACTCCAGGCGGTGTCGCAGCGGACGGGCATGAGGACCGGGCCGCATTGTTTCCAGTGTTGGCGTTCGAGCCGATTGACCAGTTGCACCTTGGCGAGGCTGGCCGGTTGTTGCACCGAGAGTGGCGAGCCGTAGGCGAAGAAACGATCGACGCGCGGGCCGCCGTCGGAGTAGCACAACTCCGCATCGACGGCGATCACTTCGCCCTCCTTCGCTGAGAATTCTGGGAAGTTCTTCCAGGGCATTTTGAATTCGACTTCCATGCCGTACTTCGTCTCCCGGGCGGCGACTTCAACGCCGACTTTGGGGATCGCGTCGAGGTATCCCGGTCGCAGACAGAATCGCGGCTTGATCTCTTTCACCGTCAGCCCCGTCCAGTAACAGTGAACCGAGCCGTCGTTGGTCCAGGTGGTCGAGCGGAAGTTGTCGCCGCGCCGCGTGTCGAAATACCATTCCACGCCGTCGCCTTCCCACAGGCGATCATCGGGTGCATGGTTGGCCCGCTTCTGATCCAACGTTCGCAGACCGGCGTAAAACGCTTCGTCGTCCCACATGTAGAAAAACTGTGCCGGGCGGTTCTTCTGATCGGGATGAAAATAATTCACCGGCGTGCAAAACGCCTCGCGGAATTCCGACAGATCGCCGTCGATGACAACCTTCGCCGGAGCACGCGTCGCCACGCCGCGCACACCCGCAGCAAGTGGTTTCGCACCGGCAAACGCAGATGCCACAAACAACATCGGCAGAACAGACATCAGCAGTAATTTGCAAGCACGCATCGGGAAACTCCAAAGTTGGAAACGCGATTTGAATGTGGCCGTTGTGCGATCTTTCATCGTACCCGCTTCGCGGTCACGAAAACAGCAGTTCGATTGACCGTTTGGGTCGAAGGGCATTGCGAGTTGCGTCGGCTATCACTGGCCGCTGCAGGTCAGTCGTTGTATTCTCGTAATTTGTGTCTCCGTGGTAAATCAGTTCTTTGTCACACAGTGAAACTTACCGTTAATAAATCCGAGTTCATTGCCATGCCCCTATCTGCACGTGTTCTTCTTGCGATCTGTTTGTGCCTGATCTTGCAGTTTGCGATGAGCGCGACGGCGACCGCCGCCGAGGAGCGCGATTATGTGGTGACCGATCCGGCGCTGAAAATCGTACCGCTCGATTCGTCGCCGAACGAGTCGTTCCTCTCGATGCGGGCCGACACGCGGGGGCGGTTGTTTGTCGGTGGTCGCGAGGCGTTGTTTGTGTACGAGCCGGATGATGCGGGCGGATACAAGCCGCGGCGCGAGTTATACCGTTTTCCGCCGCATTCGTGGGTCTACGACATTGAAATCCGTGGTGCTGACATTTACGCGTTGACGTTGAATGCGCTGTACATCATTCCCGGCGGTGCGGTTCGCTATGAAAACCTCAAGGCGAAACGGCTCATCTGGGGCGTGCCGCAAGGACACGTGCATCAGTGTCTACACGGGCTGGCGTGGGGGCCGGATGGCGATCTTTACATTTCGATGGGCGATCCGCTGTGGTATTACGGCGACTTCAACCGCCCCGATCATTGGGGACATTGGACGTTCTTCTGCCAGCCAGCGGGGACGAAGGTGCCTTACACCGGCGTTGGCGGCGTCTTTCGTTGTCGGCCCGATGGCAGCGACTTTCGCGTCGTCGCCCGTGGACTGCGCAACAGTTGCGGCCTTTGCTTCGACCGCGACTGGAACCTGTTTACCAACGACAACGACCACGAAGGATTGCCGCGCGATTACGTGCCGGGGCGATTGAATCACGTCACGCCGCACAGCGATTTCAGTTGGCCGCGCGGCTGGATGCTTTCGAAGACACCCGACCGGGCCGACATGCTGAGCACAATGTTCGACGGCATGGGCCGCGCGGTGCCGGTGGGACAGACGTATTACGACGAGGACTTTTTCCCGGCGAAGTACCGCAACAATTTGTTCGTCGCCCGTTGGGGTAGCCGTGCGGTGACGCGGTATCCGCTCGAACACAACGGGGCGACGTTTTCGACTAAAGAGTTCACGTTGCTGGAGGGCCGCGATCAAGCGCGGCCGGTGGGTGTGGCGGTTGGCCGTGGCGGCCGGTTGTTTGTGACGATCGCCTACATGCCGCACAACGAAGGTTCGCCGACCTACAAGAGCGACCTGATTATGATCACCCGTGCTGACGATCCTGTCACACATCCGTTTGAACCATACAACCTGTTGACCGCCACGCCGAATAAGTTGGGCGACGAGTTGTCGAATGGTTCGTGGTGGCGACGGCAACGCGCTCACGTCGAACTGTTGCGCCGCGGCGGACCGGCGGTCATTGGCAATCTCACCGGGCCGCTTGCTGACGAAAAGGACGTGAGGGCGGAATCGCACATGTTGTGGTTGGCGGCAGCATGGCATCGCGGCACTTCCGGCGAAACAAGCCGCGATGTCGTCGCAGAGTTGACGCGGCTCGGCCGGCACGAGAACGCCATGATCCGTCTGCAGGCGGTCCGCGCTTTGGGTGATGGCTTCGCCAACGAACCGGCAAGCCGTTCCCTGTTGATGAAGGCACTGCAGGACAAGAACGCACAGGTTCGCCATGCCGCCGTTGTCGGGTTGTTTCACGTTGCCAAACCGCAGGAAGCGTTTGAAACAATCGCCGACGGTCCGGCACGCAGCAAGGACACCTACATTCGACAGGCGGCCGTGCTGCTGTTGGCGGAGACGGCATCGCTCGAACAGATTGGCGAATTGTGTGCAGCGACCGATCCCGTGACACGATTGGCCGGCGTGCTGGCGGCCGGTTTCCGTTTGACGATGCCGCCCGCGACGTCACCTATCCCCAAACATTTGCCGCTGACACCGTGGCGGTCGGAAGAGGTTTATCACGTGCAATACGCCGATGAAAAAGTCGATCTGCGGAAGTTCGGTCGCATCGGGCTGTTTACGGTCGCCGAACATTGGAATGCCGGCAAACGCTCGGCCGAGCAGGAAGCCTTGTTCGTCCTGCTGCAAAAACGACTCGACGACAAGGATGAACCGGTGCGGCTGCAGGCGGTGCATTTTCTGTCGCTGCTCAATGACAAGCGGACCGAACCGCAAATTGCCAAGGTCCGCATCGCCACCGCACGGCAACGATTGCAGACGGCGGGGACGTCGAGCGTTACCGAATTGTGGGCGGCCGGTCCGTTTCCCGATGGAAAACGCGGATTCAAAACTGTTCACCCACCCGAAGCGGCAGCCGTCGATCTGGCAGCCAACTACAAGACGTCGAAGGGAACCGTCGCGTGGAAGAAGATGAAACGCGGCGTGCGGATGTTCGATTTCTACAAAGAGTACGGCAACGCCGACGATGCGTCGTGCTACGCCTATTGCCGGCTGGAGAGTCCACGGAAGCAACAGATTATGCTGCTGGTTGGTTCCGATGACGGCGTGAAAGTGTGGTGCAACGGCCGCGTGGTTCACAACAACGAGGTGGTCCGTGGGGCGTTGCCGTATCAGGATGTGGTGTACGTGGAACTCCAGCAAGGCAGCAACGATTTGCTGGTCCGCGTGCAAAACATCGCCGGGGAGTGTGCCCTGTATCTGCATTACCGCGCGTTGGAGCGAGTGACGGTCACGCTGCCCGAGAAACTCGATGTGGCCGGTTTGGCCGATCGGTTGAAAGCGGCCGCCACAACGGGAACCGCGAAGATTTCCCCCGAGTTTTTGAAGATCGATTGGACACAGGCGGCCAGCACGGGCGATGCCGAACGTGGCCGCAAACTGTTTTCGGCCGACGGCATCGGCTGCGCGAAGTGTCACGCCGTCCGCCCGGACGAGGCCGTCACCGGAGGCCCGAGTTTAACGGGTGCTGCCCGACGATTCACGCCGACCTATCTTGTCGAGTCGATCCTGCTTCCGAGCAAAGCAGTCTCGCCGGTGTTCCGCGCGACACTCCTCGTAACCACCGCCGGCAAGACTTTTACCGGTCTGGTCATCACCGAAACAGCCGACCGTCTGGAACTGCTGCAAGCCGATGCGAAGAAGATCACCTTCGCCAAGACCGACATCGAAACACGCAAACTGCAAAACCTCTCACCCATGCCGCCGGGATTGCTCAAGCAACCGGATGAACTGCGCGACTTGTTGGCGTTTTTGTTGCAGCGGACGAAGGCTGTGCCCGCCGATGGCGATCGCAATTAGCCAGGTAGATGGGGAATTGGAATTCGATGACCGAAAGGGACAAACTCAGCACTTCAGTCCTTTTTGCAACCCGGCCTGCGCTGTGCTTTCAGTCTCTCCCTTAGACCTTCAGAACGAACCAACGGCATGAGTCCGGGTATTTCCTGCAAGACACCTAATCCACAGGATTTCCCCACCTTTGCAGTCACGAGACGTTTGATCTTCCGGATGTATTCTTCGTAATCTTCTTCCGGCGGCCGAAACTCCGAGTGGTACTCGTAGTAGATGAATTTGAGAACATCATCGACAACATGCTGTTGACCTTCCACAAATCTGCGAGCGTTCTGCCGTTGGCGGTTGGTCGTTCCCATTGGCAGCAGCATGAGTGTCATCGGTACGGACCTGTCAACAGTATATGGCGGCCGCAATGCAGGCATTAAATACGGGAATGGCCTACCGTCAGACTCCATAACCACCGCCCCCCCCATCTTCTGGTAGTATCTGATGCGTTGAAGCCGCCAGCAGTGCTCCAGCACTTCAGTTTCGTCCGCTTCGCCTCGAATGCGTCCACGTGCTACGGCTTGCGTAAGCAATTCCCGATCAACAAAATCAACCTCGATGACGAGAGTTTTCAAATCTGGAAACAGTTGTCGCAGTTTTGCTGACACTTTCTGAATCAACTTTCTATCCCAATGCTCTAGCCTTTTCGGTGACGGTAATTCTTCATTGGTACCGAGATACAAACCAAAGCAATACTCCCGACCGACCAGGCCAGCCACATAAGCGATTCCCAGCACTTGATCGGCGATGTGCAGCACAGCCCATAAATTGCGCCATCGCAACGGCGATTCCCCCGTGGACGACGACTCGTCCAACTCATCCTCGATCACATCTCGATCCATGAGTAAATCTTCTTCGAAGAGGCCTTCGAATAGGTCGAAGCTCTGGACAAGCAGACTTTGGTCCCATGGCCCCGGTTCACCAAAAAATGTGACGACAGGAGCATCCATTAGATCTGGCTGACGAGGAGCGACCACATCCGTTTGGCCTCCATCCACGACGTCAAACACATCCGGCTCATCTTCATCCCTCGCGGGTTGGACTACCCAATTGTGCATGTAATAATTCTTGAGTTGTGAATGAAAGCCGGAGCTGACGCACATGCCACCAACCGACGAGATTGCCGACAACTTGTCAGCATGGATCAGGGGTGTTCCAACAGGTCGTCGAATCGGTTTTTCGATGACGTATGCTTCACCACGATCAATTCCAATCCTCAATTTAAGGCCGTCATGGTTGGCTGAGGCCGCCAGAGTACCGGCAAATGTCCATAATGCCTCAGGCTTGCCCTGAAACACGACGCCACCGCCATCCCCTGCTGGCGAATACCATTCTGTCGCAGCTGTCGCGTCTAGATCGGCTCCGACCGCCCGGAGTGCATTCCGTACCTGCGTATGTAGTTGCTCAAACAGAGATTGCTGCTCGTTGTCACGTAGTTCTGAATAGCCCTCCAGATCATAGACAGCGACATCGACCTGCTGCTTATTGTCATTCACATCAGCACGCGGCCGATCCACACATGGCTGAAGTTCCTCTGGGTCTTGGTACCATCGAAAAGCAACGTCTGTCTCTTTTACCTTAGATGTTTCCTTCTGTTTACTGAACCATTCTTCGGTTGTGCGATCGGCCTTTACCACTCGTTTTACTATGGAATCGCTTATTGCGATGCGTCCTGCTTCAAGAGATGCGAGACGTGCCGCGTAGTTGATTGGCGTGCCAACCAAATTAATATGAGTCAGATCAAGAACACGTTCCAAACGCCCGTCACTGACGCCGAGAGAAAGCTTGACGCCCTGCTCTGCGCATCGCCTTCGAATGTCTCTGGCGACTTCCACTGATAATCGAAGAGATTGAGGTAGAACGACAAACGCGCCAACCATACTTCCATAATGACCATATTCACCAAGCTCTTGTATTGTCGCGTCCAACACCTTGAAGGCTTCCACCAACTCCGGATCGTCCATCTCGCTGATGTCAACAAGCCGACAGAAGACAACACAAACGTTTGACTTTGTATTCATGCGTCAGTCCCGCAACGAAACGTAGCTAGGTAGGGTGTGTCAAGCGAAGCGCGGACGCACCGAATTGGCGACGATTCCGTCATCATTCATCGCGCTGTTCATGGGCTTCACGAAAGCGCTGCTAGAAACTCGTGTACATAAACAGGTTCGCGGTGTATCAAAGCGAAGCGGCGATGCACCCTACAATACTAATCACGCCCGCATCAACTCAAACACCGGGTCGGCGTCGGTGAGGATTCTGGATGGGCGGTTTTGTGGGTCGGGGATGACCGTGTGCGGGTCGATGCCGAGTTGGTGGTAGATTGTGGCGATGACCTCGTGGACGTGGACCGGGCGGGTTCCCGGTTTGCCGCCCCCTTTGTCGGAACTGCCCAGCAGTTGCCCGCGGGTCAGTCCGCCGCCGGCCATCAGAATCGAATAGACGTCGGGCCAATGGTCGCGGCCGCTTTGACGTTTGTTAATAATCGGCGTGCGGCCCATCTCGCCCATCAGCACCACCAGCGTGTCATCCAGCCGTCCACGTTCGTCCAGGTCGGTCAGTAAGGCGGAGACGGCCTGGTCCATTGGTGGCAGCAGCGTTTTTTTCAGCCGGCCGAAATTGTCCCGGTGCGTGTCCCACGAGTTGTTTTTCGAATAGTTGACCAGCACGTAACTCACGCCTGCTTCGACCAGTCGGCGGGCTAACAGCGTTCCCTGCCCCATCGCGCTGTTGCCGTATCGCTTGCGAATTTCGGGCGACTCGCGATTGATGTCGAACGCCTGCCGTCCGCGCTGACCGAGCAGCAGGTCGAACGCGTCGTCCTGATAGCCGGCCACCGTTTGCACGCCGGGCGTTTGCTCGCGCTGGCCTTCCCCCCTTTAATTGATCCACAGCGAGTGAGAGAATCTTGACCGGGCTGAACACCCGGAAAGGATTCTTTGAGATGAAACAGAACCGACACACGGTGGACCAGATCATTGCCAAGTTGCGTCGTGCTGACG
>JABISG010000062.1 GCA_018699955.1 Planctomycetaceae bacterium | reverse complement strand
TGAGGGTGGTACAAAGATCGGGGGTAGGCCAGTCTCGTTTGACGATGCCAAAGCGAATGGCGAATTACCGGTGACCGTCGGGACACGACCGTTCGTCGGCCGAGCGATCAACGGGGCAACCACCGAAGCCAGTCCGTTTTGGGGACAAGCGGGGAAACGCGCACTGCGACTCAACTCGCCCCGCAAGCAGTTGGCTCGACTCGGCGACGTTCCATTTCTCGATCGCCCCGAGGCCGTCTCGCTCAGCTTCTTCTACCTGAATTTGCACCCGCTGACCGACGCCGCAACCCACGGCATCGTGGCCAAGCGATCTGACGCACACGGCGGCACGAATTACGGCATCAACTACAACTTGAAAAACGATGCCCTGCTGCTGTACGTCAACGATGGTAGCACATTCCGCATTGCGAGCTACAGCGCTCGCACTGTGCTTGGCTATCGTCGGCTATCTCATTTGACGGCGACGTTCGAGGTGGCCGACGCGCCCGCTCCCGATGCCGATACCGACCGCGACGATCTGCGGATACGTCTGTTTCTCAATGGGCAGCCGGTCAAGCCGAGCAAGGTCGACAAGGGCGCAATCGTTGGTGCCGATGCCTGGTTGCTCGATGTTGACATATCCAGTTTACTTAACGATGCTCCACTGACGCTCGGCAGCAGCACATCGACCATCGAACACAGTTCGGGGTTACTCGACGAATTCCTGCTGTACACGTCAGCCCTGTCTCCGTCCGATGCCGCAGCTCTCTTTCTTGAGGTCGCCGGCCCCAATGCCGCCGCGCTGGCGCAACAGGAACTGCAACCTGCCGCGGTCAAACCGACGATCAACAATTTGTCGCTACGCGGCCTTCAGTTGGGAAAGACCACCCGATTAATTTTTGACGGTAGCGGCCTGCAGCCGAGTCCACAGGTGCATCTCTCATTGGCAGGCGTCAAACAGACAGTCGTCGCCGGATCGAATGCGGCCCGGCTAATCGTCGATCTCTCGATACCGGCCGACGCGAAGCCAGGGTATTACCCACTCCGCATTCAAACCCCTCACGGGCTAAGCGGCGCATTGCCCATCGCCGTCGATCAACTTGCACAGCGAACGGCCGCAGAGTCTTCGCGCGAGAAGCCGGCGACGTTGCCCGCCGCCTTTTCCGGTGTGATTTCCGGTGCACAATTATCGCAGGTTTACTTTCGCGGTCGCGCTGGCGATCGTGTTGTTGCCGAAATCGAGTCGCGTCGCCAGGGAGCCGCTTTCGACCCGGTGGTTGAAATCAAGACAGAGACCGGCACGCCATTAGCCATCGAGTGGGCCAAGGTTTTCCTGAAAGGCGACACTCGCGCCGAAGTCACGCTTCCCGCCGATGGACTGTATTACGCCGAGGTTCACGACCTGTCGTACAAGGCTCCAGGCCGTAATCCGTTTCGCCTGGTTTTGGGTGACGTCGCATTGGCCGATACGTTCTTCCCATCGGCCATCGCACGTGGAAGCAACACCAACATCGAACCTGTCGGCACCGGCTTTCCTGCGGGAACGAAGATTGCCGCCAGCGTACCCAACAGTGAAGGCCGTCGCGCAGTTCAAGTCTTGCTTCCCCCCTCTGGGAAGCCGACGTCTGCCGTCCCGCCAATCCGCGTTAGCGATGCGGTGGAAGTGCTGGAGACACCACCCGCCGATGGCAAAACACAACAAATCGATGCCAGTTTTCCCGACGCGTCTCACGCACCGATTTTCATCAACGGTCGTATTGCCCAGTCGAATGAAGAAGACCGCTACACGCTAAATGTCACGCCCGGTCAAACTCTTACCATGCGGATTGACGCCCGCAGCATCAACTCGCCACTCGATGCTCGGCTCGCTCTTCGACTCAACGGTCAGGTCCAAACGATGAAGGACGATCGGCCCGGTAGCCGCGATCCGTTGCTGAACTACAAAGTGCCGGCTGGCGTGAAACAAATGGAAGTGTCGGTCTCCGACTTGTACGGTCGTGGTGGCTCACACTTCCTGTATCGATTGCAGGTCGTACCGGCCGGCCGGCCCAACTTTAGCCTCCGCCTTACCACATCGACTCTCAATCTGCCGGCCGACGGGACGGCTGTCGCCCGCCTGGAACTCAATCGCGCTGGTTACAACGGGGCCGTTAAACTGCAAACGCTCGGAGTTGACGGCGTCACCATCACGCCGCAAAGTCTTCCCGCCGGTGGCGCCAAACAAACATTGCTTGCCACACTCCATTGTTCACGAAAAGTCTCCGCCGCCGAGTTGATGCAGTTGCGAATCGTTGGTGAGTCGGTCGGTCTGCCGACCCCCATCCGACGATTTGCCGTTCTCGCCGCCGTCCCGGGACAGGCGGTCATCCCCGGTTTCGAAGATGCGCTACCAGTCGCGGTGACCAAACCGAACGGTCTGAATGTCAGCGTCAAACAGACGCCCGCATCGCTGCTAAAGAGCATCACCGGGCAAATCGGCGTCGAAGTCGCCCGCGGCGCGAACTCACCGAACTTGCCAATCCGACTGACACTGGTTTCGACTGAAGCCACACGGCGGATCGATCCAAAGAATGCAGGCAAAGGCAACAAACCCAAGGTCCGATCGCTGCCCGATCAGATCATTCCGTCGGGAACCGCTGCCGGCCTACTCAAAGTTGCCGTGCCGACAGACGTGGCAATGCCGTCGATTGAATTTGTAATCCGAGCGGACGTGCTGCCCCACGCGTACTCGCAACGCGTGCTGGCCACCGCGTATTCCAATCCGTTCCGGTTACCGGTTCAGAACGCCGTCAGTGCCACCATCGAGCCGAAAACGCTCAATCTCTTTGGCGAGACTGCGAACAAGGTCACCGGAACCATCAAACGCGTCGCGGCATTCAAAAGCCCGGTGGTGGTTTCACTCAGTGGTTTACGGAAGGGATTCACAGCCGCGAAAGTGACGGTTCCGCCTGGCCAAACCAAGTTTGAGATCGTTGTGACTGCGCCGAAAGAGAACGAGAAACGGCCACTGCCGAGGGTCACATTCAACGTGACCGACGCCGCCGGCCGCGCCTTGCTTCCCGGTCGCGTTGTGCCAGTCACCGTCGCTCCCAAACCGAAGAAGTGACGGTGGTGAGAAATGACGGTCGCGAGGAAATGACGGTCGCGAGTTAGTCGTCGAAGTTTTCCTTTGAGAAGTCGGCCATCATCTTGCCGATGAATCGCAGGATTCCCGGCTGGCCGGTCATCAAACCTTCGACATGATCGCCGACGCGTTTCAGATTCAACTTCAAGGAATCGTCGCCAACCAGGAATGCATCCACTGCAAATTGCCGCAGTTTGAGGAGTTCCTCGTCCTCATCATCCCCGGCATGCAGCGCCTGCCTGAGTTTCATCCACGGTCCCAACTTGATGACGACGTCTGCCACCGGATCGTCGGCCTTGCCTGTGTTCGGCTCGCCACATTTTGTTATCGCCGCTTTCAACTCGACCAGCGCATTCTCACCGGCCGCATACCAAACTGCCTTCTTCGACGTACCCAGGTAAATAACGTCGCTGCCGAAGAAATCGTTGAATAATGCGTGTTCCTTGGTTGCGGCGGTGAACTTGTGAATCTTCACGTCCCCCGCCTCATCCACGTTCAACTCAACTTTCTGCCCCTTGCTCGCCTTGGGAAACAGCTTCAACGCTTCGATGAACGCGTTGCCATCGACCGCCAGGATGCCGCCGACAATTGTGTTCTTGCCGTTCTCGCTTGGATGCGCTTCGGCGAACGCATCGACGACGCCCGACTTCAATCCCGCATCGATCATGTCGAAAAACAGATCGGTTGCCTTCTTGCGGTTTTGCTTCTCCTCTTTGGTTGCATCGGTTTCCTTATCAAATTCCTGTTGCGCCTGTTTCCGCAGCAACAGCGAAAGCTTGACAAAGTTCTGCTGTCGCATTTCAT
Source organism: Planctomycetaceae bacterium (assembly GCA_018699955.1). GTDB lineage: Bacteria > Planctomycetota > Planctomycetia > Planctomycetales > Planctomycetaceae > JABISG01. Next base: position 120,263 of record JABISG010000062.1, on the reverse strand, counting down.
CCAATGGATGATTGATCCGCGCGCTCAAGATCACGTCTTCGTTGCGGGCGATGTTTGCAAAGTCGCTCGACTTCTTTGCCAACAGTTGCACGCTGGCAGCAAGTTCCGTTTCAGGTATTGGGTCGAGCAGAAAGTCCATCGTGGAAACATCGGCCTGTTTCTCGTCGATCACCAGCCCCAATCGGGCCTGCTTCGCCCCAACATACAGCCGGCCCAATTCGTCGAGTTGAATGTCGGTGAACAGTTTCCGCAATTCAAACTGATCGTCGGTTTCGAGTTTCGTCCTCTCCACCATCGCAAACAACTCCTTACGAATGTTCGCGTCGTATTGCTGCTTGCGGACCTTTTGCGCAGCTTCACTGTGCTGTGAATTGAGTATTTCGAGTACCAGATCGTACTTTGCAACCAGCTTCTCGTATGCTGGTCTCGGGTCGGCAATCGCCGCCGGCACGTCGGCACGTTTTCCGCTGATCGCCGCATAATCATTCTGGAACTGCAAAAACCCCCACACCTCGAATTCGTCCCGCAAGCGATACAGCGTCTTCCCGAGTTTCTTACTCTCAATGTCCGCCGCTTCCAGGTTGTCCTTGCGAAACTTCTTGAGATCGCTGATGGGGATGAACGCCAGATATCGCAATGTTTTCGCATCGGTCAGCGTGTCGATGCCGAGAGGGCGTTCCCCACCCACTCCCACCAGAAACGGATCGAACCCGAATTCCTTGAGTTGCGGAAGCTGCTTTTGTTCTTCCTTGGTCGTCAGTCCCAGAATGTAATCCAGATCGACGTAGAATCGCTTCCAGCCGGGATGCACGAGCTTGATGCTTGGCGCAGCCTGCTTTGGTGTCAGATCCTGTGCTGCAGCCGGCGCGGCAAACACGCCGGCCACCATCAAGCAGGCCAGAATCATTGTCGGTCGAATCACGTTGAACTCCTTGGTTTCAGAGCAAAGCAAGCGCGCATTGTATATCGGCTGGGGAGTCTGGCGAAAGCGAACGCGGACATTCCCGCAGGTCATAAAGAGTCGTTCGTCGGCAGCGGACGATTATTGGCCTCTGCGGGTCATTTCCCGCCGGTCTTAGCGGCTGGAGGTTGGAACGCCCGTCGTCTTCCCGGTTGAGGCCGTCTTCGGTGGAGCGGGAACGTCGAGTGATTCGAGCAGGCCACCGTAGATTGAAACCGTTTCGGTTGCCGACCACGTTGCCTTGTCGCCAATTTCCCACACTTTCCGTGCCTGGCCCGACTGTGTCGCCTGAGCCGCTGCGAACCACAAGGCGGATTCGCGGAATGACTCGTCAGCATCGCTAATCCCACCGACAAACTCGAAGGCAGCGTCGACTTTCTGCTCGGCAATCAATCGCCCGGCGAGCCGCAATCTCCAAGACTCGCGTTGGTCATCACTCATTCCGCCCGACCCTCGCCCTTCAAACACTTGGGCGGCCTGTTTGAACTTCCCATCGTCAATCAACTTCTCTGCTACTGCGATGAGTTGTTCAACAATCGTTCCACGATTACCCGCCGCATTCACCATAGCGACAATCGGTTTGGCGGCATCGTCATTTCCGTTCTTTGTGTACTGTTCAATCAACAGTCGTGGGACACGAGTTACGGCCCACGGCTCGCGGAGATTGAGATCGGATTGCTCGCTCCGCCCGTCGATTTCTCCCGAAACAGAATCGAGCAATCCCGCATTTACAATCGCAACAAGAATGGCTTCCTGAACGGCAAACCGATTTGCTGACGCGTCTGCAATTTTGCTGCAATTCCTGCGATACTCGTTGAAAGCCAGAAACGCCTCGCCGTCGGTCTTCAATTCCAGGGCCTGTTTCAGTTTCGTCTTCATGGCGTCACTGCCAAGGTCTTTGATTTCATTCAGCCGTTGGACAATCGCCATCGGGCTGGGTGTGCTGCCGCGTAAAAACTGCATTGCGAGGTCGCATGCCGCGGCCGATTTCTCCACATGACCCGCACGGCTTTCGACGACAGCAAGTTCAGCGGCGGCCAACGCCTGCATCCGCAATGGCGCAGCTGCCGGAAGTTGCAATGTCATGAGATCTTTCATGCCGGGCAGCAACAATTCGCCTGGCGGAGCAGGCTGTTTCGACTCGGCGTGCGCACGAACCAGCAAGGCATCGGCCTCGGATTTCTCTTCTGCCCTCAGGTATCGTCCGGCCAGTCGCGCATACAACCTGACTCGGCCCGACGGCGGCAAACCTTTAGCCGCTGCGTCAATCGCAGACATGTCGAGTGCGTTTCCTGCAGCCAACGCTCGGCGAAGCGACTCATCGGCCCAGACCAGAATTGCCTCACTGCGAATCTCGTCGTTCTGTTGACTTGTCGCCCACTTTTGCGCGGCCTCGGTCTCTCCATGTGCAACAAGTCCGATGACCACCGCCACAGTCTGCGGCGCAGCCCAGCGATAAATGGGAGCCTCGTCGGCATACGCATCGGCGTTGAATTGTTTCATCGCTCGCATCGCCGACAACTCGCCCGCAAATTGCCCGTCGGGTGTCATCTCTTCGTGCGCGTCAATCAGTTTCCGAGCGTCGGTGAGGCGATCCGCTGCTATCAACGCTGCAGCCAGATCGACGGCATATTCCAGTCGGGAACGCCCACGCGTCGAGAGTCTCGCCGCAACGGCGACCGCCTCGTCCAGTCTGGTCTTCACCGCAGCAGCATCCCCCGCCTGATGGCCTCGCCAAGCAAGCTCGACCAGTGGATCGATTCGATAATAAGGAATCGACGGGCGCAACGCTCGCATCTGATCCAACTGCTGCAGCGCTCCCTCCGTATTGCCGGTGCGCGCGAACGCGGTTGCCGTCAAGCGGCGACAATACGGTTTGCTGCGATTATTTTCTCGCCGCAGACAGGCTTCTTCCATCGCCTTCAGCGACGCCGCACGGATATGCTGTGGTGTTCTTGGATCTTCGATGCTCGATGTTGCGGTCGATGATGACCCGTCGCTGGCCGGTTCGTCTCCGTCATCCGTGGCCGAATCATCGCTGCCACTTTGACCGGGGACGTATAACGCTCCCTCGGGGGTCGGCACCTCGGTGACTCGAAAAACGAAAAACCACACGCCCACTCCAACCAACGCAACCAACAATGCTCCGCCACCATAGACGGCGGCTTTGGGAGGACCTGTCTTGGTTGGCTCTTCCGGCGGCTTCTCTTTTTTTACCTCGGGAGCCGTAAAAATCGGAACCAGACACTCCGGGTTGCAGCAACGCACGTCCCTGCCGCCCGCCTTGGTCGAAGTGAATCCCGGCGTTTCGCACATCGGGCAGACGACCTCATGGGCGCGTCCCTTAGACGGTTCGGGACGAAGCGCGACCGCCCCTTTCTTCGCCGCCTTATCGACGGCAAACGGATCGTCATCATCGGTTTTCTTAGCCGCCGGAGCCGAAGAGGCTTTGGCCGGCTTCGATTCATCCTTGGCGGTAGCCGTTGGCTTAGCTGATTTCGGCGCCGCAGCCTGAGCCGACGGCTTCTTGGCTTGCGGCTTGCCGCTCATCGACGCGCCGCAAAACGGGCAGTCTTTGGCCTCGTCGTCCAGCACCGACTGTCCGCAGGCGGGGCATGTTGGAAGATCCATAGTCGCTACATTCCGGCTGCAGTGTGAACAAGAGATGGGAAACTCGAACGGCCCGCCGCATCAACTCTCATCAGCATATCATCCACACCGCATTAACTGCCAGCCCTGAATGCCAAGACCAGGGCAGCTCAGATATTCTGCCTGGGGAGTTTGCAAGGGTGCCTGTGGCAGAGTCTTCGATGCCACAGCGAGCGTTCATTCTGGGGGCTGCGCTCCGAAAACGTCGCTTCGACCCCAGCCACCCATTCCCCATTTTGAAATACTGTTCTGCCCTCGACAACACGCTATGACAGAAACTTCTCCAGCGCATCGAGGCCCGCTTCGATGGTCGCCATATTGGTGGCGAAGGATAAACGCACATATCCCGGCGCGCCGAATGCATCGCCGGTGACCAGCGCCACATGGGCGTGTTCCAGCAGCGCCGAACAGAAATCGGACGAGTTTTCGACCGACTGACCGCCGGGCAACGGCCGCCCGAAATGTTCGGCCACATTAAAGAATACGTAGAACGCACCGCCCGGTTCTGCGAAGCTGACTTTGGGTAACGCCTTAATCCGCTGCATCACGTAAGTCCGGCGGCTGGCGAATTCCGCACACATTTCTTCCACGCATTCCTGCGAACCGTTCAAAGCAGCAATCGCAGCGTACTGGCTGATACTGCAAGGGTTCGACGTTTCCTGACTCTGCAGCTTTGTCATCGCAGCGGTCAGTTCCACTGGAGCCAGCGTCCAGCCAATCCGCCAACCGGTCATCGCATAGGCTTTGCTGACGCCGCTGACGATAATTGTCAGCGGCACAACGTCTTCACCCAATGTGGCAAAGCTACGAAACTCGCTTCCTTCGTAAATCAGCTTCTCGTAGATTTCATCAGACATCACAAACAGCTGATGTTCGACGGCAACGCGAGCCAATGCTTCCAGTGTTTCGACCGGATAAGCAGCCCCCGTGGGATTGCAGGGGTTGTTCAACATCAACAGTTTTGACTTCGGGGTGATGGCCGCACGAAGTTGATCGGCACTCATACAGAAGCCGCTCTCTTCGGTTGTATCGACAATCACCGGGGTCGCCCCGCAGAGTTCCACCAGTGCGCTGTAACTCACCCAATACGGAGCTGGAATGATCACCTCATCGCCCGGTCCACACAACGCCGTCAGCACGTTGTGGATCGAATGTTTGGCCCCGTTGGAAATGGCCACCTGATTGGGCTGGTAGGTTAGCCCGTGATCGCGTTGATACGAGTCGCAGACCGCCTGCTTCAATTCCGGGATGCCGACGGCCGGCGTGTAATGGGTATGCCCGGCGTCCATCGCCTCTTTCGCCGCGTTGCAAATGTGCTCGGGCGTTACGAAATCCGGTTCGCCAAGCGTGAACTCGTGAACGTTGACACCGGTACTTTTTAGCGCCTTTGCTTTGGCTGCCGCAGCAATAGTGGCAGAAGGTTTGAGTTTCTGAACGGTGGGCGACAACGGAATCGACATCGGTTTGGTCTCGCAGTTTCAACAAGAAATTTCTCTTCACCCGCGTCCCCCAACTTCAGGTTGGGAATGAGTGAACGTGGAATTGAAACGTCGTGCCACACGCTGCGGCAGCATTCGACGATCGATCAGCGATTGTTCTACCCCGCCGCTTCACCGTCAAGTGATCCAGCAGTTCTGCAATAGCAATTCACGCGTTTCGCGACCGTCGTTTCCTGTCAATGGGGGTTACGGCGAATCCGCGAGCAACAAGGCAAAAGACTTACGGCAGCGCGAAAAACGACAACCGCTTGTCCGGTAACGGTTTCTGCTTGACGACTTTTCCAAAACCCACTATAAGTCTGTCAGTTGGATTGGAAATAACTTTATCAACATCTTTTGATTGGCCTACGCTGAGTCTTGAACGGAGTCTGAAAACAGGTTGCAGCTCTACAATGGGTGCCGGAGCGAAGCAACCAGGATTCAACGGGTACCCAAGTCTGTATCCACAGGAGCCAAAGGAAATGGCAACAGCAAGGACCTCGAAGAGCAAGGCGACAAAGTCGCGCACGACGAAGAAGAAGGCAACGAAGTCGACGAAGGCGAAAACCGGAACCGCCAAGAAGAAGACGGCCAAGCGCAAGACTGCGAAAAAGTCGACCGCTAAAAAGTCGACCAAGGCAAAAGCCGGCGCCGCCAAAAAGAAGACGACAAAGCGCAAGACTGCTAAAAAGTCGACCGCCAAGAAGTCGACCAAGGCAAAGACCGGCACTGCCAAGAAGAAGACCACAAAACGCAAGGCCGCTAAGAAATCGACCAAGAAGCGGGCAACTTCGGCCGCCAAGTCGACCAAAAAGCGAACCAGCACGACGCGCAAGAAGACTACAAAGCGTGCGCGTAAGAAGTAAGCGAGTGCATCACTGGTGCATTCAAATCATGCGACAAACAGAAACAGGCCGAGCGTTTTCGCTCGGCCTGTTTTGCGTTATGACCCTGTTGTGACTGGCGTGGCAATCAATGCCCGGAATCAGTGATCACTTCGATTCCGTCGGTGCAAAGCACATCACGCGGCCGTCTTCCAACGACACATAGATCCGACCATGACGGTCGATGGCGGTTCCCCCCTTAACGGCTTCGGCGGGAATTGACTGCTTCCACATGTCGGTTCCATCTTCAATGTTGATCGCTGCCAGGAATGTTTCCTTTGGCTTTTGATCGGGATGCCCGGTCGCCAACAGTTGATCGGTCGAGACGACGAAACTTGTGAAACGACGGTTGGTTTTTTCCTGCCAAAGTTTCTTTGGGGCGGGAACGTTCTTTCCGCGGCGTCGCCAGCGTGCGGCTTCTTTCTTCTCTTTGGGTGTTCCTGGAGGCAATGGCGATTGCAGAGCCAGATTAGTAAACAGACTCCCTTCGTAACTGGCGTCGTGACAGAGCGTGCTGCCGTCCGCGCACGTGTGGTCCAGCGAAACGTATCGGCCGTACGCCGGGTAGTATGGATAGAATGCCGTCCTATACCCGGAGTTAACCTGTACTCTGGGCGAATTCGAGCAGGCGAGCGTATCCAGTTCGTAACGGGCCGTCTCGTAAACACCGCCGGCTAAGAACCGCAATTCTGAATCGACAATCGACAGATTCCCCTGCAGGCTGATGCCGTTGTTGACCCGCTCGGACAGCGTCCCCGAACTGCTGTTCTGCCGTTTGAGTTTTCCAGTCACGGCGTCGAGCGCAACAACATACGTTCCGTCGAAGTGCGCAATTCCCGCTGCCGCATAAACGGTGTCGCCATCGACGACAACCCCGCCGGCCACCGGCCAGGCTGAGATGAGTTGGCCGTAAACCGGAATCCAGCGATCCCGCGGCGCAACTCGAAACGACCACAATTGGCGGCCCGTGCGGGCTTCCATTGCATACACGCGACCGTCGGCCGAGCCGACGTAAAGTCGATCGTTCGCCACTGCCGGCGGATAATACACCGGACCGGCCGTGTATGTTTTCCAGACGAGTTTCCCCTCCTCATCCAATGCGGTGACGGCTCCGGTGCGGTCGGCGATGAATACCATTCCCCCGGCAACGACCGGCGCGGTTGGCAGTGCCGATGAGGAGACTTCGCTCGTCCACAACGGTTCAACATTTTTAGGAATCGCGACCGCCGTCGCGTCGCTGCGGGCATTGTTTCCACGGTAACTGACCCAATCGGTTGCATGGGCATCTAACGGTTTGACGTCGGTCAGATCGCCATAAACGGTTCGCGCGTTTGCGTAGATATCAACAACGCTCGACTCATCGTCTGTCACGGCCCCCAGGCAAATATTGCCGTAGAGAGAAAGTTGGCAACCGCACATCCACGGCCCCCAATAGAGGTGTCCATTGGAGATGAGTACGCCGTCCTGGCAGGGCGGTCGCATCGGAGCAATGTGCTGGGCGGTGTTCGTCTCTGTCAGCACGCGGACCGTCCCGCCCGATGCGCGGTAGAAAATGCTGTCGAGTGAACCGGTGGCGCGAGTACAGGCCCGCCGTGCGGGAAACTCCGCGAGAACCTTGCCCGTCGCATAGTCGAGCTTCACACCACTTTTGGATTTCTGAGGCCCCGCCGCATACACGGCATCGTCACGAAGAACCAACTGCAGGTTCCCCGTGGGATGCGTCCACTGCACGCTGCCATCTTTCGTCGAGACGGAAGCCAATTGCGCCCGCTGTGGGCCGGCGAAAAACAGCGACTCGTCTTTGCACTTCATGTAACAGGTAGTCGCGTATCCCGTCACGTAATGCTGGGCACGTTGGTTCGCACCAATTGCCGCCAGAGTTTCCTTGCTGGAGTTCTTCCAGACCTGCTCGCCGTTCGTGGTATCGACGGCCGCCAGAAACTTGTCGGGGCTGTAGCAGTAAATCCGCTCGCCGCTCATGCACAGCGCACGGGCATCGAGAAACTGTTCGTCGCGGTGATGCCAGAGAAGTTTTTGTGACTTGAGATCAATCGCAACCAGCGTCCGGCCAAAACCAAATGCGAATTTCGGATCGCCGTAATCGTGTCCCTTCCACATTCCCCAAGGCCAATGTCCCAACCCGCGCCGGGCCGACTTCTGCGTATCGACTTTCACCTCTTCATTCCCCACCAGCCCAAACAACACGCCGTCTCGCAATGCCATCCATTTCCAGACCGGGCCGTCAGTGAGTTTCTTGGGAACGGTCAGTTCAGCGCGGGTCTTGCCGGTCTCGGCATCGATCACCTTGCAGGAAACATCGTCGCCCAATAGCAGCGCATCGTCGGTGGCAATCATCGTGTTACGGTGGATCATGAACCCTTTGGGTAACGGACGCTTCCAGAGAATGGTGCCGTTGTACGCGTTGATACACAGCAGCGTGTTGAGCATCGCGTTCTGGTTTTCCTTGTGGGCAATGTGTCCCATCGCTTTATAGATGCGGCCGCCCGCGATCACCGATTGCTCGGGCATCGGACTGAACTTCGGCTCGGCAATGAACTGCATGCGGAATTTTCCGCGAGCCAACTTGTCGGTCGATTGCGGATTGTTGTCCGGCCCGTGATACGGATGCGACCAGTCGTCGATACCGGCGGGTACCGGCTTGACCAGCTTGCGGTTTCCAATGTGAGCGGTCGCCCGTGGCCGCAGCGCTCGCAGAAGTTCTTTGTCCGAAACCTTCGCTGTCAGCGAGGCGGCCACAAGAATTCCATCTGCCACGTTGTCCGACAGATGAATCGATGTCGTCGGGCCGGAATCGACAAACACGCGCTGCCCCAGCAAGTCAGCCGCGTCGGCCGCCTGACGAACAGCGGCCACCTCTTTCGCGTTTTCCGATTGAACGTAGAGCGTCAATTCACCCTTCTTGGCGAATTCGACCAATGCGGCAGCATCGTTATTCGGCAGACCGAGAACGGCGACGATGCCGCGTTTCACGTCGATCTTGCTCAGATCGTCCTTTGCTGACTTCTCGCCGGCAGACGCGCCGACTGCCGTTGCAGCAAGAACCAATCCCACAACCAAACAGTGTCGAGTCACTCTCATAACCGCCGCTCCCCGTTGGGTGTGAACAAAGCAGAATTCCGTCATTCAATATAACGCCATCACTCGGCAGCGCCTTGTAACGTCAAAATTAATTTGCGCCCGCCAGCGCGATTACGATGTTCGCAAAGGTAAATTCCCTGCCATGTGCCGAGAGCAAGCCGACCGTTACTGACCGGCACGGTGACGGAACTGCCCATCAGCGACGCCTTCACATGCGCCGGCATATCGTCGGGGCCTTCCATCGTGTGGCGGTGCGGAAAATCTTCCGGGGCAATCGCATTCAGCGACGACTCCAAATCCAAAGGCACATCAGGATCGGCGTTTTCGTTGATCGTGAGTGAAGCCGACGTATGCAGAATGAACACGTGCAGCAGACCGACGGATACATCCGCCAACTCCGGCATCCCGGCAGCAATCTCGTGTGTGATGAGATGCAGACCGCGCGGGAACGCGTCGAGTTGAATTCTATTCTGGTACCACGCCATGACATTTTCTCTCAGGCAATTTCACGGGGCGCGATCCGTGGGATTTATTGTGTTTGCGCTTTCCATCGCAGCCAGTGATCGGCCAGCACAATGGCCACCATTGCCTCGGCCATTGGGATGAATCGCGGCAACAGGCAGGGATCGTGACGCCCTTTGGTGCTGATATTTGTCGATGCACCCGAATCGGTCACGGTTTCCTGATCCAGTGGCAAACTGCTTGTGGGTTTCACAGCCGCTCGCAAGATGATCGGCATGCCGCTGGTAATGCCGCCCAACATGCCGCCGTGCCGATTGCTCGTCGTGCTGACGTTGGGCGGTGAGTCGGCGTCGGCGACAAATGTGTCGTTGTTCTCGCTGCCGCGCATCGTCGTGCAACCAAAGCCGATGCCGTATTCCACGCCCAACACGGCCGGGAGACTGAATAATGCCTTGGCCAGATCGGCCTTGATCTTATCGAACACCGGCTCACCCAATCCGGCCGGCACACCGCTGGCGACGATTTCCGCCGCTCCGCCGATCGAGTCACCCTCTTTGCGCACCATATCGATCAGTTCGACCATCCGGTCGGCCGCCGCGTAGTCGGGGCAGCGAATGATGTTCGGCTCGCCGTCGGGAAGCGTCTCAACCTGCTCCAGCGTGACAGATTCCGGAGCAGGAATCTCTGCGCGGATATCGCCCACTTGCGACACGTAGCCGACGACACGGCCGCCGAAAGCCGCATCGATCAATTTCTTGGCGACAACACCGGCCGCCACGCGAACCGTCGTCTCTCGCGCACTGGAACGTCCGCCGCCGCGATAGTCGCGAAAACCATACTTGGCGTCGAACGTGTAGTCGGCATGTCCGGGACGGTATTTGTGCTGAATGTCGCTGTAATCCCGACTGCGGGAATCTTTGTTGCGAATCAGGATGGCCAGACTCGTGCCGGTCGTGCGGCCCTCGAACACGCCGGAGAGGATCTCCGGTTCATCCGCTTCCTGCCGCTGTGTGACGATTTTGCTCTGCCCCGGCCGACGGCGATTCAAATCGACGAGAAAATCATCGACGCGAAGCGGAATGTCGGGAGGAACGCCATCGATAATAACAACGTTACCCGGCCCGTGACTCTCGCCCGCGGTCGTGATACGAAAAGCTTGTCCGAAAGAGTTACCTGCCATTCGTTGATTGTAACGGCACTCAGACGGCCGGGGTAGCGGACCAATCGGCAATCCTGTGCGGTAACAAAAAGCCGTGACAAAGCAGCCGTTCGTGGCGAACTCCATCCCCGACCTGTTTTCTCAATCGGACAGCTTCAACAGCTTCCACAATCGTTGGATTTCTACGATAGTGGTGTCGCGTGGAGGTGGAGTTTTGTCAGCCTCAGCCTTAGCTCGGTATTTCTTCAACGGCGACATGTTCTGGATCTTGACGCACTGCTTAAGTACCGTCAGCAGGTCGTCGTCGCCACCAACAATACTTGCAAATGACAGCAGCGACTCGCGCGAACTGAGCGGCTGACCGCCGAGCATTTTTTTCATCTTCGCCACGTTCGGCTCCAACGAACGGCTCCGCATGTGGTAGCCCAACGGGTACGCTTCCGAGGCAGTGAACGACCACTGCGTGCGGTCATCGGCCAGGATTTCGCCACTGGTCTCAACAATCGTACCCGGCATCTGGATTGAGTAATCGAATTGCCGAGGCGTTGTGAATGGGCCGTACAGTCCCCAAATTCGACTGCCCAACGCCGTTAACTTGCGGGAGAACGCGTCTTTACCACCATGCTTTTCCGCAACAACTCTCTTCGCGACATCGACGAGCGGCGACGTCTTCTGTTCGCCCTGCGCGTTCTCCACGTGCTTGCCAAATAACCAGATCAGAATCGAATCCAAGGTTTCGGTATCGAGCGGCTTGCCGTCCTTGCGGCGTATCAGTTCAGGCAACTTCGCCGTGGCAAAATCTTCGACCGCTTGATTCTTGTCCGATTTCAATCCGCGACGAGCACCGACAGTTGCAAATCGCCGCTGCATTTCTTTTCCCCCGCCGCCACCATGTAACAGCTTTAACGCACCCGCTTCATAATAGGCATCCGCCAATTCAATGAACCACTGTTTGCCCTCCCCTTGCATCCAGACAATGAGCGGCTGGTGATCGTAGTCGGCACCCAAACCTTCAGTCAGCACGTCATCGATGTACGACGTATAGAGATCGGCAAGTTCACGACAGGCGACGTGCATGTCGTCGATCGTGACAATGTCGGTTAGTGTTTCGTGCCAATGGTGCTCGGTAACGAAAACGAGGTCGATCCGCTTCGTTTCGCGAACAAGCCGCCCCTGCCGTGATTCGTCGGGCGACTGCGCCACAAAGTGGTCGGGAATCTCATCGACCGAGGCAAACCGATTCCAGCCGGCAAAGTGAGATGCTTCCCCACCATCCGACCAGCCTGGTAAGTCGGCAATGTGGCCAGTCCAATCGCTGTCTTCGACCTCCTTAACTTTCCGAGTTTCCTGCCAGAGCTTCGCCTGACGGGCTTTCTCGGGTACGGATTCGACCGGTTGATAGATGGCCCGATCAATCTGGCCGTCTGAATGCAACCGTGTCTCCGCACGGTAATAATCGACGCCGCAACCACAGGAAAGCAGCGCGACGCCCACCACCGTGATCCAGAACCGCTCAAACTGATCCCACATGAGTTTCGACTCCTGAGAATGATTGCTCGGGTACAATCCGCACCGACACCCAGCCTCAAGTACGATGCGCTTCGAGCTGTTCTTATTCCCGACAAAAGTCTCGCCTGCCTGCGCATCTCCACCATCTTCACAGCGGACCGCTCCTCCTGCGATTCCGATGTTTCGCTACAATCCCCGCCCCTAATCTCTGCCTCTTCCGGCACGCTCCCCAGGAGTTCTTCCATGTGTGGTTACGGACGACTCGTTTTCTCGCTGGCGATGTTGTCGGCACTCTCCGCCACGACGGTGTTTGGGCAGCCGACGAGTCTCCAACTCGAAGGCGACACCGCCGTTGCCACACCGCTCCAGGACGACGCGAATCTGCACGACGTTCAATTCGTCGGGCAGAAGATCGGCTGGGCGACGGGAGATCGAGGAACCGTTTGGAAAACGGCCGACGGCGGAGCTGGGTGGGAATTCGTCAAGACACCGGTCGATTGTTCGCTGCGTAGCGTCTGTTTTCTCACAAACCGCGTCGGTTGGATTGTCGGCGGTGGAACGACGCCGTACACGAAGTTGGGTTTCGGCGTTGTGTTGTTCACCAACGATGGCGGCAGAACCTGGCAGCAGCCTGCCGACGCCTCGCTGCCACGATTGCACTATGTGAAGTTCTTCGACCTCACGCGCGGCGTTGCCGCCGGCGATGCCACATCGGAATTCCCCACCGGACTCCTGACAACCGAAGATGGCGGAATCACATGGCAGCCGCTGACCGGCTCGAGGCAATCCGGTTGGCGAGCGGCTTGCTTTCTGGTGCCGGAAGTTGGCGCAGTCGCCGGCCGTCAGGGACAGGCGTCGTTGGTCGGGGGTGGAAGACTACTTCAGCCGCGATTGCAAACGCCGGGACTGCGCGGATTTCACGACGTGGAAATCCGCAACGATGACTCCGGCTGGATGGTTGGAGACGGTGGCCTGGTCTTACAGACGGACAACGGCGGTGTGGTCTGGCAGGAACCAGCGGCGACTTTGCCGGAGGGAGTGGCCGATGTTTTCGATTTTCGCGCGGTCGAGTGCCGAAAGCAGAAAGCTTGGATTGCCGGCGAACCGGGCAGCGTCATCTGGCATACGGCCGACGGCGGAAAGACCTGGCTCAAACAACACACCGGCCAGCCGCAGCCAATCAACGCCTTGTGCTTCGCATCAGACTTGATCGGCTTTGCCGTCGGTGACCTCGGCCTGCTGATGAAAACTGTTGACGGCGGTGAAACGTGGCTGGCAGTTCGCGGTGGCAATCGCCGCGTCGCCCTGCTCTCCGTGCCGTCGCGACCGTCGCGTATCTCCACCAATTTGCTCACACACTTCGGTGGTGAATTGGGTTACCGCAGTCTCGTGCTGATGCCGGTTCGCCGCGACGTTGGTCCCGCTGGTGATAATTCGACAGATCTCGATTCCCGGCTTAGCGACGGAGTGTTGACTGCCGGCGGATCGGCTGCCGAGTTCGACTGGCGTTTCCCCATCGTATTGCCGGGACTCGAACGCAATCAGGACAAACTCATCGCCGATTGGAATCGACGGACGGAAGGGCGACTCGGTCAAATCTTCCTGGGAAAACTGGTAGGCCGATTACGAACGTGGCGACCGAGTGTCGTCGTCGTCGATTACGTCGCCAAAGACGATGCCACCTCGAAACTACTACACGATGCGCTGATGAGAGCCATCCAGCAGGCGGCCAACCCCACGCGATTCGTCGAGCAACAGCAAATGGCCGGCTTGAAACCGTGGCGAGTCTCGAAAGTCTATCAACGGCTTCCAGCGGGCAGTTCGGGTGACGAGAATATCGACCCGCATCGCTATCTGCCGCGACTGGGAACAACGGTGCAAGTCGCATCCGCGGCCGGTTACAGCATGTTCCATCAACTGCCGCAGCAAACGGCACGTCGCGAATCGTATCGTTTACTTGTTGGCAGTGACCTACCCGCACAACGGCAGCAGCCCAACCGGGAGTTTTTCACCGGCATTTCCATTTCCCCCGGTTCGCCCGCCCGGCGAACGCTGCTTCAGATTGATGAGAGCGATTACGACCGCCGCGACAAACTCGCGCAGCGACAGCGGAACTTCCAGGCGATCGCCGACCGCTATCTCGACGACGAACGCCATGCCGCCCAACTCATCGCGCAGCTGCAGCCAATCACCGCAGGCATGCCCGACGCACAAGCCGCACTCCAACTCGCCCAACTGGCCCACGAATACCAGCAGCGCGCACGCTGGGACCTCACCGAAGCGACGCTGGTCGAACTGGTCGAACGTTATCCGAATGAACCGGTTTCGCATCTTGCGATGCAGCGGCTGCTGCGATTGTGGTCGGCGGTCGAACCGGCGTGGCAGCGGACGAGAAAAGTCAAAGTCAAGAAAGGACGGTTCACGCTCGACGTTGATGCCATGCGCGGACGAATTCAGAAAGCTCAGTATCTGGCAAGAAAAGATACCACACAGCGCATTCTCGATGAAAAGACGCTCGGCCCCGATCCGGTTCAACTCGTCGGCGCAACCGGTGAAGTAAAAATCGGCGACAACGAAGACTGGCGACAGGGCGCCGTCAAGAACTGGCTCGATCAAAGTACGCGAATGGCGTCACTCTTGCGAATGAAAAGCCCTGAGCTGTATGCCACTGCGGAAGTGCAGTTTTCGCTGGCGTCGCTGATGCGGCAACGCGGCACGCAGCGATTGGCCGACCGTTTCTATGGTCGCTTCAACGATTCCCGGGAAGGTGATTCATGGAACCGTACCGCGGCCGCGGAATTTTGGTTGTTGCGACCGACCGGACTCCCGCCAAAGACGATGGCCGTCTGTAAACCGGCGGGCCGACGCCCCGTGCTCGACGGACTGCTATCGGACGACTGCTGGCAAAACGCGGAAGAATACCGTCTGACGAAAACACGTGATGATTCCCCCAACGATGGTGCCTATGCATTCGCCATGTTGAGCTATGATGACGAGTATCTCTATTTTGCTGCGAGCATTCCCCGCGATCCCGATGCGCCCGATGCGAAACCGATGTTGCCCGGCCGGACGCACGATGCCGACCTGCGCGATCACGATCGGATCGGACTGTTCCTCGATATCGACCGCGATTACTCCACCTATTACGCGCTCGACGTCGACCAGCGTGGTTGGACCCACGATGCCTGTTGGGACGACACGTCTTGGAACCCCAAGTGGTTTGTCGATGTTAAAGCTGACGAGACGCGATGGCGAATTGAGGCGGCGATTCCGTTCGACGAGCTGACGCCGGTGCGCCCCACAAAGAATACTGTGTGGGCATTGGGGATGGTGCGGACGGTCCCGGCGGTTCGCTTGGAGAGTTGGACACATCCAGCCGGTGCGCGACCTCGGCCGGAAACATTCGGGTTGCTGCGGTTTGACTGAACGCTTTGACGTCGAAGGGATGCGAAACCGCAAGCGATATCTGTCAGCGTAATGGGGGCGGCGGTGGGATTGCTGATTGGCATGGATGAGGCCGGTTACGGTCCGAACTTGGGACCGTTGGTGGTGACCGTGACCGCATGGGACGTGCCCGGTAATCCGCGCGATTTTGATCTCACAGAGGCGCTGTCCGATGTCGTCGAGTCATCCCCATCGCGCGGCAGCAACCGCCTGCACATCGCCGACTCCAAACAGGTCTACAACCCGTCGCGCGGCATTGCCAGTCTCGAACGATCGGTACTCTGCGCACTCAACATGTGCGGACTCAAGCCCAACACGTTTTGCGAGTTGCGTGAAATACTTTCGCCGCCGGAACACGATTGCTCCGATATCGAACATTGGCTGCACGGTCCTGATTTGCAATTGCCGACGGCTGAAAACACCAGGCCAATTGATGAAATAACGACGCACTGGAGCGAATGTTGCCAACGGAACGGCATTCGCCTGCGAGCCATTCGCAGCGATGTCGTCCTCACGCGACGGTTCAATGATTTGACCAGACAGTACGGCAGCAAGGGATTGACGCTGTCGCGAATCAGCCTGCGACTTCTGCGGAGTGTTTGGAACCCGGATGACGAGCAACCGACGTTCATCGTCGCCGACAAACACGGGGGCCGAAACCGCTACGACGAATTGTTAGCCGAAACGCTCGACGAGGACTGCATGATCTTTCGCGGCATCGAGAGTACGGCCCGCAGCGACTACCGAATCGGAGCGACCGACATTCGCTTTCAGGCAAAAGCCGAATCCCATCTGCCGGTAGCGTTGGCCTCGATGGTCAGCAAGTATGTCCGCGAATTGGCGATGGTGCGCTTCAATCGATTCTGGCAATCACACCAAACCGACCTGAAACCAACTAAGGGTTATCCCGTCGATGCACGCCGATTCAAAGCCGACATCGCCAACACGCAGACCGCACTCGGTATCGACGATGGCGACCTCTGGCGCGAGCGTTAAAGCGAGCCGCCGGCTTTATGCCGGCCGGTGAATGCAGTTTCTGTGCGTGTCAAAGTGATTGAAACCATCAGGGCGATTACGCCCCCCGCTCGCCCTGCCTACACTCGATTTGTGTCGCGAGTTCATCGGTAATTCTCTCCAGACAACCCGCTGTCAGCAGCGCGATATCCACCTGGTAGAGCGACTTCCCATATGCCTCGCGCGTCGGCAGGTAACTGCAGCGCGAACCGTTTGCCAATTCGATGACGATGATTGAAGTTTGTGGAAATCGGCAGTTCAATTCCTGCTGCAGCGCGTGATACGGTTCGCCCTCAACAGCGACCCAGAACGCATCGCCCATTTGCCACACGTCGAGCGAAAACGGATAGTCGCCGGGCGGCAGTGGTTGCAATCGTTCCAACAATCGGCGGCTCCGTTCGGCCAACGCGCGTTGGTCGGCCGCTCGGTCATTATCGCCGTTTTCGCGAGCCGCTTGCTCCTGGGCAAGAAACTCATTCAGTTCCCGCTCCCCCTGCTCGACCGTTTGCAATTCGGTGCGATAGGGCAGCGAGAGGTCCCAATGACGGTGCCGAAAGACGGACGTTTGCCGTTGCCGTTCCGAATCCTGCGCCGCGTACTCCCATTCGCCGATTGTCGCCCCTGAGATTACGGGACCGTTATATCGGTAATCAGCCTCGGGAGCCGGCATCGATTCGAGGAGTGACAACGCGGCGTAGCCCACCTGCCGCCCGTTGCGGTCGGCGACTTCCGTATCTCCCACGAAACCGTCGCGCGGACCAATATCGCCGCTTGGTCCTTGCAAGAATACGCAAGGGACATCGGTTGCTTGTTCGACCACCTCGCGCAGCGCACCGATATAGTCGGGACTGATCAGCGTGTTATCCCATGCGAGCGTTGTCGGATGACAGGAGTAATTCACAATGCTCGCCAAAGCGTCACCGTTTTCTGCCGTCGCGCGAACCACGTCGAGCGGCAACTCCATCGGCAGGTCGGGATTGAACCCGCAGACAAATTGACTCGATGTTTCGTCCCAGAAATCGCGATGCCGGCCCATGTTGCAGGTCGTTTGACCGTAGGACAGCGTGGCCGTCCGCAGTGAATCGCAGGCGGAGCGAAATGCCTTGCCGATTTCTCCGGGCAGTCCATCGAGATACGGGCCAATCATCTCACCGCCGGGCTGGTCGGCTCGAGCGCGGCAGATGTGTCCGCCGGAATGTGTGTGCGAAAACGTAAACGTAATGTTCGCTGCATCGACTTCGATGAGTCGGGCGGTTTCATCACGCAGTAACTGCATGTCATCATCGCGGAACAGGCAATGATCAATAGCAATCAACACGTGCAGTTCGGAAACGCCCTCGGCATCCAGAGGTTGCAAGATGACTGCCGTCGCGGTCAACGGACGATGCACACCGGTTGCCTGATCGTGCGACGCGGCCCCCCAGAAACGATGGTAAATCCCAACCGGCGGCGTGATATCGACGCGACCGATTCCAAATCGGCAACGCGACGTCGGTGTGATTACAACACGGCTACTCGTCGGCATCGGTGCCTGTCTCCTGTTAGATTCTCTGGGTTGGTTTCGTGGCCCACGTTCCCCGTGGGAGAAGGTTCTTTCAAACGGCCTCTACTTGAAATCAAACGGCGTCCAATTCTGTTTGCCGGTTTTCACATCCCACAACGCAACCATTCCGGCCGCGCCGCCGGACGCGAGGCGACTGCCATCGGGCGAAAATGCAAAATGCAATACGTTTCGCACGTGTCCCCCCTGCAATTCATGTCGCAACTTTCCGGTTTCTGTTTCGACAATCAGAATTGACCGCTTCTTTTTGGGATCCAGCGCAATCGCAAGTGTCTTACCATCGGGCGCGAATGCAATCAGGCCGCCGCCAAAACTCCGCAACACTTTGCCCGTCTTCAAATCCCAAATTTTCGTGCCGTTGAGATAGTCCACACTCGCTAAGCACCGGCCGTCGGCCGAGACAGCGATCTGCTTCAATTGTTTGCCGTGCTTGAATTCGCGACGAATCTTCAACGGCACATTGCTTAGCGTGCGGTATGTTAGCGGCGTCTTCAGTCCGACGGATTTTGCAATGTCGGTCGATGTGTTCACATTCTTGTTGGTTCCCGCTTCGCTGAGATGCACGCACATTTTCAATTCGATCGGCTTGTCGGCATCGAAGCGGAACCACAGCAAGTATTCCTGGCCCGGTTTGATCTCGCCGCCCGTCAAACGTTGAAAGTGTAACCGGGAGTTCTCGGGGAATTCCACGCCCGCTATGCGCACGTCACGCTCAATCTTGAAGTTTCTGAAACCCTTCATCGAATTTTCGACGGGAATGATATACCAGTTGGTCATGTTGGGGGCATTGAACACCCATTCGAGGTCGGCATCCTTTTTCAACGGCGACTTGAACCGTACAACGGCAAACCGCGAGGCATCCCGGTTCACATTCAATTGATGCCACTTTGGCGTTTGTTTGCCGGTGTGCGGCGCGATCACCGGCAGATCGGCAAGTACGGGCACGAGGGCTTCCTGCAGATTTCCGACTGTCGCTTCGTCGTCGGTCACCAATTGATATGCCTGCTTCAAACCGGCGGTCACTTTGACGGGAATCGGCTTCGCCTTCTTCTCCCCGTCTTTTTCAGCCTCGGCAACCGTTTTTTTTTCGCCTGCATCGGCTGCTGGCAGATCCCAGATCACGATTCGGCCCTCCTTCGCATATTCGCCTGAGATCAACGTCTTCGCGTCGGCAGTGAATGCGAGATAGGGATGGCTATGCGACTGCGCTGCTGAGAGCGACCACAATCTGCCGCTCTTCGTTTCCCAGATTCTTATCAATTGATCGGGCGTGGATGCGGCAAGCAATTGCCCGTCGGAAGAGAAGATCGGCTGATACGTTCCACGGCTCGAACTGGGAATTGAATGCACTTTTTTGCGCGTGGCCACGTCCCACATATCGACTGTTCGATAAGCGGTCACCGCGTATCGTAAATCGGGAGTGACCGCACGAATTGTGGAAGTGGTGATTTTCAGCGGTGGCAAATCCGCCCCGTTGGTTGCATCCCAATAGTGCATGCTGCGACCGCGAGCCGCCGCCAGATTCTTACCGTCACTACTGAAAGACAGCGCTCCGACTGCCGAGGTCGTCTTCGTCGCGCTTTGCGATGCAAGAATTCCCGGCGTGTGCCTCACGGCGTTGACACGAACGACTTCTGCCGACTTGGCAACGATCGCAAATCGCTGCCCATCGGCCGAGATTGTCAACTGGCTGGTGTTGCCCGACTTGGTCGCGATCACTGCTTTTCTCACGCCAGTCGCGGGGTCCCATTTACACAACGTTCCATCAGAACCGCACGACATTAACTGCCGCCCCTTGGCCATAAAGACAAGGCCGAAAATTCGTCGCGTGTGGCCGAAACACGACCGCAGGTACGTCCACTTGGTGGTGTCGTACAGCGCAATGCGATGGGCGGCCTGCAGAATGTGCGCGGCGTTGTATCCTGCCACTGCGATCGTCTTGCTGTCCGGCGAAAACGCGAGGCGGCTCATCGTGCCGCAACGATTAGGAATTCGCTTGACGATCTGCTTGGTTTTCAGATTCCAGATTATGACTTCCGACAACGGTTCAAGGTCCACCCGCTTCTTCGCGTATTCGGCCGCTGCCAGGAACTTGCCATCGGGAGAAAACGCAATGTCGGCCAGACCATTATTTGCGGTGAACGTGGCCGACACAGTCTGCGTTGCAACGTCCCACAGTGTAATCACCCCGTCGCGATCGGGATCGCTCAGCACAAAGCCGGAGCAGGCGAATGTCTTGCCATCGGGAGAAAACCGAACCATTGAAACCTGCGTTTCAAGTTCGGCCAGCAAGGCCATTTCCTTGCCGGCGGCGACATCCCACAACCGAACCTGCCCGTCTTGCGAACCGCCGCTGGCGAGCAGTTTGCTATCGGGCGAGAACTCCAGCCAGACCCACTTTGAGTGTCCGTTGAGTACGGTTTTGACATCGCCGGTGGTCGCATCGCACAGATAGATTTCTCCGCCGACGACGTTGACCGCCATCGTCTTGCCGTCGGGCGAGAGCGCGGCGTTCATCGGCCGCTTCCCTTCGGTGAACATCGTCACCTGATCGGGAGTCCTCTCCGGCGGTGCAGCGGTCGCCGACTGAAACGAAGCGACGACAACGATCAGGCAGAAACTGAAGGTGCGCATGACAGACTCCTATTCATCGTTGACCGGCCAGACCTCGACTATACCGACTGCCAGTCGCCGAGGCAAAAGGTCACGCGTGTCACAGAGAGTTTGGCCAAACGGTGAACCCGCGATGCGCCGCACGCGAACGGAGAATTGATAGCCATGACCACAGTCGAACTGGGCGATGGGACATCCGCCGGGTCACTTGGAGAGCAAACTCCCCAACCGCTTTCGAGCAACCATCAGGCTGCGCGACGGATCTCGACGGCATGCGATGCCGGAACCTCGGGCAGGTTGACGAGCGACTGAATGTTGCCCATGACCGGTACGGCGCGGAATTGGCCATCGGGCGGCGAAATGGCCATCGGCACATCGGTGACCGGACCGAGCATCGACGAGACAATCCGCCCGCTGATCTCCGAACCGGGAACGACCGACAGTCGATACCGTTTAAGGATCGCCGGCAGTGCGGTGTTCAGAATCATCATCGCCATCGGCGCACCAATGCACATTCGGGGACCGGCCCCGAACGGCAAATAGGCATAAGGCGATGGCGAAATCGTCAGCCAGCGGTCGGGCTGAAACGTGTCGGGATCGGGATACAACTCCGGCAAGTGGTGAGTGATGTATTGACTGAAGACAACAGGCGTGCCGCGTGAAAGTTGCAGCGGCCCCAATTGCGCCGAGTCGGCAACGTTGCGGTGCAAGTAACCGGAAGCCGGCAGCACCCGCATGCTTTCTTTGACAACGCGTTCCATCAGCGGCAGTTCTCTTGCTTCGGCAACCGTCGGCAGTGCGCCGGAAATCTCCGACGAAATTTCCTGATGCAGTTCGCGCATAATCGACGGGTGTTGGGCCAGCAGCAACAGCGTCCAGGTCAGTGTATGTGCGGTGGTCAGGTGGGCGGCTCCAAACAGCAACGCCACATTGCCGATGAGTTTTTCATCGCTGAGGATACCACCATCCTGTTCGTTGGCCCGAATAAGCAACGACAGCACGTCGGTCGATTGTTCACAGTCGGATCGCCGCAGGTCGATCATCTGGCGAATCGCCGCTTCCAATTCCTCGGCGTGTTCGAGCAACCGCTCATATCCATCGGAGAGGTTGGCATCGGTCCTCAGCGCGCCCATGCCGGTTTGATGGTTGAGATGAACCCAGTGGTCGATCATTTCACCGATGCGAAACGACAACTCAGGCACATCGAAACCGAAAAGAATCGAACTGGTCACTCGCAGCATGTACTGCGTCATGTCTTCGTGAATGTTGCGAACTTCCCCAACTCGCCAATCGTCCAGCATCTGTGACGTCAACGAACAGATGTTGTCGAAATAACCGGCAATCACCTTTTTCTGGAACGGCTCCATCACCATGCGGCGATTTGCCTTGTGCTCCGCGCCGTTCATCGACAACAAACCACTTGTCAGCCGGCGTTGTGCCGAGGTCCGAGATCCCCGCAATGAAAAGAACCGGGAGACAAAAGACTTCTCGTCGGTCAGCACATGCTGATTCCACTGGGAACCGAACGCGAACACGATGCGTTGGCCGTCTTCTTCCAAGGCCGCCAGGTCACCGTGCTCGGCGTGCAACTGCCGCATGCAGGCAATCGGATCGTCTGGAAAGTCCATCAGACGGCCACGAGTGATCGGCAAAGTGGACGTATTGCCCGCCGTGCGAACGGTCGACATTAGTAGAAGCCCGGGTTGTTTGGGGGGAATGCAGAAGAAGGGACTGGGCATTCGGCGAGAGAAGTCTCGCCTCACACCTAAGCTCAACATCGACATATTAAGGGGGGAACTTGGGGGGATTTTATGGATCACGCCGGCCCCGTCAAGATCGAGATGTTCGACCCCAAGCGCAAAACGTGTCAGAGAAAATTGCAGCGCACCATGCACAGCCCAAACGTATTGTACCGGCAATACCTCATTCGCGTGATTGGAATTAACGCTTCCTGGCTGCAGAAGGTGTTCCCACCAATTCGCACCAGTCGGATTGATCGTTTATTCAAATCGAAACGAATGGCAGCCGATTTAGACTAAAGACTCCACAAGACTTCTTTCAGCACTTCGAGGACCACACGATGCGTTTTGACTCTTATTGTTGGCTGTTGATTGTGGCGGGTTTGTTCTTCTGCGCGGGGTGTTCAGAGGGGCAACCGTCACCGCAGCCGATGAATGATGTGATTCAGGGTGGGGACCCGCTTGCTCCGGGAGGATCGGTTGGTGGAGGTAATTCCGGTGTGGACGGCGATTCCAAGCCCATCGTTGACCCGTCAACTGGGAATGTGAACGCTCCCAGTTTGAATCACGGAACACTTCCCGTTGTCGATCCAGTCGTCCTTCCCGAGTAGGCGCTGCCAAATTGGCTGGAATCGAACAGACTGCGGGCTGACCGCACGACCATCGTCGCTGCGCCGGTGAATCCATCACAAAACGGCCGCACGATAGACGTAAGGGGAGCGCAACATGTTAGAATCGCGTGATGGCTTGCCTGGATTTGTTTCAGGCGAAACGCAGATGCGACATGGCGACCCACTGACGGTTCGCGGGAAAGAATTGCGCAGCGATGACATCGGCACGAGGACTTCCGAAGCATTCGAGCATACGACGCGCGTCGATCGGCAGTTGCCCCATCGTTGTTTTCGGTTTGCTGATCGCTTCTGCGAGCCAACTGTGCGCTGCCGATAAGAAGGGCGACGAGTTTTTCGAGCGTCGCATTCGGCCCGTGTTGGTCAAGGAGTGTTACAGTTGCCATTCGGCAGCGGCCGCAGAGATTAAGGGCGGGTTGCGAGTCGATAGCCGCGCCGCGATTCGCGCCGGCGGCGAAACCGATCCGGCGGTCGTTCCCGGCAAGGTGAACGACAGCCTGCTGATCGAGGCACTTCGCCACGAATCGTTCGAAATGCCGCCAAAGAAAAAGCTGCCCGATTCCGTCATTGCGGATTTCGTCAAGTGGATTGAAATGGGAGCGCCTGACCCGCGCGATCAGCCGCCGTCGGCGACAGAGGCGGCCGAGCAGT
This sequence comes from Planctomycetaceae bacterium, assembly GCA_018699955.1. Taxonomy (GTDB): domain Bacteria; phylum Planctomycetota; class Planctomycetia; order Planctomycetales; family Planctomycetaceae; genus JABISG01. Next base: position 96,411 of record JABISG010000062.1, on the reverse strand, counting down.
CCTGGAATCTGGTTCTCGGTCAGCGCAGCACATGGTGGAGTTTGCAACCGCCAGCCGTGGTCTCTCCGCCAAAGCTCGACCAGAATGACTGGTCCGAAAAACCGATCGATCGTTTCATTCTCTCAAAGCTGCGAGAACGCAAACTGGCACCGGCTGCGGACGCCGACGCACTAACGCTTTTGCGGCGGTTATCATTCATCCTGACAGGGTTGCCCCCGAATCCCAAGCTCGTGCATTCGTTCCCGGAACGGTTCACGAAGAACGCTGACCAAGCGCTTGCAGCTATTATCGACGAATTTCTCGAATCGCCGCATTACGGCGAACGGATGGCGCGGCATTGGATGGACGTGGTGCGTTACACCGACACCTACGGCTACGAGTGGGACAACCCCGCCAAGGGGTCGTGGGAGTACCGCGATTATCTGATCCGGGCATTCAACCGGGATGTCGGTTTCGATCAAATGATTCGCGAACAGATCGCGGGCGACCTGCTCAAACAGCCGCGAATCGATTCGGCCGACGGCATCAACGAAAGCTTGATCGGGCCGATGTTTTATCACATGGGCGAACATCGACACGGAGACAACGAGGTCATCAACGGCGTTCGCGAAGAGATGATCGATAATAAGATCGATGCGTTTTCAAAAGCATTTCTGGCAATGACGATGGCATGCGCCCGCTGCCACGATCACAAATTTGATGCCGTCTCACAACGAGACTACTACGCGTTGGCCGGTGTGTTCATGACCCCGCGTTGGACGTCTCGGTCGATCGAAGCTCCCGAAAAGAACAAAACCAGGATTGACGAACTGCGGAAGTTACGATCTGAGATTCACGGGGAATTGAAGTCAGTCTGGTTGCAACAAGCCGCGTCATTTGGCGAGGAACTCACGGCGGCCTTCATTGATGAAACTGAGGGCGGTAGCGACCGACACAGATTATGGCGTACCGCGTTGGGGCTCTCTAAGAAAAGTCAGAAACCCGCTGCGGCGACGAAGAGTTTCGTCGCTGCAACAGGGCTGGATGGAATCAAGATCCTCGCATCGCGTCTCACTTCATCGCCGACGGATGCAGCGGTTCAAACCGTCTGGAAGCAAATCGCCGCGGAATGGCGAACGGCCAACGCTGCGCGACGCGCGAGCAATGCAAAGCAATTTAAGAGACTCGCCGATTTCGAGACCGCCGAATTACCCAAAGGCTGGATTACCGATGGCGACGGAATGCGGTTGGGTTATGTCACCGATGGTACGCCGTTGATCGCGCTCGATGGCAATACGGTGGTGCAGGATTTGCTTCCCCGGGGTTATCACACGCACGCGCTGTCGTCGAAGTTACCCGGCGCGTTGCGAATGCCCAGGCAGCAGGATGTCCCTGGCAAGTTTGTCAGCGTTGAGTTGGCGGGCGGCGAGTGGAGCGGTTCGATTCGCATGGCCGACAACGCGTTTCAAACGGAAGCCGTCAAGTTTCTCGACTGGCGACAACCCCGTTGGACTGCGTTCGCAGACATGGGCCTGAGCAACGGGATCCAAAGTGTCTCGTACGATCTGGTGACCAGCGATCTCAACCCCAACTTCCCGCCGCGCACTGGAGTTGCCCAGGTCGCCGGCAAGAAGTTGCCCAATGCCGACATCGGTTTCGACAAACGAAGCTGGTTCAGCGTCACGGAAATTGTCACTCACGATCAGGCAGGTGTGCCGGCCGATGACCTTGCGCGATTCGCATCCCTATTCAACGACGCGCCGCCGTCAAACAGACGTTTGGCGGCAAAACGAATTGGGACGTGGTGTGCGACCGCCGTCAACAACTGGGCGAACAACAAAGCCAACACTGAAGACGTGAAGTTGTTGAATTGGCTGATTTCGCAAAGTTTGTTGAACAACACCGCATCGCCCGACTCGTCACTCGCGAAACTGGTTAATCGTTATCGCGAAGTCGAAAAGAAGTTGCCGTTCCCCCGAACCGTCAACAGCATGGACGAACGGAACGCCGTCGCCATCGACTATTCGTTAAATGTTCGAGGCAACATCAACGAACGAGGCAAACGGATACCTCGGGGACTGCTGCAAGTCTTTTCGAAGCACGATCAGGTCCGTCACAGCAGTCGTAGCGGGCGACTGGAACTGGCGGAATTCCTGACCGACGATCAGCACGCGCTCACCGCACGCGTCTATGTGAATCGGGTCTGGCAGTGGATGTTCGGCAGCGGGCTGGTGCGCACACCGAATGACTTCGGTCAACTGGGCGATCGGCCGTCACACCCGCGGCTTCTCGACTACCTGACCCGTGAATTCATCGCCGACGGCTGGTCCACCAAACAACTGATTCGCCGAATAGTACTCAGCCGATCCTTTCGGCAATCGGGCCGGGTCTCAAATCGTGCTGCAACCATCGATCCAAACAACCGGCTGCTGCATCACATTCCCACACGGCGGCTCGAAGCCGAGGCGATCCGCGATTCGTTGCTGGCCGTATCCGGACGGTTGAATGCGCGACTCTATGGACGGCCGATCAATCCGCATCGACATTCTGAAGATCCCTCGAAGCGATTGTTTTCCGGGCCGCTCGATGGCAACGGTCGGAGGTCGATTTACCTGCAGGTATCGATCATGGACCCGTCGAAGTTTTTGCTGAGCTTCAATTTTCCAGACCCCAAGCTGCCGACCGGCCATCGCGACGTAACAAACGTGCCGACACAGGCTCTGGTTTTGCTGAATGACCCATTTGTATTATCATTGGCCCAACAATGGGCCGACCGGCTGACGAAGGAAGACCACCAGACACCGGATGCCCGGCTGCAGCAGATGTTTGTCCGCGCGTTGGGCCGCCCCCCTCAAAAGAGCGAATTGGCTCGCTGGTCGGCTTTGGTTCGCAGTTGGTCCACCGAAAAAGACGACGCCCTGATGACAGACCAAACGGCGTGGAAACACGTGGCGCACACGCTGTTCAACACCAAAGAATTCACACATTGCAGATAGCCATTACCGATACACACTCTTTCGTCATCCTTCATTCCCATAGAGATCGAAATGACGATTCCTCTTTCACGAACTTCTCAATGCGCGGGTCGCGTTGCGCCGAGCTTTGACCGCCGTGGTTTCCTGCAGAGTGCTTCTGCGGGATTCGGCTGGCTTGCGTTTTCCGCGTTGCACGGTGAACGCGCTGCAGCCGACACGGGAGCGCTCCAGCCGCATTATCGCCCCAAAGCCAAGAACGTTGTCTTCTGTTTCATGGACGGCGGGCCAAGCCACGTCGATACGTTCGATCCCAAGCCGATGCTCACCAGGTTCGAGGGGCAGAAGATCGGCGATCGCCTCACGAACACTCTGTACACAGATCCGAATCGAGTGTGGCTCGGTTCGCCGTGGAAGTTCCGACAGCGCGGCGAAAGCGGCATCTGGATCAGCGATCTGTTTCCGCACATCGCGTCGGTCGCCGACGAAATCTGCGTGCTGCGTTCGATGGTCGGCAAGCAGCCGCTGCACGGACAACAGTGCCTGTTGATGCACACCGGAAGAGTGCTTGGACAGGCTCCCAGTTTGGGGGCGTGGGTTTCGTATGGGCTGGGATCGGAAAACGCGAACCTGCCGAGCTATGTGCTGCTCAATAACGACTGGGTGCCAAATGGCGGCATGGAAAACTTCGCCAGTTCGTACCTGCCGGCCAGCCATCAGGCCACGTCGCTGCGGGCGAAAGGCATGCCCGTCGACAACATCATCCCCACAGATTCGGCGGCGATCCAGCGCCGCAAACTCGCAGTACTCGCCGAGCAGGACGCGGCGTTTGCCAAATTGTCTTCCGACACGGCCGCCATCGAATCGGCCATCGTGAACTATGAGACCGCATTTCGCATGCAGAGCCTGCTGCCCGATGTGGCCGACATCAACGCCGAACCGAAACACATTCAGCAAATGTATGGCGTCGATTCGAAGGACGAGCACCAACAATACTACGCAACGCAGGCCCTGCGCGCACGGCGGCTGGTTGAAGCGGGCGTGCGTTTCGTCGAGATCACCTGCCCGAGTTTCGACGGCAACAACTCACCCTGGGACCAGCACGGTTTGCTGAAGCAGAACCACGAAAAGAACGCCCGCATTACCGAACAATCGGTGGCGGCCCTCATTCGGGACTTGAAACAGCGCGGGTTGCTCGATGAGACGTTAGTCGTCTGGGCCGGCGAAATGGGCCGCACTCCCCACACCACCAAAGTCACCCCCACCTGCGGCCGCGATCACCACGTCAAAGGCTACTCAATCTTCATGGCGGGCGGCGGAATTCGCGGCGGGATGAGCTACGGGGAAACCAACGATTTCGGCAACGCAGTCGTCGAGAACGAGCTGTCGATCCACGACATTCACGCCACCATTCTGCACTGCCTTGGCCTCGATCACGAGCGGTTAACATTCCGCCACGGCGGCCGCAATCAACGATTGACCGACGTGCACGGAAACGTCCCACAGGAAATCCTCGCCTGAGTTGGATGGAGTATGCGCGGCTGCCGAACCAGCGCGGGACGCACAATTGGAAGTGTAACGTGATCAACCACTGGCATCGTTCGCTCTCTCTTGATGAAACTCGTCGCCTGGATTCCGGTAGCACCGAGGAGTTGGTCAGCGCAATTCGCGCTGGAGCAGATTTGCGCGTTGGGACAGCATTTCGGCACAACGAACACATCGATCCGTCATCTGCAAATGACGAGCTGATCCGGGAAGTCATGGATTTTCGGATCACTTATCTGATCGAAGATCGCTGGGTGGCCGGGATCGAAAACCTGCGCATGCCGGTGGCATTGCCGGATGGATTCGGCCCCCGCGAGTCGATGTCGTTCTTCCTCTACAATCAGGATGGCCATCAGGCGATCGCGCGTCCGTTCCTCGATGGACGCAAAGCGGACGGGGAACCTGGTCCCTCGCCCATCAACGACTGGCCGGACATGCCGAAGTATCACGAGTTAGCAAGTTTCGACGCCGACACCAACGCACCCAGTAGCAGCTTCATTTACGACTTCGAGTACTTCCACTTCATGGTTCGCCCCATCTGGCGGGAAGTGTTGTCGCACGACGCCGACGGAACCGTGATCGATGGAGACATGAGCGAACTTGCCGACAGTTTTTCCAAGGGCGCTGAGATCAAGGTTGCCATCCGTGGTCTGTGCGACGACCTGACACCCAACGACGTCGCGTCGATCGATCACGAAGTCTTCATCCATCTCGGCGCGTGTTACTACTACACCGAGCAACGTCTATTGATGGCCGCCGCCAATCCCGTCGTGCGGACGCGGCCGTCGATCCCCCTGGGTTACGGAAGCCGCGTTTGGGATTTCGGCTGGCTGATGCCGCGCACCGACGGCCAAGTGGCTGGCTGGCTCTGTAACCCTTACACGTTAGAGTTCCATCGCGAAACCAAACAGTACGCAATCCGCTGGTTCGTCAGTGAGTAGGAAACGCACGGTGACACGATGCGGTTCCGCGCAGGATGCTCTATCATACCAAGCGTCCATTCGTTTTTCGGGAGAAACCGCAGCATGAGCACACGTGAATCGCTGAAGCGTCAGGTCTGTGAAGCAATCGATGCGCGTCGCGAATCGATCGTGGAGATTGGCGAGTCGATTATGGATGCGCCCGAACTCGGCTTCAAAGAGCAACGGACGGCCGAACGCGTTAAGCAAACCTTCGAGGAACTCGGGCTGCCGTTTGACGACGGCTTGGCAATCACCGGCGTTAAAGCCGTTCTCCGCGGCGCCAAGCCGGGACCGACGGTTGCCTTGATGGGCGAACTCGACGCGCTGCAGGTTCCCGGTCATCCGCGGGCATGTCGTGAAACCGGCGCCGCTCATGCCTGCGGACACAACGCGCAGATTGCCGGCCTGCTGGGCGCAGCGATGGGGCTCACCCAAACGGGCATCGTGGAACATTTGGCGGGGAACGTCGTCTTCTTTGCGGTGCCCGCCGAAGAATACGTTGAAATCAACTACCGCCTCGATCTGGTCAAGCAAGGGCACACGTCGTTCCTAACCGGGAAGCAGGAGCTGATTCAACTCGGACAGTTTGACGACGTCGACATGGCCATCATGATTCATTCAACCAGCCCGGATGTGAGTGAGGGAAGCGTGGGCCTCTCGCCGTCATCGAACGGCTTCCTTGCCAAGAATATTCGTTTTCGGGGAAAGGCGTCTCACGCCGGCGGATTCCCGGAACGAGGCGTCAACGCGCTCAACGCGGCACAGCTGGCGCTCAGCGCGATCAACGCACAACGGGAAACGTTTCGCGACGAAGACTGCGTTCGCGTGCATCCGATCATCACCAAAGGTGGCGATCTGGTAAACATTGTCCCTGCGGAAGTTTGCCTGGAAACTTATGTTCGTGCCAAGACTGCCGACGCGATCATTGATGCCGCAGGCAAAGTGGATCGCGCGCTGCATGGTGCGGCCATCGCTATGGGCTGCCGGGTGGAAATCGAAACCGTGCCGGGCAATCTGCCGCTGAGAAATGACTCGCGACTTGCCGAATTGTTTCGTCTGAACACTGGAGAGATCTTCGGGGAGGACGGATATCGCGATCACCCCCACGGTGGCGGTTCGACCGACGCGGGCGACCTCAGCCAGCTTATCCCCGTGCTACACCCAGTGATGACCGGCGGCAGCGGCGCACACCATCAAACCGACTGGCACATTGCCGACCATGATGCCGGCTACATTGCCCCCGCCAAAACACTCGCCATGATGGCAATCGACTTACTCCACAACGGCGCGAACAAAGGCCACGAGGTTCTTGCGAAGTTCGTGCCGGCGATCACGAAAGACGAATACCTGGATCGGCAAAACTCGATATTTCGCACAGAATCATTTGATGGCGGTAGTTAATCGGCCGGGCTGCGATCCGCCTATTCCTCGATCCTACTCTTTGTCGGGTAGACGCTCGTTATGGCAGAGCATGCCCGGATAACTGCAGCCGCCGTGACCAAAGGGCGATTCAATCGGTTTTGAAACACTCGGTAACCGACTGGCTTAGCTCCGCCGTAATGGCTTGGCTCCTCGCATGTCTGCGTACCCTCCGCCCTTTGATCCTTTCGGATCTGCACCAAAGTACCGTTCGTCGGTGTGCGGATCGGCGGCGGGCTGATATCGCACGTCGCAGGAGAGCCGAACGCAATCATCGGTCGAATTGTTGTCGAGCGAACCGTGCAACGTGAATCCGGAGAACACCACGACGTCGCCCGCTTCAAAGTCGGTCGATAACAGCCGCACCGATCTTTGCTCGGCGAGATCGATCGGATGCAGCGCGTTCTGCGCGTCGTAAGCCGCCGCTTGAACGGCATCGTTCGAGCGGTTGTCGCTAAAGTCGATGGCGCGGATCGGGTCGAGAAGGTCATCGAATTGAGACGAGTTCTCGACCATGACGAGCGGCCCGTCACAAAGCGAAACGTCGCCAATTGGAATCCAAACGGTGTGAATTCTCAATGAGTCGCCGGCGAAAAACGGATAGTCATAATGCAGCGGCGTCACGCCACCCGGAGGCATCGGCCGCAGGTACATCAAGTCGTGGCCACGAGCGGCTTCGCCGAGTACCGTCGCGACAATGTCGTACGTTGGCCGGCCGTGCGTCAATTCTCGCAAGGCGCGGCCATAATTCACGCTCTTCCAGAATTCGCCACGGTCTTCGGTTGGGTCGGGCCGTTCGCTTTTCCCAGTGACTCTTCCCTCGATCACAGGCTCAGCAATCTCGCCAACTTCACCCAATCGCGACAACACCTCTTTACGCGCGGACATCACGCGCTCCCGGTCGAGACACTGCCGGAACACGATGTAGCCGTGTTCTTGCAAAAATTGCTGAACATCGGCAGGCGAATCGGCCTGGCCGTCGAATTCGGCCAATCTGCCAAAGCGATTTGCCGGAATTTCGCGTTGTTGAATGTGAGGCATTTGCACGGTCGTCTAAGAAAGGGCCGTTCAGGGAAAGGCCGTCTAGGGAAAGGCAATCACGTTCGCGGCGCCGCCGTCGATCGGAATGGTATGCCCCGAGATATACGATGCGCCATCGCTGGCGAGGAACAGCACAACTCGCGCGACGTCTACCGGATCGCCCCACCGTTGTGCCGGCACGCGCTGCAGCATCAGTTCCGATCGTTCGGGGTTCTCCTGCAATGCGGATGTCATCGGCGTCCTGATCCAGCCCGGCGCGACCGCATTCACGTGAACTCCGTGCTTCGTCCATTCGGCGGCCAAATCGCGTGTCAACGAAACAACACCCCCCTTTGACATGCCATAGGCAGAGCCGGCTCGGCCGAGTCCCATCAGTCCGCCGCCCAGCGCCGAGATGTTCACAATTTTTCCCGAACCTTGCTCGACCATCACCTTTCCGACCGTGCCGCACATGTTCAGGCAGCCCATCATGTTGACCGCAAAGATGGCTTCGACATCGTCCGCGTCAAAGTCGAGCGGTTCGACGCGTCGATGAATTCCGGCATTGCTCACCAAAATGTCGATCCGTTGATTCGCCGCGAGAATCTCGGCCACGCATCGCTCGACCTGCGCTTTGTCGCGCACGTCACATGGCATTCCAGTCGCATTCGCTCCGATCTGCGAAGCGGTTTCGTTGACCGCGTCTGCATCGATGTCGAGCAGCACGACGGTGGCACCGCACTCGGAAAAACCTCGCGCAAATTCGGCACCCAACCCTTGGGCGGCTCCAGTGATGACGGCCACCTGACCTTCAAAGTTCATCAGCGACGAATAATCGTTACTCACGACGGTTGCTCCTTCTGCGGGGGCTCGAACATCTCGAGCACATAATTATCCGGGTCAAAAAAGTAGATCACTTTGCCGCCCCTGTTTGGTCCGGCCATGATCTCGACCGGGTCCGACTTGAACCGCACTCCCTTCAACTTGAGATCTTTATACGCGGCTTCGAGATCATCGACAACAATACACAAGTGCGTTCCGCCGGGGCGGTTCGTCGACGTGTCTGCCGGCTCGCCCGTGTGATTCAGATACTCCACAATCTCCAACGAGTTGAGGCTGTCGGGTCGGATGCGAAACGAGGCCACGCCCAGCTTCACGCCCGCATATCCCGTCTGCTTCGCGACGTAGTCTTCTTCCACACACGGCCGGCGTCCAATCAGAGTCATCCCGAGAGTGTCTCGGTAGAACTCGATCGACCGATCGATGTCGGCGACCGTCAGACCAAGGTGGTGAATGTCGGCAAGTTGCCAATTGCTCATGGTGTTCCTCGCGGTATTGTTTCCAACTTGTGTTCTGTGTTGAAGGTAGGAGTCAGCGTACTACCCCACAAAGCTCCGAGACAACCTTACAGCGCGGAAGTCGTCAAATGGCAGGAGGCTTTGATCGAGTTCCCACAAGTAAGCGAGCGGGCCGAAATGCTGCAAACCATCGTTCCTCACCGCCTGAGGAATTTCAGAATTCGACACTTTTTTTGTTTGACATTTGCGTGGGGGGGAAGGTAACATCTGCGCACCATCTCAATCTATTCGTAAATCCACACATCGAAATAGGAACAGATATCATGTTCTTCATTCGAGCGTCGAGTGGTTGTGGGTGGACCTGTCAACCGTGGAAGTTGTGGCAGGTATCTGTCGGTGAGTTGTGGACAACAGTGCGTGCCACTCACGCTCTGCTATTCGTCTCAGTCGTAGTGGTGGCCGGTGTACGGCCTGCAGCCGCTGCGGACAAGATGGATCTCGCCACCATACGAACGGCTGTCAGTTTTTATACTGACAGTGTGAAAACTCTGGAAGGTCGTTACCACGACCGTTCGACGTATCAACCGAAGAAACGTTCGCCGAGCACCGTCTACTTTGAAGATGAGCGGCGGGTGATCGACTTCGCCGCCGACGTGCCTAACGGCCGTTGGAGCACCGACACCTCAAAATCGTTTTCCATCGAGCGGCTGTCGCCGGACCGTTTCGAGTCCCGCGACGTCAGCATGTTCGACGGCCAAGAGTCCTACCAGCTGTCTTACACTCTGGCCAAGGCTCCTTTCATCGAATTTGGACCGCCCCCCGGAGTGCCGGATCAATTGACAATCAGTTCCGGCGCAGAAGGTGAATCGAGCAGCACGCCCTTGCATTTCGCGGGACTCCGTCTGCGTCACTCTCAAGGAGGAATGCTGGCCTCCGCTTTGCAGTCCGGCAAGGGGCGGCTGGAGGGCCTCGAGGAAATCGACGGCCACGACTGTTACCGTATCGAAGTCGAATTCGGTTCGCTCAAGTTGATCGTCTGGCTCGACCCGCAGCACGATTTCCTGCCCAGAAGGCAGGAATACCGGGGAGGCGGAAAGGAACACGACTGGAAAATGCTGGCGTTCCTGTTTGAGACATTGGAATTCAAACAGTTCGCCGACGCAGCGCACGGCAACCAGCGTTGGTTTCCCCAGCACGTTAAGACAACATTTTCGACCGACATGAAGCACGAGATCGAGTTGATCGAGTTGCAGATCAACCCGCCGCTGAAAATCACCCACTTTCAAGTCGATGCTGCCACACTTCCAGACGGTGTCAAACTCGTCAATTATAAAACACCGCAAAAGGCGACTTTCACGGGAGGACGCCGCGATTTGTGGGAGGCCAGACAAAAGCTCGTGGACGCGCATGACGAACGTTGCCACGAAGTGCTGGGCGAATCGGCTAAGTCGGATGACCCCATCCGAGCCAATCCCCTGACATCCGGTGGCTGGTTGGCCTGGCTGGTTGGGCTAGGTTCGCTGGCCGTTCTGACCTTGGGAATTCGGTTGTTGATGCGAAATCGACGAGCGACCTCCCCCGCCGGGCAATAGAGCCTGCAACCATCCTCATGCTGAAATCTCGCGGCAGTCGTGCTGGAGTGAATCCACATATTTTAGGAATCGTGTCCATTCGGGAGACCTAGCATGTTCAAGGGAATCGTTTGCGTCGTCGCTGGTTTGGCCGGTCTGATTGCCGTCACATCGTCAGCGTTCTCGGCTTATGGCCCCTGTGCCGGTGGTTTGCAATACCTCTGTTGGTGTTCTTACGACGCAGGCGAAGATTACTATTATTATTGCGAGGACTACCGAAGACTGACTTATATTTGCTACAGCGAAAACCAGACTTCGTGCGATAACACGGATAAAAAATGTTATGCCAACCTGCATACAAATCGAGTCAAGTGTGCGGTCTGTGGCTTTTGGGGATGCACGCCCAGTGTCGGTTGCGTCGAGGGTTGTGAGGTGATTAGCGCAAGCTGCGCTATTAAGGACCCGGACTGCTTCAACTAGACGTGGTTTCAATAATCCCTCTCCCTCTGGGAGAGGGTTGGTGTGGGGTCCGTTGTCTCGCGCATCGACCACCCTCACCCTGCTTCGATCGCCTTCGGCTCTGAAGCTGTCCCTCTCCCCCACCGGGGAGAGGGAGTTTTGAAACTGCTTCTACGAGGCAGAGAGAACAACCACTTGTTCTTTATAGACGAGGTGTCAGCATGTCCGCATTGGGAGTCCTTCGCGTTTTCTCAAAGCCGACTGCAGCAATCCATTCGTCGGGCGGCCGACATAGGCGATGGAGATGTGTGGGGCGAGATGGGCTTCGGCCCCAACGAACTCCCCGGCAGTTTCGGCGGGGGTTCACGTTGGCTGAGGTCCTGGTGACCATCGGTATTGCCGGCCTGTTGATGGCGCTGATGGCGCCGGCAATACAGTCCAGCCGCCAGAGTTCCCGCCGCCTGCACTGCACGAACAATCTGCGGCAAATTGGAGTGGCCCTACAGAACCACGAAACGGTCCACCGCAGTTATCCGCGCGGCGGAGTGATGCCGTACATCAAGACAAGCAATCCCTGGCGACTGCGCGCTCATGCTCCGCATCTGTATTTGTTGCCCTACCTGGACGAAACCAATCTGTTCAAGACGATTGATCTGCACGTCCCGGCCTACCGGTATCTGGCGCAAGTGGGGCCGAACAACCCGGCCAACCAGCTTGCACAATTGACGACACTCCCCGTCTTCCTGTGTCCCTCCGATCCGGGCGCACAGGCGATGCGTCGAAATAACTATCGCGCCAACATTGGGACAACGGCCTTTCCGCGAAATGGAGATCCGCCACATGTCCCCAAACTGCCCGGCGCGGGAGCGTTTTACCCGGTCAACCGGGATTTGCGACCGCAGCACTTTGGCGACGGCCTGAGCAATACGATCGCCTTCAGTGAGAAACTCGTCGGCGACGGCAGTGGGCGATTTGACCCCAGGACGGATGTTTTTTCGCTGTGGCAGGTCGCCAACCCAGCCGAGATTTCGAATTCGCCGCAAGCCGAAGCGAGGCATGTGCAAGCATGCGCTTCGCTGAGAGATCCCAATCCCCCGCATGACTCGTCGGCGGGACAGTTTTGGTTTTTTGCCGGTCTGGATGACACCTGGTACAACCACTTGTTGACTCCCAACCACGGGATCTCCGACTGTGGCGGCGTCAGTATGTTCGGCTCCGGCTTGAGGACAGCCCGCAGCGCTCACCCGGGCGGCGTCAATTGCCTGCTGATGGATGGCAGTTGCCGTTTTGTTGCCAGCGGCATCAATCTGTCCGTCTGGCAGGCGATGGCAACACACGATGGCGGAGAGACTTTTTCGCTGGACTAAAGTAAGAACGTGATCGTATTGAGTCTTCGATCGGCCCCAAAGCGAGGTGAAATCATGCCACAGGTTGTGTTGAGATCTGCTGTCGCGGCGGCTCTGCTGATTGCCGCCGGTTGTGGCTCGACCGAGCCGGTGGGACCGATCCTCACGATGGATCGTCTTGAGTACGAGTTTCCTATCGACCTTGACGGCCCACTGCGGACCCAGTTCGTACTGACCAACACGGGAGATGAGACCTTACAGGTTCGCGATGTCAGTTCAAGTTGCGGGTGTGCTGTGGCTCGTTTACCCGAGAAGCAGCTTGCCCCAGGACAAGGGACGACGATGGAAGTCCACTTGGTGCGGCCTAAAATCGGCAGGAACTCCGCTACGGTTTTCCTGACCACAAATTCGCCCGTCAAAGAAACGATTGAGATTCAGGTCGGTTGCTCGGCGAAAAATAACGAGCCGCGAATTGTTGAATTGCTGCCAAAGCGAATCGTATTTGCCGTCGATGACGTCCACGGCATGACGGAAGAGTTTGTGGTGACTTCGTTCGAGCCAACTCAGGGCCGATTTGTCACATCGGTTGAGTGTGATTTGCCATTCCTGCATGTTGATTCGGTCGCCGTGGACGACGTTCATGTGTTGACTGCGGAGTTCGCCCGACGATCCTATCGATACAATGTCCGCGTAAAGGACGAACATCCGACGGGACGTTTCTTCGGCCGGCTGTTGGTACACACGTCTGCGGACAAATCCGAACTGAGTTCTCGCCATCGGGAGATCCCCATCGAGATCAATCTCCATAATCCGATCTATGCCGAGCCGGAACGTCTCTTCAGCAATCTCCCAATGGACGGCGGGCTGCCGACCTGGAACATTAAGTTACAGAAAACAGCAGCGAGTAAGCCGTGCCAAGTGGTCTCAATTCAAACGAACGCGGATTGGTTGAAAGCCGAGGAAGTGGTGATTAGGTCCGAAAACGCGAGTGGTAGAGCGAATCTTGCAGAAATTCACGTGGAGGTAATTCACCGGCCAAAGCGTCTGCCTGCGCACGGAATGATTGTGGCATTGTTCAACTCTCTGGACACTGCAGTAGTCAAGATTCCGGTAATCGTCATCGGTCAAGGCGACCGGAAGGACCGATGAACTTTTCACGACAACAGGATTGAATGTCCCCCGCAGGAATTCCGCCGAGAATAACCTCAGGGAATTCTCACGCAAACATCTCCGTTTGCAACCGTTACTTGAATCGGAGTAATCGACATCATCCAGCACGTTAGAACAGGCCTGACATAACCTGTTTCCGCGCCACAGGCCGTGGCTAACCCACTGGGTTGCGCGTCGCTGCGGAAATGAACCGTCTGGAACTCACGGCGAGTGCTTGCGGCTCACATCATTCTCGGTCATCATGCAAAGAGTGACCAGGATCAAGCAACTCAGCCAGCACCAGCGGAGGCAGCCGTGTCGAAATACTCGCAACCGATTCGCCGCTTCCTATTCTTTGTGACTTTGATTTCATCCACGAGTGTTGCCCACGCCGACGATTGGCCGCACTGGCGCGGACTGAATCGCAATGGGAACGTCGGTGAATCCTCGCGTTGGAAGGGCGGCAGTTGGCCGCCGAAGAAAGCCATCTGGCGTGCCAACGTTAACTCGGGTAGCACCGGCCCCATCGTCATTGGAAACCGACTCTACACGATGGGCTGGAAAGAAAACCAGGACCACGTTTACTGCATTGATGCTCAAAGCGGTCGCCAGATCTGGAAACAGTCGTACCGTTGCCCACGCTTCGGCAGGCACAGCGAAGGAGACAAGGGACTCTACGCCGGCCCGTCTTCCTGCCCGAGTTACGACAGCAAGACCGGCTACCTGTACACGCTGAGCACCGACGGCGACCTGATTTGCTGGGACACACGCAACAAAGGCAAACGCGTCTGGAGCCTCAACTTTTACGACGACTACCAAGTCGGGCAACGGCCCAAGGTCGGCCGACGACGACTTCGCGACTACGGATACACCACCGCCCCCTTGCTCCACGGTGATTCCATCATCGCGGAAGTGGGAGGCGACGATGGCAATTTGATGGCCTTCTCCAAACAGACGGGCAAACGACTTTGGGCGTCGCAGTCGAAGGACCCCGCCGGCCACACCGGAGGCGTCGTCCCGATTGTTGTTGACGGATTGCCCTGTGTCGCCGTGCTGACGATTCACAATCTGCTGGTCGCCCGACTCGACAAAGGCCACGAAGGCGAAACCATCGCCGAGTTCTCGTGGGAAACGGACTTCGCCAACAACGTGGCCACACCAACCGTCTTAAATAACTCGGTCGTCATCACGTCGGAATACAACCAGTACGCCATCACTCGCATCGACATCACGCGCGCGGGAGCGAAACAAGTCTGGAAGCAGCCGTTTGCGTCGGGCGTTTGTCCGCCGGTCATTCACAACGGTCACATTTACTGGTGTTGGCGCGGCGTTTATTGCTTGAACTTCAAGACCGGCCAACCCATCTGGCGCGGCGGTCGTGGTTACGGTGACACGGCATCGTGCATCGCCACCACGGATGGCCGACTGATCATCTGGGGCCGCCGAGGCGATCTGGCGTTGGTCGAAACTGCCGACCGTTCTCCCAAGGGATACACGGAGCTCGCCCGCAAGAAGGGCGTTTTCAAGACTGACGTCTGGCCGCACATCGTTCTTGCCGGCGGGCGACTCTTCTGCAAAGACCGCGCCGGAAACATGATTTGCTTTGCGCTTTAACTTCTCTACCGCCGAATCCACAATTCCGCGCCGACCAGTTTCGCTCCAGTTGCATCGGTCTTCACCATCACCCGGTTTGGCCCCGGACGAATGGCCTGCAGTGGAACTCGGCAAACGTACCGCCGCACGTCGGCGACCTTCTTGCCTCCGCCAGTTGGTCCGAAGTTTGCCGAGCCGAAGAGGACTTCGGGAGTGCTGTCTTCTGTAAGGCCGGTGAAATCGACGCGGAGTTCCGCCGTCACGTTGAAGCCGGCGCCGCTGAAGTCTTCCGGAACGTGCAAATAACGACGTTCAAACGTGTTCGCCTTTAGCGATATCGGCAGCGCCTGCGAATACTCGGCCACATCCTTCGCCCAGAAATGCGCCGGCATCCAGGAACCGGCATCGGATATCGCGTACATCAGCGACTCCGAGGCCAGCGTCTCTTGGGAACCGATTGCTCCCAGCACTTTCTGCGCGTAAATGCGATCGGCATCGTCGCCCGGCCCCGGGAACAGGTTGAACGCATAGATGCCGTCTGCCCCGTCTTGCCACAAGCGAGCGGCCGACCCGAACCACGCTTCGACTGGCTGCTTGGTACTCTTTCCACGTGGCGGCCGCTGCATCAAACCCGACTGGCTGAGACACGGGTAAACCGGCACGTCGTGCTTTTTCGCGAGTGACACCATCTCCTTGATCGGCAGATCGAACGTGATGTATCCGCCTCCCAGCGACATCACATCGATTAGTTTCTCCTGCAACCAGTCTTTGATGTCGATGCCGATTTTCCGACAAGACTTCGGCGTCGCCGGAACACGCACTGCCAGCAGAAACGGCTTGCCCTGGCGTTCACTTTCCCGCAGCACCAACTTGCGGATGTTGCGCACCAGCCGCGTGAGAATCGCGACTTGCGCCGCAGTTGCCGGTTGGCCCTCATAACTTGTGCGAAAGTAAAACGGGGCGCGCATAAAATCGAGTTCGACACCATCCACCGGATAGTTGACGAGAACCTCTTCGATGAGTTCCAGCAGGCGAGGCTCGACGTCGGGATGTTCAAAATCGACGAGGCTCCACAAACGTCGGCGATCCTTGAACTGCTTCGACTTCTCAAGAGTCGACATCACACGCGCGGGGTCATCGCGTTTCCACTTTGGACGAAATTGCGGCGTCCAGGCGTCGTGAATGTCGTTCATCCGCAACGTCCAGATTGATTCCAGCCCATGCTTGCGGGCGAACTCGCTGGACATCCGCAGCCCGTCTGTTTTCTGTTCGAGGAACTTCGCCAGATTGTTGCCGGCGAAACTGCCTTCCTTCGAACGAAAAACTTCGGCCACCTGCGTCTCGTGTGTGAACAGGTTGAAACTCTGTGTCGTCGAGTAGTAGATGCTATCGACGTGCGTCTCCAGCAGCGGCGCGTGACGGACGGCGAGGAACTTCTCGACCGTGTCGGCGCCCTTGGTCCAGATGTCGTCGCCGTCGTTGTTGTAAATCACACGTCGCCCCCGATGCGCCGCCTGACGACGACCCGCATCGAGCGCTAAGGTCTCAAACGCTTCGACGCGTCCACCGCCCAACCATTCCGCGCCGATTGCCGAACCGCCGGCAATCATGCCCAAGAGAAACTCGCGGCGTGTGGCATGCATGACGGCGTCTTTCGAATCTGAGGAGAATGAAGGAACAAACTTGCTGTCACTGTCTCGATTAGCGCTGCGTCGCCATCTGTTCCGCAACCAAAGCCGCCAGTGTCACCTCGGTCCCGGCCAGTCCCAGTGAATAGAACAATGTGATTTCTTCACTGGTGCGTTCACGCGCGGAAGAGCCTGCGACAGACGGGGCAAGTTCTTGCAAACGATTGTGCAGAGGAGTCGCTGCCGTGATGAACTCGTCACCGCATTTCGCGACCTGGGCCTGTGTGTCGGTGACCAACAGCGCTGCCCGCTCGGCCACGCTGAGGTCGAGTTCCTGGTTGTCCTTGAACTTCGGACCGACATTGTTGATGTGAACTCCCGGTTTGAGCCAATCGGCTTGAATCACCGGTATCGGGCTGACCGTCGCACAAATCAACACATCTGCCTCTTCAACCGCTTCGCGCGCAGTGGACGCCGCCTGTACCGGTTGCTCCAGTTCCATGCTCATTTGCTTGGCGAACTCACGGCAGCGCTGCGCGTTACGGCTGAAGACTTTGATCTCATCGAATTGTCGCACCGCAGTCGCTGCCTGCAATTGGGTTCTTCCTTGCGGACCGGTGCCGATAAGTCCCAGCACTTTGGAGTCGGAACGCGACAGATACTTAATGGCCACGCCGCCAATAGCACCGGTACGAATTGGCCCCAATTGCGTTCCCGCGACCAAAGCCTTCAGCGCCCCGGTGTTGCCGCAGAAAACGGCTACCAACTCATCGCGCTCTGGCGATTTGAAATGCTTCGCATCGTAGGCGCGAAAACCGACCAGCGAGTCTTCGCCGGTCGAACCGCCGACGGTAAACACCAACTTGCCGGCTTCTTCCAGATCGGATCCGGACCGTGCCGGTGCAATCAATGTGCCTTCGGCATGCAACCGAAACGTCTCTTCCATGCAGGCCACAGCTTGCGGCATGCTCAAATATTTGGCGATGTCATCGTCGGTAATCAGCAGATAACCCACTTGGAAATCCTTTGGTTGGTCGAAACGTGTGGTCCAACTTTCGCTTTCACCAGCCGCATCGAGCGAAGAACTGTAACGCGATGATGGCGCACCAAGTGCGTGCCATTACGAACAGGCTTACCTGCAGCAATCCGACTTGAATATTGACCGCTGGGAGTTCGCACCATTAGAATAACAGTTGACGAGCAATGCCCTCCACCAACTTTGTGACGTTCTCGGTTGTCACAAACGTCCCAATGCGGCCTCAATCGGAAACGACATGGCCTTTTCACTTAGCGATCTCGCGAAACGTTCAGTCTTCCGCAGCGTGATTTATTCGCTGTTGGTTTTCCTCCTGGGCGCGGTGTCTGGCGCTGCCGATGAGGGCGACCGCCCCATCCACTTCGTCAACGACGTTGTGCCTGTGTTGACAAAGGCCGGCTGCAACGCCGGAGTTTGCCATGCGAAGCAGGGTGGCGGCCAGAAGGGATTTCAGCTTTCACTACTGGGATTTGAACCACTTGAAGATTTCGAAAGCCTGGTGAAAGACGGACGCGGTCGACGGCTGTTTTCCGCCGCGCCGGAACAGAGTCTCGTCCTCAGAAAAGCGACAGGCGAAACTCCACACGGCGGTGGAACTCGAATCGCCCGGAATTCCGAGAGCTACGCGCTGCTCCGCAATTGGATTGAACAGGGCGCAACCTTCGGAAGTGCCGCGGCGCCAAAACTTGTCTCCATCGAAGTGCAACCCGATCGCGGCTTGGTGCAGATGGGAGCCGACCAACAACTCAAAGCGTTGGCACAATTCTCCGATGGCAGCGTCCGCGACGTCACATCGATGGCCCTTTACGAATCCAACTCCGATGCGATGGCAACCGTCAGCGAAAACGGACTTGTGTCCGTACTCGATCTTCCGGGTAAAGTTGCCGTGATGGTACGTTACCAGGGTCAGGTGTCGGTCTTCACCGCTGCTGTGCCGTTGGGGGCGACCGTCGGAAGTCTGCCCAAGGCAAAGAACTTTGTCGATAAGCATGTCTTCGCCAACCTCAAGCAATTGGGCATTCCGCCGTCGCCCGTTTGTGACGACGTCACCTTTCTACGACGCGTGACGCTGGACATCGCGGGGCGATTGCCCACCGAAGAGGAAGTCACGGCATTTCATAAAGAGACGAACGGCGACAAACGCGATCAGGTGATCGACCGCCTGCTGCGAAGTCCGCAATACGCCGACTATTTCGCCAGCAAGTGGACACCGCTGCTGAAGAACCGACGCGACGCGACGAGCGACATCACCGCCAACTTCGCGTTTCACGCCTGGATTCGCGACAGTTTACTGGCGAATGTTTCCTACGATCAGATTGTGCGTGAACTGCTGGCGGCCACGGGGACGGTGGTCGAGAACCCACCGGTTGCCTGGTACAAGCGGGTGAAAGATCCGAAGGCACAGCTTGAGGATATCGCCCAGTTGTTTCTGGGTGTGCGAATGCAATGTGCTCAGTGTCACCATCATCCGTTCGAACGCTGGAGCCAGGACGACTACTACAGTCTGGCGGCCTTCTTCTCCCAAATCGGACGAAAGCCGACCGCCACCGCCGGCGAGGATTTAATCTTTCACAAACGCGGTCGTGCCACGGCGAAGAACGTCAAGACGGGCGTGTCGCTCAAGCCGGTGGCACTTGGAGATGACGTTGGAAACATCGCGGCGGATGAAGATCCACGGCTGCGACTGGCGAACTGGATGAGTTCCAAAGAAAATCCGTTTTTCGCCAAGGCGTTGGTCAACCGCTACTGGAAACACTTCTTCAAGCGAGCTTTGATTGAGCCGGAAGACGACATTCGGGACACCAATCCTCCAACCAACCCTGAGTTGCTGGCGGCATTGGAAGAACACTTCATCAACAGTGGTTTCGATCTGAAGGAATTGGTCCGCGTCATCACCCGCTCGCAGACATATCAACTCTCGTCGCAGCCGAACGAGCACAATCTGTCCGACCGCCAGAATTACTCCCGGTTTTATCCGCGTCGAATGCCGGCGGAAGTTCTACTGGATTCGATCGACGATTTGACGGGTGCCAGCACCAGTTTTGCCAACCTGCCGACGGGAACACGTGCCATCGCATTGCCGGACAACAGTTACAACAAAAGCTCGGCATTTCTGAAAGTTTTCGGACGACCGAACAGCGCCAGCGTGTGTGAATGCGAACGCGTTCAGTCTTCCAGCCTCGCGCAGAGCCTGCATTTGATCAATTCGTCACAAGTCAAATCGAAACTTGCCGGTGGCAACGGCCGTGCTGCCCGGCTTGCCAAAGCAAAAATGCCGACCGAGCAGAAGATTGCCGAATTGTATCTGGTTGCCTTCTCGCGCGAGCCGCGTCCCGGGGAATTGAAGACGGCGATGGATTATCTCAGCGAACCACTGATCGACGCCAACGGCAAACCGATCGCCGCGAGCACCGCGGCCGCGACGAACTTTCAGGATTTGATCTGGGCGTTGATGAATACCAAGGAATTCCTGTTCAATCACTAAGACCTGCTCAAGGTGTAACAGGACACGGGAAGATTAAGGACAAGGAACATGAAGCGACACATTTCTCTCGCTGCGGTAACCGTTGCGGCAACGTTGTTAACGACGTCCGCCACGATGGCCCAGTCGGTTTGCCTGCCGGCTCCCCGTCTGCTGACGACGGTCCCGATGGGCGGACAGGTTGGAACCACCGTCGAAGTCACCATCACCGGTGACAATATCGAAAACGCGGACCAACTTCGCTTTTCGCATCCCGGTATCACCGCAACGCAGAAGCTCGACAAAGAGGGTGCCGCGATCCCCAACCGGTTCGTGGTCTCTATCGCCGCCGACTGCCCAACGGGGATCCACGAGGCTCGACTGATGACGCGGCTGGGTGTTTCGTCGTCGAGAGTTTTCAATGTCGATAACCTGCCGGAAACCACCCGCGTCAAACCGAACACGTCACTGAAGAACGCGATGGCGGTCGATGTGAACTCCATCTGCAACGCGTCGATGACGCGGCGATCCGTCGATTACTATTCGTTCGAGGCACAAAAAGGACAACGCATCGTCATCGATTGTGCTGCAAAGGGCATCGACTCCAAACTCAAAGCGGTGCTGATCGTCGCCGACTCGACGGGAGCCGACCTGCAGGTCGAACGCCGCGGCGGAGCGATTGATTTCACTGTTCCCGAAACTGCATCGTACATTGTCAAAGTACACGACCTGACCTTCAACGGAGGCACCACGCACTTTTACCGGCTCGCACTTCGGCAAGCCGCCCAGGGCGAAGTCGTCCCGCGGCTTCCCTCCATCGAGACGGTCAGTTCGTTCTCCTGGCCGCCGACGGGGTTGACCAGCGAAGCCGTTCTCTCCGAAACAGAACCGAACAATAGACACGCAGAAGCACAGAAGATCACCCTGCCCTGCGACATTTCCGGCAGTTTCTTTCCGGCGGCCGACGTCGATACCTTCGAATTCACCGCGAAGAAAGGTGAAGTCTGGTGGGTTGAAGTCGCATCGGAGCGACTCGGTCTCTCGACCGATCCATCCATCGTCGTGCAACGCGTCAACGGCGAGGGGGCGAACGAAACACTCTCTGACGTTGTGGAGTTCAGCGACATCCCCAGCCCCATGAAACTTTCGACCAACGGTTACTCCTACAACGGCCCTCCCTACAACGCCGGCTCGTCCGACATCATCGGCAAACTGGAGATTCGGGAAGACGGGATTCATCGCCTGCAACTGCGCGACCTGTTTGGCGGCACGCGCAACGATCCGCGAAACATTTATCGTTTAATCATTCGCAAGGCGGCCCCCGATTTCGCACTCGTCGGCTGGGCACTCCACATGAATTTGCGTAACGGTGATCGCAACGCCCTTTCAAAACCGATTGCGTTACGCGGCGGCGCGACCATGCCCATTGAAGTCGTCGTGGTACGCCGGGACGGCTTTAATGGCGAAATCAAACTCTTCATGGACAACCTGCCCGAAGGTGTGTCTGCTGCCGGTTTGAGAATCCCCGCCGGCAAATCGAGCGGCATCATGCTCATCACCGCCGACCAGATCGCGCCACGAGGATTGAGCAACGCTTCGTTCTTTGGACAGGCGACGATCGATGGCAAAGTGGTAACGCACCCCTGCAGACTGGCTTCGATGCAATGGCCGGTACCGGATGCGTCCCGTGAAATCCCCAGCCCCCGCTTGCTGGCCGACGTGCCGGTTTCGGTGGGCGGATCGGAATTCGCAACCATTACAATCGCGCCCGTCGAAGAGAAAGTCTGGGAAGTCACCGCCGGTGAGAAGTTCACCATTCCACTCGTCCACACGCGCCGCTGCGAATTCTCCGGCGCCAACATCAGCCTGAAAACCTACGGGGCTGGCTTTGAAAGGGTCGCTGCTTTCGACGCTCCATTGGCCGGCGACGCATCCGAAGTCGTCATCGATCTGGCCAAGCTAAAAACTCCGCCCGGTGAATATGTGATTGCTTTCTATGGCAGCGCCGTCGCCAAATACCGATACAATATTGGGGCGGTGTCGCTCGCCGAAACCGCGCTCAAAGAAGCGAAGCAAGCCGCCGCAAAAATGGCAAGCAAGGCCAAGACGCTGGCCGAAGCGGCCAAAGCGGCGCCCAAAGATCAGCAAGCCGCAAGTAACAAGGCGGCACAAGATGCTGCCACCAAACACAAGTCGGCCACTGCTGCCGCCCTGGCAGCAGAGAGACAGTTGAAAAGCGTAACCGCAAAAGCCAAATCCAAAGACATTGTCGATATTATTGTTTCCAAGCCAATTACCATTCGTGTCAAGCCAGCCAAGACGGCGGAGAAGAAATGACCGATCAATTTCACGCATCATCAGCGGCACCCTGCCTCGGACCGCAAGCTCGTCGCGGGTTCTTGAAGATGGGCCTGGCCGGCTTCGCCTCGTTGAGCCTGCCGGACGTTCTGCGGCTGCGGGCCGAGAGCGCTCCAGACAACGGCCAGGAAAAGAAGGCCGTCATATTGGTCTGGCAGCCGGGTGGATGTTCGCACCTCGACACATACGATCCCAAACCGAACGCGACCAGCGAATACCGTGGCCCGTTTGCAACCATTCCAACCAACGTCCCCGGTATGGAGTTTTCGGAACTGTTGCCCTTGCAGGCGAAAATCGCCGACAAGATCGCCGTACTGCGGTCCATGCGTCATGGAAGTGCCGGTCACAGTCCCGGCACCATGCGGATGCTGGCGGGAGATCCGGATACGCGTGCCAAAGAGTCGCCCAAATATCCCGATTACATGACGGTGACCAAATACCTGCGTTCGAAGGAAGGGCCGCGCACCAACCCGCTGCCGTCCTATGTCAGCATCAACGGTCCACGGGGTCGAATCGGGCCGGCGTATCTGGGCGAAGCATATTCTTCCTTTGCGGTCACCGGCGATCCCAACAAGCCGAATTTCGTCGTCCCCAACATCGGCCTGTCGAATCTTGCCGAAGTCAAACGCCTCGGCCGTCGCGCTTCGCTCCGCCAAAACCTGGACACACTGGAACGCGCATTCGATCAGGCGGGTGAACTGAAAGCGCTGGACGAATTTGAAACCCAGGCCATGACGTTGCTGACGAACGCGAAGACCAAGTATGCGTTCGATTTGAACAACGAAGACGACCGCACCCGCGACCGTTACGGACGCAACACCTGGGGTCAGCAGTTGCTGATGACGCGGCGGCTGGTGGAAGCGGGTGTCGATATGCTTTCGACCAGTTTAAGCGGCCCGCTGTGTGGCCGCGTGAATAACTGGGACGATCACGCGGTGAATCACCACGTGTTCGACGCCATGCGATTTCGGTCACAAGCCTACGATCAGGCGGTTTCCGCGTTGATCGAAGACATCTACGAACGTGGACTCGACAAGCGGGTGTTGGTCGTCGTGACGGGCGAATTCGGCCGAACCCCCAAGATCAGCTATCAGCCCAGCACCGGTGCGGGAAACGCCAGCTCGCCCGCCGGAACAAAGCAACCGGGCCGCGATCATTGGCCGCGCGGCTTCTCCAACATCTGGGCCGGTGGCGGCATCGAAACCGGCCGCTTCATCGGCGCCACCGACAAACTCGGTGAAGATTCCATCGAACGCGTCTGCGGCGCGGGCGATTTCCTGGCAACCATATACCATCACCTGGGAATCGATTCCTCGAAGGTACTCCTCCGCGACTTCAACGGCCGCCCCACATCCATTGTCGTCGATCCAGGTAAACCGATTCCGGAATTGATGGGTTAAGTCGGTTGGTCATTGTCATCGGCAATCAGCGTATCGTAGACCAAACACAAAGTCGCGTTCACGTAATCGACAAAAGAACCGATGAGTTTCGTTGGCTTCGTGGTCTTGCGGATTGTCACGGTGATTGGATCGGCTGGATGTTCTCGACGCGGCCCATCGGCCCCATGCCTTTGGGTGTAGGAAACTCGTTGCCCTCTTCGGGTTGACCGTAGCTCACTCCGTCAAGTTTCCAAGGGCGGAGAATGATGGCCGCGTCGCTGCCCGCTGCAACGAGATCGAAACCTATGTCCGTTAGCCGCTCGCCCCCGCCATCTGCACGTCGGTTTCTCAACACGTCCTGTTGAACAGCGCGCGGCATGGCGAAGTCCATCGTTGAGAAACAACCGTGGCCTCTGTTTCGCTTCGACCGACGGCTCAGTGATTGGATCGTCAACGCTCCCACGGTGATCGCAGCCGTCACAGATCCATTCGCCGGGGAGATCCTCGACACTGTCGCACTTTCGTCGGGCGAACCAGTGACCGTCGAACACTCGTCTTGCACTTACCAGAATGAGCAATGACGTTGACCGACGCACGCACGCATCCTGTTTGTCCGTGCACAATTATTGCATATGAATGCAACTTTCTTACATGTAACATACGCTCGCATCATGACATAATTCACACCATCAGCGGAGAACGCTTCAGTTCTCGGCAGTGCCGAATGTTGCCGGGAGGAAATCTTCAGTGGGCCGAGAGAGCGACAGCGAGGCAAAGGGTTGGCCAGATCGGTCTCCGGTCCCACGAAACAGAGTTCGAAGTCGCGATCAAAGATCGTCGTGCGACAGGAGACCATAGGAAATGGAGAGAATCGCCGCTCAGAAACTGACCTTCGCAATTGCGGCGCTCTTGTCGCTTTTGCTGATCGGATGCAGCGGCAAAAAAACCGGTGAGGATCTGCCGCCGGTGTTGAAAATCGGTGTCCTGCCTGATGAGAGCAGAGAAAAGCTGGCTGAACGGTACGAACCGCTTCGCCGATACCTCTCGGAGTCGCTCGGCTTGCGCTGCGAGTTGGTTTTCTATGAAAACTACCTGGCGATCGTCGAGGCTTTTGGCGATGGGAGCATAGATCTCGCCTACTTCGGAGGACTCACTTTCGTGCAGGCCATGGCTGCATTTGATGCCGTGCCATTGGTCATGCGCGACGTCGATTCGCGATTCACCAGCTATGTTGTGGCAAGAGCAGACAGCACTGAAACAGACCTCGCCGGCTACAAGAACTCGGCTATTGCTTTTGGTTCCCGACTATCGACCTCGGGACATCTCATGCCGCGTTATTTTCTCGCCGAGCAAGACATCACACCGGAGACTTTCTTCAGCAAGGTTCATTACTCCGCCACGCACGATGCCACGGTCGAAGGGGTGCGAGACGGAACGGCAGAAATCGGGGTCGTCAACTCCCTGATATTCAACTCGATGGTCGCCGATGGCCGGATAGAGGAGGGTGAGTTTCACATTGTCTGGGAGACGCCCCCCTATTCCAACTACGTGTGGGCCGTGCAGCCCAGCCTGGGTAAGACCGGACGGAAGAAACTGCGTGACGCGTTTCTCGCCCTTTCGCCCAGTACCGAAGAGCATGAGGAGATTCTACGGAACATGGGCGCGGGCGGTTTTTACCCTTCGACCGCGGCGACGTTTTCGGAACTGAATGAGATTGCGTTGGAAATGGAGTTAATCCAGTGAAGGCAATTGGCCAAACAAGGGCGAAGCCGACCTGGTGGTTCAGTAATGTCGGCACCTACCGGTTTGTCGTTTATGGCGTCAACGTAACTCTTCTGATGAGTGTCGTTTCTTTCATGGAAGGGCAACGCCAAAACTACAAATCCACCACCGAGAGAATGAATCGGTATCATCTCACAACCGTGGCTGAGGCAATTGCAGTCCGTGAACACCTGCATGTTGTTGAAGACGCGATCGTCGCCCGTGCCTTGGAGGCACGTCCCCCTACAGCCATATCAAGTCGCGAGCCGTTGCTTGTCGCCTATCCAAGGATCGGAACAGTTCTGTATCTGGTTGAAGCGAATATTGAGAAGATCACGACGGCACAAAGTGTCTTTCACGATTCCAACTTTGAAGAATTGGCGGCAAGATCCAAACGGCAATTCTCCGATCTCAGAGCCAACATCTCCGATGGTCTCACTCAACCATCGAAGGTGGAATCTGCAAAACGGCAACTGGCCGGGTTGGCTCTCACAGTGGAACAGTTACGTCGGTTGCACACGATGGAGTATGACAAACTGGCTACGGCACTTCCCCTGAACAATAATCGCCATGTTCAACTCGTCATTGCGATTGTCACGACTCTGCTCGCCGTCTCTTTTGTGTTCACGCGTCAGATCTTCAAGATGATTGAACGAGCAACCGACGCGTTATCCAGGAGTGAAGAACGCTACCGCACCTTGCTCGAATCGGCACCCAATGCAATTGTGATCGTGGACAGTGACGCCAGAATCGTTCTGGTGAATTCGCAAGCGGAACTGATGTTTGGCTACCGACGTGAAGACTTCATCGGTCAACCCGTCGAGATGCTCATCCCGCTCCGGTATCACGACCGTCATCGGCAGAAACGCCAAAAGTATCTCCAGCAGCCCGTGCTTCGGCCTATGGGAGAACAACTCGATCTTTGCGGCTGCCGCAAGGATGGCAGCGAGTTTCCCGTCGAAGTCACCCTCGGTCCAATCGAAACGGAAGAAGGTATTTTCGTCGAGAGTACGATTCACGACATCACCGTTCGCAAGAACTTGGAACAGGAAGCCGCCGAATACCGAGACACCCTGTCGCACGTGTCGCGGATCAGTACGATGGGGGAAATGGCGACCGGCATTGCCCACGAACTCAATCAGCCTCTCACTGCGATTGCAGCATATAGCTTTACTGCAAAGGGTCTCGCCGAGCAGGTCACTGAGTGTCCGCACGAGCTTCGAGAGATACTCGAAAAACTGGAGGACCAGGCGATTCGGGCCGGTGATATCGTGCAGCGATTGCGGAAATTCGCGACGAAGACGGACTCCGTAAGAACGATAACGGATCTCAACGCACTCGTCGGAGATGTCGCCAAATTTGTCGAGCCGGACTCCCGCAAGGCGGAAACCGTGCTGACGCTGGAATTCGACGAGCCATCTCCGAAAGTCATGGTTGATGAAATTCAAGTTCAACAAGTCCTGGTGAACCTGATCAGGAACGCAATTGACGCCATGCAGGAGACGCCGACCAGCAGACGCGAGATAACCATTTCGACTCGTGCTCTCCAAAACGGACAAGCGGAAGTGACTGTGAGCGACGTTGGGAAAGGTCTCTCAAACGACGAGTTGGAACACGTTTTCGACGCTTTCTATTCGACAAAACAGGGGGGCATGGGTTTGGGAATGCGGATCAGCCGAACCATTGTCGAAGCGCACGGCGGAACGTTATGGGCAAAGCCGAACAACGGTGCCGGTGTGACGTTTGCCTTTACGGTACCACTGGAGAACAGTCATGAGCAGTGACCCCCATCGCAACGCGACAGTCTTCATTGTGGATGATGAAGCGGCGATCAGAGATGCTTTGAGCCTGGTCGTTCGGGCGATGGGGATCTCAGTGCACTGCTTCTCATCCGCGCACGAGTTCATCGAGTTCCTCGAACGGCATGACGTGTCCAGCCCCGCCTGCCTGATCACCGACATACAGATGGCCAAGATCAACGGGATTGTGCTTCTGGAGCAACTCATTGCAATGGGCTGGGAATTCCCCGTCATTATGATGACAGGACACGGCGACGAAACACTCCGACAGAAAGCAGAAGTACTTGGTGCCACCTATCTCGAAAAGCCGTTTCGGCCGTCCAGACTTGAAGAGGTAATCCGCGCAAATCTGAAACACAGCAATGGCGAGAAAGACACTTAGCAAGAATCAGCCAAATGTCATTCTCACCCCGAAAGAGGGAAACCCGGTAGAATTCGGGCGGGCAATTCCCAATGCGTGTCGCCTGTGCATCGATCAGCAACTCACAAGACCTGGCTTACGAGCATTGCCGGCAGACGAACGATGGCCACTGCGAACGCGCGATGCGGTAATTCGCAGAATACGCGGACAGCCCCGCAACGCAGTCGCTGAAAACGAAAACCCCCTGAAACACTGTGATTCAGGGGGTTCGGGCAATGCCCAGAGTGGTCGATACTGGATTTGAACCAGTGACTTCCACGATGTCAACGTGGCGCTCTAACCGGGCTGAGCTAATCGACCGCTGCAGGAAGGAAACTACGTCGTTGGGCCGCCGACGTCAAGTTCAAGCCGACGGAAATTGCTGCGCGTTGTGGTGTGCACATTGTAACACCCGATGGCGCCGGCCGGACACCAACTGTTTCCCCGGCTGTTTACCGAGTGGGAACTCGCCAACATGCCGACGAAACTTGACGAAGCACTGTGTTATTTGTTGAGATGGCAGTTGTCAGTTCCAGCGAGTCTCATGGCGAAGGCAGGTTTTTGCGCAAACGCAAGTCTGTGTTGAAGCCGATTCTTTTTTTAGCAGGTCACAACCTTCATTTGGAAACGGAAACTCCACGATGATCTCTATTCGTTTGTATCCCGCGATTGGACGAAGGACTCTTTTTTGCCTGTTGGCCGGATGGTTGGCGTTCGGTTCCACATCGGTAAACCACACGGCGACTGCCGGTGAGAAGTCGGATCAGGCCCGATGGAGCGTTCTGTTTAACGGCGAGGACCTCGACGGATGGAAGTCGCAGTCGGACGATAAGACCGGCAACTGGACGGTTGCCGGCCGTGTCCCCGTCGATGAGTCAGATGCCAAAAAGTTTTCGATCCACCCCGGCAAAGGCGTGCTGGTCAACGGGGATGCGGGCCGCACGTCCAATCTCTTCACGAAACACCAGCACGCCGACGTCGAAGCGCATATCGAGTTTGTCGTTCCCCGTGGCTCCAATTCCGGCATCTACTTTCAGGGCCGATATGAAATCCAGGTACTCGACAGCTTCGGCGTGAAGAAACCGAAATACAGCGATTGCGGCGGCATTTATCAGCGGTGGGCCAAAGGCAAAGGGTTTGAAGGACACGCCCCCAAAGTGAATGTCAGCAAAGCACCGGGTGAATGGCAGACGTTCGATGTCGTTTTCCGCGCTCCCCGTTTCGACAAAGCCGGCAAGAAGATTGAGAACGGGCGGTTTATCAAGGTGGTTCACAACGGCGTACTGATTCACCAGAACGTTGAAGTCACCGGCCCAACACGGGCGGCCGCGTTCGGCGACGAAAAAGCAACCGGTCCAATTATGCTGCAAGGTGATCACGGCCCGGTGGCGTATCGGAATTTGAAGATTCGGCCGATCAAACTGCCATAATAGTTTGATGGCGCACACGAAGAGTTGCCCCGCCGCTCAACCGTCATTACCGATCAGAAGGAATAGCGACATGTCATCAATTAACCGCAGAGTATTTCTGGGGGCATCGAGTGCGGCCGCCGGATTTTCGGCAATCTCGGCCGGCGCATATGCTGGTGAGGATGCGGAAACGGATCTTTCCAACATCGGCAAAACGCCGCACACAAAGTTTGCGGTTAATATCGAAATGTGGTGGTCCAAGCTTCCGTTTCTCGAACGAATGCAACGGGCTGCCGCTCTCGGTTTTCCGGCGGTTGAATTCTGGCCGTGGCAGCGACAGGACATCGACGCGGTGGCCGCGTTGAGCAAAGATCTCGATCTCGCCATCGCACAGTTTACCGCATGGGGCTTCACTCCCGGTTTGAACGAGACCAAGAACCACAAGAAGTTCATCGAAGACATCAAGGCCGGCTGCAAGGCGGCGAAGAAACTGAATTGCAAGATGATGACCGTCGTGGCAGGCAACGATGTCAAAGGCGTTTCACAGGAACAACTACACGCCAACGTCGTCGCCGGCCTGAAACTGGCCGCCCCGATTGCCGAAGACAACGATGTGATTCTGATCCTCGAACCGATGAATATTCGCGTCGACCATAAGGGGCACTGCCTGTACGGCAGCCCACCGGCAATTCGCATTTGCGATGAAGTTGATTCATCGCACGTGAAGATCAACTGGGATTTGTACCACATGCAAATTACCGAGGGAGATCTCTGCGGCCGAATGCGGGAAGGTTTCCAATCGAAGCGGCTCGGTTATCTGCAACTGGCCGATCACCCCGGCCGTAACGAACCGGGGACTGGCGAAGTGCATTACAACCGCGTGCTGAAAGAAGCTTTCGACTTGGGGTATCGCTATTACGTCGGCCTGGAGTGCCGTCCCAAGGAAGGCGAAATCGCCGCGGCGCGACGCGTGGCGGCCGCCGACATTTGGTGATATTGTTGAGAGTCGAGAACGGCGAGACCGGGTATTGCGTCATGCCGTCGCTTGGGGTTTCGCGGTCATTCGCACCCTGAAATTCCGCTAAACCGCAAGCGATTGTTGTTAATTTGTCTGGTTCGCTGCGCTCAAACGGCTTGAGCACCATTGCACAACTGGTTTCCCTGTCCTTGCCTTTGGCGTAGAATTCGGCGGGTAAAGGAATCACCTCACTTCACACCGGTGCGTCGAGCGCCGACTTTCAATATGTCACGGCAGAAACTTCGCAATTCGATTGCGATGGAAGCCGCGCGGCTGATGCTGCGGGGTAAGGAATCCGATTACGCAGCGGCCCGCAAGCGGGCGGCGCGTTGGCTGTCGCGCCGCAAGATTAATGCAAGCGACATGCCAAGCGCGGCGGAGATTCAGACGCAGCTTTACGCGCTCTCGGGATTGTTCGCCGCCGAGCATCAGGCGGCATCGCTGGCCGCAATGCGCGCGGCCGCCCTGGAGTTGATGACGGTGCTTTCAGAATACGATCCGCATATTTCGGGGAGTGCAATCGACGGTTCGGTGATCGCCGGTGCCACCCTCACACTGGATGTGAAAGGGCCATCGGCTAATGACGTTGCGGCAACGCTGAGCGATGCCGGCTTTCGCACGCGTGTCGCCACTATTGATTCCAACGGCGAATCGGGCCGGGAGTTGATCACACTCAACCACGGCTTCCCGTGCGAAATCGTTGTTAACCGTTGTGATGTCGCTGAAGCCGATGTGACTCCCGGCCAAATCAAGAATGATCGTTACGGTTTGAGTGACTTACGGCAAATGGTGGAGCAAACGGCCAGCGAGCGGCAGGATTGGGACGATATCTCGCAGCAGGACGAAGAGACAGAGCACGAGTATCATCCTGATGCGTTTGCGTCGCTGGAGATTCTGTTGGCGAGATTGGAACAGATCCAACTCGATCCGGAGAAGCATCCAGAAGGGGATGCCTTGTATCACAGCCTGCAGACATTCGAGCTGGGGCTGGAAGAGCGGCCCTACGACGAAGAGTTTCTCCTTGCGTGCCTGTTGCACGATGCCGGATTGGCCGTCGATCGACGCGCCCCGGTTCCGGCGTTGATGCGACTGCTGGGCAACCTGGTCACCGAGCGAACTCGGTTTCTCATCGAAAACCTGTCGGCGGCGACAGAATACCTGAAAACCGGCCGCATGCCCCGCTCATTGCGCCGATCGGATGATTTTGACGACTTAGTATTGCTTGCCCGCTGTGACCGGGACGGTCGCGAACGCGGGGCTGAGGTGCGAGAACTCCACGAAGCACTCGACTACCTGACCGGAATCGATGCGGCTTGGGATGCCCCAGCAAGCGAGTGACCGCCAACTTTGGTAGAGTGCGTGATCTGAAACGGCGAAATCTGGTTTCAGGAGAGTATTTCCTCCGGCAGCCACTGCAGGCTGACAACATTTCGTTCTTTCGGGCAGGTCAATTCCTGCGTTCTGCAGTTGCATTCGCGGCGTCCGGCTCTTACGATTGGCAAGTCCGTTGATGGTCGGCTGTTAGGATTGGCCATTGATGCCGGAAGTTGTGTAGACATCTCGAGTGGCAAAACTGCCGTGTCAGATGTCATATTGAGTTATGTGGAGTCTCAGAACGTGACTATTGACAAGACCTTACGTCGCAAAGGCCGTTTGGCACGGTCCCGCAATGTGCTGAAGCGAGCTGAGCGTATTGATACGCTGGAAAAAGATGACCGCTGGGTAGATGGGCAAAGCCCGTTCGGATTGCCGAAAGTCCGAGTCCTCAAAGCGGCTACCGGCAAGAAGAAGAAGAAGAAGACGAAGGAAGAGGGCGACGAGGACGATACAGCTAAAGAGGAATGAAGGATTGGCGGCACAAAGTGTGTCGGTGTGGGACTGTCGTGGCACGGATCGCAACGTCTTTCCAGCATCGCACGGTCGCTTTGTGACCAGTCAGGTCTTCATTCGAGTCTGGGTGTTCTTTGAGGAACGGCCGGATCGAAGGTTCCTTTGTTGATCGGTAAGGGTGTTGCGCTTTCGCAACCCTCCTCGTGCAGCACGGCTGCTGCGAAACTCTGACATCTTGGCGCGCAGAAAACTGTGCAGTTGTAGGGACGCGACTGTTCATTTCCGCTCCATCGAGCGCACTGCCTGAACGTGGCAGCGAACACGCGCGACCGTCGGTTGTGTGGGCGACGCAATTGCCGTCTCCAGCACACCGCTCCCCATTCAACTGCAACGACATGGATGACGTTGCCGGAAAGACTTGAATGGGGCGGACGGAACTAGTGGCAGAACCGCTGCGGATACTGTATCGGCTTCGAGCATTTGTGGGGGCAATTCCACGGGCGAGCGTTCGCCGTCAGGCGCGCAAGTTCCTGCGTGCTACCCGCGATTGCCGCACCAGCCAGCGCGCAGTGCTCGACGAATTGCTAGCGCTGAACGCAGGCAGTCGCTTCAGCCGCGAGCATCGGCTCGACGAAGTGCAGACGGTGGCCCACTTTCGCAAGCACCTGCCGGTCGCCGACTACGAAGGATTCCGCCCATACATCGAGCGACTGAAACAAGGCGACTTTGGTGCATTGCTGGGCGCGAATCAACGGCTGCTGATGTTCTCGTTGAGCAGCGGCACGACGTCGGAATCGAAATTCATTCCGATCACCGCCCGCTTTCTGAAGGACTACCGCGCGGGTTCGCAGTCATGGGGAATACACGTTCTTGATGACCACCCCTCGATCAACAGCCGTAAGATTGTGCAGTTCACCAGCGACTACGACCGCTTTCGCACCGAAGGTGGAACTCCCTGCGGCAATATCAGCGGCCTTGTGGTGGCCATCCAAAAGCCAATCGTCCGCACGATGTACACCGTCCCTGGTACGGTCGCCAAAATCTCCGATCCGACATCAAAGAACTACGCGTCACTACGACTGGCCATCGCCGACCGCGACGTTGCTCTGATCACCACGGCCAATCCGGCAACACTCTCGCACCTGGCAAAGCTGGGCGACATGGAGCGTGATTCGATCATTCGAGACATTGCCGACGGCACGTTGTCGAATGAATTTGATATCCCGCGCGATGTGCGGCGGCAACTGCGCCGACGAATACATCGTAGGAACCCAACACGCGCACGCGAACTCGAACAGATTGTCGAACGCGAGGGCGCGCTGTATCCCATAGACTATTGGCCGAATCTCGCCGTGCTGGCGGTTTGGAGTTGCGGCAGCGCGGGAGCCTACTTGCATGCCCTCAAACGATTTTACGGCGATGTGCCGATTCGCGACCACGGCCTTTCCGCCAGTGAGGGCCGGATGACGATTCCACTGTGGGACAATTGCCCGGCAGGAGTCCTCGATGTCGCAACTCACTATTTTGAATTCATTCCGGAAGAGGAACACGAATCAAACAACCCAACGGTACTCGAAGCGCATGAACTCGAGGAGGGACGAAACTACTTCATCCTGCTGACGACCTCGTCGGGTTTGTACCGGTACGACATTTGTGATGTTGTTCGCTGTGTTGGTTTCTATAACACCACTCCGATGCTGGAATTCCTGCACAAGGGAGCGCACATCGCCAGCGTGACCGGAGAAAAGGTTTCGGAATCGCAGGTTGTGATGGCAGTGCGCAGCAGCATCGAACGCCTGCACATGACCGTCGGCGATTTCACATTGGCACCCGCCTGGGGCGATCCGCCCAATTATCAACTCTTGGCAGAACCGCACTACGACTGGCTGCCGACAGGCGGTGAGACACTTGCACAGCTTGTCGATGAACAGCTTCAAGAGTTGAACTGCGAGTATCGTGAGAAACGACAGTCGGGGCGGTTGGGAACAATTCGATGGGTCGCATTGCCACCGGAAACCTGGCACAATTTTGCGAGAAAACGGCAACAGAAACTGGGCGGCAGCCTCGAACAGTACAAGCACCCCTGTCTCGTGCCCGACATCGATTTCGGCCGCCAACTTCTGCAGAGCACAGTGGCAGAGGAATTGTCTACGACCGACGACCGGATGTGATTGAAACGCGTTGGATTCCGCCGCGCCAACTCAATTCCATTTTGGGGGCCGCTTTTCCAAAAACGCCGTCGTTCCCTCGGTCGATTCTTCGGCATCGCAGCACCGGGCAAATGCCTCGGCTTCGGCTTCGAGCTGCAAATCGATGTCGCCACCTTCAAAATCGGCGATCAATCGCTTGGCAGCCGCCACCGCCTTCGGACCGCCGACGAGTAATTGTTCGAGGCGTCGATCAATGGCCTCGCGAAACTCCGCGTCTGCAGTAACCGAATCGACGATACCAAGACGGGCGGCATCGGTCGCATTGAATAACTCGCCACTCAGTATCATTCTCCTGGCGACGGCCGAACCGAACAGTCGCACCGCCCGCGCTGTTCCTCCCCATCCGGGAATGAGGCCCAACTTGACTTCCGGTAGTCCGATGACCGTGCTTTCTGCTGCCAGCCGCAAGTCGCAGGCGAGCGCCAATTCACAGCCACCACCCGCACAGGCGGCATGAACCGCGGCGACCGTTATCGCATTCAGATTTGTGATTCGCTGCATCAGCCGTTGCCCGGCCCGAGCAATCGCCAACCCCGACCTATAGTCCAGTTGTTCCAGTTCCTTGATGTCGGCCCCCGCAATGAAGGTCCGCCCCTCTGCCTCGAAGACCACAACACGGCAATCGACTGCCTGCTCCAACTCCGCAAGCACATTGGCCAACCGCACTCGGGCATCGGCAGAAAACATCTGCACCCCTTTCTTGCCCACAAAACGAACCCGCGCCAATTCACCCTCGAAACGAAGTTCGACTTCCATCGTCATTGAAATACTCCATTCACAGATTAATCTTCGTTGCGTTCAGTGCCGCCAGCTTCACCGTTTCGAAGTTGCCCGTCCTGCAATTCCAGCACGCGGTCGCCATCGGTCACATAGCGGTCGTCGTGGCTGACGACAACCACTGTCGTCTGCTGTTCGACGTGCAGACGCCGTAAGTACCCAAACACTTCGGCTCCGGTTTCGCTGTCGAGTTCACCGGTTGGTTCGTCTGCCAACACCAGAGCAGGATTCTTCAGCAGAGCACGCGCGATGGCGACCCGCTGTTGTTCGCCGCCGGATAACTGGTTCGGCCGATGGTCGAGCCGATTGCCCAATCCAACGTGTTTCAGCAACTCAACCGCCCGCTGCCGCATGTCCGGCGAAATGCCCTTCGGCATAAACGGCACCAACACATTGCCAACAGCATCGAGATTCTTGAGCAGATTGAAGCTCTGAAAAACAAAGCCGACGTCCCCTCGGCGATATTCATCGCGGTCTCGCGCGGAAAGCTCCGCCAGATTTCTCCCGTTGACGCTGACCGCTCCCGATGTCGGGTTATCGAGCGCCCCCATCAGATACAGCAGCGTACTCTTCCCGCTGCCGGACGGACCAAAGATGAACGTGAACGACCCTTTGGGAATACGACACGTCACGCCGCGCAGCGCGCGAACCTCCGTCTCGCCACGGTAATGCGTCTTGGTCAGATCCTGAATTTCGATCATCAGTTAAACTTCCTCACCCATTTCAACCACCACGCCCTGCCCTCTCGTCTCTTGTGAAGTTCTGTCAAAACCCTCTGTTGACTCACAGCACCCCTTGTTTCTAAGTGCAGAGTTCGCCCACAACCGGGTTTTGACGGAGCCTCGTCTCACCCGCGTCGAATCGCATCCATCGGCATCATGCGCATTGCCCAGAATGCGGGGTACAAACCACCGGCAATTCCCAGCACGGTCGCAAACACTACGCCGAACAACAACAATCCCGGGCTGGCATACAAGTGCGCCCGTGTCGGCCACATCAAGTTGACGACATCGGCTGCGATCCGGCCGAACAAACTGCCCAGCACGCCGCCGGCGAAACCCAGCACGGCACTTTCAATGGTGATGAGTTTCAACACATCGTACTTCGACCAACCATTCGCCTTCAGAATGCCGAACTCAATGATCCGCTCTGTGACACTCATTAACATCGTGTTGACGATGCTGAGAACGGCAATGGTGACGCCGATTGCCGTCAGCACGCCGAGAATAATATCGAGATCACCGGCAAATTCATCGAAACGGTCCGCCCAATCCGACGCACTGCGAACTTCGATCGGCAGATCGCTGTCGTCGCCTTCACCAGCTTCGGCAGACGTCGCACCCTCGTCCTGAATCGAAGCAAACGATTGGCCGGGGAGGGTCTCTACACGGCTATCGATTACTTCAGATTCTGACTCAGATTTCGGACCACCATCACCATCCGATGCGGGCGTGTTCTTCTCCTCTTGTGAATCATCAGTCGGAGATGGCTGCGGCGATTTCAGTCCCTGATCGAGTCGCCGCAAAAAGTCGATCAGCGGATTCCCGGAACTCGCCGGTGCAAATTGGATTGCCGAAGCCGGTTTCCAGCGCTCGACTTCTCGGCCGCGAAAGACGCCGCGAATACGTTCGGCCACTTCCTCGACATCCGCTCCCTCTTCCTGTTCAACGTAAAACGCGCAGACGGAATCGGGATCGAACAAGGTGAGGCTCCGCACCTGATCGATATCGAGAATGATGGCGACATCGACCAGCAGAGAACCGTGATGGTAAACGCCGACGATTGTCATCTCGCGATTGTTGACCTGGAGCGTGTCGCCAACCTCCTTCTCAAATTCTTCGGCAATCTGCCGGCTGACCACAATATTAAACGTTCCGCGATCCGACTCGTTCAAAAACCGACCGGCATACGGGCCGTCGGCCAGCATTGCGTTTCGATAGACGCATTTCCGGAGCGCAACCCGACTGGGAATGTCGATGCCGAACAGAAATCGCGGCGGACTGATAATTGTCTTGCCATCGATTACGTTCACCCGCTGCCAGATTTCCCCGTTGACGACGGCGACGCCCGGCACGTCGGCAATGTCGTCGCCCCAATCGGTCGGCAGTCGTGAGAAAATGGGGATCGGTGCCCCCGGCTGCATCACCACCAACCCGGGAATGTCGTTGAAGGTGTCGGAGATCATCGCATCGAGGCCACGGGCGACAGAAAACAACCCGACCATCCCGGCAATCGCCACCGTCAGCCCCAACAACGACAACAAAGACCGCATCGGGCGACTCAGCAGATTCCGGAACGCAAGTTTGAGCATCAACGAAGACCTTGAAGACGAGAACGAATGACTCCGCAGATTCTAGTCGCCCGCATCAAGATTGACCACTCGCAGCGCGTCACGTGAAGTCACCAGCGCATCCGGCGGACCGACATTTGCTTCATCGCCAGCTGTCTGTGACTCTCGCATCGATTCAGCCGAAGGCGCAGGCCCCAAGTCGCTGGCGTTGACGTGACTTCACCACCCGCCTGAAAAGCAACGTTGCGGAGCGATGTTCCGAGACCACAACGGCGTGACAAATGTGAGACCGATGCCTATTATTCAAGTCGTAGCAAGCTTGCGCTTACACAATTGGCCGACGCAATTCCCAACGGAAACTTTTCAATCACCAATGGCAGACCTCGATTACTACAAAGTCCTCGGCGTTTCGCGTGAAGCGACTGATGATGAGATTCGTAAGGCGTACAAGAAGCTTGCGCGCGAGTTTCATCCCGACGTCAAACCGGGCGATGCGGCCGCGGACACGAAGTTTAAGCAGGTCCAGGAAGCGTATGCTGTGCTGGGCGATGCCGAAAAGCGTGAGCAGTACGATCGGTACGGGGCCGCGTTTCAGGGAGGTGGGCCGATTCCGGGTGGATCGCCGTTTGGACGGGGAGCCGGCGGTGGCGGTCAGCCGTTCGATCTGGGCGATTTGTTCGGCGGCCAGGTGGATTTGGGCGACCTTTTTGGCGGACGAGGCCAACCGGGCGGTGGATTTGGAGGTGGCGGAAGAGCGCCACAGCCGGCCAAAGCGCAGGACTCACGGATCGACATTGAGATACCGTTCACTGTGGCGGCGCAAGGTGGTGCGCATGAACTTAGCCTGCAACGGAACGGAAAGCTCGATCGACTGGAGATCAAGATTCCGGCCGGCGTCGATAATGGCAGCGTGATTCGATTGTCCGGTCAAGGACAACCGGGCGGACGAGGAGGGCAGGCAGGCGACCTGCTGGTTCAAATTAAGGTCGGCCGCCATCCGTGGTTCCGCCGCGAGGGTTGCAACCTGTTGCTCGACGTGCCGATATCGCCAGCGGAGGCCGTGCTTGGCACAAAAGTGGACGTGCCGACGCTGTCCGATGGCAACGTGATTGTGACAATTCCGCCGGGAACATCGAGTGGTACCCGACTTCGCCTGCGCGGCAAGGGAGTTGCACACCAGAAGACACGTGAGCCGGGCGACCAGTTTGTGATTGTGAAGATTGTCGCCCCCCGTGAGCCGAGTGACGAAGTCCACAAACTGTACGAGCAGATTGCTGAGAAGTCGTCCGATTCGCCGCGCGATGGTTTGTGGTAAGATCGCTCCGCTGCGCGTCGCGGCTAACCGAAAGAGGAAACGAGGCACGAATGCCCCTTTGCGGAGTGATCTTCGATCTGGATGGCACACTGGTCGATTCAGGTCTCGACTTCGATGCCATTCGCGCAGACCTGGATTTCGCGCCGAAGCAACTGATTCTGGAAACAGTTGATCGACTGCCGGCCGGCGCCGAAAAGGATCGCTGTCACGCGGTGCTGCGCAAACATGAGTTGCGAGGTGCGCAGCGAGCCACTTTGATGCCGGGAGTTGCCGGGTTTCTGGAAGCATTGGCCGAGCGATCTATCAGGACGGGAATCCTCACCCGAAATTCGCGGGAATCGACCGACATCACATTGCATCGATTGCAGCTGGAGTTGCATCCCGTACTGACCCGCGACGATGTTCCTGCCAAGCCAGATCCGGCGGGACTTCTGAGTATCTGCAAAGATTGGGCTTGCGGTCCGAGCGAGGCGATTTATGTCGGCGATTATTTGTTCGACATCCAGGCAGGACAGAACGCCAACATGCGGACCGTACTCTATGCGCCCGCAAGTCTTCCGGAATACGCGCACCTCGCCGATCACACATTGCGCAGTTTTCATGACGCAACTCAGCTGTTGGATCAGTTGGTGTGACGGCGGCACAGTTTTGGGTGCAGGATTGAAACGGTTTCGGCACGCTGGGGAGCGTTCCACCCTCATGAATGCGGTCACTACGAACCCTCGATCCTGATCTTTCCCCAAATCCGCATCCCCGCTACACTTCCGGCCCCGCTTGCCTTGGTGTGCGCGCACAGGGCATGTGGCAGGAAACTGTAACCCACCGGCAGAAAGGAGTCTGCCTTGCCGTTTGAACCGATCCGATTTATCCACGCATCCAATCTCCGTCTCGATTCCCAAATGACGGGTCTCGGTGACTGTCCCGATGAGTTCCGCGGACTGATTGAGGCGGCGACGATTACAGCCTTTGAGCGAGTCATTGGCGCCGCTGTTGCCCAAGATGTCGATTTTGTCTTATTGACGGGCAACAGCTTTGACGAGCACGATCGCAGCCTGCAGGCCCGAATTGCCTTGGTTGACGGATTCCATCGACTGAACGAACACGGCATTCGCGTATTCGGTTTACCGGGACGACTCGATCCGGCCGATGCGTGGAAGGCCTGCTCCGAATTCCCCGACAACGTGACCACCTTCTTCGATCCATCGACGGAGGCCGTGGCCGTTCTCCGCGACGGCAAAGTGATCGCATCGGTCGCCTGCGCCGAGAAGTTGGCTGACGGACAATCGCAGACTTCTGCGTCGCAAATCCATCCGACGACGACAGAAACACGAGGGCCGTTTCGCGTCGGCCTGTGCCTTGCGAGTGAGAATCCCGACCCTTCACAATCAGATTCTTCCCGACACGATGCTCAGGCATTCGACTACGTGGCGATTGGTTGCTCCGACTCGCGTGAGACGCATCGCGGTGACTGGGGAATCGCCCACAGTCCCGGCGCGACACAGGCGATTTCCAGCAGCGACACGGGGCCACACGGCTGCACGCTGGTCGAAGTTGCCGACGACGGATCGATCGACTGCCAGCTCATTCCCACTGCGGTCGTCCGCAGTGAAAGAATTGCCATTGGGTTCGATTCACAATCGAGCCTCACGGATCTGCTCGACCGCATGCGCAAACTGCTTGCCGAACGAACCTTTCATTCAACAGAGTTGCTTTGCCTGGTCAACTGGGCCGTCGCCGGTTCGGGTCCCTTGTACAAAACGTTATGCGACGACGATCTGGCCCGGCATTTCGTCGAACGCGCTTCTGCAGAACTTCACGACGACGCCCGACCGCAGCTGCTGCATTCCTTACAGGTGTTGCCCGGTCGTGCAGCAGTCGAGCAGATTAGACGCAGCCATCCGTGGGCCGACGAATTCTTCCAAACACTGGAAACCATCACCCCGCTGACCCCCAACTCGCTGCTGGAAACTCTAGTCGCCGCCTCATCTTCCAGCGATGAATTCACCAATCGCATGGAACGGCTCGCCGATGGCGTTGATTGCCACATGGTGCTCGGCCGGGCGAGGCAACTGGGCATCACACAGCTTGGGCAATCGGCAAACCGAGAAACATGATCCAGCCTGATCGCGGTCCTCATCCGACCGGCGCATTGAAAAGGCAGTCTGAATGAAGATTACAGAAATCCACGTGGACCGCTTCGGCATCTGGCAAGGGCTGGCGTTGCCGACATTCGATTCCGGCCTGAACGTCATTTACGGACCGAATGAAACCGGCAAATCGACGCTGATGCGGTTTGTTCGTGGCGTCTTATACGGATTCGGCCCGCCGGAGCCGTGGGTGGCCGGTCGAGACACACATCTGGCCAGCAGCAAAGGATCGCTGCGGACAATACACGAAGGTCAGGAGTACGACATCCACCGATTCGCCCGCCACGGCGAGCGTGGCGCGGCATCGGTCAATGGATTTGATGAAGAACTTCGAGCGGAAGCTGCCATCACGCAGTTGTTGTCGAAGACGTCTGAGGCAATGTTCGAGAGACTATTCGCCGTCGATCTACACGAACTTCAGGAACTGGCGTCACTGGCTGGCGATGAGATGGCCGACAAAGTTTACGGTCTGACGCTCGGTCCGGAAGGACGAACGATTCTCGAAACGTGGGCCGATCTGAATTGCCGACGACAGGAACTCTTCGACCCAAGCGACAATTCCGGCCACCTAACAGATCTGTTTCAACGACAGGCAGAGATTTCAGCAGAAATCGAATCGGCTGAAACACTGCGCGAACGGCACCTGGTATTGAGCCACGAACGGGACGAGTTGCAGGCAGAGATAAAGCGTCGCAAGGTTTCGCAACAACAACTGCAGTCACAACTGCAGGGACACCGATTTCTCGAACAGGCCTGGCCGGCGTGGAACCAGGTGCGAGAGATCCGTTTTGAACTGGAAGAACTTCCAACCCTTTCCGGTTTTCCGGAAGACGGACTCCACCGTCTCGCGCGGATCGACGAAGAGATCGATTCGCTCACTGGAAACGATCAGTCGGCGATCGCCGAGGCGAAGAGTCTGCACGCCGAATCGCAAACCTGCCGAACCGACAAGAAGACTCTGCTGCATGCCACCGCGATTGAAACGGTCTGCAAACATCGCGAACAGTTGGAAGAACTGCTGCCGAATGCCACCGCACTCCAGCAGCGCGGCGCACAGGCAGCCGAAACTCGGGATGAAGCGGTTGATCGCCTCGGGACTGAATGGTCAACCGACCGACTCGCGAAAGTCGATACATCGCCGACGGTGCAATTGCGCCTGCTCGATGCCGCCCACAGTTATCACAATCGCCTCGAACGTCGAAGTCGAATTCGACGACGGTACAAGCAGCGCGCCGCAGCATGCAGCCGCCGGTCGAGAGAGCTGCAGGAATCCTTGAAGGAGACGGGCGACGGGACAATCGCCGAGCAAATGTTGGCAGCGAAGCAGCGTCTGTCGCAACTGCAAGAACTCCATGGCATGCGTTTGCGTGAAGCGGAACTCGAGCAGCGTCAGGCGGCGTTAACAGAACGATTGGCGCGAATTGATGAAACGCCCCCGATGCCGGCCTGGGCCTATCTGGTTCTTGGGTTCTTCGGCGTTGCGGGAGTTATCTTCTCGCTTGTCGGATTTTACACCGGGCTGACAGCCAACGGCATCGTGGGTTTGATGTACGCCCTGTTGGGGACGGCGTGTGGCGGAACGGCTTACGCGCTGAAAACACATGCCGAGAGTGTCGCTGGCGAAAACGCCGAAGCACTATCAGCCGAATTGCGCGACCTCGAAATTCGACTGCGCGAATCACGCGACGAAATACCCCGCCAACTCGATGAAACAGTTCCCGGTGAGAACCATGTCGATTCACCGACCGACGAGCTAATGATCCAGCAGTCGCGTCAACTCGCCGAACTGGAGAGACTGGCCGATGTGGAAGAACGGATCTCAAATCGCCGGCAACAATTGAGCGACTGGCGTGGCAAATTGCAGCAAGTCCAGCGTGACGTCATTTCCGCCCGACAGGCTTGGAGCGAGGTGCTCACAGAGGTTGGACTGAAGGAAACCCTGCGCGTCGATGAGGCATTTCAGGAATGGCGGCGCATCATTGAAGCGAAGAACGCTCTGCAGTCTTGCGCAGCAATCGACGGCCAGTTGCATGCATCCCGTGGGCAACTCGACATGATTCTCGATTCCATCGCTCGACTTGCCGACCAACTCGACTGGGACG
Organism: Planctomycetaceae bacterium; assembly: GCA_018699955.1. Lineage (GTDB taxonomy): Bacteria > Planctomycetota > Planctomycetia > Planctomycetales > Planctomycetaceae > JABISG01. The sequence continues at coordinate 53,178 of JABISG010000062.1, read as the reverse complement.
AAATTGATACGGATGACCTGATGACCGTATTGGACGTCTGGCAAGAAGAACTCGTGAACGCGCAACGGGTGCAGAGTGAGCGGCAGACATTGCGCCGCGAAGCAAGAAGCAAATTGCGTCACGCGGCCGGCTTTCGACGTCGACTGGCCAAGCTTCACGTTCTTCGTGCAGGCCTGTTGACAGAAGGGAACGCGTCGAGTGTTGCAGAATTTGAAGCCAATGCTGCGGCAGTTGTGCGGCGCAAAGAGTTGGAGTCGGCCTTGTTCACCGCCAACGCTGAACTCGAAACGGTATGTGCCAATCAGCCGGGATTGGCGATTGTGGAAGAGGATCTGCTCGACTTTGAGATGGCCGGCAACACGGCCAAGCTGCAGCAACTTGACGAGTCACTGGAACAATCGGCCAGCGAACTGCAATCACTATTTGAACGTCTGGGGAGTGTCAAACAGGAACTTACAGATCTGGAATCTGATCGTCAGGGGACGCATTTGCGATTCAATCGTGCACGAGTCGAAGACGAGATGACGCAGGCGGCCGAAGAATGGTTCGCCCTGGAACTCTCAAGCCGCGCCCTCACTGCCATGCAACAGCAATTTGAGCGGGATCATCAGCCGGCGACACTCGCGGCAGCGACGAAGTACCTCGCACAAATGACACGTGGTCGTTACCGAAACATCTGGACGCCGCTAGGCAAGCAGTCTTTGTGCATCGACAATGATCAAGGTCGCTCCTTTCGCGTCGAACAATTGAGCGGCGGCACGCGGGAGCAACTCTTCCTGGCGATTCGTCTGGCGATTGTCGAAGAACTTTCCCGGGCGGGAGTCGAGTTGCCGATGGTGCTCGACGACGTGTTTGCAAATTTCGATGAATCACGAACGGAGGCGGCTGTCGAGACGCTGCTGGAGTTCGCCGGCCGCGGCCAACAAATCCTGTTGCTGACCTGCCACCAGCATTTGGCCCGCATATTAGACACGCACGGTGTCAACGCAATCTGGCTACCGGAAAGTTGTCCATCAATCGAAGAACGCCGCGCTGGTTGAAATCGGCAGTCGGTTGAAGACATTTTTCGATTCTCGCCTAACGGGTGCCACTGGCACCCAAATCGTTAATCAATTTCCAACAACTTCAGGCGGAGCAGATTGAGAGCCATTTTAGCGGCGCGGCTCTTGGCGATGGCGGGGTCGCCCACCATCGCATGCGATGCCGACTCAGCAATGCCATCTCCCACCAACGCGACGTAAACGATTGGTGTTTCGCCGGTGGAGTCGTCGGGATCGAACCACGGGCATTCGGTGATGGCGAGTGCGAAGTCGGTTCCGAATTGACGATGGCATCCCCCCGCCATTGCTGCTGCCGCTTCCGCGCTGATCGAACCGGCCTGCTTCAATAAATCGCCATCGACTTCGAGCATTTCGCGTTTGGCGGCATCGGTTGGAACGACGACACCGCCCAGATAACAACCTTCAAACCCGGCGACATCCGTCAGCCGATGCGCCAGCAATCCCCCGGTCCCCGATTCGGCAGTTGCCAGCGTCAGCCCTCGCTCACGCAGCAGACGCACCACGATGTGTTCCAGTTCTTCGTCTTCCACTCCGAATACGAATTCACCGAGCTTCTCGCGAACGGTTTGTCCTGCCTCTGAAATTTTGCGTTGGCATTCGGCTTCGCTATTTCCATGCGCGGTAATCCGCATCGTGATTGTCGCTTCGTGCACGGTGATGCCGACCTCTGGGTCGCGGTCCCGCGCCGTCAGTTCGCCCAGCATTTCTTCGGCAGCCGATTCTCCCACTCCGAAGCAGTTGATGCGAGCGTGGCGAATGACGCGTCCGCTGCCCGATAGCCCCGGCAGTACCTCCTGCTCGAACATGCGTTTCATCTCGCTCGGAACGCCCGGCATCACGATCACACGACAAAAGGCATCGCCCCCGGTTCGCTGCACCTGCATCGAGATGCCTGGAGCGCTCCCCCGCGGATTCGAGATCGGCTCGCTTCCCCGCGGAAACATCGCCTGAATGGCGTTCCGTTCCGGCATCTCCCGTTTGCGGCGTACAAACATCGACTTGATGATTTCGAGCGACGGCTCGTGCAACACGAGTTCAACGTCGGCCAAACCGGCAACCGCCTGCCGCGTGAGGTCGTCCAATGTCGGGCCGATTCCACCGGTGATAAGTACCAGTTCCGACCGATCGACAGACGTGCGGAAGGCGGCGATCATCGCCTCCAGGTCGTCCGCCATTGTGACATGGTAGCGCACTGGAATGCCGATGGCCGACAGTTCCCGGCTAAGCCACTGGCTGTTGGTGTCGAGCTTGGCACCGGTGGTCAGTTCTGATCCGATCGCGATAATTTCAGCTTGCATTCGTGGTCCACAAAAGAATGGAGAGGAATTCTGAACGTCTATCCCACCTTCGATTCACTGGCAACGGGATCGCCGCGAAGGACGGTCTCCTGTTCGAGAACATTACGGTATACTTCCGTCGTGCTTGCAACCATTCGATCGACTCCAAAGTCACATCGCACGAATTGCCGCCCGGCTTCACCAATGGCCCGAGCGCGGACCGGATCATCGAGTAGTTCGAGGATCCGCTCACTGAGCCGATCGCTGTTGGAAGGGGGAATGTTCAAACCTGTCTCGTTATCGCGAACGATCTGTTCGACTCCGCCAACCGGGGTGGCAATCACCGGTTTTCCCAGCGCCATAGCTTCCAGCATGATGGTACCCAGCCCCTGGCTGAGCGACGGCAGGCAGAAGATGTCCATTGCGGAAAGTGACGGAGTGAAGTCGAACAGATTTGGTACGAAGGCGACGTGACGATCGATTCCCAAAGTTGTCGCCAACCGACGGAGCCGCCCCTCCTCAGGACCTGCACCGGAGACGAGAAATTCGGCGTCGCGGCCCGCCGCTAGAACCTTCTGCGCGGCATTGAGGAAAAACGGCAACCCCTTGACCGCTTCGAGTGGACCGGCCGTCCCAACGACGGGGACGTGTCCCGGATCGAGAACCGGCGGCAGATCGGCGTTGAAGTGGGTATCGACACCGCTGTGAATGACTGTGACCAAATCTTTCGGAACCCCGGATTGCTGCAGTAACGCAGATCGAACCGAGTCGCTGACGGCAATAATTCGCCGACCGACACGGCGGTCGAACCGCAACCGCTCGCGCGATCCGAGACAATCGTGAACGGTGAGCAACAGCGGGCGCTGCAAACGGCGCGCGAGCCATGCGCCGCGCGATAGCATGTCGCGTGACTGCACGTGCACCAGATCGGGTACATCCTGTAACAGGTTGCGCCGCATGAGTTCTAATACTACACGGCCCCAAAACGGCATCTTCAGATGCGCATACTCTTCGATGGCCAATCTGGCACGCCGTTCTGGATCGACCGCCCGTGCATCGGAACAGACGACCGTCGCGGTCACGTTGTGGTTTTTCAGCCGTTGCGCCAAATGCAATGTGTACGCCGAACTGCCGCGCACTTCAAACCGGCCGGCAAGCAACAAAACTTTCAACGGCAGATCGTTCATGTCACTCGCGCGTGCATTGCGAAAAGAACGGATAACTTCCGGGCTGCGTTGCGATGTAACCGTTCAAACCCCAGAGTCAATACGGCAGACAAAACCGCGCGACACACATTGTCGAGCGACGAGTTTTGGCCAGGAACTCTCATCGTCGTCGCGACTTCGGCGGCGAAAGAATCTCGCTGATCAGGATCGCCTGCCGAACGGTGGCCGGGTTCCGTAAAATTTCCACAATCCCGCCGGACATCGACGCAGCGGTTCCGCGGACGGCTTCTGGGTTGACGTCGGGCCGACGTGCGGTTTTACGCCGTGCCGCGCCACCACCGGTACGTCGGCCCAGGTCGCCGACAACCTCATCGGAAATGTGATCCTGCTGCAAGAATTCTTGCTGATGCTCGCGCAATCCCCCGCCAAGATCGGACGATCCGGCAGTGGTCTCCAGGTGCCTTTCAGATAACGGCGTTTTCACCTGCTCGGCTGGTTGAGATTTGCGTCTGGGCGACTGACTCTGCGGCCGCCTCCGCCGTGGTTTTCGAACCTGCTCTTCTTCCGGGACGAGTTCAATTTCCAGATCATCGAACTCTTCGAGTTTGACGTCAGCTTGCCTGCGGCCTCCGCCCACCTCTTGCAGGAAGTTGTCGATTTCGCTGTGCAAACGCTCGCCACCTTCTCGCGGAGGACGGCGTGCCTGACGTCGCGCTGCCTGCGCGGGGCGTTCCTTGTTTTTGTTGACCAGATTCATGATCCAGCCAACGAACATCATGACGATGACAGCGACACAACCTAAGCCGCCGATATCGGCAGCAAGAATCGGCTCAGGAATTTGAAACCACATGGGCAAGGATCCCGGTGGGTAATGGTTTACTCAGTTCGCAGCAAGTGACAAGACCGAACAACCTACTACGGGGTAGGCGACGCCTGTCGGCCTTCGCCTGCAATTGCCGATCGCATGTCGGTATCGGCCTGCACGTTCTTCAATTCGTAATAATCGAGCAGCCCCAGTCGGCCGGTGCGGAATGAATCGGCGATGGCCTTGGGAACCTGGGCCTCGGCTAACACAACTTTCGCCCGGTTCTCCTGAATGTGGGCGACTTCTTCCTGCTCGAGCGCCTTGGCCGCTGCCCGACGTTGTTCGGCGTTCGCCTGCGCGACACGCATGTCGGCTTCCGCTTGATCGGCCTGCAGTCGAGCACCAATGTTTTCACCAACGTCGATGTCGGCAATGTCAATCGAGACGATTTCAAAGGCCGTATTGCTTTCCAGCCCCTGCCCCAACACCAACCGTGATATGTCGTCCGGATTCTCCAAAACCAACTTGTACGATTTTGTCGATCCAATGGCCTGCACGATGCCCTGGCCAACGCGTGCAACAATGGTCTCTTCGGTCGCACCACCAACAAGCTGCTGAATGTTGGTGCGAACGGTCACGCGAGCCCGCGCCTTCAATTGAATACCATCGCCGGCGACGGCATCCAGCGTTCCCGCCTTCTTTTTCGGATCGGGGCAATCGATCACCTTCGGATTCACACTGGTGCGAACCGCTTCGAGAATGTCTCGCCCGGCCAGATCAATCGCCTGAGCCGTCTGCCAGTCGAGGGCAATGCCGGCACGTTGTGCTGCGATGAGCGCCCGAATGACATTGGGAACGTTTCCGTTCGCGAGAAAATGTGCTTCCAGTGCAGCTGTGCTGATGGGGTAGACCTTGGTTAGCCCGGCCTGCACGGCCATGATTTTGCAACGGACGATCAGCGATGCGGGAACCCGCCGGAAGGACATCATCACCAGATTCGGGAAACTGATGCCGGCCCGCGTCATCTTACATTGAATCCACAAGCCAAAATACTTGGCGAAGACAACGAGAAACCCGAAAAAGAACAGCACGATGAACAAGGCAACGAACAGGATTATCTCGCTGGATTCGTCGCCGCCGTCTTGAGCAAGCAGCAAGCCAATGTCAATCATGGGTTCCAACCTTCAGCTATGAATGCGTGTCTAAACTGTCGCCATCAACTGCACCGCCCAAGCCAACCTCTCCGCATTCGTCGATAGACCAAAGACTGGCATTGATGAAACGGACATGCCGGGAGTCTTCTGTCTAACTTTGGGGGATGTCAAAGTCAAGGGGCGGCGCGTCGCCGTCGTGCTGGCTCGGCGACGGCTCACCGTCCGTTTCGTCGGTCTGCGACTGACTCGCTAACGACCGATCCCCCGCTTCGGTCACCGGCCGGACCACCAACCGATTTCCCTTAATCGCAAACACTTCCACGTCCTCGCGTGCTTCAATCAACATGCCCGGGCATTCGCAATGAAACCGTTCACCGTCCACCTCGACCATCCCGCCCGGATTGAGCAGCGAGACCGTCTGTCCTCGTTTGCCAATCATTTCACGAAGATGGTGTTCCTCTTCCGCATAGGGAGTGACTTCTTCGAGGTTGGGAGCCCTCAGCAACACGTGCCGCCCCAGACTGGTCTTTTGGATCAAGAATAAGGCTCCACCGACGGATGCCGGAATCAACAATGCCACCGTCACCAGATACGACCACCACATATTGCGGGCGGTTTCCCACCACGCCTCATAGGCGGCCCAAACTGAGATCGACAGACAAACCGCCGCCAGAATGGCAATCATGCCGCCGGAGGGGATGAAGAACTCGGCGACAATCAGCGCCAGCCCGGCGAACAACATCAAGAGTGCAATCGTCGCATGATCCATATGTGTGATCGAACATTATCTGAGAGGGAAGGAAGAGAGTGAATCGTTCGTTGAGTGACCGCGGGGGCCTTTCCTGACAACACACCTACAACAGCCTTCAGTTTACACGCCCGATTCCGGGAGGCAATAGCGGCTGGAACGGATGGCCGAATGAGTCGAGGAACCGCCAAGCTGCGCGCTGGGGTGGAATTAGGGCAAGACGGAAGCTCCAACCCTGGCTTGCGCTACGAGCTGGTTTGTTTTGTGCAGACAAATGGGCAATCTGCGCAAGATTTCCGGATCACAAAGCCCCGGTCGTTCACTGAGACTAATTCGATTGATTCTAGAATGATGAATATTCCGATCATCCGATGTCGAAACCTGACGAACAGGCCCGTTTTTGTACGGCCTGAACAGAGGGACTTCCGGTTCGCCTCCGTCCCGCCTAACAAATCGAATTTGCTCAGTTCACATCAGCCGTCGGTCGCTTCCATTTCTATTCTGCGGTTGCAGCGAGGGACACACCGTGTTGAACCAGAACGCCCAACAAATCGCCAGTCAGGTTGATCGTCGCGATGCAGCCAGTCATCGCGTCACAGGCGAAGTTGTGAACCGTACTGGCGTCGCCCGCCTGCTGGCGATTGCCGCTGTCGGAATGCCCATGTTGTTTACCGACCTTTCTGGCTCCATCGCCTGTGCCGACGAACGGTTACCGGTCATCACTCCCGCAACAAGCGGCAGAGCGCAGCAACAACCATCGACCAAGTCGAGACGTTTGCCGCGACTACGGGATATTTTGCGTGCAGTGAAACCCAAGCCGAAGGTCACCGAAACGACATCGCGGCGCCCACCGGCAGTGTACCGCAGGCTTCCGCAGCAGAATCGTCCGGTGGTCCCGGGGACAATTCCCACCTACAGAATGTTCCCACTAAGACCGGGAAACAACACGGCGAAACCGGGAACGAACATGGCGGTGCCGCCCGAAATCGCACTCGATCCGAATCGCCGAGATTCTGCGAATGTCCCGAAGCGTCCGACCGCTTCCCCCGTGATTGAGCCAAGTCCACTGCAGCTTCCAGAGCAAATCGCAAAAGCCAAGCCGCCCGAGCCGAAGTCGCCCGTCGATTTGAAAATCGACGAATTGATGAAACGACTCGTTTCGCCCGACGCGCAGATACGACGGACTGCTGCGACGGAACTCGGTTGGAACGGCTCCAAAGCAAAGCGTTCATTGCCGGCGCTCTACCAGGCTCTGAACGACGAATCCCCCGTTGTTCGCATTGCAGTCACCGCCGCCATTTGGGAAATCGGCCACCAGCCCGGCACTGTCGTTCCCGTTCTCGTGGAACTGTTACAAACAGAAGACCCTGCAGTTCGCACGCTGGCCGCCCACGCGTTGGGAACAATTGGCACCGAAGCCAAGCGAGGTCTTCCCGATCTGCATCGCGTCCTGGCGACCAGTTCCGGTTTGTTTCAGATCAATGTCGCCGAGGCAATCGTCCAAATCGATGACAGCGACGCGCCGGCGTTCGATGCATTGGTCGCCGCTCTGAAAGATCCCACGGCCGACGTTCGCTGCCAGGCGGCATACGCACTTTCGGCGGCCGCCGGCACGCGTTCCAAAGAAATCATCCTTGCACTGTCGCCACTGCGAAACGACGATGACCCGCGCGTTCAGGACGCTGCGAAGCTGACAGCGGGCCAGTTGAAAGACGCCGCATTCGCTGCCAAGCAGGATAAACGCGAGGCAAAAACCGATAAGCTCATGCGGTTGGTCAGGCTGATGCAAAGCGACAACGCAGCCGAGCGCAAAGACGGGACAGCCCGTCTGGCATGGTTGGGCGCAGACGCCAGACCCGTTCTGCCGTTGATCGAACGGCGGCTGAACGACGAGTCGGCCGTGGTTCGCGCGACGGCAGCGTGGGCCGTTTGGGAAGTCGGCCAACGGAGTTCCACAGCCATCAAAACGCTGGTCCCGTTGCTCGACGAGAAAGATGAAAATCTGGCAACATTGGCGGCGTATGTGTTAGGCAGCATGAAAACCCACGCTCAGCCGGCACTCGGTGCGCTGCGTCGAGAAATGGCCGCCAGCGACGGCATGCTCCGACTTCACCTGGCCGAAGCGATTGCCAAGGTCGATCCGACAGACAAGGAAGCGATCAATGTTCTCACCGCAGCTCTCGACGACGGCAACCCCGATGTGCGGAGTCAGGCAGCCTTTGCATTGAGTGTGACCGACGTGCAGCAGGTCGCACGCGTCATTCCCCATCTGGCTTTCCGATTGGAAGATGACGAAGAAGTGGTGCGAACGGCGGCGCGCTTGACGCTGGTCGGATACCTCGACTCGACCGAACCCGGAGTGACCGGGCTGACCGCCTACGTGTTGGGAACACAAGGGAAAGAGGCAACGCCGCTGCTGCCGGAACTTCGTAGTCATCTGCAGCAAAGCGACGGATTCGATCGCCTGCAACTGGCCGAAGCGATTACCAGAATCGATCCTGCCGATCAGTCGGCCGGTGACATTCTCCTTGCCGCCTTCAACGATGCCAGTCCCGAAGTCCGCAGTCAGGCAGCCTTCGCGTTGAGTTCAGTCGATGTGCGTTGGGTGGGCCGCGTCATCCCACGATTGACATCCAGTTTGAACGATGACGACGAGAGTGTCCGAACCGCCGCGCGACTGACACTCGAAGGATATCTGCAATCGAAGAAACCGGGCTTGCTCTCGGTCACGGCGTACATGCTGGGCAGAATAGGCCCGAACGCTGACCCGTTATTGCCAGAACTTCGTCGCTTGTTGAAAACGCGACGCGGCATCGATCAACTGCAGGTCGCCGAGGCAATTACCAGAATCGATCCAATCGATGTCGCCGCCGTCGATGTGCTGACGGCCGCCCTTTCCAATTCCGATTCGAGTATTCGCTCTCAGGCGGCCTTTGCGTTGGGAAGCATTTCCGCTCGGCACATCGGCCGTGTCAGACGACCGCTCAGCCACGCAATCGAGGACCGCGACGAGCAAGTCCGGCAAGCCGCACGCTTGACCCTCAGCGGATTGGGGATCGAACCGACGACCGTTTCGCCTCGCTTGGCGAAAACAACGCGCAGCACACCGCCACAACCAGATGACTCGCCACAACGAGTTGCTGGTTCCAAGTCGGGTATGAGTGAACCGAACACAACCGAAGCACTCCCCTTCCCTCCCCGGCTGCCCGTTCAACCCGAGCCTGTCGCGAGCACGAAGAAGCAACCAGCAACGCAATCCACACCGGCCGTTGTCTGGGTTCGAAACGACGCAACCGTGGATGCGCCCGTGCCGACGACACCGACAGCACCAATGCTTCCGACAAACCGGCCAACCGTCGCATCGACAACGTCGCAGCCAGGGCTTCTTCCGCTCGACCTGGACAAGAGAGAAGACGAAGTGATTCGCCGCACCAGAGTTGCGATGCTGCAGCCGGTCCCCAGCGCAGACTTGGAAACCCCACCTTCAACACCCGATCGAACGCGGCTCGGCATCTTCGACATCTCCTCCGGCCAGTCACTTCTCAACTATTCAAACGCAATTCCATACGATGACGAGGGAATGCGACAGCCGATGCCGGAAGACGATCCGAAAACTGCCGACGCGTTTCGCGCAGCCCGAATTGCCGCCGGTTATGAAGACGAGACGATTCGGCAGCCAATGGGAACCGGTCGCGGCTGGATGTCTTACTCGTACTATTGGGAAGCGGCCGCCCTGTCGCATCGCCCCGTCTACTTCGAGGAACCAAATCTCGAACGTTACGGCAACTCCTTCGGCTTAGTTCAACCGGTCATTTCGGCGGCCCACTTTTTCGGGACGATGCCGCTGCTACCGTACATTGCAGTCGTCAATCCGCCGCAGAAAGCCACCTACACCCTGGGCCATTACCGCCCCGGCAGCGACATCCCGTTCCGCTACCACCGCCTGCCAATCCGCTTGAACGGCGCACTAGTCGAAGCGGCAACAATCTGGGGACTGGTGCTGTTGATTCATTGAGCCAAAGTCTGACTGATTTCTGAGTGCAAGAGTGTGATCGACCCAGATCGCCGCAAGCCCGGTTCCCCCCGCAAGGGAACCGGGCTTGTTTGTTTCCCGTCCGCTTGACCGAAACCAATGGGTCCGACCGTCGCACCGTCCAAAACTCGTCCGTTACAATTTTATGGGCGCCAGCTGCCGGGGGCTTGGATGCCGGATTGCAATTGTTGAAGAATTTGCTGTCGGGCCTGTACGGCCATCGCTTGCTGCTGTTGTCGGGCCGCGGTTTTGGCTGCCTTTGCCATGCGGATCTGCTCACGATTAAACGCGGTCAGCGCTTTCCGTATTTCCCGTTCATTTTCGCCGAGCGTTTCGTCAAACTGATCCAACTCAGCGACGCGGTCGATGAGTTGGTCGTTCGTCTCTGTCGATGGAATGTCTGCCGGGGCAATCGTCTCGGCTGTTCCATCTTCGGCGGCAACGTGCGTTGTCGTCAGCTTTCCGGCACGCCATTCCTGAACGAGCACAACCACTCCGGTGGGGTCGTTCTCGGCGCGTGGGCGAAAGAGAACGCGCAGTCCGTTGCGCCGCCCGTTGGAATACTGATCGACGACAAGCGGTCGCCCTGCTTCGTCCCAACTGATGAGCGTATCGTCTCTCTTACTATCGCGATTGTAGCTGACATAAATCATCGGCCGGCGGTTTCGGTAGTAGGCTGCCATCGGGCCGCGCATTGTCGAGGCAATACGGCCGATGTTCATGAAGGGAAGAGACTTATCAATCTGCTGCTGCTGCTGCTGTGGTGCAACGGTTGATCGTCTCGGTTGACTCGGGGATGGCGTGAAGCCACCCCGACCGGTAGTTCGTCGTCGAAACGGCCTACGGATGCCGGTGGGAGAAGAAGGCTGGGGTTGAAATCCGGTCGGGGGCCGCTGTGGCGTTGTTGGTGCTGTGCCGGGGACTGTATATGAGCCACGGGTCGATGCGGGATTCGACACGTCGGGCGGAATTGGTCCACCTCCGGCGGCAGCGCCGGCCGGTTCTGTTTCGCTCATGTAATATGTGCGAATCATGTTTTTCCCCTTGGAAATCAAGGCCAGCCGTTCCTCAAACTCCCTGACCTGGGTTCCCAGCAAGTCCCCAATATCGAGTGTGCGACCGTCCGACAACATGACGCGGTAATCCGAAGGGGGCGGAACCGGATCGACTTCCGGCGTGTCTGTCGGAAAGTCCGTCGGCGTTGCAACGCCGTTACCAGTCGAAGGCGACGAATCGGCGGGAATCATCGCCCGGGGTCCGGCAGCGACATCCGTGGAATCTGCTTGTGTATTCGACGACTGTGAATTCGATTGCGACGTTCCGGCCGAACGGTCGCGTCCGCTGCGACTGTCACCGGTTGCAGGCCGGGATTCCGTTTTACCGTTTCCTCCGCCTGAATATCCGCCGCCACCCGAAGATTCTGCATCTGAGCGATCAACATTGACGACTTCCGTACCACCACAGCCAATCATCACGACTGCCAAGCAACAGCAGCCGATTTGGAGAAGTCGAAAAGATTTCATCATTCTCACCTTTCTTGTTTGGTCGCCTGTGGAGAGCAAATCCGGGGGGGCCTCACTCGACAACAGCAATCATCTTCAATCGGCAGATCGCGCACCTCATGGAGACTCTGCGCAACCCGTCACGCTTACTTAAACCACACAATCCCCATAGAGGGTTCGCCGCAATCACCAAATTCTTGGCGTTCAGCTGATTGTGTCTTCAAAAGTATTGATTCGCATCTACTATCGGGCAGGAAAACTTTGGAGGGATGGACGGAGAATAAGCATTTTTCTGCGGTTTGGGTGGGATGAAACTTCTAAATAGAATCTCCATCACTAAGCGAATGAATACCACAAATGCATCTCCAATTGCAAGGCGAACGCCAGAATCGCCAGACCAGTTTCGCCCCGGTCTTTCGCCGTTTGCAACCAAGAACCGTTTGATCAGGCGGCTGTCGCCGCTGCCATTTGAACGGTATGCTGCAAGGGACGCTTGCAGTGGCCGGAAGGTTCCATTCGATCGACTATTCGCAGAACCCAAGCTGGCAACAACCTGAGAGAGGAACGGGATGAAAGTCAGCGAGACCAATTTGCCGGGCGTGCTCGTCGTGGAACTGGACGTGTTCGACGACTCCCGCGGCTGTTTTGCCGAAACCTATCACAAAGACCGCTATGCGGAGGTGGGAATCGACATCGAGTTCAAGCAGGACAACATCTCCCGCTCGTCGCGGGGAACACTTCGCGGTCTGCACTATCAGATCAAGAACCCGCAGGGGAAACTGGTTCAGGTACTTCACGGAGAAATCTTTGACGTCGCCGTCGATCTGCGACGCGACTCGCCCGCTTTCGGGAAGTGGACCGGTGTGCGACTAAGCAGCGAGAGCATGCGCCAACTTTACGTTCCACCGGGATTCGCTCACGGTTTCTATGTTTTGAGCGAAACGGCCGAATTGTGGTATAAGTGCAGCGACCTGTATTCCCCGCAACACGAACGCACGCTGCTTTGGAGCGACCCGCAGTTGGGCATCGCCTGGCCGCTGGATGCTCCGCCGTTGCTCTCGGAGAAAGACGGCCGGGGTCAATTGTTGGCCGAAGCCGAATGTTACGAGTCGGTCGTGTGTTGAGCGTCTCGACTCGTTGAATGTGCAGGAGATTTCTGAGTGACGGAGCCGTCGGTCATTGCCGTCACATTGGGTGACGTTGCTGGTATCGGACCTGAGGTTGTTGTGCGCGCCTGTTGCGACGAACGGCTGCCAAAGTCGTGCCGACCGATCGTCGTCGGGCATCCCGAAGTGTTGCGGCGCGCCGTCGCGTTGGTCGGCTGTGATCGGAAAGTTGTTGAGGTCGATTCTCTTTCCGCCGGCAAGCAAAGCACGAAAAACGAACTGGCCTGTTGGAATCCAGCGGGTGACGATGCCGCGCACGTTGAACCCGGAAAAATTGATGTTGCCGCCGGTCAGTCCGCTTACGAATATCTGATCGCCGCAACTCACGCTGCACTCAACGGCGAGGTGGACGCCGTCACAACCGCGCCGCTGAACAAAGCCGCCTTGCAATTGGCAGGCCACAATTATCCCGGCCACACTGAGATCCTCGCCGAAGCGTGTGGCGTCTCCAAGTTCGCGATGATGCTTTATCTGCCGGCCGGCGAGATCGTCCGCTCGCCGTTCGGACTCGGCGTGGCGCACGTCACACTGCATACGTCGATCGCCAGCGTTCCCCAATTGCTCGATTCGCCGGCTGTTGAAGAGAAGATCGCCCTCATCGACAGTTTTCTGCGTAACGTTGGCTGCGAGGCTCCGCGAATAGGCGTCTGTGCGCTCAATCCGCATGCGGGGGAAGGCGGACTGTTCGGCGACGAAGAACGGCGGTTGATCGCGCCGGCGGTTGCTTCGCAGCGGGCAGCGGGCATCGACGTCACGGGACCACTGCCGGCCGACACACTGTTCTGCCGCGCGATCGCCGGTGAATTCGATGGCGTGGCGGCCATGTATCACGATCAAGGACATATCGCGTTGAAGTTGATCGGGTTCGACCGGGCGGTGAATATCACTCTGGGTTTGCCAATTGTGCGAACCAGCCCGAGTCACGGCACGGCGTTCGACATCGCCTGGCAGGGCCGCGCATCGGCCGACGGCATGCTGGAAGCGCTGCGAATCGCCGCACTGTTGGCAAAACGGTGATGACGGACTATCGTGCGATGTCGTAACTGACAGCCGCCTGTTTGCACAATGGATTTTGCGAATATGACATCCCCCTCTGATGACGCCACATTCCTGTACCTCGTCCGCCACGGCGCGACCGATGCAAACGAACAACGACCGTACATTCTGCAGGGATGCGGCATCAATCACGGCCTGAGTGAGACGGGCCGACAGCAGGCGCTGGCTGCGGCCGAATTCCTCAGCAGCCATCCATTGCAACAAATCTATTCATCCCACATGCAGAGGGCGGTTGAGACGGCGGGCATCATCGCCGAACGCCACGACATCGACGTCCAGACGGCCGCCGGCTTGCACGAATGCGATGTCGGCGAGTGGGAAGGAATGGATTGGGGCAGCATCGAGCGCGCAAACCCGGACGAGTATCACGCGTTCATGAATGCGCCTGGAGAGAATCCCTATCTCGGTGGCGAATCGTACGGCGATGTCTTACGCCGCGTCGAACCGGTGCTGACTGAACTGCTCGCAAAGCACGCCGGCGAAACAATTGCCGTCGTCGCCCATAACGTGGTCAACCGCGCTTATCTGGGGAACCTGCTCGGCCTCGATATGCGACAGGCACGGCGACTTTCGCAAAGCAACACCGGCGTGAACATTCTCCGCCATCACAACAACGAAACCGCTCTGGTGACCATGAACGCACATTTCCACCTGAGTGGCCTGGGAGAATAAATACTTTTCCCAACACTCGAATGACAAACATCACACCGCAAAGCCCACGGGCTGCGGCCCGTGGGATCGAACGCCCAACAATTCCAATTTTTGAGAATTTTCCGACTCGAAACGGCTGAAATCCACAACATCAAATCCAAAATGACACCAATTCTCCGCTCGACCTCATGCGTTTGTCGTATCGCATGAAAATTGCCGCACCGGTCACTTGAATACGGCTTGCTGTTGTGCCATAGTTCACGCCGATTGCGGGCGGTTTTCCGCAGATGAACCGTTGTTTCTATTTGCTGCGAGACGACTTGGAGTCACAGCACTCCAAAGCGGTTCCTGATTTTCATCGAGACTAACCGATAACCGTTCTGACGACGGACGAACCGACATGTCGGCACTTTTCGCCGCCAATTCATTGGGCGAATTTCTTGCAAACAACGTGAGTGAACGGTGGGGCCTCGCGCTGGCGGCCTTCATCCATGCGTTCATTCTCATCAACGTCTTTGCGTTGGCACCGCTGATCTTCATCTGGCTGGAGCGCAAAGTCTCCGGGCGAATTCAGGATCGATTGGGGCCGACACGAGTCGGCGGTCGCTTCGGCTGGCTGCAAGGTCTGGCAGATGGCGGCAAGTTGATCCAGAAGGAAGACCTCGTCCCCGCTGCAGCCGACAGCATGCTGTTCCGAATGGCTCCTTACATTGCCTGTATCGCCGCGTTTGGCACGTTTATGCTGCTGCCCTTTAGCGGCGGTTGGGTCGCGGTGGCGTCCGACATCGGCCTGTTTCTGCTCGTCGCCATTCTCTCATTAGAGGTGCTGGGAATCATCCTGGCCGGCTATTCCAGCGGATCGAAATGGTCGCTGTTTGGCGGAATGCGTGAAGCGGCTCAAATGGTCAGTTACGAGATACCGCTGGCAATTACGGCCTTGGTGCCAATCGTGACGGTCGGCTCGCTGAATCTCGTCGAGATTGCCGAGATGCAGACCAGCACAGTCTTCCTCGATGGCTGGCTGATGTTCAACAATCCGTTTACGTTCATCGCTTTCTTCGTTTACTTCACCGTTGCGACGGCCGGCTGCAAGCGGGCACCGTTCGATCTCGCCGAAGCGGAAAGTGAACTTGTCGGTGGATTTCACACCGAATACAGCGGCATGCGGTGGTCGTTCTTCTTCATGGCCGAGTACGCCGCCATGTTCGTCGTCAGCGGCTTGGCCAGTATTCTGTTTCTCGGCGGCTGGAACACGGGATTCGGGTTCATTGATCAGGCACTGGCGGTCACCCGTTATCGCGGTGCTCTCGAACTTGCCGCAATCGACCCCGAAACAGGTCTCTATTTAACGAATTTCTACTTGCCAAGCTTCCTGGCCAATCTGTTCGGAATGGTTGTCTTCGTGTCAAAGGCGTCGCTGCTGGTCTTTGTGCAGATCTGGATTCGCTGGACGCTGCCGCGACTGCGAATCGACCAGGTGATGATGACCTGCCTGAAATACTTGATCCCAATCAGTTGCGTCCTCTTCTTAGGGGCAACGTTATGGCCGATTGGTGTGTTGCATTTTGCTGAACGTTCAACTGTCATGCCCTTTTTTGAGCCGATTCAAAATAAAATCGAACGCCTGAAGGGTGTCGCTCAGAAGTCACACGATGACGCTGAGGAAGAACGTGCCGAACAGGATTCCCCCGTGAGTGACGTCAAGGATGAACGGCCCGCTGTTGAACTGGCTCCCGCAGTCGCGTCGGCACCTCTGGGAAGTGAGGGATCCAAATGACTGGCGAACAGTTCTTGTTTTGGTTGTTGGCACTCACCACTTGCGGCGGCGCAATCGCGGTGGTGGTCAGCCAAAATGTGGTGCGGATGGCCTTCTGGTTGGTCGTCGCGCTCGGCTCGGTCGCTGCAATTTACTTCCTGCTGCACGCCGATTTCGTAGGTGCCACCCAGTTGATGATCTACGTCGGCGGAACGATAGTGCTACTCATTTTCGGAGTGATGCTCACCGCCAGCGGCCCCTATGTGAAAATCAAAACGTCACCGGGCGACATGGTTATTGCCAGCGGAGTTGGCGTGCTGGTGCTGTTCCTGTTAATCGGCACAGTGACGGCGGTTGACTGGAAGCAGGCACACAGGAGTTTGGTCGGCAACGAACACGCCGAGTATCCGCCGGCGCCTGCAGCAGGCTACAACAAGTCGAATCCGTCCTCAGGAAACACGGCCCGTCCAATCGGCCTGAAACTGTTGGGCGTGAGCCTGGAAGACACCGATCCCACCAGGAAAGACGCACAGAACCTTAGTGCGGGTTACCTGTTGCCTTTTGAAATTGTCTCGGTGCATTTGCTCGTCGTGTTAATTGGTGCGGGTTACCTGGCTCGGGCAAAACGCCGTGTACCAGTTGGGGCTGACGCGGTCGTTGAAACTCTTGCGGCTCCAGTGCCAGTACAAGTAGGCGTCTATGCGGGCTTCTGGCGTCGGGCGGCTGCAATGCTGATTGACGGCATAGTCATTTCAGCTGTGCAAGTCCCTGCCGCACTACTCATGGGGCCTCTCACGGAACCTCCATCGAACGCCTTTGTTTGTGTCTCCTCGCTGTTGATTTTCCTCTATTTAGCCGGGATGGAGAGCTCTGCGTACCAAGGAACCATCGGTAAAATCATCATGCGTATTGCGGTGACAGATACCTACGGGCAACCCGTGTCGTTTCTCCGCGCAGCAGCACGCACTTTATCGAGATACCTTTCCGGATTTTGCTTGTTGTTCGGTTATTTCATGGCACTCTTTACGAAGCGAAAGCAGACGCTGCACGACTTGGTCGCCGGAACACTGGTCGTGCGACGAAAGTGATAACGAAAATTCTCTGCATCACAGATGCTCTCATCAAGAGGAAGAATTCTTGGATATCGGACTGAATCATTATCTGGTCGTCGGCGCGGTGCTGTTTGTTTGCGGCATCATTTGCATGGCGACCAAACGAAACGCCATCGGCATTCTGATGGGAGTGGAGTTGGTGCTTAACGGTGCCAACATCAACTTTGTGGCCTTCTCCCGATACACGGCACTTGGACTCGACGGACAGATTGTTTCCTTGTTTGTCATTGTACTGGCTGCCGCAGAGGCGGCCGTCGCGTTGGCGATTGCACTGAACTTTTATAACAACCACCTCACAATCGACGTCGATCGTGGCGATGAACTGGCTGGCTAGCCAGGTCGCACGAAAGATAATTTGACTCAATTAGCGTAATCCCTGTTCCCTGACCCTCGGCACCTGCTTTCTGGCTTGTGATGACCGCAGAAGAATCACTCATCGTTAAACTGCTGACGGCAGCCTGGCTGCTGCCACTGCTGGGCTTCGCTGTTGAAGTCTTTGGTGGCTATTGGCAGAAAAGCCGCAAGAGCAAAGCCGCCGCCCTCATGGCAGTCGCCTGCATCGGCTGCGGGTTCGTGGCGAGTGCATCGGCATTGTGTCTGGGAATCGAATGGTCGGCATTGCTTGGAGAGGGAACCAAGCACGACGTGATGGAGCCGATATCCGGCACGTTCTACCTGCTGGGCGAATTCGGCCCGCTGGTCCTCTCACTCGACTACTACATCGACAGCCTGACATTACTGATGTTCACGATGGTGACGTTGATTGCCACCTGCATTCACGTCTTCGCGCTCGGGTACATGAGCGATGAACTGACCGACGACCACGTCGATCACGAAGTGCATCTGTCCGACGGCGGCCATTTTCACCGCCCGGGGCGGTTCTACCGCTTCTTCTCGTTCATGTCGCTGTTCTGTTTTTCGATGCTCGGTCTGGTTCTCGCCGGCAACATCTTTCAGGTGTTCGTATTCTGGGAACTGGTCGGAATTTGCAGTTACCTGCTGATCGGTTTCTATGTCGAACGCAAGTCGGCCTCGACGGCCGCCAACAAGGCGTTCATCGTCAACCGCGTGGGTGACTTCGGATTCATTATCGGCCTGATGGTGATCTGGACGAGTTTCGGCACGTTCCGATTCTTCGATCACGAAATCGACACCAAGCCGGTTCCGGGTCTGTTCACAATGATCAGCCGCGTCGAAGCCGAAGACGCCCATCACGATGAAAAACACAAAAGCTCCGCCGAGCACGAAAAAGATGAAGAGCATCCCGAGGGCGAAGAGCATCCCGAGGGCGAAGAGCATCACAACGGCGAAGAAAAAGCCGAAGAGTCGCATCCCGCCGGAGAACACGCCACTGCAGAACACCATGCACACACCATGCAATTGGACGTCGATGACGCCCGCTCGGTTGTGTTTCTCCACAAAGACAATAAGGGAACGCGGATTGCCGACCCGGTCACCGAGACCGAGAAGTCGATTCCGTATTGGTTGTTGATCGTTGCCGGCGTTGGCGTCTTTGCCGGTTGCATCGGCAAGAGTGCACAGTTCCCATTGCAGACATGGTTGCCCGACGCGATGGAAGGACCGACACCGGTTTCCGCGTTGGTTCACTCGGCGACGATGGTTGCCGCCGGCGTTTATCTCGCCGGTCGTTTCTATCCGATGTTCGCTCCCGAAGTGTTACTGGTCATCGCCTACATTGGCTGCATCACACTGTTTGTCGCCGCGACAATTGCCATTGTCGCCACCGACATCAAACGCGTGCTGGCCTATTCCACCATCAGCCAGTTGGGCTATATGATGCTGGGAATCGGCGTCGGCGGATGGGCGGCCGGACTGTTCCATCTCATCACACATGCCTTCTTCAAATCGTTAATGTTCCTTGCTTCGGGCAGTGTCATCGTCGGCTGCCATCACGAACAGGAAATGCCCAAGATGGGCGGCCTGTGGCGAAAGATGCCGGTGACCGCCTTCACAATGCTGGTCGGCGTGATCGCCATTTGCGGGTTGGCAATTCCGTTTTCAATCTTCGGAGCGAAAATCGCGTTCTCCGGCTATCACTCAAAGGATGCAATCGTCGCCTCTTCGTTGGCATTCATGAATGCCAACCAGATTCACTTTTTGCTGTTCTTCGTTCCGCTGGTCACGGCGGGCATTACCGCGTTCTATATGTTCCGCTTGTGGTTCTACACGTTCGCCGGAACGCCGCGCGACAAGAAAGTGTACGATCACGCTCGCGAATCGCCACTGGTAATGACCATCCCCCTGATTGTCCTGTCGTTCTTCGCCATCTTTGTGGCTGTCGGCGGAGAAGTCGGACCGTTGTACGGGTTGTTGCAGGGTAGCGAACCGGTACACGTTGACGGTGGCGCGGTTTCTGTCGCAACCGAAGGAGCGACTGCCATCACCATGCCGAGTCGGCATGCCATACATGATGTCCACGGACAGGCTGGTTGGTATGCACTCATTGCCGCTGTCTCGGGGGCCGTCTTCGCCTACCTGCTTTACGGCATCCGTGTTATCGATCCGGCCGACATCAAACGGAACTTTTCCGGCGTTCATACGTTTCTTGTGGAGAAGTGGCGATTCGACGATTTGTACGAGGTGATGTTCATCAAACCGGTCCATGTGATTGCTCGCTGGTGTACCGGTTTTGATCGCGGCTACATTGATGGCCTGCTGCATTGGCTCAGTCGAAAAACTGTCGATGTTTCCAATTGGGACCGTAAGTTTGATGAGAATGTCATCGACGGTCTGGTCAACTGGATCGGCAAAGTTGTCTACAAGAGCGGACGGTCGCTCCGACACCTGCAGACCGGTTTAATTCGACAGTACGTTATGTTTATCGCGCTGGGTGTGCTGGCGCTGTTTGTGTTGTTGTTTGTCATGTTTCCGGCATAGTTTGAACGGCGAGCGGGGAGTGTAAGCCCTCCGTTGACGCCCGAAATCGTTTTCAGAGACAAGTATCAATCATGGATTCGACAACGCTGCTCTCGCTGATAATTTTCACCCCGACCGTTGGGGCCTTGTTTTTGTGGGCATTCGACCGCAAGGCGGAAGAGTCAATGCGCTATTGTGCATTGGTCTTCACCACAATTACGTTCGTGCTGACGCTGTTCTTGCTGGGCGAGTTCGATCGCGACGATCCGGGTATTCAACCCGTACTGGTCCAAGTCAATGAGAGTGACGCAACGGAATATGAGCGGCTCGAAGCATACCACGTGGCCACTGAAGGCGAAGTCCTCGATGGCGTGAAACTCACCGCCGGGCAAATTGTCTCGGACGGCAAGGCCTACGACGAGTCCCAGATCCAACGCGGCGTTGTCCACAGATGGATTGGCCAATGGAACATCAACTACACATTGGGTTACGACGGTATCAGTGTGCCGTTGGTGTTGCTCACCAGTTTTGTCAGCCTGCTCTCACTGCTCGCTGCGTGGAACATTAAGAAGCATGTGCGCGGGTTCCTGATTCTGTTTCTGCTGTTGGAATCGGGCATGTTGGGCGTGTTTCTCTCTCTCGACTTCTTCCTGTTTTACGTCTTCTGGGAAGTGATGCTGTTGCCGATGTATTTCCTCATCGGCATCTGGGGCGGTCCGCGGAAGGAATACGCGGCGATCAAGTTCTTCCTCTACACGCTGGTCGGCAGTGTGCTGATGCTGATCGCCATGCTGATGGTCTACTACGACTCCGGTCAGAGTTTCGACCTGCAGTATCTCGCACGCGTTGGACAGGGACTGGAAGACGGCCTGAGTTTCAGCCCGACAGTTCAAATGGCAGCGTTCATTCTGCTGTTTATCGGCTTTGCGATTAAGGTTCCGATATTTCCTTTCCACACCTGGCTGCCCGACGCCCATGTCGAAGCACCAACGCCCATCAGCATGATTCTGGCCGGCGTCCTCCTGAAAATGGGAGGCTATGGTATCCTTCGCATTGCCTTCCCGCTTTGCCCCGAAGGCGCTGCAGCGGCGGCTTGGTGGTTGGCGTTAATCGGAGCAGTCAGCATAATCTACGGTGCTTTCGCCGCGATGGCGCAGACCGACTTCAAACGGCTGGTCGCCTACAGTTCTGTCAGCCACATGGGTTATGTCCTCCTCGGCATCGCCGTCTGGAAGATCAACGAAGACACTGGTGCCACCATTGGGTCGGAATACTGGCTGATGGGTATGAACGGTGCCATGTTCCAGATGCTGGCACACGGTGTTTCATCGGCCGGCATGTTCTTTATGGTCGGCGTAATTTACGACAGAGTACATCACCGCGATTTGAACCAGTTCGGCGGACTGATGGGCCTGATGCCGTTCTACAGCGGTCTGGCGGTTGGTATTTTCTTCGCCGGGCTGGGACTACCGGGGTTGTGCGGGTTCATCGGCGAAGTCTTCGTCGTCTTGAGTACGTGGAACTTCTCGAAACCGCTGGCAATCGTCGCCGCGGCGGGTGTCATTCTAACCGCCGGTTACATTCTGTGGGCGATCCAACGCGTCTTCCTTGGCCCGGAATACAAGGGGCCGCACAAGGAAGACATCACTCCGATGAACGGCAGGGAAGCATCCATCGCCGTCGTGTTACTCGTCTTCGCCATTGTTCTGGGCGTGTATCCGGAATCCATGTTTGGCCTCATGCGAGGATCGATGAAGCTATTGGTCGATAGCCTCGAAATTGCGATGCGTTAAAGCGAGAAACCCGGTTTTTTGAAACAACCGCGTTTCTGATCACCATCAACCCAACACAACACAACAATCACTCCTGCATCGTGCCTGGACTGAATTAAAGCAACATGAACTTCGACGCGATACTAGAAAAACTCATCAATGATACGGTGGGCCAATCACTGGGGCACTTTTCCTCAGAGCTTGCGCTTTGTGTCACAATTGTCGGCCTCTTGCTGGTGCGATTGGTGAGTCTCGATCGCTGGCTGCCAACCTATTGGGTGGCCCTCTTGGGCGCAATCGCCGCGTTCGGATTGGCCGCTTGCCAAATGAAGCAGGGCGGAGCAACGCAGTTCCTTTTCACTGGGCTGTTAGTCTACGACCAATTCGGCATTTTCTTCCGGCTGTTTCTACTGTTGTTCCTGGTGCTGGTGATCGCGCTGACGGTCATCAGCGGCATTCCGGACAACGAAGACGGCCCCGATTTTTACACGCTGTTACTCGGCGCCACCATTGGCATGATGTTGATGGTCAGCGCGAACAATCTGCTGATACTGTTTCTCGGCATCGAAATGACGAGTGTGCCGAGTTACGTGATGGTCGGCTTTCTCAAAGGCCGCAAACTCTCCAGTGAAGCCGCACTCAAATATGTTATCTACGGTGCCGGCATTGCCGGGGTGATGTTGTACGGCATCAGCCTGATGGCGGGCATGCTGGGTACGACGGACATGTCGTTAATCGCCGAGCGAATGCATTTGCTGCTTTCGCCCGAAGCCGATGGTGCCGACCTCAGTGTTCGCTCGAACGCTATGCTGCGAACCGTTGTGTTAGCATCGCTTCTCATCTCTGCCGGTGTTGCCTTCAAGCTGTCGCTGGTGCCGTTTCATTTCTGGTGTCCCGATGCCTTTGAAGGGGCACCGGCTGAAGTGGCTGGCTTTCTCTCCGTCGCATCGAAAGCCGCCGCATTTGCTTTGCTGGTCCGGTTTTGTCTCGCGCTGGTTGGAAAAGATTCCGGTGCACTCTCCGAACACGTTTACCTCTATCTTGGTGTGGGGTTGGGAGTGGTCGCGGCGATTACCGCCACATTCGGTAACCTGGCTGCCTATTCGCAAACCAACATCAAGCGGCTCCTCGCGTATTCAACCATCGCCCACGCCGGCTACATGCTGATGGCCGTCGCCGCCATGATGGTGCTTGTCAATTCCGATGTAGCCGACGCAAAATTGAAGGCGGCCGGCGCACTGGAAGGTTTGATTTACTATCTCACAGTTTACCTCTTCATGAATCTCGGCGCATTCGCCATCGTGGCGTTCATTCGCAATCAGATTCTCAGCGAAGAGATCAAGGATTATGCCGGTTTGGGCTGGCAGGCTCCCTGTTTAGGCATCGGTATGGTTTTCTGCCTGTTCAGCCTTGTCGGCATGCCACCCTTTGGGGGATTCTTCGCCAAGCTGATGATCTTTAAATCACTCGTCGATGCCGGCTACGCCAATCCGTTCATGTGGGTTGTGCTCGCCATCGGCGGCTTGAATACGGTGTTCAGTCTCATCTATTACCTGCGGGTCCTCAATGCGATGTACATCGTTCCGCGTCCCGAGGGAAGTCCTCGGGTCAAATTCGATTTCCTGCCGGCCGGCGCTTACGTCGTGATGGTCACCCTGCCGGTGCTGCTGACTGGCTTCTTTCCCTACTTCCCAGATCGACTCAGCGATACCGCAAGCCGCGTCGCGAATATGCTGATTTCCAATTTCTAAAACTGCCGTTCGTCGATGTGAAACGAACAGAATTGCTTGAAACGATTCAATGGCCGACACTCATCACAATTCGCTCATCGCTGACCTGCTGATTGAACAGTCGCGGTGCTTGCTGCAATACGCTGGCGAATGTTGGCCGTGGATGGCCGACGATGACGCTGAGCGCTCAGTGATTGAGACGATGGTTGCTCGCCAGCAGCAGGGTGTCGCCCGCATGGCCAACCTGCTGAATGGCCGACGCCAAACGATCGACTTCGGCGCCTACCCAACCGAGTTCACCGATCTACAGTATCTCGCCTTGAGCCATCTGTTGGGTCTGCTTGTCGAGAGCCAGCAGGCACTTGTTGACGCGATTGACCAGACGGCGACACACTGCGCCGTTGACGTCGAAGCCGTGGCGATCATTGTAGAGATCCACACCATCGAACGCGAAAACCTCGGTCGCCTGCAGGAACTGGCCGCGAAGCAAGCTTCCGACAGCCCCGCCTAGCAGATTCGCATGATGCAACTGATCGACACGCATGCCCACCTCGATGAGCAGGCATTCGACGCTGATCGAGACGAGGTCATCCAGCGCGCGACCGATGCGGGCGTGACGGCGATTATCAGCATTGGCATCACCGCCGAAACAAGTCGACGTGCAGTCGAACTCGCCCAGCAATTCCCAAACGTCTACGCCGTCGTCGGCATCCAGCCGAATTACGTCGCAGACGTAGACGAGACCGACTGGCAGAAGATCGAAGAACTTGCAGTCGCCCCCAAGGTTGTCGGCATTGGCGAAACCGGCCTCGATCGCTATTGGGACTATGCGCCGATCCAGAAACAGGCAGACTATTTCACCCGCCACATCGAATTGGCGAAGAAACTCACTCTTCCCTTCATCGTGCATTGCCGCGATGCCGAGACAGATGTGGTGGCGCAACTGCGCCAAGCGGCCGCTGGGGGAATGCTTTCCGGAGTGATGCACTCTTTTTGCGGCGATTTAGAAACGGCTCGTGCATGTCTCGAATTGGGGCTGCACATTTCATTGGCCGGCATGGTGACATTCAAGAAGAACGACGCGTTACGCGCGGTCGCCAAAGAGATCCCCGCCGATCGATTGCTGGTCGAAACCGATTCCCCGTATCTCTCTCCAGAGCCGGTTCGCAAAATCCGCCGCAACGAACCGGCACACGTCCAACACACCTCGAAACTATTGGCCACAGTCCGTGGCGTCGCCGCCGACGAACTCGCCAACCAGACGACCGAAAATGCAAAGCGTCTGTTCCGACTGGATTGATCAATTGTTAGTTTGCGCTGCGGCGTGACCCGCTCGCAATCGCACGGTCGGCGTGCTATCTTTACGCCATCCAGACCGTCAATGGATTGAAAGGACGGATTCGTGACTGCGACACCTCGAATGGACACCGCCGCCGATGTGCTGCGATGGCGCGTGCATCCCGCACGAGAGCGAATCGTCGCTGCGGTCTTTGCGCTGGCCGTAATCCTGGTGATGGCATTTCTTGCTTCGTCGATTATGCACAGTCTCGGCTGGGGAGTTTTGGCGGTTGCCGTTCAGGTCCTCGCGCTGCGGCGGTTCTTTCTGCCCAGTGAATTTCTTATCGACGCTGATGGTGTTACCGCCTCAACCCTCTGGACACGGCGACAATACCGCTGGGACGAGATTCGCCGTTTCCTCTGCGACGCACAAGGTGGGTTCCTTTCGACCCGCAGCAACAGTTCGTCACTCGACCTGTTCCGCGGCATTCACCTGGTGTTCGGCAAGAATCGCCAAGCGGTCGTTTGCCGCATTCAAGGCCATCTTCGCGAGGAGACGGCTGCGTGATGGGATGGTTGAAACACGCGTTTGCCGTCGAGCCGCCTGGACCGGCCGAGCCAACACCGCCGCAGGCTGAAGTGGCCGAGAAACTGTGCAACGAAGTCGTACGGCGACATCTCACCACACCGGCATTAACGTTTCTGGAGATGTCGCGACCGTTAAATTTCATCGGCGCGCAGGCGATGCATTTTTTCGCTCCGCTCATCGGAGCGCTGACCGATGCCGAAGGACATCGTCACTTTGCGGCGTTTCTCGAACAGCGTGGGTCAATCGACTACCTGTGCCGGCGCATCGAAGAGTTGGAAGCCGACACATCCCGTCGGGATTCCTCGACTGTAAAGGACGGCGCAAAACAAAGCGGGGTGGATTCCGATTGAGACCGGTCTGTTCCGACGGGCCGCAACCCGTCGGCTTTTGTATTTCTGTTTCCTGACTATCGATTTCTGCGACTATGACGAAGCTTAACCCGGACAACATCAACGTCATTCTGGCGACTGACTGTGGTAGTACCACGACCAAGGCAATTTTGATCGAAAAGGTCGATGGGCATTACCGGCAGACGTTTCGCGGTGAAGCACCGACAACAGTTGAAGAGCCGGCGGCCGATGTGACCATTGGTGTCGTCAATGCCGTCACGGAAGTCGGAGAACTTGCTGGTCGGCGTCTGGTAGACGATGACGGCCACATCATTCGTCCGACCAGCAACGGGGACGGCTGCGATATCTACATTTCCACCTCGAGCGCCGGCGGCGGGTTACAGATGATGGTCGCCGGCGTCGTCCGTGAAATGACCGCTGCTTCCGCCAAGCGGGCGGCCTTGGGTGCGGGCGCGATTGTGATGGACGTCATCGCCTCGAACGATCGCCGCCTGCCGCATCAACAGATTCAGCGTATCCGCGAACTGCGGCCCGACATGATTCTCGTCTCGGGCGGAACCGACGGCGGCAACGCCACGAAAGTGGTCGAAATCGCCGAACTCATTGCGCCCGCCAAACCGCAGCCTCGGTTTGGTAGCGAATACCGCATGCCGCTCATCTATGCGGGAAATAAGGATGCCGCGCCGCTGGTCGAAAAGGTGTTCGACGACAGCGTGGAATTGAGCGTGGTGCCAAACTTGCGGCCAGTGTTGGAACGCGAAAACCTCGGACCGGCCCGCGATGCCATTCACGACCTGTTCCTCGAACACGTGATGGCCCACGCCCCCGGTTACAACAAACTCATCGAATGGACCGATGCGCCCATCATGCCCACCCCCGGCGCGGTCGGTAATATTTTGCAGACGATTGCAGAGCGGCAGGGCATCAATGCGGTCGGCGTCGATATCGGCGGGGCCACAACCGACGTCTTCAGCGTTTTCAACGGGACATTCAACCGCACCGTGAGTGCCAATCTAGGCATGAGCTATTCCATCTCGAATGTTTGCGCCGAAGCAGCGATGCCAAACATTCTGCGGTGGGTACACATCGACATGGACGAACGCGAATTGCGGAATCGCGTAAAAAACAAAATGATCCGTCCGACCACCATCCCGCAAACGCTCGATGCGTTAGTCTTCGAACAAGCGATCGCGCGCGAGGCGCTCAGGTTGGCCTACAAACAACACAAAGAATTCGCCACAACCCTCAAAGGCGTACAACAACAACGAACCGTCGGCGACACCTTCAGCCAGGAACTC
This sequence comes from Planctomycetaceae bacterium, assembly GCA_018699955.1. Lineage (GTDB taxonomy): Bacteria > Planctomycetota > Planctomycetia > Planctomycetales > Planctomycetaceae > JABISG01. The sequence continues at coordinate 25,797 of JABISG010000062.1, read as the reverse complement.
GGCGGGCAGACGATTGTCGATAACATGCAGCTCGATCTGCTGGTCGGCTCCGGCGGTGTGCTGTCGCACGCCCCGCGAATGCAGCAAACAGCCGCCATGCTCATCGACGCCTTCCAGCCGGAAGGGATCACCATGCTGGCCAAAGACAGCATCTTCATGATGCCGCACCTCGGCGTGCTATCCCAGGTCCATCCGCAGGCGGCACTCGAAGTCTTCGAGCGTGATTGTCTGGTTTATCTGGGTACGTGCATCGCCCCGAAGGGTGCCGGCAAGTCAGGTAAGCCCTGTCTCTCGTATCAAATTTCCGGCGGCAGTTTGAACGAGTCGGGCGAGTTGGCATTCGGCGATTTGAAACTGTTTCCGCTCGCACCGGAAGAAACAGCATCGGTCACGTTGGAGCCATCGCGCGGCTTCGACGTCGGTGCCGGCGCCGGCAAACCGCTGACAGCAGATGTCAAAGGTGGCACCGTCGGTCTCATCCTCGATGGCCGCGGCCGCCCATTGGCACCACCAACCAACGCAGCCGAATGCCGTGAAGCAGTGACGAGTTGGATTGGCGAATTGGATTTGTATCCCTGACCGATGTCCGCCGGGACGCAGCCCGGCGGCTTTGATATTGAAACAGACCACGAAGAACTGTCCGATCAAGATGGCACAAGCATATACCCCAGGATTAAAAGTCACGAACCGGCTGTCGCATCGTATGCGACGGGTGCTGCCGATTGCGGGCGAGGTAAAAGCCAGCGTCGGCGACCGCGTACAAGCGCGCGACGTGGTTGCCGAGACGTTCATGCCGGGAGATATAACGCCCGTTAACCTGTCGAATACTTTGTCGCTGCCGCCGGCCGACGTGCTGGAATGCATGTTGATCTCGGAAGGCGAACGCGTTGAAATCGGGCAGTCACTCGCGCGGACGAAGGGGATATTCGGACTATTCAAAAGCGAATACAAATCGAAGGCGGCGGGTACGGTCGAGTCGATTTCCAATGTGACCGGACAACTCATCATTCGCGGCAAACCATTGCCGGTGCAGGTGCGTGCATTCCTTGCCGGTGAAGTCGTCGAGGTGATTCCCAACGAGGGCGTCGTCATCGAAGCCGAAGTCAGCTACGTGCAGGGTATTTTCGGCATTGGGGGCGAAACGTACGGCAGCGTACGGATGGCGTGCCAACAGCACACCGACGAACTAAAAGCCGATTTGATCAAGCCGGACATGGAAGACTGCGTCATCGTCGGCGGCGCTCGCATGACGGGTGACGCCGTGCGGCGGGCGATTGAAGTTGGCGCGGCGGCGGTCATTTCCGGCGGCATGGACGATCAGGATCTGCGCGACATTCTCGGATACGATCTGGGCGTGGCGATCACCGGCTCGGAGCAAATTGGCATCACGCTTGTAATTACCGAAGGGTTCGGCGAGATTGCGATGGCCAAGCGCACGTTTGAGTTGTTCTCGTCGCGCGAAGCTGCCGATGCGGCAGTGAATGGCGCAACGCAAATTCGAGCCGGTGTGATGCGGCCAGAGATTGTTATTCCGTTAAGCGAGGAAGAGAAGGCACGGGAAGTCGAACCGGAACACACGGCCGGTCTGTTGGAAGTGGGTGCCGCGGTGCGAATCATCCGCGATCCGTACTTTGGCCAAATCGGCAAGGTTGCCGGACTGCCGGCGGAGTTGACGGTACTCAATTCGGAATCGATGGCACGCATTCTGGAAGTCGAATGCGAATCGGGCGAGCGCGTGGCGGTGCCACGTGCGAACGTGGAAATGATTGAGGTGTAACGGCTCATGCCCATCGAGCATTTCCCCAACTGGAGCGACACGGATGCAGCATGCACAGGCCGAAAAGGAGCAGCCGATGGTTAGACGACCAATCCTCGCGTTCATGCTGGTGTTTCCCCTCGTTTCGTCGGCAACGTCTGTGTTGGCGGATCCTCCGCGTCCGCCTGCCAACCTGGTCGCGAGCGATGCCAAAGGTGATGTCGGCAAGAAGGTCGATCTCAGTTGGGATCTCTCTCCCGACGACACCGCTGAAGCCAAACCAAGAAGGGTGATCGCGTATCACCTTTTCCGAAAGGAAGCCGGCGAAGCCGAGTTTGCGAAGCTGAAAGGGGAGCCAACCTACCAGAGTACTTCGTTCACCGACGAAAACTGTGAACGTGGAAAACAATATCTGTACCGGATCCGGGCGGTTGCCCCTGGCAATGAACTCTCGACCGCCGTTGAGACCACAGAGGCGGTGATTCCAGAAATGGAATACTTCGTCTTCAGCCGTGTTTGGTATGGAATCATTCTTCTTGCCGTTTGTGGATCCGTAACGTTTTTCATTGAGGTGGCCCGCTCCGGGCGCGAGTTGAAAATTCGGAAGATTGCCGGATTGGAAGCAATCGATGAGGCGGTCGGACGGGCGACAGAAATGGGCCGTCCTTGTCTGTTTGTGCCGGGAATCCTCGACATCAATGACATCCAGACCATTGCCGGGTTGACGGTGTTATCTCATGTGGCGCAGGTGGCGGCCGAATACGATGCCCAGATCGAAGTTCCCACCTGCCGTTCTCTGGTGATGGCAACTGCCCGCGAAACGGTTGAATCGTCGTATCTGGCTGCGGGACGCCCCGATGCCTACAACGAGGACAACATCTACTACGTCACCGACGAACAGTTTGGTTACGTGGCAAGTGTGACCGGGACAATGGTTCGGGAAGAGCCGGCCGCGTGTTTTTACATGGGGGCATTCTTCGCCGAGTCGCTGATTCTGGCCGAAACCGGAAACTCCATCGGCGCAATTCAAGTCGCCGGAACTGCGATGCCTTCACAACTCCCATTCTTTGTCGCTGCCTGCGATTACACGCTCATTGGCGAAGAGTTCTTCGCGGCGTCCGCCTATCTCTCGGGCGAGCCGCATCAACTCGGTAGCCTGAAGGGGCAGGACGTCGGAAAAGTTATCGGCGTCACGTTGTTGCTAATTGGCTGTCTCATGGCGACGCTCTATTCGGTAACCGGGAACGAAACCATCGGCACACTCGTTTCCTTTTTGACGAACAATGTGCTGGGTGGAGGAGGGTTTCTGCCATGAAACGAACCGTGCCGCTTCTTATCGCATCAGTCACCGGATTTGTGCTCATCGTCGCTTACTTCATCCCCTACACAGAGTCGTGGGGGGACGAGGTCTTAAACTGGTTCGACATCGTCGCGGCATTTGCTTTCGTGCTGGGAGCGGGCAATCTGCTGAAGATGCACTTGAAGAGAATCTCGGATCAGAGCCCCGGTTGGGGTTACTCGGCAGTCACAGCGTTGGCGTTTTTGATCACGTTAGTCGTCGGCTTGGCCAAGGTGGGCGTGCCTCCATCCGAGAAGTTTCCCGCCTTCCCCTGGTCGGGAAGTTACATACACGAAGGTGGGGCATTCTGGTGGATCTACCAATACATGTTTCTGCCTTTGTCGGCCACAATGTTTGCGATGCTCGCCTTCTATATCGCGTCGGCCGCTTTTCGTGCGTTCCGTGCCAAGAACGTCGAGGCGATCATCTTACTGGTCACTGCGTTCATTGTGCTGCTTGGCCGGACATATGCCGGCGTCGTGCTGACCGACGGATTACCCGATAGCCTCAGCTTCCTGCGGCTCGAGCAATTTACCGAAGACACCATTATGAACGTCTTCAATCTGGCCGGCACACGAGCAATTATGATTGGAATCGGGTTGGGAATCGTCTCGACTTCGCTCAAGGTGTTGCTGGGAGTCGATCGTTCCTACTTGGGATCTGAATAGCACAAGGGAAATCGGAATCATGAATTCCATCAACTCAAGGCTGCAACATGGCATGCTTCGAAAGCAGTGGTTCGAGTTCGTGCTGAACGTTTCGCAGGAGACCTAATCCATGTTGAATTTTCTAGCCACACTGGATCGCCGCTGGGTTTTTCTGGTGATGTTTCTGGCTGTTTCGACGGCGATTCTGGCGGAAGTCAGATTTCCGGAAAAGGTTTCGCCGATGGTCCGCGACGTCTACGAAGAAATCGAAGAGCTGCCCGAGGGATCGAATGTGTTATTGGCGTACGATTACGATCCTGCCAGCGAGGGGGAACTGCAGCCGATGGCATCCGCCTTCACGCGCCACTGCGCAAAGAGAAAGCACAAATTGTATTTCATGACTCTGTGGCCGCTGGGGGTGCCGATGATTCAGCGCAGCATCGGCATTCTCGACGAGGAGTTCCCGGAATACGAGTATGGCGAAGATTACGTCAATCTTGGTTTCCGCACGGGTCAGGAAGGAGTCATCAAGTTGGTCACCACCGACATGAAACTGATCTATGCCAACGATGTCGCCGGCACGAACCTCGACAAGATTCCCATGACTCAGGACCTCAAGAACATTCAGAAGATGGATCTCATCGTCAACGTCAGCGCGGGAACTCCCGGCACAAAGGAATGGGTGCAGTACGCGGCCACGCCATACGACATCAAGATGGTGGCCGGGACAACCGGCGTCGGCGCACCGCCTTTATATCCCTACATTCCCCGCCAACTGACCGGCCTCTTGGGGGCGATCAAAGCGGCCGCTGAATACGAGGAGGCGATGGCTGAAGGCTATCCCGACTTGGCGAACAATCCCAAAACACAGGAAGCAAAGCGCCGAATGGGGCCGCAACTCATTGCGCATGTCTTAATGCTTTTGCTGATCGTTGTCGGCAACGTGATCTACTTCGGCCAACGAGGGCCAAAGGTGTCTCAATGAAGCAATCGACAATTATCTGGACCATTTTGATGGTTTTGGCGGGGGCTTTCCTCATCGTCCGGACGAGTACCGGAAACATGGGGCGGGCCTACGTGATCGACGAGTTGGTCGAACCCGAAAATTCAGATATCACCTGGACGGACACAAAGAGTGCCGATCCAAAACAGAAAGATCTGCCCGGATTTCGCTTCAGTTGGTCGCGAACCATTGGGCTGTGGGTCGCCGCGTTGTGCACGCTTGCCATCTTTTCCTTCTTGTATGGTGACAATCCGTTGTACAAATTCGCCGAAGCCGTTTTTGTAGGTTCGTCGGCAGGGTACGCCATGGCGATTGGATTCTGGGACGGCATCGTCACGCTATTATTAAAGAACCTGACTCCGGGACTCATGCGTGCGACGCTCATGCCCGGCATCGATCCGGAACTGCAACCGAAAATCATCTTTCTGATTCCGCTGGCGCTCGGCATTGCCATGATCTGGCGTCTGGCCCCCTCGGGCGGTTGGATTTCGCGGTGGGCTTTGGCGTTCTTCATCGGGGCGACGGCCGGCATTCGTTTGTTGGCCTATTTTGAATCGGACTTTGTCGCGCAGATTCAGAGCACGGTTCTACCGCTGGTCGCCCTGGCCGCCGATGGCAGTTTCGATTGGGCAACATCACTGAAGAACATTACGATCGTGTTCGGCATTCTCGTTTGCACCGTCTACTTCTTTTTTTCTATCGAGCACAAGGGTGCCGTCGGGACTGCCGCGCGCGTCGGAATCTGGTTTCTGATGATCACCTTCGGCGCCGGGTTCGGTTATACCGTCATGGGCCGCATCGCGCTTCTGTCGGGACGCCTCGAATTTCTTTACGACGACTGGCTGTGGCTCATCGATCCGTTAGGTAAACGACTCGGTATGTGACCAATCAGCGGGAAGCGCAAGCGAGCGCCGGTTTTTAGAACCACTTGCGCTTATCCACCAGCGTCAACGGGTCTTCACCGCGCGCAAAGCGGCGGATGTTTTCAAGTAGCGTTTCAGTATGCCGTTCGGAGATTCGTGGCGAGGCGGCCGCCACGTGGGGGGTGATGATGACGTTCTGCATGCCCCACAGCGGATTATCGCTCGGCAGTGGTTCGGTCTCGAAGACGTCGAGCGCCGCACCGGCGATTTCACCTGCTTGTAACGCCCTTGTCAGATCGGCCAGATCGACAATCACGCCGCGACCAATGTTGATGAGATACGCCGACTGTTTCATCTGCTGAAACTGCTCAGACCGAAACAGCTTGTACGTTTCCGGCGTGTGCGGCGCGGCGATCACCACGAAGTCGCTTGCGGCGAGCAAATCGGGCAGACGCTCCGGCGACCAGACTTCTTCGATAACACCTGGCACTTCGCGGCAAATTGGATCGATGCCGCGCACCGTCATGCCAAAAGCAGCTGCGCGACGGCAGATTTCCGCGCCGATCTTCCCCGTACCGATCACACCCATGCTGCAGTCAGACAGATGCAGATGCGCGCGGTCGATGTCGCTGACGGCGTGCGGTCCTTGCGTGAAAGTTGAACGGCCCGCTTCGCCTCCGATCGGCTCCCATTTCGCTTCCATCTGCTGCCGCACGTAGAGGTGGAGATTTCGGGCCAGACAGATCACGTAACCCATCACGTGGTCGGCAATCACATCGGAGAACAAGCCACGCATGTTGCTGAGCTTGCAGGGATGCTCGACCAATTCGTCGAACAGATAGTGTTCGAGGCTGGCCGTCGGCGACTGCACCCATTGCAATCGCTCGGCGGCCGCAAGCAGTTCCGGCGTGATCTTGCCGAAAAACGCATCGGCGTCTTTGATTTCAACCAGCGCCGTCTCGACATCAGCCGAGTTGGCCACCTGCATTTCGCCGGCCGCTGCGTGAATGAGTTCGAGGCGGGCAGGTTCGACTTTGGGAAAGAGTAGCAATTTCATGTTTTCAAAACCGTGAGAGAGCGGTGACTTTCGGCCTGCATTCGTGGAGCGCATAATGAATGCACGAATCACAATCTTGTTCCCTCTCTCTCCTGATTGCAACTGGCAAGGTCTAACAGTGAAGATTACTCGTATTACTGCTTTTCAAGTTGACCTGCCGCTGCGCGAAGGAAGCTACAACTGGTCCGGGGGAAAGTCGGTCAGTGTATTCGACAGCACGATTGTGCGGGTTGAAACCGATGCCGGCATTGTCGGACACGGCGAAGTCTGTCCGCTCGGTCCGTTTTATCTGCCAGCCTACGGTGGCGGTGTACGATCGGGATTAAGGGAACTGGGGCCGCATCTCATCGGCAGCGATCCGACGGCGCTCGGGCAACTCAATCGCCTGATGGACGCTGCGCTCAAGGGGCATCCTTACGTCAAGTCGGGCATCGACATTGCCTGCTGGGATATTCTGGGACAGGTCGCCGGCCAGCCGATTTGTCAGTTATTGGGCGGCCGGTATGGCGAAGACTTCGTCCTCTACCGGGCGATCTCGCAGCAGTCGCCCGAGGAGATGGCGGCAAAAGTTCAAGGTTACCGCGACGAGGGTTATCGGCGGTTTCAATTGAAAGTGGGTGGAGATCCCGATGTCGATATCGCAAGAATTCACGCGGTCGCGGAGAAACTGCAGCCGGGCGACAAACTCATCGCCGACGCCAACACCGGCTGGCTGATGCACGAAGCGGCCCGCGTTGTCCGCGGCGTTCGCGATGTGGACGTCTATATCGAACAACCCTGCCTGAGCTACGAAGAATGCCTCTCGATTCGCCGACGGACCGATCACCCTTTCGTGATGGACGAATCAATCGACGGCATGAAAGAATTACTGCGCGGACACGCCGACGGAGCGATGGACGTTGTTAACATCAAGATCAGCAAGTTCGGCGGACTGACGAAGGCGCGGCAGGCGCGCGATCTGTGTGCTTCGTTGGGAATCGCAATGACGATTGAAGACAGTTGGGGCGGCGATGTGACGACGGCGGCCATTGCCCACCTGGCACACAGCACGCCAACCGATTTGCTGTTCACTTCAACCGACTTCAACAGTTACGGCACCGTCAGCACGGCCGACGGCGCACCACAGCGAAAACAGGGCCGCCTCTCCGCCTCGACCGATCCCGGCTTGGGGGTTTCACCCAAAATGGACGTGCTGGGGGAGCCGGTGTTGGAAGTTGTTTGAACGCTCGATGATTTCGTTTTTGACGCAAAGGCGCTAAGTCGCAAAGGACCGCAAAGGAATTCCGATGTATTTTTCTCGAAGATCGTTCAGCGCACTCGGTGTCGCCACTCTGCTTCTGCTCGTCGCAGAAGCGACTTGGGCCGAAGATGCCAAATCGCCCGACACTGCGGCAGCCCCGTTGAAGGTCACCAAGGTGCCGACGGAATTGCGAGAGCGATTGGAGTTGGTGGATTTCTATCAGAAATATGTGAGTGCGAACGGATTCCCGATTTTGGGTTCGGCGAAGGTGTCGGACTACGCGATGCTCGAAGCGGGCTATCTGGTCAACCTGATGATTGCCCAACGTCCCGATGTGCGAGAGGCGTTGATTGATAGCAAGTCGCAACTGACGGTGATGGCCTACAACGAAATGACAACCGACGTCCCCGAACACAGCAAGATGAAACCGAAGAAGTTCTGGGACCGCCGGGCGCGCGGCTTGGGTGGTTCTCCCACCGATCCGGTCGCCAGTTGTGCGGAAGAAAATCTGCTTTGCCTTGAGGGCGACCGCTACGATACCGAGAACATTCTGATTCACGAGTTCGCGCACCTGATGCATCTGCGCGGCGTGATTCGTGTCGACAAGACATTCGACGGTCGGCTCAAACAGACGTACGAAAACGCGATGCAGGCAGGGTTGTGGAAGAGCAAATACGCCTCAAACAATAAGAACGAATATTGGGCCGAAGGTGTGCAGAGTTGGTTCGACAACAATCGCCCGCCCGACCACGATCACAATCATGTGAATACGCGGAAAGAATTGATCGAGTACGATCCGGGATTGGCCCGGCTGTGCAAGGAAGTCTTCGGCGACACCGTGTTGCGTTACGTTCGCCCACAAGACCGCAAGGACAAACAGCATCTCACCGGATTCGATTGGACCAAGGCCCCAAAGTTTGAATGGCCGAAGGGACTGGAAGAGTGGTACCGCGAATACAATGCGAAGAAGAAGGCGAATAAGAAATAGGCAGCCGACCACGCTTGCGGTTTAGCGGACCGTGCGAATCAGTGGGCCGCTAAACCGCAAGCGTTTGTTCTTCATCTTTCAATTCTCGGTCTCGATTTCCGCTGGCTGCCAGTCGCCCCAGTGTTCCAGGTAGTGCGTGTAGGCGGGGCTGTCTTCGCATTGTTCTTCCAGCCAGGCTTTGGTTTCATCGACGATTCGTTGCTCCTCGTCGAGCGGCAACTGTCCCAGCAGCACGCGCGTGCGCAGGAAGACGAAGTAGGTGTCGAGAACGTCGCAGCGGCAATAGTCGTTGATCGCTTCAACCTCGCCGGCGTCGTACATGTCCTGAATCATCGAGCCGTCGATTCCGGTCTTCCCCGGTTTGCCAATTAAGTTCGCCAGCAAATTGAGGCCGCCGACGACGCGAACGGCGCTGAAGTTGGAAATCAGGTCCATCAGATCAATGTGGGCGGTTGTGTTGTATCGGTTGCGTGATTGCTCGAAGCTGCGAGCATCGACGTTAAACCATTCCGGCAACGCCAGCCCATAGCGATACGCGGCCAGTTCGAGTACCGGCAGATCGTATCCGCGGCCATTGAATGTGACGAACGCCGGTTGACCGTAATGCCGCCATCCCTGCCAGAAGCGGCGAGCGATTTCCGCCGGTCGATACTCCGGTGCATCGAGTACCGTGAGATCGTCCAGCCGGAAGTCGGATCGGACTTTCGCAACGGCGACCGAAATGGGCAACATGAACGTCACCGGGATGACGTCTTTCCCCTTCTGTTCCATCAGCTCCGCCCGATAGCGTGCAATTGCTTCGGCGGCCGACAATTCGGTGTCAGCATAGCGAACGCGTCGGATGAGATCGCCATCGGCAACCGTCTCGACGTCGAAGATGAGGTGGGACACTCTGGGCGGGTGGTCGGCCATACTGAGACACCGTTTCAAGACACGTTACGTCGTTGATACTCCGTTGTGTTGTAATTCTCCGCGTTCGGCCGACAGACATCAATGGACGCGCCTGTCGGGAGCGGACTCCCGCATTCCAGAAACCCGGTTTCTTCAAGAAACCGGGTTTCTCGCTTCCCATCGCGACAAACTTCCACGGTCGGATGACAATTCGCCCTGAAAGACGGTATCATCAACGTTTCTCGATTTGTCCCTCAAACAACGACCGGACCGATTGCTGATGAACGAAACAGTTGAAGACACGAACGACGACGACATGGACGCCAAGCAACGCGAGCGCGAAGCGATTCGCGGGCTCTCGACTGCTTATTCGAGAATGCGCGAAGAAATCCGCAAGGTCATCATCGGGCAGCACGAGGTTGTGGACGAACTGCTGATTTCGATGTTCAGTCGCGGGCATTGTTTGTTGGTTGGTGTGCCGGGCCTTGCAAAGACGCTGCTGGTGAGTACGGTCGCCCGCATTCTGCAGTTGTCGTTTCGCCGGATTCAATTCACCCCCGACTTGATGCCGTCGGATATTACCGGAACCGACATTTTACAGGACGATCCGGAAACGGGTCGCCGCAATTTTCAGTTCATGCAGGGGCCGCTATTCACCAACGTGCTACTGGCCGACGAGATCAACCGCACCCCGCCCAAGACGCAGGCGGCGTTATTGGAAGCGATGCAGGAACGGCACGTGACGGTCGGCACGAGTACCTATCGGCTGCCGCAGCCGTTTTTCGTACTCGCCACCCAGAACCCGATCGAGCAGGAGGGAACGTACCCTCTACCCGAAGCGCAGCTCGACCGGTTTATGTTCAATATTGTGATCAATTATCCGACGGCTGCCGAAGAGTTAAGAATTCTGAAGCAGACAACCAGCGGCGACGAACCGGAATTGACAACGGCGTTAACCGGCAAGCAGATTCTGGCGCTGCAAGAAGTTGTTCGCCGCGTGCCGGTGGCGGAGCACGTTTTTGTCTACGCACGCGATCTGGTGCGTGCGACGCGTCCCAACGAAGACGATGCACCGGGATTCATTCGCGAATACATTTCCTGGGGAGCCGGTCCGCGAGCCGGACAATATCTCATCTTGGGAGCAAAGGCGCGATCGATCCTCGAAGGCCGGTTCCACGTCACAACCGACGACGTGAAATCGGTGGCCCACCCCGTGCTGCGGCATCGCATCGTCACCACATTCCACGCCGACAGCGAACACGTCACCACCGACGACGTGATCAACATGCTGCTGGAAAAAGTCCCCGTTGCCCTGCACGAAGAGGCGCAGCAGACGGCGCAGGGATAGCGCATACCTCGACCGCATTGATGTGGTCATTTGAACGTGCCAACGGTGGATTAACGAGCGAGCTAAACGCATTCGGCTTCGTCGGGCCGATTTTTCAGCCGCGAACGGCGTCCAGCGCTTCATCCAGCGTATCGCAGAGCGGCCAGAGGGAATCGAGCTTCATCGTCGCGAAGACTTCATGCTCGTTGGCCGACAATCCGCAAAAAGCCATCTTGCCGTTGTTGGCGCGGGTTTGCTTCCACAACTTCAAGAACAGCCCCAACGCCGTCGAGCCGCAGTAGTCGGTCGGGCTGAGATCAAAGACGACAGATCGGCAATGCTCGCCCTTCAGTAGCGCCAACACGTCGGCCGCTTCCGATTCGAGTGCTTCGTACACGAATTCGGAAAGGTCTCTCATCGCGGTGACGATCACAATGTCGTCCTGCTGTGAGATTTCGAAGAGCTTCGGCGAAGAGGCCATGCCAGTGATTCCGCTGATGCAAATTGTGGTTTAGAAATCCGGCCGTGGAACTGGCCAGTCAATCAATGAAAGAGCCGAGGTCGTCCACACAGCATATCCCAACGCGGCGCACAATGCGAAACTGAATCCGCAAAGTTTCGCGTTTCTTGCGTGGCGTAAGTCGCAGGTTGGCACTAACGAAGGGGACTCAACCCCTTGCTTGCTCGACGGGCGGGTTCTGCGTATCTCGTGCTCCGACATCTCAGGTGTTACAATCTCCACGCATCCGCAAACACTTGTTCCGTTTTCCTCGAATATATCAGGTAATTGCCGTATGTCCCGCACGTTCTCGATTGCCGTCATTGAAGGCGACGGTATTGGTCCGGAAGTCACTCGCGAAGCAATCCGCGCAACCGAGGCGGCCGCTGCGATTTCCGATTCGCGATTTGAATGGAACCACTTCGACTGGGGTACCGACTATTACCTCAAACACGGGAAGATGGCGGCGGATGATTTCCTCGATCAACTTGTCGATTACGATGCCATTCTGCTCGGTGCGGTGGGACATCCTGATGTGCAGGATCACATCACGCTGAATGGGTTATTGCTGCCGATCCGTCGGCGATTCGATCAGTGTGTCTGCTTGCGGCCGGCCTATCTGTACGCCGGCGTCGAAAGTCCGCTGCGAGACAAACAGCCCGGCTCGATCGACATCCTCGTGTTTCGCGAAAACGTTGAGGGAGAATACGCCAACATCGGCGGAAGGTTGTATCAACACCAAAGTGACGAAGTGGCAGTGCAGACTTCGGTCTTCACTCGAAGGGGTTGCGAGCGGATCATTCGCGCAGCATTTGAGAAAGCGATGACGCGGCCGAAGAAACATGTCACGTCAATCACCAAATCGAACGCGCAGGGTTACGGCATGGTGTTGTGGGATGAAGTGTTTACAGCAGTGGCGACCGATTTCCCCGACATCGCAACCGATTCGCTGTTGATCGATGCGGCGGTGATGGAATTCGTCCGCCGACCCGAATCGTTCGACGTCGTTGTTGCCAGCAATCTGTTCGGCGACATCCTCACCGATCTGGGAGCGATCATCATCGGCAGTATGGGATTGGCCCCCAGCGCAAACATCGATCCGGCGCGCAAACACCTCAGTATGTTCGAGCCGGTTCACGGCTCGGCTCCAGACATCACCGGACAAGGAATCGCCAACCCTTTGGCAGCAATTCTCTCGGCAGCCATGATGCTCGAACACCTGGAACTGCCCGAATCGGCGGCGGCAATCCACCGAGCCGTCGGGAATCAGCTGGCCAACGATGGACCACGGACTCCCGATTTGGGTGGCAATGCAACGACCGAAGAGGTCGGAGCAGCCGTGACAGCACTGATTGCAGGCAACCAACAGTGATTGATTCGCCGATTTGTTGTTGATTCGTGCTGCCGTTTTACGTTTATAATCTTAATGCGCTCGCATAGACTCATTCCACAACCGACAATGTGTTGATATCGCGACTGGCAGGTGAGGATACGTCACCTGCGGCGTTCGCTAAACCGCAAGCGGTGTTTGTCCATTGGTCACGTTTCGATAATCCACGAATACTCAGTCATAACCAACGGTCATTGTTCATGTCTCGCGAAACGATTTTTGAAGCCAGCATCGAGTATTTCCTCAGCCCCATCGGTGAGTTTCTGCGCGACGACAGCGTCACCGAAATCATGGTGAACGGGTACGATGAGATCTACGTCGAACGGCGGGGACGGTTGTACGAGACGGATGCAACTTTCCCCAGCGAAGACGCGCTGCTTTCTGCTGTACACAATGTGGCGCAATACGTCGGTCGGGAAATCGATCGCGATCGCCCCGTGCTCGATGCCCGACTTCCCGACGGCTCCCGAGTGCATGTCGTCATTCCGCCCAGTGCGCGACGGGGGACGTATCTCACCATCCGCAAATTCAAACGCGACATTCTCGGGTTGGGCGATTTCGTCCGCCTCGACAGCATTTCCGATGAGGCAAAAGAGTTTCTTGAGATTTGCGTCAAACTGCGAAAGAACATCATCGTCTCCGGCGGGACCGGAACCGGCAAAACGACAATGCTGAATGCCGTTTCCACAGCCATTCCCGAAGAAGAACGCATTGTCGTCATCGAAGACAGTTCCGAACTGCGGCTCGCACAGCGACATTCCCTGTATCTCGAAGCACAGCAGGCGGACGCTTACGGACATGGGCAACTCACCATTCGCGACCTGTTCAAAGCGAGTCTGCGCATGCGGCCCGACCGGATTATCGTCGGCGAAGTTCGTTCCGGCGAAGCGCTCGACATGGTGCAATCGATGATCAGCGGACACTCGGGCAGCCTGACAACAGTCCACGCCAATTCGGCCCGCGATGCCCTGGTGCGGTTGGAAACGCTGTCACTGATGTCGGAAGTCGATCTGCCGGTTTACGTGGCTCGGGCGCAAGTCGCATCGGCTATTCACCTCATCATACAGCTCACACGGTTCATCGAAGACGGCTCGCGAAAGGTCACACGAATCACCGAAGCCTACGGCCTCGATGGCGATAACAATTACCAGTTTCGCGATCTGTTCGTCTCACGGCTCAGCGGACGCACGGACGACGGCATGTTGATTGCGAACCTGCAAGCGACCGGCGAAAAACCGACATTTTGCAGCGAACCCTACGAACACGGAATGGAAGGCAGCATCACGCTCAGCGCCAATCTCTGGGAAGCGTGACGGAGACAGTGGGGAAGAGGGGGAGATAAGGAGAGAGGGGAAAAAACGCGGACACCGCTGGCGGTTTCGCGGCGGTGAATTCGTCGGCGTGCGAACTTCTGGGCGACCTCGTTTTGCTGGAAATCTATGGACAAAACGCCGATGTCAGTTACGATGGAGATATGAACAGAGGCAGTCGGAATCTGTTGGCCACGCTATGAAAACATTGACTCGGCAATCCAGGAAAGTGATCGTACATCGGCGCAGTGGTGTGTCTTCGCTCGATTACATGCTGGTACTCGGGATCATTCTGCCGTTGGCGGCGTTCGTTATTCCCAACGGCAAACGAATGATTCAGTTGGTCTATGAGATGATAACGGTACTCATCTCCTGGCCTTTTATGTAATCGAAATCAAAACGCACACGGTATTGCGAACGAATACGAGAGAAAGTAGTCACATGAAACAATCGACTTCCTTGCGTACGCTGCTCAAACGCGTGCATCAAGATGAAAGAGGGGCGGTCAGCCTCGAGACGATCTTGATCATCGGTGCCATTGCGCTGCCGATCTTGATTTTCCTGATCAAAGTTGGCTGGCCGCGGGTCAAGAGTTACTTCAATCAGGGAATGGACGACCTGGAAGAAGGCAGCCAAAACGCCGTCGAATAACTCCCAAGATGATTTCGGCGTGACTTCGATGGTGTTGTACATCCTGCTGTTTCTGCTGGTCACTGTCGCGACGATTACCGATGTCGCGCGTCATAAGATTTACAACTGGAACGTTTACCCGGGAATCATTTTGGGATTTGTCGCCAACGGTTTCCGCACGGTGGCGGTTCCCAATAGCGGCTCGGTTTGGGACGGACTGATATTCAGCCTGGAGGGGTTTTTGGCCTGCGGGCTGATCATGCTTGTTTGTTTCGTTTTTTTTGACATGGGGGGCGGCGACGTCAAGCTGGTTGCCATGATGGGGGCCTTTCTCGGCGTTCAACAAGGCGTTGAAGCAATGCTGTGGACCTTTGTGCTTGGCAGCATTGTGGGGGCGGTCATTCTCATTTGGCAAATCGGTGTTCTGCGACTCATCTCGAAATCGTTTCAGCATACGATGCTTATTCTGCGGGCCAGAAGTTGGGTTCCTTTGACGAATGAAGAGCGACAGCCGCTCAAGCGGTGGTTGTTTCTCGCACCATCGGCTCTGGCGGCCGTCGCCATTGTCACCACTGGCCTGTTCAAGTAGCTGCGGTGCCACGCCGCAGTCTGCGATGAGTTTCATCGCAGCTGGGATGTTACGCATCACAGGAGTTTCGCAGATGCATCGAGCAATCCTCATCCAATGCCTGCCGGCGTTGATCGCGTTGGCGATCTCGTTTGCGGTGCTGGTATTGCTCGTCAAGTTCAGCGGCGCGAAGCTCAATTGGCGACGGCTTGGCGAATTGCATCGCTGTCAGGACGGCGGCGTCCAAAGCCTGTCATTCGTGTTGACGCTGCCGCTGTTTCTCATGTTTGTGATGTTCATTGTCCAGGTCAGCCAGCTGATGATTGGCATGGTGACGGTGAACTACGCCGCCTTCGCCGCTGCCCGTTCGGCCAGTGTCTGGATTCCAGCGGAAGTCACATCCAACGGTTACGGTTTTGAACCACAAAACCAATTCAACACCAACCTTTTCGCCGCCCCCTTCGGCGCCGCGTATCAGTCGCCACGAATCATTCCCGAACAGGGAACAATGACAGAGCAAGTGACTGCATCGTCGATCAGCCACAAGTACAGCCGAATTCGCACGGCGGCTGTCATGGGATGCGCTCCGATCGCGCCGTCACGCGATGTCAACTTCACGACTCAGGAAATGACATTGGCGAGCGCGACAGCGCTTGAAGCCACGAAGTCGATTTACCGCAGCATGGTGCCGGAATCGGTCGCAAACCAGCGCACGAATCGTCGGCTTGAGAACAAGATTCAATATGCCGACCGTAACACGCTGGTGTTGGTTGAATGGAGCGATTCGCTATCGGGGCCGAATTCGTTAAACGGTCCCACCTACAATCCTGTCAATCACCCCAGCCAGGGTTTTAGTGACGACGAAGAATTCGTTTACAAACCTTACGAAATCGGCTGGCAGGACCCGGTGTCGGTTTACGTCGTTCATCGCTATGCCCTGTTTCCGGGACCGGGACGCTTACTCGCGAGCCTGTTGGTTCGACCGGTCGGCGTGCCGGCGCGTATACGCCAAATGATTCCTGCCGAGTGGCAAACATCGTATGTGGCAGAAAGTGACATCTACTCCGTGCTGATTCCGGCAGCGGCGACGCTGCCCGCCGAAGGCATCAAATCCAGACGGCCCTATGTCCATTACCCCAACTGAGCCGATCCGTCGGCGACAACTTGCCTACCTGCGCGATCGCATCGCACGCCTGAGAGGGCTGCATGGCGACGAGCGCGGAACGATCAGCATCATGGCGGTCTTTTCGATGTTGATGTTTACCATGCTGCTGGTGATGGTGACGAATGTCGCCCGTCATGCCGACGATAAGATCCGTTTACAGAACGCTGCCGATGCAGCATCGCAGACGGGAACGGTAACCGTCGCGCGGGGAATGAACAGCATCGCCTTTACCAATCACCTCATGTGCGAGGTTTTTGCATTAACCGCATACATGCGCGAAGCAAAAACAGGCGATCAAGGAACAGCATCGCTCGTTCCGGAAATTCTTGCCGAGTGGGATCGAACGGCGCGGGTGTTCGAGCAGGCAGGGCAATCGTCCGGTCACTCCAAATTCCAGCGACTGGGGGCCGCTTTGCAGCAGAAGGTTCCGCTGGAGCAACAGGTTGTCGATGACTTCGTGTTGATGTCGACAGAGCATTCCCGGCTGACGTTGCCGGTTTTCGAGTACATTCTCGGCGGCCCCGATTGGAATGGATCGTCGGGTGGAAGTGGCAACGCCCCACCTCCCGATCCGCTCGGCGGATTCATCCCCAGGTTTCAGCGCGCTGTCGTACAAAACACCCCGCTGGTTTCACATCTCGCTGCGAACGAAGTCGCAGAGAGACACGGTCGGCAAACAGAACGGCAACACGACGACCGCGCACTCGAAAGCCGACTCTGGCGAACCGACGTGCAAATGTTGGGACTGGGACAGATTGACGAATTTGATCCCTTCACCCGCACGCTGCCGGTCATCGATCCTTCGCCCGCCGGTCCGGACAATTCCGTTGCTCTCATTCCTGCACCATACGATTCCAGCGGGCGAACGTATTTTGAGATTGCACTTCGCCAACGACGCGACGTTGCCCGGCACTACCTGAAGCTTTGGATCAGCGACTGGATGAAGGAGTACTTCGACTTCGGCGACGACAACAACGATTACGTGTTGCATGGGCGCGACGATTTTTCCGAAGGCATGACGACGGCAAAGATGTCTAACCTGCTCAACTTGTGGCGCGCTGCCACATGCGAGCATTTGGATGGGCTATTGAACGACGAGTACCCATTTACCAATGTCCCGCACGTGATTCGCAGCCAGCCACAAGGCGACGGCGGTCGGCAGACGTTGGAACGCGAATATTCCTACGTGGGTGTCGCCTATTGGACACACCTGACGGAAATGGCACCGGGAGTCTTCACAAATCCACTGCAGGAATCCGGACAACGCCGGGCCGACACCGTGGCATTTACACAGACGAGCCTCTACATCCCCCGCGCTCGACTCACCAAACGCGGGGGTTCGTGGGTGCGTTGGGTCTGGAACGGAACCATTTATACCCCACGTCCTTACCGCGATAACTGGCCGGCAGCCTGGGACATGTTCAATCAAAACTGGATGGCACGAATTCGGCCGGCAACATCCGATAGTCTTGTGTTCATTCTCCAGCAAAGCCCCGGAAGCGGCAGCAGCGGAACTTTTCAACCGCCACAGTTAAACGGCGTGACCATGGAGGAAATCCGCGCGATCAACACGCATTAATCCTTTCGCGCTCGCAACTCGCTGCTAAAACAGTTCCAGTCAAACGTCAGAAGAACAGTCGCATGAAGAAAGTGCCTTACAAATCAGCAACCCGAGACAATCGGCGGCGTGGTCTCGCACCGCTGGAACTCGTGCTGGCATTGCCCATGATGCTGTTCGTGATGGCGTTGATGGTCAACATTGGAACGGTTGGCGCATGGAAAGTGCGCGAACAGGCCAACGTTCGCAATGCCTCGTGGCGAACACTGCATTTGCGAACCGGAGATTCCAATCCCAACCCACCCATGTGGCCGGCCAACGCGCAGGTCAACGGCAGCAGTGGGTCCGACATGACGCAGCCCGGCCGCATTTGGGACCAAGACCAGGACCTCACCACAACCGCCGTTCGCGGCGACATCGTCAATGAGCCGACACAGGGCATGTCGATTCGGGTGAATCGCATGCTGGAAATACAGCGCGGAGTACACGACGGCCGCGCTCCACTAGAACGACAGATCCCCATGCTCCGCGGCGTCATTCCCAACAACGGTCGTTACAATCTCAATGTTCGTCAAAACATACTGGACGGCAATTGGGAGTATCACAATATCAAATTTCGCGGTCAGGGCTACGGCCGCAACCTCGATCGGCGGGCCAAGGTTCTTTACGACATCGAACCATCGGATTTCCCCAGTTCAGCCCAGTTACAGACCCAGGCACGCAGAAGCCTCGCCGAGATTCAGAATCCAGCCAACTACACCGGCAATGCGAGTTGGTTCGATCTGGCCCCGTTGGATGCCGACGCCGATCTTGCTCGTCTCAGCCTACTTCCCCCCCGAGGCGAATCAGCTCGCCCTCCCAATCCCGATGGCGGAATCTACCAGCCAACCGGTAATCCACCCGACTTGTATCCCGGTCGACGCGTCATTGCCGCCTGCCTGGCAGACCCATCATTGTTGAGAACCAGTCGACGGTATACCGATTACATCGAAGAGATCCAACGGCTACCCGGCAGAACGGCCAGAGTATTTCGGAGTTATTACTCCGCCCGGAAAAACTACCTCGAGCAGCAGGACCCGCCAATCGCAGGCAGCGACGCGGAAATCCAGCAATTACAAAGTGAAATTGATTTACTGGATGCGTTTCTCGGTGCATTGCCGCAGCAAAATCGTTAGCCACACATCCAATCAGAGTGAGTCCACGAACCGCGTCCCCCTTCGCATCCGGTTGTTCAATTCGTACACGAAGCGTCCGATTCGCACGTCGCGTCACATGGTTTTTGAGTGGTGTCAGAATCTCATATGAAAGAAACCGAGACACCAGAAACATCGAGTCCAGCCTCTGTCGAAACGACATCCACCACCTTGAACGACCACCCCTCCGGCTTCGCCGCGCTCTCGCACAGAATTCGCAGCCGCACAACCGACCTAATGGCCGTGGCGATTGTGGTTGTTGGCGGGATCGGTATCGGCACGCAGTTTTCCCAGTGGTGGACCAACGACCACATCGAACCCAATCCGTCGCTGACTGCCGAGTCGTATGTTTCCTGGGGAAATGACGACACTCCCGTTACGCTCGAATTCGGCAATCAGCCGATTCAATTGCAACGGCAGACAATTCGTGGAAATCGCAATGTGGCGCTCGCAAAGCTCGTCGAGATTGGTGCCAACGTTGCAGAGAATACAACAAGTCCAGTCACCGACATCCAGCCAGCCGAACAGAAACTGCTTGGACTGCTGCAGCGACAAACACCCGTGCGGGAGCAGCCGGGAGTTTGGCGTGTCTATCAAATCGAACGGCCTATGACGTTGGTGATTGCAACGCGCAGGGTGAAACCGTCAGCCGAATCAT
This sequence comes from Planctomycetaceae bacterium, assembly GCA_018699955.1. Lineage (GTDB taxonomy): Bacteria > Planctomycetota > Planctomycetia > Planctomycetales > Planctomycetaceae > JABISG01. Next base: position 5,715 of record JABISG010000062.1, on the reverse strand, counting down.
CCCGGATCGCCGATGACCGTTCAGTTTCAAAGCCGCAGCCTGACCAATCGAATCGGCGTGTGGTATGCTGGGGAATGGCTCAGCCAAACCAGGAAGACCTCTGGGTGTTGTTCACCATGCGACCGACGGTTGCGGCGGCGGAACCTCGACCGGAGTCGGGGCAGGTTGAGCTACCGAAAGGGGCTCGAAAAATACTGAGTCTGCGCGATGCATCGGGCGGCGCACTGACGACGTTTGAGGGAGATGCGATCGCAACGGATTGGAAACTGTGGTTTAACGACTGGTTCGCCCGGCGCGGCTGGCGATCGTCGCAGCGTTGGGTTGAATCTCCGATCGGCTGGAGTGCGGCGTTTGTTCCCACAGAAGACCATGCATCGGGGCGAATTGACATTTCATTCAGCCCGGCGGGCGAAAAACGACTCAGCGGAATGATCAGCATCACAACACCTGCGGGTGCTACGAAAACAGAAGTTTTGCAAAAAGGGTTTCATCGATGAAAGGTCTACCCGGAATCGTCATCGCTGCCGCACTGGGCATAATTGGCGCATTCTGCAACTGGTTTTACGTTAATAACCAGGCGAGAAATTACGAAAGCGTCGCATTTGTTGCCGTCAGCGACGATGCCACGATTAAGGCCGGCGACCAATTTCGCGAAGAGCATTTTGTCCGCGTGGACGTGCCGAAGAAATACGTCGGCGAACTGGATAAGACCGCCGTTCATTGGAAGGACCGGCAGTTGGCAACCGTTTACCGCGCGACGAAGAGTTACCGTGGCGGCGAAGTCCTCTTCCAGCACGACCTGACGGGAGTGGCGCAGCAGGATTTGACCGAGCGGCTGGGCAAAGGCGAAGTGCTGTTTCCTGTCGTCGTCGATTCCAGCACGTTCATTCCCGAACATTATGATCCGGGCGACGAAGTCGAGTTCTTCATTCCGCAGATTCTGGAGATGGCAACGTCAACCACCGGAACCTCGCCACCCGAGGCAGCCGGCTCCACAAAAACCGTTGGCAAGTTTCGTATCCTCGCTTTGGGTGGACGGAAAGGAAAACGTGACACAGCAAAGGCGTACAATCAGCGACCCGTTCGCGAAAACATCGTCACCGTCGCATTGAAGTTTCCGTTCGACGCCCAAGCCGAACAACTGTTCGGACTCATCGCCGCCGGCGGAGGCCGCGGCGTCCGCATGATCAAACACAAGCCGGCCGAAGCGGGGAAGTGAAACGATGAACGCCGCCAGAGGTTTCGCACCACTGAAACACTTTCGCACCATCGAAACAACAAGGGTCGCGAAACCGCAAGCGGACAATGGGCGATTGAAACTGAAATCAGAATCGAATTGAAACAAGTCATATCGAATTATGAGAGTCTGGTACAACAAAATTCACGACAGCCGCCGGACCTTGGTCGATTGCGATCAAGACACGATCCAAGTCGGCCGCGATGCGGACAACACAATCGTGTTAAAAAGCCCGCTGGTGTCGAAACATCAGGCTGTCGTGTCGGCCAACAACGGCCGCCTGCATCTGGAAAATGTGGGCATCAACAGTTGCATGGTGGGGGACGTCGAGGTGATTGGCGGGGAAGCCATCGACTTTGCCCCCGGCGAGACGGTTCGCATCTGGCCGTTCACACTCACGTTCGAAAGTGAGGAAGCTGCTCCCATCGGTCGCGGCGAGATGGAAGCCCACCTGCGAACAATTATGGCCGACCTGGAGTTGCGAATCCACCGCAAGCTGCTGGAACGCTTCGATCTCTACGAACTGCAAACCAACCGCATCGGCGATACGGAAAGTGTGTTGGTATTGGAGAAGAACATTGAAGACGTTTGCCGCGAATTGCAGTTGTTCGACGGCGGCAACGAGGCGCTGTTGGACGAGGTGATCGGCCTGACACTCCGCGATTTGATCATCAATCAACTCATTCTTGAAACCGACCGCGAAGAGACAGACGGCCTTAGCCGGCTGACGAAGAACGAGTTCGACGTACCCGCGACACTAGTTCCCGAGCGAGAGACGGAACTGCAAAACCTCATTCGTTTCGCACGCGAACGGCTGGGCATTGAAGACAACACCGACCTCAGCACCAAGATCAGTCGCGTGGAAACAAGTTTCAGCGAAGTCTTCCCGCTCGTGCGTCCACACTTGCATCAAGAACTGAAACGCTACGTGATTCTGCGGTCGATGAAAAAAGACCTGAAGGACATCGTGTTCGGGTTTGGCCCGTTGCAGGACCTGCTGAGGGCACCGACAATCACAGAGATTATGGTCGTCAAGAGCGACCAGATTTACGTCGAGCGCGACGGCACCGTCGAACTTTCCGGCCGGCGATTCATCTCCGACAAAGTCACCGAGTCGATCATCGAGCGGATCGTCTCGGAGGTGGGACGGCGAATCGACAAGAGTCAGCCATTGGTCGATGCGCGGCTGCCCGACGGTTCTCGCGTCAACGCCATCATTCCACCGCTGGCGGTTCGCGGCCCCTGCCTCACCATCCGCAAGTTCCCCGCGCACCGTTTTGCGATGGACGACCTAATCGATCTGGGCAGCATCACCTCATCGGCCGCGATGTTCCTGCGCGCATGCGTTATCGATCGACGGAACATACTCGTCAGCGGCGGTACCGGCACCGGCAAAACGACAATGCTGAACGTTCTTTCGTCGTTCATTCCGCACAAAGACCGAATCGTCACCATCGAGGATACAACGGAACTGCAACTGCATCAGGACCACGTCGTGACGCTGGAAAGCAAGCCAGCCAACGTCGAAGGTACCGGAGAATATACGATCCGCGATCTGGTGAAGAACGCATTGAGAATGCGGCCCGATCGGATCGTCGTGGGTGAATGCCGCGGCGGCGAAGCGCTCGACATGCTGCAGGCCATGAACACCGGCCACGATGGTTCGATGACAACCATTCACGCAAACAACACCGATGACGTGCTGCGGCGTCTCGAAATACTGGTGCTGATGGCGGTGGAACTCCCTGTGATCTCTATCCAACGGCAAATTGCATCCGCCGTCGATATCGTCGTGCAGATCACGCGAATGCCGGGCGGCAAGCGATGCGTGACACAGATTTCCGAAGTCGCTGGCTACGATCCGGACCGAAACGGCCTGATTGTCACCGACATCTACAGCTTTCGCGACGGCCAGCACCTTCGCCCCACCGGATACATGCCGACATTCGTTGATTCACTGATCGAAAAGGACTTGCTGAAGCTGGAGTTTTTGTATGGCGACATGGCGACGCCAGCCGATTGAGGGAACGCGAAACCGTAAACCGATGCTCGGCGTCTCGTAAACTGTCAACTCACAATCTTTGATAGACCAACGTTGCTGTTATGCTTTTACCCATTCTCGGATCCATTTCGGTCGGGCTGGCGATTTTCGCACTTGCGTTTTTCGGCAGTGGTTATTTCGCCGGCGGGGTGGATTACATCGAATCCGACTTTCGCGACAAATTGAAGCGACTGCGGATTCACGCCACGCGTTTGCGAACCTATCTACTCGCCTGGGCCTGGTTTGTGCTGGCCGTTTTCGCCTGCATGACTGTCTTCCTCGGGATCCCAGTCATTGCGGTGGCGGTTTGTGTCCTGTTGGTTTGCCTGCCCTGGTACATGGTGCGGCGGATGGCCGAAAAGAGAAAAATTAAGATCGAAGACCAGATGGCCGATGCGATGGTTTCTCTGGCCAGCGCGATCAAAGCGGGCCTCTCCCTCGCACAGGCGCTCGACATTCTCGCAGAGCAGGCGCCGCCACCAATCTGCCAGGAGTTTCAACAAATCGTCGGCGAATACCAGTTGGGAAAGCCGCTGGAGCAATGCCTTAGCGAAGCCAAAGAACGGTTGCGCAGCGAAAACTTCGCGCTGTTTGCCGCAGCCATGGAGGCCAGCCGTCAAAGCGGCGGGCGGCTGAATGAAACGGTCGATCGCATCGCGAATTCCGTTCGAGAACTGCAACGACTGGAACGAAAGATCATTTCTGAAACAGCCCAGGCACGTGCATCAGCCTTCTACATGGCAATGGCACCGGGAGTCATCCTGGTACTCTATTATTTCGTTGTCGATCCGAAAGCGACCGAACAACTTTTTGTAACGTTTGCCGGTCAGATGATTCTGTCGGCGGCGTTATTGCTGAACGTCGTGGCATACCTCTGGGCGCGGAAGATTCTCAGCGCCGACATTTGACTTGAGAACAGAGTGATTTGAGGCCAGTAACAGTTATTTACGCCGATCCCGCAATGCAATCCCGGCACAACATTTGACTTCAGCTAAGTAAGTTCCGATGACAACGTTGGCAGTTCAATTTGAATTCGCGGCTGTTCTCGCGGCCAGCCCGGCGGCCGGTATGCTGATGTCCGGCTTGGCGAGTATGGTCTTCGGCAGCGCCGTGTTTGTCCTGGTGCGCACCGTCATCAACACGCTCTATTCCGAGAATCTGGAGCAAGATGAAGAGTGGCGTTATGACGTCAGCCGCATCAACGAACTGCGTCGCGTGAGCCTGATGTACCGTGTCTTTCAGCCAATCATCCACGGACTGGCCCGGCTCAATCAGCGCGCGTTTTCAGAAACCCTCCCGGAAATCCGCCGCGAGATCCACGCCGCCGGTCTGCCGCGTTACTGGACGGCACCGGAGTATCTGGGCCTGTTGGAACTGCAGGCGTTGTTCCTGATGCCGCTCTTCCTGTACTTCGGAATAGACATCATGGGACCAAGCGGTGTCATCATTGCATTGGCGATGGTTGTGCTGGCCGGCTGGCTGCTGAGACGGAACCTGACGGTTCGCGCCGAGTACCGTCTGTTTGTCATCAAACGGCGGCTGCCGTTCCTGCTCGACTTGTTGACACTGCTGATGGAGGCCGGCTCGACGTTTTTGCAGGCGATGACGGAGGCGGTCGCCGAGTTTCGCGATCATCCGGTCGGCGTCGAATTCAGCCGTGTCCTCGGCGAAATGAGCATGGGCAAGAACCGAACGGCTGCACTGGAATCACTTCGCGAACGACTATCCGACGATGAAATCACCAGCATTGTCGGGTCGATTATTCAGGGTGAGGAACTGGGGACCCCGCTGGCAACACTGTTTCGCACACAGGCCGATGTACTCCGCATCAAACGGACACAGCGGGCCGAAACCATTGCCGGCGAGGCGGGAGTCAAAATGCTGCTGCCCGCCATTTTGGTCATGGCGGCAACTGTGCTGATTATCCTTGGACCGTTCGTTCTGAACTTTGTCAATTTTGATGTCATGTCGTAAGATAGGCGGGCCGATGAGTCTTAGGATCGGGCGGTGAATAAGTGTTGGATGTTCCGTAATGGTGGCTTCCAGCCGCCACGTGGAATCAATTGTTGCCGCGGCTGGAAGCCACCACTGCGACGACTTTTTTATTGTTAACGGCCATTGGGTGGAATCTGATTCTGCCGACTGTTGCCGGTCATTTTGCGGAAACCTGAAACAAACGCATGGGCAAGACGGCACGCATTACAGTGACCAGCGGTCCCGACCGCGGCAAGGTTTTTCAACTCAATGAAGAACTTGTGCACGTGGGGAGCGGGCCTGAGAATCAGATAGCGCTCACCGATCAGTCGGTCGCCGAACATCAAGCGAGCATCGTCAGCCGCGACGGTCGCTATGCCATTTACACGCCCCTGGAAGATTCGATCCAGGTCGATGGCAACGTCATTCCCCCCGAACGCTGGGTCTGGTTGCCAACGTCGGC